>JBLMZA010000066.1:0-58289 GCA_050258555.1 Acidobacteriota bacterium | reverse complement strand
CAGTATGGCGCGGGCTACATCATGGCGGAGTTTAACATCGGTCCCATGATCACATTCACTCCCGGCGTGCGCTTCGATGCGGATTATACGAAATATCACGGTCAGAGCTTCAGGGATGTCGTGACAAACGGCAACGTGCAGCAGACGCCGGGCGACGTCCAGCATAACGAGAACGAGCGGAGAAATTCATTCTGGCTGCCGATGATCCACCTGAAGCTGCAGCCGTTCGAATGGATGATCGTGCGTCTGGCGCGGACCATGACGCTCACAAGGCCCGATTACATGATGTACGCGCCGATCACGCACATCAACTCGTATCAGTCGTATGCGATGGCGGCGAACGCCGGGTTGAAGGATTCGCGCTCCAAGAACTGGGACGCGTCCGTCTCGATCTATCAGCAGTATGTGGGGCTGCTGACCGTCTCGGGCTTCCACAAATCGATCGACAACCTGATCATGTTCACGACGATACAGAAGATGGATACGGCCGTGGCGCGGCGCCTGCCCTCGGAACTCAATGTGCCGGAATCCTGGCTCAGCAGCGCGCCGCAGGTCGACACCTACATCAACAATCCGAATCCCGCGGTCTACAAAGGCGTGGAGTTCGACTGGCAGACGAACTTCTGGTTCATGCCGTCGTTCCTGAAGGGCCTGGTGCTCAATGTGAACTGGACATACATCGAATCCACCATCGACGTCCAGCAGTTCAAGACAACGCCCGTCACGCGCTTTGTGCCGCCGCGCTCGTACATCACGTCGATACAGCTGAGCGATACGATCCGTAACCAGCGGATGCCCGGACAGCCGGCGCACATCGCCAATGTCACGATCGGCTACGATTACCTGGGCTTCTCGATCCGCGCATCGTATCTCTCGCAGTCCGACAAGGTCACGACCATCGGCCAGACGAAGATCACCGACGCCTTCACCGCGCCCTACAAGCGCTGGGACCTGGCCGTGCAGCAGAAGATCGGCGAGCATCTTCAGCTCTATGCGAACTTCAACAATCTTAACAACCGGCACGACGAGAGCCTGCTCGGGTATCAGCAGCTCAATCCGACCTCGCTCGAATATTACGGCCTGACGGTCGATCTCGGACTGCGATTCAAGTTCTAGCATGCAAACACAGACTTCACAGGAGGAGAGCATAGTTCACTGTTCAACCATCCCAACAACACAAAGGAGTACCGCTATGAAATCCATTTGGTATGATCTCTTGCTGGGGTTCCTTTTCGGCGCGCTGCTGATTGCCGCCCGGCCGGTCAAGGCGCAGATCGTCGGAGACACGATGACCGTCCAGTGGCAGGACCAGTCATCGAAGCTTCCGATACAAAACGCGCTGCGGAGCGCAATCCTCGGCGACACGGTTTCCGGAGGAGCCCGGGCCAATGCCAACCGCGTCTACAAGCTGCTCAAGAACGGCGTCTATTGGGAAGCCGACCGCATCGAAAACAAGAACTTCACGCTGCGGATCGTCGGCGAGTATGTCAGTCCGAACGGAACCGACTACCCGCCCGAGATCCAGATGATGGATCTCCGCGCCGACGGCACCTCAGGCGACACGCGTCTCATCACCGGCGTGGACAACATGACATTGAAGAATCTCTACATCTCCGGGCGCACGAATGCGCAGGGCGTGCAGACCTCCTATCAGCCGATCCAGGTCGATGCGAGCAACAAGACGTTCGTCATCGACAACTGCATTCTTGAGTACAGCAACTTCGCCCTTGTCGCCTTCACCGGTACGGGCAACGACATCACATTCACGAACAACAAATTCCGCAATCTGGTCGGGCAGCCGAGCACGCAGCAGTGGGAGGGACGCGGCATCTCGATCTGGGCGGACCAGAAGCGCGTCGTGGTCGAGAACAACACGTTCTTCAACGTCGGCATGACGGCGTTCCAGCTGGAAGGCGGATCGGCGAAGTACCTCCGCATCAACCACAATACGTTCGTCAACATGGGCCGCGCGGTGAACACCGGCAACTGGTTCCAGGAGGCCTACATCGCCAACAATCTGATCGTCAACGGCTGGTGGCACGGTGAAGGCTACGCCGATATGACGAACACGGGACGCGATCCGCGCAACAGCCACAACGGCCTCTTCACCATCGGCGCGCTGCCCTCGATCTATGGTCCCGAGCAGGGCCGCCGCATCGTCATCACGAAAGAGTATGCGTATCTTGATCCGAAGTTCACCACGCTCTACGGCGATACGATTCACCGCGCGTGGTTCATCGATCCGGTCACGAAGCTCGATTTCCTGGCGCTCTATCCGAACATGGTCGTGAAGGATACCGTGTGGCTGACAGCCGTGCCGGCGGGACTGAAATATCCCACATCCGATGCCGACTGGCTCAAGCCGCTCTCGACGGCCACAGGCGCATCGATGATCGATTCGATGTGGAGCAATATCACGCTTCTGAGGGCGGGCCGCACGCCGGCCACGCGCTACTTCTACAAGCCGCTGGCGAATCCGGCCGATGTGATCTGGCCGCTTCCGGAAAACTTCTCCTATACGCAGGCCAACCTCCTGACGGCGGGCACCGATCAGCTGCCGATCGGCGATTTGAACTGGTTCCCGGCACAGAAGGCCACATGGCTTTCGAACTTCGACAAGAATATCAAGGATCTCGAGGCCTTGGGCGGGCCGGTCACCGTCTTCACGGTTGACTCGACCGTCGAGGCCGAGAAATCGACGCTCGGCGGCACGGCTTCCGTCTCGTCGTTCTCCGGATTCTCGTACTATTACATGGAAGGCGGCGGGTTCATTCAGTGGGACTTCGATCTGCCGGCCGGAGGCGTCTACGGCATGAACGTGTGGTCGCATATGCGCAGCCAGGACATGCGCGGACAGCATTTCTTCATCAACGGTGCGGAGATCCATGATGTGATCGGCTGGGGCGAGCTCGAGTTCACATCGAAGCAGCGCACTTCTGATCCGAAGAGAGGCGTCGGCATCAATCTCGACAACAACAAGTGGAACTGGTATTTCTTCCCCAAAGATTCCATTCTCGCGGCCGATCAGTCGAAGTTCGTATTTGTGACCGGCAAGAACACGATCAAGATCACGCCTTCATGGGGCTATCAGGAATTCGGAGGCATCGACCTGATCAAGGACGGCGTCACGCCGCCGCTCGGCCAGACCGTTACGGGCGCGAACCTGATTAAAGCGCTTCGCGCGCCCGATGCCACGACGGCAATTGTCACGCCGAAGGGCGAAGGCGCGCCCTGGGTGCCGTCGCTCTTCAAATCGGTTTCGATGGGCACCAACGGGTCCGTCGCGGCTTCGATGAGCGTCAAGAGCGCGGGCAGCTACCATCTCCGCGTCTTCTATCAGAATCCCGGATCGGCCGCCCAGACGCTGACTGTGAAGGAAGGCACGACCACGCTTGCCACGATGTCGCTCAAAGGCAAGACCGATTCGACCGGACTCGACATGATGAGCGACAAGTTCGCGCTGAGCGCCGGTTCGCATACGATCACGGTGAGCGGAGGCAATGTCAATATCGATTACCTGCAGCTGATCAAGGAGCAGGTCATCACCGGCGTCGACAACGGGCAGGCTCCGTACACATACGAGCTTGCACAGAACTATCCGAACCCGTTCAACCCGGCGACGACCATCCGCTTCTCGCTGGCAAAGCCGTCGCGCGTGAATCTTGCGATCTACAACGTGCTGGGGCAGAAGGTGGCCGTGCTCGTCAACCAGCCCCTGATGGAAGCCGGACCGCATGAGGCCGGGTTCAATGCGGCAAAGTACGCATCGGGCGTGTATTTCTACCGGCTTGAAGCGGGAAGCTTCGTTTCGGTGAAAAAGATGATGCTGTTGAAGTGACGCGATGCGTTTGTTTCTCATCGGATGAAAGCGGCAACGGGCGGCCGGCAGGGCGAAAAAAAGTTGTTCCTTGCCGTCCGCCCTTCGTATATTGGTACTACATCTTGTCACACTCTCTTACTGTCTCCGGAGCCTCACGATGCGTATTCACAGCCAGCTGATTGCGGTCCTTGCCGCAGGCCTCATCGCTCAGGCGGCCGTTTCACAGTCGAACCGGATTCCCTATAACGGCCAGCAGCTGTTTCTGAGCGGCGCCAATCTTGCATGGATCAGCTTCGCTTCCGATATCGGACCCGGCTTCACCGACTTTGCGCAATTCGGCGACGTGCTGCTGCAGATCCACGATCACGGCGGCAATGCGCTCCGGTGGTGGCTGCATACCAACGGCGCGCTGACGCCGGCATTCAACGATACGGGCCTCGTGACGGGGCCCGGCAGCGGCACGATCGGCGACATCCGCCGCGTGCTCGATCTGGCATGGGAGCGCGAAGTCGGCATGAAGCTCTGCCTGTGGTCCTTCGATATGCTTTCCTTATCGAACAGCGCCACGGTGCTCCAACGGAATACGCTCCTGCTTGCCGATACGAGCTACACGCGCGCCTACATCGAGCGCTGTCTCATCCCGATGGTCGACTCGCTCAAGGGACATCCCGGCATCATTGCCTGGGAGATCTTCAACGAGCCGGAAGGCATGAGCAGCGAATTCGGATGGAGCGCCGTGCGGCATGTGCCCATGGCATCGATTCAGCGCTTCATCAATCTGTGCGCCGGCGCCATCCACCGGCGCGATCCGAAGGCGCTTGTGACAAGCGGCGCCTGGGCGTTCTATGCGATGACCGATGTGCCGGCTGTTGCGATGGCAAAAGAAGCGCCGGTGCCGATGAGCGCACAGGAAAAACGGGAACTTGAAGAGCGCTTCAGACGGAAATACCGTATGGCGCTTCCGGCAGACGAGATCATCGCGCATGCCGCACGTGCGGCCTCGCGCCCCGCCTATAATTATTACCGCGACGACCGATTGATCGCTGCAGGCGGAGATGCATCCGGCACGCTCGACTTCTACTCGGTGCATTACTATGAAGGCATCGGCGGGGGAACGAGCATCTCGCCGTTCCATCACGCGGCCGGGTACTGGCAGCTCGACAAGCCGATCGTCGTCGGAGAATTCGCGCTGAAGGACACGTACGCCGTTCCCCGGCAGCGGCTCTATGACACGCTCTACCAGACGGGCTATGCCGGCGCACTGGCCTGGTCCTGGACCGATGCCGCGTTTTCCTCCATTCCCGATATGCTCGCATCGATGCAGTCGATGTATGACCTGCACAGAAATGATGTGGATGTGAACGGCATCGGCGGCGACTGGCCTGTGGTCGCACTCACTGCGCCCGCCCCCGATACGACGATCGCCGAGACTTCGGCCGTCGTCATACGCGCCGAAGCCTCCGACCCGGACGGATCGATCGCGCGCGTCGAGTTCTTTGCTTCCGATACGGTGAAAATCGGCGAAGCCTCGGCGCCGCCGTATATGATCGTCTGGACCGCACCGCGCATGGGAAGAAATTCGCTCACGGCGGTGGCTGTCGATAACGCCGGGCATCGGCGCACGTCCTCGAAGGTCGTCTTCATCTACGGCAGGCCGACCATGGTGCGCATCGAGGCCGAACGCGCCCAGCGGCAGGGCGCCGGCATGACAGTCAGAAGCGACAATACCGCAAGCGGCGGGGCCTTCGTCGACATGGCGACACAGACCGGCACGGTGACATGGACCGTCTCCGGCGTGGCTGCCGCCGGCACATACGAGCTGGCCATCGGATACAGGCTGCATTACGCCACGCCGAAAACGCAATATATCAATGTGAACGGCACGCGCGTTTCGACGCTCGAATTTACGGCCTCCTCGACCACGGCATGGCTCGAGAAGAAATTCAGTGTGCCGCTTCGCGCCGGAGACAACACGATTGAAATGGAGCTGTTCTGGGGATGGATGTATCTTGATTATCTTGGTGTGCCGGCGCAGGCGCTCGTGACGGAGGCCGGGCGCGATGAGGCGATCCCGCTGCGCTCCTCGCTCTATCCGAACTATCCCAATCCGTTCAATCCATCGACCACGATCCGCTACGGGCTTGCCAAGCGGAGCCGCGTCACCATCCGCATCTACGATCTGCTCGGACGCGTTGTTGAAACGCTGGTCGATGCCGAACAATCAGGCGGCATCTACACGGTTTCCTTCGACGCGGCGCGCCATGCCGGCGGCGTCTATCTCTGCCGCATGCAGGCCGAGGGGCGCGACGGCTCCGTGACTGCCGAAACACGCAGGCTGCTGGTGGTGAAGTAAGCGTGGCATTTTGATCGCAATTTTGGTAGCTTTGCACAAAGACACATCCCGAAACGCGACTGTCCGAGTTCTCATCCATTCGTATCCGAGAATCCGATATGGGCTCACTCATCAGGAAGCATTGGGGTATTGTTCTTCTGATCTTCGTCGCACTGGCGTACATCATTCCGTATTACCTGGCCGTTCCCCAGAAGAAAAGTCCCGTCACAGAACTCTACTTCGCCGACCGCATCACTGAAGCGCACCGCCTTCTCATCGACAAGTACAACAGGCTCCATGCCGGCGCGGTGAAAGTCATTCCGACCGATTTTGCCAACGAGGATTTCAATACCGACGAGCGCAAGGAAATCCTTGCGCGATCGCTCAGAGGCGAAGGCGACGGGATCGACGTCTTTGCCGTCGACGTGATCTGGGTGCCGCGCTTTGCGAAATGGGCGGAGCCCCTGGGCGCGTATTTTTCCGACGCCCAGCTCTCGAAGATCACGACGCTTGCGATGCAGACATGCTACAGCGACAGCCAATTGGTCTCCATTCCTCTGGTGCGCGACCAGGGCGCGCTTTTCTACCGGGAGGACCTCCTCAAAGCGCTTCCCGGCGGCGCATCGCTGATCCGGAAGCTTGAAAGCGGCATGACATGGACGCAATTCCTCGGTTTCAGAAAGACTGCGGCTTCTGCGGGGCCGTATTACACCTTTCCTGCCGCCGACTACGAGGGATTCATCTGCAGCTTCTACGAACATCTTCTGAGTCTGAATCCGGACTACACCGCCGAACACGGATTCGATTTCCGCACGCCGGAGGCCGCACGGGCGCTGCAGCATATGGTCGATCTGGTGCATGTCAGCCGTGCCTCGCCGGCGGACGTCACGACATTCACCGAAGTGCCGAGCTTCCAGTATTTCATAGAACGGAACGGGCTGTTCATACGCGGATGGACGACCTACGAGCGCGACTTTGAAATGACGCCCGTCGATGTCGAAAAGCAGCGCAGGCTTCGCATCGCGCCTCTGCCGCATATGCAGGGAGGGCGTCCGGCATCGGTGCTTGGGGGATGGGACCTGATGATCTCGAAGTTCAGCACGAAAAAGGCGGCGGCCGCCGATTTCATCCGTTTCCTGCTCGAAGAGGAATCGCAGGAGATCCTCTACGCCAAAGGCGGATACTATCCCGTGCTCAACTCGTTTTATGAGGATTCTCTCTGCCTGAAAAAATATCCCGAGATCCGCATGGTCAAGCGGCTGCTCGCTTCGGGCGTCTACCGGCCCCTGTCGAAGGAGTATACGAAATACTCGAAGATCATGTCGCATTATTTTCTGCTGGCAATGAAAAACCGGATTTCCGTCGCCGCGGCGCTCGAGCAGATCACGCGCGCGGTGAATTCCGATAAAATGCTTGTCGATATTTATTGACACATGGCCTTGCATTCGGTGCATCTCTTCGAAACCATCAGGTCGAAGGTCTCGCGCTACCGCTTCGAGATCCGGCACATCATTGCGCTTTTCGTCGTGCTCATCGCCTTCCAGATCATCCTGACGCTCGTCCAGAAATCGATGCTCGGCGGATTCCTTTCCGAGACGCAGAACTGGTTCCAGAAATATTATGCCGAGCGCCTGGCCATCGTGACCACGACCAATGTCGAGCTCCTGTTCGAGAACCATCAGCGGGTGCACCTGTATGACGAGGAAACGGACAAGGGCATGATCTATTCGCTCAATGTCATCATCAAGCAGCAGCTTATCCAGCATTCGGTCGAGGACATCTGCCTGATCCTTGTCAGGAACGACAATTTGTATGTGATCGACAACGGGCGCAAGCTCTTCGGCTATTTCGCCAATACGCTGCCGCCGTATGCGCCCGGCGCCGACGTGCGGCATGAGGCGGGCGTGCGGTATTTTTCGGCAATGAAGGACGTGATCCGCGCCAACGAGAAAATCATCAGCGCGGTCTCGAACCAGAAAACGTTCGATGTGCTCGTGCCGTTCGTGCCGGACGGGGAATACCGCGGCGTGCTCTATATGCGCATCACGCCTGAATTTTCGTTCCTGACGGATGAGGTGAGGGCCAACATCGACAAGATCTCGATCGTCTTTTCGGCGCTCATCTTCGTCGGTCTCATCACGATCTTTCTGGTCTCGTCGCACGCGGTCGAGGAGCGCAACGAGGCCCAGGCGAAGCTTCATGCGGAGCATGAAGAAAACCTGAAGAAGCAGATACAGCTCGAAAAGGAATCGGTCTTCACCAAGCGGATCTATCACACGCACCACAAGGCCGAAAAGATCATGGGGTTCATCAAGAGCGACGTGCGCACGATGAAGCCCGACAATCTCGACGAGATGAAGCGGCGCGTGATCGCGTATTCGAACTTCATCTCGCGCATCATCTACGACATGAAGTGGTATGACCAGGACATCAACACGATCATCAGTCCGGCCTTCAACACGAACATCAATGCCGTGATAGAATTCATCGTGCAGCATGTGTTTCTCCGCGTCTCGAGCAAGAACGAGATGTTCCGGTTCCGGATGGATCTCGATCCGGCGGTGCCGAAAGTGCACGTGAACGAGTTCATCATCTGGGAGATCTTCGAGCCGCTCATACAGAACGCCATCGATCACGGAGGCAGAGAAACGCTCACCATCACGCTGAGAACGGTCTATGACGCCGCAGCGCGCATCACCTCCATTTTCATCGAGGATGACGGAGAGGGCATCCGGCCGGAGCTCCTGGAGCCGGGGTACCGGGGAATCAAAAAAATTTTTCTCGAAAAGGATATGTCGCAGTATCCGCACGGCACCCATTCGGGCTACGGGTGCTACATCGCCTATCAGATGGCGGCCGGCAAATGCGGCTGGACGATGGATGCCGGCAACTGTCCCGGCGGCGGATGCTCGTTCCGCATCACCATCCGGAATTGAGGCTGCCATGAACACGAATGCGCTTATCAGGATCCTCCTTGTGGAGGATGAGGACTTCGATGTCGCCCGCGTCAACAGCACGGTCAGCGTCTTTTCCGACCGCATCTGCGTCGAAGACACGGTGTCCAACGGAAAGGCCGCCGTCGAGCTTCTGGAATCGAAGCCCGATTGGTACGACGTGATCATTCTCGACTACCAGATCTCGGGCGGGCTGCGCGGCGAGGAGCTCATCCGCGCGATCAAGCTCATCGATCCGTTCATACAGATCATCGTCATCACGAAGATGACGATCAATTTGACGGATTTCGCCTTTGCCAACAGTCTTCTGAAAGCCGGCGCCTTCTGGTACTGCACGAAATATCCGGGCAACATCGAGGAGTTCATCTATCAGCCGACCGATTTCGTGCTCAGCATCGTCAACGCCTACGAAAAGAAGAAGCTCGAGAAGCAGAAGGTGAAGTCCGACAAGCGCCTCATGAGGAACATCGAGGCGATGCTCGATTCGAAATGCATCATCGGCGAATCTTCTCCCATCGTGCAGTTGAAGGCGGCGATCGAGAAATACGCCAAAAGCGATGTGAACATCCTGATCACGGGCGGGTCCGGCACCGGCAAGGAACTTGTCGCCTGGAACATCCATCTGAAGAGCAAGCGCCGGTACGACAACTTCGTGCCGATCAACTGCGGAAGCATTCCCCACGAGCTGATCGAATCGGAGCTCTTCGGCTACGAGAAAGGATCGTTCACCGGTGCCACGGCGCCTAAATCCGGACTCTTCGAAGTCGGACACAACGGCACGATCTTTCTGGACGAGGTGTCGGAACTGCCGGCGTCGGCCCAGGTGAAACTGCTGCGCGTGATCCAGGAAGGGGAGATCGAAAAGATCGGGCGCACCGACAGCATGGCGGTCAATGTGCGCATCCTTGCCGCGACGAACAAGGATCTGGCCGCAGAAGTGAACGCGGGGCGTTTCCGGGAGGACCTGTATTACCGCCTCAATGTCGTGCCGCTCGATGTGCCGCCCTTGCGCGTACGGGGGAGGGATATCATGCTGCTGTTCAACCATTTCCTCGAGTATTTCAGCGCCGATCTCGACGTGCCGAAGCCGGAGGTGGACCAGAAGGCGGAGGAGATCCTGCTCAACTATAACTGGCCGGGCAACGTGCGCGAGCTGCGCAACGTCGTGCAGCGCCTGGTGCTCAATTCGACGGGGAAGATTACGGCAAAGGAGATGGGAGATCCGATGATCCTGGGCAGCGCCATTGCGCCCAGGGACGGCTCAGGCTTCGGAGAGCGCTACAGCGGTCCGGTTCTGCCGTATAAGGAAATGGAAAAGATTTTCCGGACGCGCTATTTCAAGTACGTGCGCTCGATCTCGAGCAACGATTCGAACGCCGCGGACAAGCTCGGGCTTGCGCCCTCGAACTTTTACCGCATGTGCAAGGAGCTCGGCATCAAATAACGCGGATCATTAGAGTGAAGCTCCGCGGCGGGGAGGCGAAGCAGCGCTTCGCCTCCCCCGCAGACAGCAATCACTCGCGCATCAGCTTCTTGTAGCGGATGCGGTGGGGCTGATCGGCGGCGATGCCCAGCCGCTTCTTTTTATTCTCTTCATACTCCGTATAATTGCCGTCGAACCAGACGACCTTGCTCTCTCCTTCGAAGGCAAGGATGTGCGTGGCGATGCGGTCGAGGAACCAGCGGTCGTGCGAGATCACGACGGCGCACCCGGCGAAATTCGTGAGCGCCTCTTCGAGCGCCCGGAGCGTGTTCACATCCAGGTCGTTGGTCGGCTCATCCAACAGCAGGACGTTCGCGCCTTCCTTCAGGATTTTTGCCAGATGCACGCGGTTGCGCTCGCCGCCGGAGAGCTGGCTTGTGAGCTTCTGCTGGTCGGTGCCCGAGAAATTGAACCGCGCCACATACGCGCGCGAATTCATCTCGCGCGCGCCGAGCTTCAGAATGTCTTCGCCTCCGGAAATCTCCTGCCAGATCGTCGCATCCGGATCGAGCGGCCGGCTCTGGTCGACATAGGCCATCTTCA
Source organism: Acidobacteriota bacterium (assembly GCA_050258555.1). GTDB lineage: Bacteria > Bacteroidota > Ignavibacteria > UBA10030 > UBA8401 > CAISDA01. Next base: position 47,157 of record JBLMZA010000066.1, on the reverse strand, counting down.
CCGTCTCGCCGATGGTGATCGCGCCCCCATCGGGCGTTTCCTTCCCGGTGATCATGCGGAAGAGCGTGGTCTTGCCGGCGCCGTTTGCGCCGATCACGCCGATGATGCCGCCGGGAGGCAGCACGAAATTCATGTCGTCGTAGAGGAGATTGTCGCCGTAGGCCTTCTGGACCTTCTCGGCCGTGATCACGACGTCGCCCAGACGCGGACCCGAGGGAATGAAGATCTCGATTTCCTCGTCGCGCTTCTCGCCCTGTTCGGCATACATCTTTTCATACGCGGCGATGCGCGCCTTGCTCTTGGCATGCCGGCCTTTGGGATTCATGCGCACCCATTCGAGTTCGCGCGCCAGCATGCGCTGCCGCTTCGACTCCTGCTTTTCTTCGAGCTTCAGACGCGCCATCTTCTGCTCCATCCACGACGAGTAATTGCCTTCAAAGGGGATGCCTTCGCCGCGGTCGAGCTCGAGAATCCAGCCGGCGACGTTGTCGAGGAAGTAGCGGTCGTGCGTGACCGCAAGCACCGTGCCTTTGTACTGCGCCAGATGCTGCTCGAGCCATGCGACCGATTCGGCATCGAGATGGTTCGTGGGTTCATCCAACAGCAGCACGTCGGGTTCCTGCAAGAGCAGTCGGCAGAGCGCCACGCGGCGCCGTTCGCCTCCCGAAAGCACCGAGACCGGCGTCTCGCCCGAAGGACAGCGCAGCGCGTCCATCGCCTGCTCGAGCTTGCTGTCGAGATCCCAGGCGTTTGCCTGCTCGATCTTTTCCTGGAGCGCGCCCTGCTTCTCCAAGAGCTTGTCAAAATCCGCATCGGGATCGCCGAACTGCGCGGTGACCGCCTCGTACTCCTTCACAAGATTCACCAGTTCCTGCACGCCTTCCTCGACCACTTCCTTGACCGTTTTCGAGGGATCGAGTTCCGGCTCCTGGGGAAGATAGCCGAAGGAGATGCCCTTCTGCACGTTGATCGTGCCGAGATAGTCCTTGTCGATGCCGGCGATGATGCGCAGGAGCGAGCTTTTGCCGGCTCCGTTCAATCCGAGCACGCCGATTTTGGCGCCGTAGAAGAATGAAAGATAAATGTCCTTCAGGACCTGTTTGTTCGGCTTGTGGATCTTGCCCACGCCGATCATGGAAAAAATGATTTTATTGTCTGCCACGCCTTGTCCTCGCTGATGGAATTAAATGGTAAACTCTAAGATACGAATTTGACGAGTGAGGAACAAAAAACGCCCGCGCATTTTCGTGCGAGGGCGTTTTTTCACGGCGGGCAGACGAAGTGTGTCTGTCTTACGGCGCTTCTGTCTGCGGGGAACTCTTCCGGAAGAGTCCCCGTATCCACGATCCGGCGCGCTCTGTCCATTCTTCCAGAAGCGAATAGAATGTCGGCACCACCACGAGCGTGAGGAATGTGGAAATCGTCAGTCCGAAGATGATCGCGATGCCCAGCGGCGCCCACATGCCGGCGCTTTCGGCGCCGAAGATGAAATGCAGCTCGCGCCAGTCGAAATCGACGCCGGTGGCAAGGGGAATGATGCCGAGCACGGTCGCGGCCGCCGTCAAGAGCACGGGACGCAGACGCACGCGGCCGGCCTCCACGAGCGCTTCGTCGATGGGCAGTCCCTCGTCGCGCCGGCGCTTGGCGAAGTCCAGAAGCACGATCGCGTTGCGCACGACGATGCCGGCAAGCGCGATGACGCCGACGCCGGTCATGATGATCGAGAACGGCCGCCCGGTCACAAGCAGGCCGATGAAGACGCCGATCAGCGACAACAGCACCGAGAGCATGATCACAAACGGCACCTTCACCGAGTTGAATTCCGAAACGAGAATGAGGAAGACCAGAAGCAGCGTGCCGATGAACGCGTTCGTCAGAAACTCGGCGGCCTTATTCTGCTCCTCCTCCTCGCCCGAGAAGTTGATCGAATATCCCGGCGGCATCTCGAACGTGGCGAGCGTCTTTTTCACATCCTCCAGCACGGCGCTTGCCAATCGGCCCTGCACATCGGCTGTGATCGTGATGACGCGCTTCTGGTCCTTGCGCCGTATCTCGCTCACGCCGGTGGTCTTCGTGATGTCGGCCACGGACGAAAGCGGAATCGACAAGAGCTGACCCTGCATGTTCATGAACGAGAGGTTTACATTGGCGAGGTCCGAGGGCGACTGGCGCTGGTCCTCCTGGAGCCGGACGCGGATTTTGTATTCGTCCTTGCCCACGCGGTATTTCGACGCCTCGATGCCGCTGATCGCCCCGCGCACGGTGCCGGCGATCTGTCCGGTGCTCGTCCAGAGCATGCCGGCTTTTTCGCGGTCGACGATCACATCGACTTCCGGCTTGCCGGCGTTGTAATTGTCCTTCAGGTCGACGAGGTTGGGAATCGAGCGGATCCGTTCCTTGATCTGCTTCGAGAGCCCGACAAGCTCCGCGTAGTCGTCGCCGCTGATTTCGATGCTCACCGGAGATCCGACGGGCGGTCCCATTTCCTCCTTCTCCACGCGCATCTCGGCCCCGGCGATGCGGCGCGTCTGCTCGCGGATTTCTTCCATCGTATGGAACGTGTTCTGATGCCGCTTCTTCATTTCATAAAAATTCACCGCAACGATCGACTTGTTGGGAACGCCCGTTCCGCCGTAATCGAAAAAGTCAGTCGATGTGCCCACATTGCCCACGATGAATTCGACATCCTTCGCGCCGTGGATCTGTGTGAGGTGTGCTTCCAGCGTCCTTGTGAGCGCGTTGGTGACATCGAGCGACGTGCCCACGGGCGTTTCGAGATTCACGGTCACCTGATTGGGCTCGGTCTTGGGGAAGAATTCCACGCCTTTGTTGAAGGCGCCGAAGAGGACAAGCACGAGCACCAGGAATGCGACCGATCCCCAGACGGTCACGCCCTTATGCGCGAGCGTCCAGCGCAGCGTCGTGACGTATCGGTGCTGCATCCAGGGGAAGAAGCGCTCGTCCACTTCATGAAAGATAATCGTGAAGGGATTGTATTTCTTCCACCAGATGGGATGCTCCCGGTTTTTCTTCGCCTTCGCGATCTCTTTTTTATAATCGATCCACTGCGCGCCCTGCACCGGAGAGATGATAAAGGCGACGAAGAGCGACGCCGAGAGCGTGATGATGAGCGTCAGGGGAAGGAAGCGCATGAAGTCGCCCACGACGCCCGGCCAGAACAGGAGCGGGATGAATCCGGAGAGCGTCGTGAATGTGGAGGTCGCCACCGGCAGCGCGACTTCCGATGCGGCGTCCTTCGCGGCCTGGGCCGGCGTCTTGTTGTATTCCTGCTGGTGGCGGTAGATGTTTTCGATCACGACGATGGCGTCGTCGACCAGGATGCCGAGCGCCAGCACGAGCGAGAAGAGTACGACGAAGTTGAGCGTGATATCGGCCGCGGCCAGCACCATGAATCCGATGAACATGGAAAGGGGAATGGCCGTCGAGATGAGGAGCGAATTCTTCAGGCCGAAGAACATGAAGAGCGCGCAGACCACGAGGAACATGCCGGTCATGATCGAATTCTCGAGCTCCTTGACCGAGCGGCGGATGAATGTCGAGACGTCGTTCGAGATGTCGACGGCGATGCCCGAGGGCAGCGTGAGACGCGTCTCATCGACGATGCGCTTTGTCTCGTCGGCGATGCGGATCAGGTTTTCTCCGGCGCGCTTGCGCACGGCAAGCGAAACGACTTCGCGGCCGTTGAGCCTGGCATAGGTCTGCCGGTCCTCGAACGAGTAATCGACCTGGGCCACATCGCGCAGGAAGATCGGCTTGCCGCCGCGGATCTTCACGACGATGTCCTCGAGCGGCTTCACACGCTTGAACTCTCCCGGAATGCGCACCGAGAGCGAGGTCTTCTTGTCGTCGATGGTGCCGCCGGGAATCGAAAGATTTTCGGAGCGGATCGCATTGACGAGGTCGTCGAAGCTGAGCTGGTAGGCCTTGAGCCGGTAGACATCGGCGTTGACCTGCACTTCGGGCTCGATGCCGCCGTTCAGGTCCGCCCGTAAGACGCCCGGCACGGCCTCGATCTTATCCTGCATGTCTTCGGCGATCGCCTTGAGCCGGGCCAGTCCCACATTGCCGCCGATATTGACATACATGATGGGAAATTCGCTCAGGTTCAGTTCGTTCACGATCGGCTCGAGGATGTCGGCCGGAAGCTGCGAGCGCGTCTGCGTCACCTTGTCGCTCACGCGGCGCAGGGCCTCATCCACCGGCACATTGGTCGTGAATTCGACCTGTACGGAGGACAATCCCTCTTTCGACGACGATGTGATGTGCTTGACATCCTTGAGGCTCTTGAGTTCCTTTTCCAGCGGCTGTGTGACGAGTCCCTCCACGTCGGAAGGCGAAGCGCCGACGTAGGGAACGGAAATGAACACGATGGGGATGCTGATATCGGGACTTGCCTCGCGCGGAAGCCCCGTGTAGGCGCGCCATCCCACGACGACGATCAGCAGCATGAGGATGTAGACGGCGACCTTGTTATCGACTGCTTTATCCCAGATGCGCATGGAAATAAACGCTCACTTTCTTTCTCTCGGACTCCGTGAAGTTATTTCGTGATCTGAACCTGCTGTCCGTTCACCAGCTTTGCGGCCCCGACGGTCACAAGGCGGTCGCCGGCGCCGAGTCCGCTGGTGATCTCGACGAGCGAGCCCTGCTTGCCGCCTGTTTTCACGGCGCGTTCTTCGGCTTTCCCGCCCCGCTCCACAAAGACGACGGTCTTGTTGCGGTCGGCCTGCTGGAGGAGGCTCTCGTCGATGAGGATCGCCTTTGGCTTCACGGCGCGGATGAGACGTACGCGCGTGATCATTTCGGGCTTCAGCTTCATGCCCGTGTTGTCAAGCCGGATTTCCACCGGCAGCGTGCGGTTTGTCTGTGAAATCGCGGCGCCGACGAACGAGACCGTGCCGCGGATCGTATCGTTCGGATAAATATCGGGAGTGACGAAGGCGCGCGTGCCCAGGCGGATATCGGCCGCGTTGCGCTCGGGAATGTCGGCCGCAACCTTCACCGCCGATGCATTGACCACATGGGCGATCGGCGCGCCCGGAGGCGCCATCTCGCCTTCATCGACGAAATAATTGTCGAACACGCCTGCGATCGGGCTCACGATCCTGGCGTGCTCGAGCCGGGCCTTCGCCAGATCGGCGGCGGCCTTGGCCGCATCGCGGCTGTACTGGGAGGATTTCATCTGCAGCTCGCTGATGCCCTGTTCGGCAAACACGTTCTTCTGTTTCTCGAAATTCAGATCGGCGAGCTTGTACTGCGCCAGGGCCGCATCATATCCGGCCTGCAGGAGATCGTCCTTCAGCGTGCCGAGCACCGTGCCCGCTTTCACGAAGGATCCCTTTTTCACCTTCCATTGCCTGACGATGCCGCCCTCTTCGGGACTGATCGTGACGTCGTCGTATGCCTTGACGATGCCGGTGACGAAGATCGCGTCTTCAAAGAGCATGGGACGCACTTCGCGGACTTCGATATTGGCCGCCGTGGATGCCGGCGGCGTTTCAGGATCGCTGTTGGCGCTGCCGCCGCAGGATGAGAGGAAGAGTGCGGCAAGGGAGGCGGAAATTGACAGTATCGAACGAACGCTCTTTTTCATGGTGGTGTCCTTGATCATAAAATGAAATCGAAACAGACATTCGCGATCGCACACGCACAGACACAGGCTACTCGGACGGGACGTACGGCGGAAGGATGCCGAGCGACTGTTCAAGGTCGGCCGACGCGACGAGATAGTCATAGATCGCCTGCATGCGGTTGACGCGCGCCTGTGTGAGCGCCAGCTGCGCATCGTTCACTTCGAGCTGCGTGCCGGATCCGTTGGCGAAGCGCGACGATGCGATCTTGTATCCGCGCTGCGCCTGCTCGACGGTCCTGCCCTGCGCCTCGACGCGCTTCTGCGCCTGATGCAGCTGGAGCACGAGCGAATGCACGCCGGTCTTCAGTCCGGCTTCGAACGCCGAGAGCTGCTCCCGGGCCTTCTCCCGGTCGATCACGGCCTGTTCGACGCGGGCGTTGGTCTGGAATCCCTGAAAAATATTCATCGTGAGGCTCAGTCCGACGGTCGAACTTTTGATGAAGTCGTTCGTCGAAATCCTGAAATCGTTCTTGGCCGCCTGATACTGGAAATTGCCGAAGGCGGCGAGTGTGGGGAAGTAGTCGGAGCGCGCGACATTGACGTATGCCTGGCTCACATCGACGGCAAGCTTGAGCGCGCTCAAGGTCGGATTGGTCCTCATGGCCTCTTCCACCGCGCGGCTGACGACGGCATCATCGAGCTGCTCGTAGGACAGCTGCCCGCTGATCGAGATCGATTCCGAGACGTCCAGACCGATCGCCCCGCGCAGGCCTTCAATGGCGAGCGTGGCGCCGTTTTCCGCCTGCAGCACGGCGGGCCGGAGATTCTCGAGTCCCACTTGCGCGCGCAGCTGGTCGTATTCCGAAACAAGGCCCTGCTTCGAAAGCAGCTCCACATTGCGGACGTTGTCTTCGGCGTTCTTCAGATTCTCGAGCATCATCACGCGCACCTCTTCGGCAAGCAGCGCCGCATAGAACGCCTTGCGGACAGCGGCGATGGTTTCGCCTTTTTTTGCGCGATAGGATTCGTGCGCCGCATCGGCATAGATCCGCGAGGCTCCGACGCCGATAATGACGGCGGAATTGAACAGGATCTGACGGGCCGTGAAGTTCAGGTTCACCGAGTGATCGGTTCCCATCTCGATCGGCAGAATTTTCCCGCTCGAGGGATTGAAGAAGTCGGGGAAGAAGTACACGGGTTTCTTGATCGCGCGCATGTATGTGCCTTCAAAACTGATCGAGGGCATCGTGTTGCTCCAGGCTTCGGAGACGCGGGCGTGCGACTTGTCTGTTTCAAGCCGGGCGACCGCAAGTTCCTGGTTCTTTTCCAGTGCGAGCCGGACGGCATCTTCAAGCGTGATGGTGCGTGTTTGCGCGCCTGCTGTCTGCAGGGCGTTCCAGACAAGATATACGACGGCACTCAGTATAATGGATCTGTACTGTCTCATTACACATCCTTCCGAGTTTTAGAGAGTCGATCGTTGTCGCGGGAGGCAGGCTGTTGCATGAGGCCGGACAAAGGACGATTCATGCTCGTTCATTGTATTAAACTTTTTGGCCAGATGCAAGCAGGAATCGGTCCGTATTCAGACAATAGAACCCGGAATTTAACCGTTGCTTTTTCACTGATACTTCTCTAAGTTTATAATGGAAAATTGTCCTGTTCGCAGGCGCAACGGCCTGTCCTTTTCTTTCTCCTATGAATATTCAACAGTTTCAATTAGTTACGGTGCTTCTTCAACTGGCGGGATGGACGGCGCCCGTCATCATGATGACGATCCTTCTGTTCGGCATCAATATCCGCACGAATGTCGGCATCGGCGGAGCACGCGTGCTCTCCGGCGGCACCATCATGCTGCTGGCGCTGCTGTTCAAGGCGATCTGGCAGTATCAGTTCGGTCCGATGGAAGGGGCGCTCTTGAATATCGCGCACCTCGTCGTGCTTGCCGGAAGCGCCCTGGTCATATCCGGATTGGTGCAATTGTTCGATCTCTTCCTGTTGCGCTTTGCACCGGAGCGGGACCTTCTGCGGAAAAAGAAACAGCTGGGGGTGGTCCTGCTGCTTGTCACCGGAAGCGTCACCGTCCTGAGCGTCCTCTTTGCGGTGTTCCGGATGGCGCCCGCCGGAGCGCTGTTGAATTATGCGCTCTATAATCTCGATATCAGCATCGCAGCCTGCATCTATTTTTCCTTCGCGCTGTTGGGACTTCCGGCGCTGCACGCCGCACTGCGCCGCGCAGCGCCGCTCTTTATCGCTGCAGGCTGCATCATGCTGCTCGATGCGGTCTTCCGGACATACTATTTTGAGTTCGGCATGAACGTTGCGGCGTATCTCCGGATCCGCCTGGGATTCGGCATCGTGCTGGCGGTGATCGGAGCGATCGGCATCCTGCTTGTGCGGAAGGGCGCCTCCCGCCTCTCGGCGGTCCCCGCGCCGGCTCCGGTCAAGGATTCGATTCTTTCATACAAGCTGAATGTCCAGAAGCGATTCGCCATCGTGCTTGCGATCTCGATCATCGTCATCGGAGCGACCGGATTTGTGATCATGGAAGTCATCCAGTCGGGCCGGAAGAATACCGAGGAAACCTATCTGAACGAGCAGCGCAAGGTGGCAGAAAGCGTCGCCGCGAACATGGAAGGCATCAACAGCGCGCTGCTGACATCGCTCAAGGAACTGACGCTCGAGCCCGGCGTTCAGAATGTCGACATCAAGACGCTCCATGACTCGTTCCGGAGTGCGTTCGCCGTCTGGAAAAATGTCGCCTACACGATTTCCCGCACCGATGAGCGGGGCATTCTGCGCTATACCTATCCTGAAATGCCCGATGTCATCGGCAGGGATATTTCATTCCAGCCGCATGTCCGTCGCTTTCTTGCGGAACATGACACGCTCTTTACGGGCGTCTTCCAATCGGTGCAGGGCAAGTACGCCTTCGGCATGTATGTGCCCGTCTATGCACGCAACCCGAAGGGAGGCGGCAGGCATTTTGCCGGCGGCGTCGGCATTCTTCTCCATATGGACGCGTATGCCGTCCGCGCCTTCCGCAATACGTCGATCTTCACGCCGAACCCGCTTGCCGCCGTCAATTCGGAGGGCCGCGTGATCGTCGCCAGCCGGATGCCGCGCTCGGGACAAACCGCGCAGGATTATCTTCAGGAAATCTTTCCCTCGTTCTCCAACCGTGATTCGCTCGATGCGGCCGCCCGGCGCATGGCCGGCATTTCGGAGCCGGCGTTCATCCGCATGGTCAACAGCTCGGCCGACCGCGATCCGGATTGGCTTGTGGCGCATCCCGTGCGCTTTTCAAACAAGCCATGGGGCGTGGTGATCCTTCCGGTCTCGAGCGAACAGATCTTCTCGCTCTATACGGAGACCGTCGGGAAACAGATGCTGCTGTGGGGACTCTTCGCCGTGATGCTGGTGCTTCTGATGGGCACGGTGGTCGGGATTTTCTACCGATGGTCGCGCTTCCTCGAAGAAGAGGTGAAGAAGGAACTGCGCGACGTCCGGGAGGCCGAGGGCCGCTATGCCAAGCTCGTCAACGAAGCGGTCGTCGGCATTTTCCAGACGACAGCCGAAGGAAAGCTCATGCGCGCCAATCCATCGATGGCCTCGATGCTTGCCTATCCCTCGACAGAGGCGCTCATCGAAGCCGATGTGTTCCGGAGGCCGGCCGATGCCTCGTCGGCCGCGCTTCCCTGGGATGCGATCAGCGCCGGATCGGGCATCGATACGCAGGTGAAGATCCACAGGGCCGACGGATCGATGATGGATGCGCTCGTGCACTGCAAGGCGGTTGTCCGCGCCGCAGACGGAGCGGTCGACCGCTATGAAGGATTCATCGAGGATGTGACCGAGCGCCGGCGTCTTGAGCAGCAGCTCATTCAGGCGCAGAAGCTCGAAGGCATCGGCACGCTTGCAGGAGGCATCGCCCATGACTTCAACAATCTGCTGGCGATGATTCTGGGCTCGGCCGAACTTCTGCGCATCCATGCGGCCGCCTATCCCCAGCTGAAGAAATATGTCGACCGCATCGTGGAAGCCTCGGAGCGCGGCGCATCGATCTCGCGCCAGCTCCTGATCTTCTCGCGCCCCGACCAGGCGGAACTGAAGCCGGTGGTGCCTGCCGATATCATCACGGAATTGGAAGACATGCTCCACCACTTCCTGCCGAAGTCGGTCTCCGTCGAGACCCGCATCGAATGTAAAAACGGCATCATCCTGGGCGATGCCGGACATCTGCATCAGGCGCTTTTGAATCTCTCGCTCAATGCGAACGACGCGATGCCCAAAGGCGGCTCGATCGTCATCAGGGAATTTTCGGCGGACTTCGAAACGGTCCAGCGGAAATTTCCTTCCGCTCTCCGGACGCCGTATATTGCCGTCAGCATCGCCGATACGGGATATGGAATGGATGAGTCGATGAAAGCGAAGATCTTCGACCCGTTCTTTTCCACCAAGGAGCGTGGCAAGGGCACCGGTCTCGGTCTTGCGATCGTCCACGGCATCGTGAAGAGCCACAATGGATTTATCGACGTTGAAAGCGTTCCGAACAAGGGCACCGTCTTCACGCTCTATTTCCCGGCTGTGGGCTCGAACGGTAGCGCAAAGGAACGCGATGCTTCCTCCGCGCCGATCCTACGCGGAGGGCGGATCTTGATCGTGGACGACGAAGAGTTCATCCGCGACCTGCTCGGCGAGCACCTTTCGGGACAAGGCTTTTCCGTGCTGATGGCGCCCGACGGCAAAGCGGCGCTTCGCCTCTATGAAGAAAATCGGGCATCGATCGATCTGGTGATCACCGATCTGGGCATGCCGGAGATGGGAGGAGAAGAGCTCTTTGTCCGGCTGCGCGCACTCAATCCGGCAGTGAAGGTGATGGTCTCTTCGGGCTATCTCGAAAAAACGACGAAGGATCATCTGCTGGCGCTCGGCATCTGCGAGGTGCTCACGAAACCATACAGGCTCGAGAATATACAGACGGCCATCCGATCACATCTTGAGATACGCGCATGAAGTATCTACTCAGCGGCGGCACCGGATTTATCGGCAGCGCGCTCATTGCTGCGCTCGGCCAGCAGGAGGACTGCACGGTCACCGTGCTCACGCGCCGCGCGAAAGCCGAGGAACGGCGCGGACATGCGCGCGTGCGCTATATCGCGTGGGACGGGCGCACGCAGGGTGAGTGGGCGGAAGAGATGGCGGCTTCCGATATCGTCATCAATCTTGCCGGGAAGAATCTTTTTTCGGGCCGGTGGAACGACCGGCTCAAAGCCGAGCTGATTGCAAGCCGGATCGATCCCGTCAAGGCGCTCATCGGCGCCATGAAGGATGCCAAGAGGAAGCCATCGCTCTTTATTTCCGTATCGGCCGTCGGATATTACGGCGATACGAACGGGATGGAGGTATCGGAGACTTCCCGTCCCGGCAACGATTTTCTCGCCCGCCTGGTCCGGGAGTGGGAGGAAGCGGCACTGGAGGCATCTGCGCTCGGCGTGCGCACGGCGCTTCCGCGCCTGGGCATTGTGCTCGGCAGAGACGGCGGTGCGCTCGAAAAGCTGGCGCTTCCGTTTTATTTTTTTGCCGGCGGCTATCTCGGTTCCGGCCGTCAGTATCTGTCGTGGATACACATGGATGACCTCGTGAGGGCGATCCTGTATCCCGCCGGTCATGAAGGGCTTTCGGGTCCGTATAACTGCACATCTCCCTTTCCGGTCACGATGAAGGAGCTGTGTCAGGCGATCGGCCGCGCGCTCCACAGGCCGTGCTGGACGTCTGTACCGTCCGTTGTGGTGCGGGCCGCGCTCGGCGAGGCATCGTCGATGCTCCTGACCGGACAGCGGGCGCTGCCTGAACGGCTTCACGAGGAGGGCTTTCACTTTCACTATGGGCATGCGGATGATGCGCTTCGGAATATTTTCAGACGATAACCGCCGGATTCTCTGCTGCGCTTCCATGCTGCTCATCCTGGCGTGCGGATGCGTCCGGGATGTTCCGCATGAGAATCCGTACGATCCGCTTTCGGCCAATCCGATTACCGGCACGGCGCTTCAAGGAAGAGTGGTGATGAAGAACCAGCCGGGCGTTGGAGTCCCGGGCGCCCTGGTCTCGCTTCTGCCTTCGCGGCGCGCTGCAATAACGGATACAGCCGGATATTTTTCATTTCCCGAGGCGGAAACCGGCAGCACCGCGCTTGCGATTGAAAAGAAAGGCTTCGATGCCGATACGCTTGCCATTCCGCCCGGAACGGGCCAAGCCCGGTCGTTCACCATCGAGCTCAATGCGCTGCCGGTCGTGTCCGCTGTGCGCATCACGATGCGGAAGATCGATCAATGGTGGCCCAATCCCATATACACGGCCTCGATCAGCGCCGCGGCCGACGATGCGAACGGCGTGAGCGATATCGACTCGCTCTGGGTCGAAGTCGATACGCTCCGCTTCGGCATGGCCTATTCGGTTTCGGCGAAGAACTTTCAGTCGGCGATCGTGCCCTCGGACCTTCCGTCGAATTCGCTTGAATGGCTGATCGGCAAGCCCTGTACCGTCCGTGCGCGCGACAAAGGCGGGGCCCTCGGCGTGAGTGCGCCGGCCTATGCCACACGCATTATCGAGAACGAGGCCCAGCCGGTCTTTCCGGCGCTGCAGGATACGGTGTCGGCATCGCCCGAGTTCACATGGACGCCGCCGCCGGGGGAGTTTCCGTTCACCTATACGATCACCGTGGTAAGGCTCGATGCGGGCACGCAGACCGTCGTCTGGACGCGCGCCGGACTCGGCTCGTATCTCCGGATGTTTCAGTACCCGAGTGTGCTTCCGGCGGGTTTATATTTTTGGACGATTGCGATCGTTGATGAATTCGGCAATATGGCACAGTCCAAAGAATCCTCCTTCATTGTTCAATAATGTGTGTATGATGGCCTACAACAGACATTCATGACCAAAGACAATTTCAATGCGCTCTATGAAGTGACGCAGAAGGTCACCTCGATCCTCGATCCTTCCGCGCTCCTTGAAGAGGTGCTCACGATTGCAATGACGCATCTTGAGGCCGAGCGGGGATTCATTCTCTTCGATGACGGCGGCGATGCGCATGCGGTCACCGTCGCCGCCTCGAAAAATTTTTCCACTTCCGAAGCGCCGAACACGCTTGCCGCATCGTCCTCGGTCGTCAAAAGCGTGCTCTCGACGGGTGTGCCGGTGCTGACATTCGATGCGCTGACCGATGAGCGCTTCGAGGCGTCGACGAGCATCATCGCGCAAAAGATCCTTTCGATCATCTGTCTTCCGCTGCGCGAGGGCGACCGCATCGTGGGTGCCATGTATCTCGACAGCACGCGCTCGCGCAAGGCCTTCACCGACGAATCGCTGAAATTTCTGACTGTCTTCTGCCACATCGCCTCGATCGCCATCGCCAATGCGCGCGAGTTCGCCCAGCTCAAAAGCGAGAACCGGAGGCTCCGCACGACAGTCGCGCCGAACCATCTCTTTCCGGGACTCATCGGACAGAGCAAGCCGTGGCTCGATGCCATCGACATCGTCAACCGCGTGCTCGATGTCGATGTTTCGGTCCTCATCACGGGCGAGAGCGGAACGGGCAAGGAGCTCATTGCGCGGGCGATCCACGAGAACGGTTCCCGGCGCCAGTTCCCCTTTGTGCCGGTGAACTGTTCGGCGATTCCTGAAACGCTGATGGAAAGCGAGCTCTTCGGCCATACGCGCGGCGCCTTTACCGGCGCGCTCGCCGAGCGCAAGGGCCTGTTTGAAGTCGCCGACGGGGGCGTGCTCTTTCTGGACGAAGTGGGCGAGATCCCGATTCATCTGCAATCGAAGATCCTGCGCGTGATCCAGGAGCGGGAAATTCGGAAAGTCGGGGGGACGGATGTGAAGAAAGTGAACGTGCGGATCCTCGCCGCGACGAATAAGAACCTGCATGAGGAAGTCAGCGCCGGCAGATTCCGTGAGGACCTGTATTTCAGGCTCAATGTCGTGGCGGTGCATCTGCCGCCGCTTCGGGAAAGGAAAGAGGACATACCGCTTTTGGCCGATCATTTCTTCCGGCGCGCGGCCGCCGTCCATGGCAGAAACGTGACGGGAATCGACAGCAGCGCCATGGAACTCCTGCTCTCGCATTCCTGGAAGGGCAATATCCGCGAACTGCAGAATACGATCGAGCGCGCCGTCGTGCTCAGCAAAGGCGCGGTGCTCACGGCCGAGGATCTGATCGTGCCGTCGTCGCCCCATGCCCATTCGCTGCAGAAGGCGAATATGACGCTGGCCGATTTCGAACGCGAACTGATCGAAGCGACGCTGCGCGAGATGGGCGGCAACCGCACGCGCACGGCCGAACGGCTCGGCGTCTCGCTTCGCTGGCTGCAGTACCGGCTCAAGGAATGGAGCGAAGCGTGAGTGTGAGCCAGGAAAAATTCATTCTTCAGGAAAAGCTGAACGAGAGCGCGACGACGCTTGTCTATAAGGCCTATCAGAGCGCGCTCGGCCGCACGGTGCTTCTGAAGATTCTTCACCGCCATCTGGCAGGCGATGCGAGGCTTGTGGAGCGCTTCAGGCGCGAGGCGCGCGCCTGCGCGCTTGTCCGTTCGGAATACATCGTGCAGGTCTTTGACCTGACAGAGATCGATGGCGCGCCGGCCATCGTGATGGAGTTTGTCGAAGGCCCCTCGCTCAAGGATGTGCTCGCGCGTGAAGGTGCGCTCGATGCCGGGCGCACGCTCGCAATCGGCTTCGAAGCGCTGAACGCACTGGCCGCGGCCCATGTGCGCGGCGTGATCCATCGCGATATCAAGCCGGGCAACATGCTGCTTGCTGAATCGGGACAGATCAAAGTCACCGATTTCGGCCTCGCGGCCGTCGAGGCCTCGCCCACGGTGACGATGGAAGGAGCCGTGCTCGGCACGCCGGCGTATCTTCCTCCCGAACATATCCGCGGCGAAGCGGCCGACGAACGGTCCGATTTGTTCTCGCTCGGCGCGACGCTTCTGGAAGCGCATACGGGAAAGAGGATCTTCGAGGGACCGACATATTCCGCATGCATCACGAACATTCTCCGATTCGATCCCTCGGTGATCGATACGCTCGTTGCCGACAGGCGCCTTGCCGCTCTCATCCGGCGATTGATGGAGCCGGACAGAAGCCTGCGTTTTCAATCGGCGCGCGAAGCGCTCGATCTGTATTGGCCCAAAGAATCCTCCGCACAGCCGCCCATGCAGGCGGAGGAGGCTTCGGTTGAAGCGCCGCAGAGCGTTCCTCGGGCTCCCGCGGTGGCGGGCACGCGTTCCCGCACGCTGATTGCTGCGGTTATTGCAATAACGGTCATAACTATTGCCGTCGTGCTCGTCCGCTTGCCGCTGCGGAAGGATGCTCCGCCGACGGCGGGAAAAAGCGGAAGCGATGCCGCCCTCATGGCGCCCGATACGCTTGCGCCTGAGCGGAAGATGGCGGCACTTGCCGAAACGGCACAGGGCGATCGGGATCATCTTCCGAGTGCTGTACAAAGGGAAGAGCCCGCCGCCGGAGAGGCGGCAGCGAAGATGACGCCGGCAGTGCGCGCATCGCGCGACTCGGCAAACCTTTCTGTCACCTGCATCCCGTGGGCGAAAGTGTTTGTGGACAGCCAGTATCTCGGCGAGACGCCGATCGGCGGAACGGTCCGTATCGCATCGGGCACGCACACCGTGAGCTTCACCAATCCGCAGTTCACGCCGATTGTGCGAAGCGTGACGGCGCAGCCGGGCGCCGAGCTGACTGTCTCCGGAAATTTTTTCGAGACGGCCGGATACATACTCATCACCGTCAGGCCGTGGGCGGAAGTCTACATCGACGACCAATACCGCGATACGACTCCGATCGACAAACCGCTTCCGGTCTCGGCAGGCAGAAGAAGGATCCGTCTGCACAATCCCGGCTTTACGGACGCGGTCTACGACGTCGTGATTTCCAGGGCCGATACGCTGCGGCTTTCCTATTCACTCACAAGGAATAAATAATGATGGCGCGCCGTCTTCTCATGCTTCTCGTCTTCTTTTCTTGTGCGTGCACGCTTTGGGCGCAGATGCCGCTTCCGGCTGATTCGAGCCTGATGGCGATACGCGCGCTCTATGAGAAGGGCGCCTATGTCGATGCGGAAGTCGAAGCGCGGCGATTCCTGGAACAGCCTATCGTATCCGATTCGCTGCGCATACAAGCCGAAGAGTACATCGCCTTCTCGCTCGTGGCGCAGGGAAAGCCGAAGGCGGCCGTGATGCATTTCTCGGCGATCCTCGACGCCGATTCGACATTCGATCTGGATCCGCTCTATACGTCGCCGAAAATCATGGCTTCACTCGCCGAGGCGCGTCAGCTCCGCCGTCTGCACACTGCCGGCCGAAGCATGCCAGGCGATGCGGTGCTGCATCGCACAGAATCCCTCCGGGCCGGAGCGCCGGGCGTCTCCTGGCGCGCCATTGTCTTTCCGGGCTGGGAGCAGTTGTATCAGGGCCGGCCGACGGCAGGGTATGTTTTTCTCGGCGCCGGAGCGGCCGCCGCGGCGCTCTCCATCGGCTTTGAAATCGAACGGGCGGCGGCGCGGCGCGACTATCTCGATGCGCGGACAAGCGAACTGGCCGCCTCGCGCTATACGCGCTATAACCGCGCCTGGAAGGCCGAAGCATGGTCGCTCATTGCTCTTGCAGCCGTTTATCTCTCTTCCGAACTCGATGCCTTCATCACTCCCGTGCCTGCACCCGAACACGCGCTGCTTCCGGCAGCGCCCGCAGCGTCACTCCATCTGGCCATTCGTTTCTGACACTCCTTCTATGCACGCTCTGCGCGAGGGATGCGCAAATTTTGCAGGGAAGGAGTGGTAAGTCCTTGAAATTCCCCCGATTTCGACGATATTTTATGGCATGCGAATTGAATAGTATCTGCGGTAGAGGACTATCAACAGAGAATACGCAATTCAACACTCATCATTTATACGTGGAGGATGTATGGACATACGACGGTTACTGAGAGTTTCTGTTGTATCGATGGCTGCATGCATACTGGCGGTATCCGGCGTGCTTCGGGCGCAGGAATCGCCAATTCGTTTGTTCGTCTCGAAGGTGGAAGCCAGCGGCACGGTGCGGCTCGTCTGGTCGAAGTCGATGATGACGACCGCGATCGAACAATATTCCGTGTACCGGATGGAAAATAAGGACACGGCCAACGCGGTGCTCCTGGGACAGACAACGGAACAGGAATGGACCGATAAGCTGCCGCTGACGCTCGTGAAGACGAGCTTCTCCTACATGGTGACGGGAAAGACAAAAGCCGGCGCCATTGTGAAAAGCAATATCGTCAGCATCGAAAACGCCAGCCTTCCGACTGTCGGCGGCTTCAAGCTTGAAGCAAAGGTGGATGAGGTCTCGGCTTCCGTACAGCTGACATGGGCGAAGCCGCCGGTCGACTCGGTCGTGAAGTATTATCTGTATCGCTATGGCGGCGTGCTCTCGTCGATACAGCTGGTCGATTCGACCACGGGGCTGACGCTCACCGACAAGCCGACGGTCGGCATCAACAGCGGACTCATCGGCTATGGGAAAAACGGCGAGCAGATGAAGTTCATGTACACCTATTATGTGAAGGCCCGGACGGCAAGCGGAGCCATGCTGCAGAGCACGAGCGCCGTCGTCTATTTCTCTGTCACGGTGAAGCGCGACGTGGTCACATTCCAGACGCAGCCGGTAACGAGCGCGCAGGTGAATGTGGAATATCGTGCGCGGCTTCTGGCCGCTTCGAGCGACTCGTCGGCCAAAATCACCTATACGCTCGACAAGAAGCCGGAAGGCATGACGCTCGATCCGGCCGCGGCAACGCCCGTCATCATCTGGACGCCGACGGCCAAAGGCTATTACGCCGTGCGCGTCATTGCGCGCTCGGATAAGGGCGGACAGGCGAGCCAGGAATACGTGATCGCCGTTGCCGGCGGCAACGGCATCGTGCAGGGCACGGTGACCGATACGACCGGCGCGAAGCCGATTGCGAAGGTCATCATCAACATCATGAAGCGCGACAGCAGCCGCCAGGGATGCTTCACCTATGCGACCACGACGGACGCCAACGGCGCCTACCGCTTCACGAAGCTCGATCCCGGTACATACATTCTGCAGGCAACGCCGACATCGGGAGAATACCAGGGGCAGTGGTACAACGGCAAGCGCAACGCCGATGAAGCCACACGCGTGACGGTTTCCGATTCGACGGTGAATGCGGCGACGATCGTGAACTTCAAGCTTCAGAACCGCCTTGTCGAATCCTCGTTCATCACCGTTCGGGGCGCGGTGACCGATACGCTCGGTCTGCCGGTGAATGCGAAGCAGGCGCGCGTCGTCTTCGTCCGCTCCGACTTCGCGCTCAATTCGAGCACGTCGGGCTCCGATATGACGATCGACAATTTCAAAAAGTTCTTCGATTACGACAAGGCAACCGACTTCCGTCTTGAAGGCAATTCGAAATATGCGTTCAGGGCGTCGGTCGATTCGCTCGGCAATTATTCGGCGAAGATGCCGGCAGGATCCTATATCGCGCTGGCGCGCGCTCCGGGCTATGCGGCCGAGTTCTATCTGAATCAGACCGATCTGCTTTCGGCGACGATCCTCACGCTTTCGAAGGACAGCTCGGGCATCAATTTCACGCTCGCCCCGCTTCCGCCTGTTGTGCTGGGCGAAATGAGCGGCACGGTGATCGACAGCGTGAAGGATGCGGGCGTGCGCGCACGCGTCATGGCGTACCGGGACGGATGGACGACCGCCGACGGATATAATGTCGCAAAGACGTACTTCACGGATACCGATTCGCTCGGGCGCTTCACGTTCACCGAGCTCATTCCGGGAAGCTACATTGTCCGCGCGGTGCCGATGGGCGGCTACGCGCCGGCATTCTACACGACGGATTCCGCCGCAGCGGAGATGATGAAGTGGAGGAAGGCCTCGAAAGTCGTGATCAACGGCAACAGCGTTTCCGGCATCGACATCTATGTGCGCCAGCTTTCGGCCACAAAGAGCGGATTTACATGGATCTCGGGCACGGTGAAAGGACGGATGGGCGGAACACTTGCGGGGGTGGCAGGCGCCGTCGTCACGGCGTTCGATTCGAACGGCGATGTTGCAGGCTACGGCATTTCGGACGCGGCAGGAAGCTATGCGATCCTGGGCCTGGCTCCGGACCGCTACACGGTGACGGTCGATAAGGCCGGATACAATTCCACGACGTCGGTGACCGCAAGTCCGACATACAACATGTCGACGGCGATGGGCGGAGGCAATGCCCTCAGCGCAACGGCGTCGTTCACGATCGAGGGCGCAACGGGCGTGGAAGTGTCGGCAACGAATGCCGTGCCGTCCGGCTTCACGGTCGGACAGAATTATCCGAACCCGTTCAATCCGTCGACGAAGTTCCAGTTCTCGATTCCCGCGTCGCAGCATGTGACCGTGGCGGTCTACGACCTGCTCGGCCGCGAAATCGCGCAGCTTGCCTCGGGGCAGATGAGCGCCGGAACCTATACGGTGGAATGGAACGCGCACTCGATGCCGTCCGGCATCTACTTCTACCGCGTTCAGGCGGGCGCCACGAGCATCGTGAAGAAGATGATGCTCATCAAATAAGACGAAGTGCACGGCAAGCACGGCGCCGGATGTTCTTTTTCTGAAGAATGTCCGGCGCTGCCAAACAGGGACCGGCAGTCTCGGAGCGACGGTCCCTGTTTTTTTATTTTAAACCGGGCGTGTGCCGGCCATGTCAGGCTGCAGACATGTGTATGTGCTCGCTTATCCAGCGCAGAAGGTCGCCGAGGGTCGCGGCGACATATTCCGCATCGATCCTGCTTTTGCCTCCCTGGAGTGTTGCGCTTCCTCCCACGACGAGTTTCGCCCCGGCCTGGCGCGAGGCCTCATGCAAAAGCGCGCAGTCGCGCCGGAACTGCAATCGCGTGCGCGGCGTGGTGGACGAGACGCACACCAGCTGCGGGCGGTAGCGGCCCACCGCCTGTATGAAGGATTCAACGGGACAGTTCGCCCCGAGATACACGGTCGTCCATCCTTCGGCATCGAGCACATTGCGCACGCAGGTGATGCCGGTCTCATGAAATTCCTCTTCAAAGCATCCGCAGAGCGCCGTCAGGCCCGTACGTTCCTTCTTCGGGATGACATTCTGCAGACGCCGGATCGCGCCGAGCATGCAGTTGGTGGCGATATGTTCCTGCTCGATGCTCGCCGTGCGCTCGACCCACAAGGCCCCGATCTGCCGAAGCGATTCGGCGATGATCCTGTCGTACAGCTCCACAAGCGTGAAGCGGTTGATGCGCAGCAGATTGAGAAGCTGAAACGTTTCCTCTTCATTGCCGCGCAGCAGGATCTCGGTCAGCATGGAAGCAAGCGTCGCGTAATTTTTCGTCAGGATCGCATAGTCGGGCGAGACGCCCGACGGCTGTGCGGCTGCAGTACTCGGGGAGGGCATCCCTCCCTCGGTCTTGAATCCGTAGCGGTCCACGAAGTCGGCGACGTCCTCCTGCCTGTACTTGCGATGGCCGCCCGGCGTCTTGAAGCAGTGAAGGATGCCTTTTTCGGTCCAGCGCTTGACGGTCGATTCGTTGACATTGAGCAGCGTGGCGACGTCGGCGGTGGATAAGATGGTCGGTGATGGGGTCATGGCATGAAAAGAACGGATTGCCTTTATTGAACGATTTGAATGGCCTATACTCATAACCGGAGTTGATAGAGAGGAAGTTCCACCAAACCGTGCCGTTGCACAAATTTTTCGTTCATGAAAATTGCCGCGCAAAGGGACTCATGTTTTTTGGAAAATATCCGATGATTGTATGTAGAACGTGCGATTTCTTTCTTCTTCAACAGACACATAACGTGGTGACATCTATGGAAAGCACAGCAGATGCGACGGCCGAGCGGCTGCAATGGGTGCGTGAATACGAATCCTGTCTGAACATCAATGCCGTCTGCAAGAAATACGGTATCAGCCGGAAGACTCTCTACAAGTGGCTCAAGCGCTACCGGCGTTCGGGACAGGATCCCGAAAGCCTGACCGATCAGCCGAGGACGCCGCACAATTCCCCCAAGCAGACTTCGGGCGAGGTGAGCGTGCTGGTGCTTGCATTGAGGAACGAAACCGGCTACGGTCCCCGCAAGATCCGCGACATTCTTCTGGAGAAGCACAACATCAGTCTTTCCGAACGGACGATCTGGAAGATCTTCCAGCGCACGGCGGTCGCCGTGGCTGTTCCCGAGGCCACCGATGCGGCGTCGCTTCGCGAACGCTTCGCCAACCCGATCGTGCCGGGCCACGTCGTTCAGCTGGGCGTGCTGCCGGTCAACGTGCCGCTGCCGTATTCACACGTCGTGCAGTATACGGCGTTGGACAGCGTGACCAGGCTGCGCGTGGTGAAGTTCTACAAAACGCATTCGACGCTCAATGCGCTCGACTTCGTTCAGCATGTGCGCGAAGTGTTTCCGTTTCCCATCATCTGCATACAGACAAAGATCGATACGGTCTTCACCAGCATCACCACGCCGGGATCGAAGAGCCACGCATTCACGGCCAATCTCGAATCGATGGGCATGACGCACATCGTCGTGACGCGCGGCGGGCTGGTCCGCAACCGGAAGATGGACCGTGCGCACCGGTTCGATATGAACGAATTCTACAGAACGAACGAGCAGTGGGAACCCGGCGCGCTCGTGAAGAAAATGCAGGCCTTCATCGACCAGTACAACAACGCCCGGAAGGCGAGCGAACTCGGCAACAAGACGCCCACCGAAGTCCTCCGGAGCTTCACACAATACAAGACCGTGAAACAGTTCAAGGCGGCATAAGCGCTTCGTATTTTCCATCGGCGGCACCGATCGTCGACAATTGCGGTCCCGCCGCCAATCCTGATAAGGAGAGGCGGCGGGACCGCCGTCATTTTACTATGTCCGGAAAAATCTGTATGTTTGTGCACAGCTCTACGAATCCAGCCACGCACACAGATACCGGAGTGATAAAGACGCGATGATCGAATGCTTGGAAGCGAGGAAGTCGGCGATTGATCGGCTCGGCTGCTTTGCAAAGGCCGCAATTGCGGAAAACTGCTATATCGCCGACTATGAAGGGGAAGTGATCGACGCCGAAGAGGCCATGCGGCGCGAAGCCGATCCGGAGCGGGAAGGCATTTATACGTTCTGGATCGACGACGACCATGTGATCGACGGCTACGAGAAGGGCAACGTGCTCAAGTATCTGAATCATTCGTGCGCGCCCAACTGTACATACGAGATCACCGACGGCCGTGTGAAGGTCTACACGCTGCGCGCAATCGCTCCCGGCGACGAGCTCACGATCGATTACGATTACGATCCGGACACGGACCTCGAACCCTGTCTTTGCGGCGCGACCGAATGCCGCGGCTACATCAACAATCTGTCACGCGCCTGAAGCGGTAGCCCCGGCGTTCGAGCTCGGTCATGAGCGCGTCGAGCCGGTTGTACATTTTGTCGGTCCGGTCGGGATGCGTCCCGAAATGCAGGAGCAGGATGAATCCGTTGAGTCCCGCGCTCTTCGACGCTTCATAGCGCAGGATGCGCTGGAAGATGGAATCGCTCGGCACGTAATTGTTTTCCTGCGGTATGGTGTAGTCGGCGTTGGAACCCGTGCCCGGCGTGAAGTTCACGAGCCGGAGTCCCGCCTGACGGCACCAGGCGCTCACCGAGTCGTTGTACCATTCGTAGGGCGGCAGAAAGACGGGCGACGTTTTTTTCGTGATGCCGAATTTTTGCATGGCCCGGTAATTTCCCTCGATGTCATCCAAGAACTCCTTCTTCGTCACCAGGAGCGAATCGCGCTTCTCCCACGGCGCATAGAGAAGATGCTTGTCTGAATGCCCGCCGAGATAATGCCCCGCTTCCTTCAATGCGCGGATCACGCGTGCCTGGCCGGGCGTACGGTAGAAATCGCCCGTGAAGAAAAATGAGGCGTGCGCACGGTGCCGCGCCAGGACGGCCGTGATCGTATCGGCGCCGTCGCCGAATTCATGCGCGGTGAAGACAAGATGGATCGTCTTTTGGGTCGTATCGCAGCGGATGATGCCGCCGTGATCGGTTGCCGCGTGCCGAAAAGTTTGCGCCGTGAGTATCTGTATGGAGGCCGCAAGGAGGAGAAGGGGGAGAGTGAGCGCTTTCATCGCCGGCAGTGTGTCCTTTCTGTCTGTGTGTCGTGGTAACGCGTGCCATGAATATAGGAATCACGCGGCTGAATTGCCAGCATCTTGAGCCCCGAGGAATTTTTTCATATCTTTTTAGTTATCCATCATTTTTTTGCGGGAGACCACAGCCTATGCGCACATTTGCCGCCGTACTTCTTGCATGCAGTCTTCTTTTCGGGAATACCGCCATGTCTGAAAAAACGTTTCCGTATACATACACGAAAGAAACACTTCCCAACGGCCTGACCGTCTTCATGATCCCGATGGACAGCCCCGGACTGGCCGCCTATTATTCGGTCGTCCGCACCGGCAGCCGCGACGAGGTCGAGCCCGGAAAGTCGGGCTTCGCCCATTTCTTCGAGCACATGATGTTCCGCGGCACGAAGAAATATCCCGGTCCCGTCTACGACAGCGTCATCACGAGCATCGGCGCCGACGCCAACGCCTACACGACCGATGACTACACCTGTTATCACCTGAATATCGCGAAGGAGGATCTCGAGAAGGTGATCGAGATGGAAAGTGACCGCTTCCAGAATCTCGACTATGCCAAGGCCCCCTTTCAGACCGAAGCCGGCGCCGTCTACGGAGAATACCGCAAGAGCATTTCGCAGCCTTTTTCGCTTTTGAACGAGAAGATGCAGGACCTGGCCTACGACGTGCATACATACAAGCACACGACGATCGGATTCGAAAGCGACATCAAGGCGATGCCGGAGGCCTACGAGTACAGCCTTTCGTTCTTCAGGCGCTTCTATCGTCCCGAGAATGTCGTCATCCTCATCGCGGGCGATATCGATGTGAAGAAAACCGCGGCGCTCATCCGCCGCTACTACGGCGAATGGAAAAAGGGCTACACCGCCCCTGCCGTGAAGCCCGAGCCGCCGCAGACGGCCGAGCGCGCCGGCACGGTGTCGTATCCCGGCAAGACGCTGCCCATCATCGACATCGCCTACAAGGGCGATGCGTACGATCCCGCAAACCGCACATTCGTCGCCTCGCTGCTGCTGGGCGAGCTTGCCTTCGGACAGAACAGCGATCTCTACAAGCAGCTCATGCTCAAGGAGCAGAAGGTGCAGATGTTCGGTCCGAGCTTCCCCATGAACCGCGACGTGCCGCTCTTTGAGATCTATTCCATGGTGAAGGACGAGAAGGATCTCGACTATGTGCGCGACGCAGTCTACACGACGCTCGAGCATTTCGCCTCGGTGCCGGTCGATGCGAAGAAGCTGCAGGATCTCAAGCGCCGCAACAAGTACGGATTCCTGATGGACCTCGATACGCCCGATAACGTGGCGGGCAATCTTGCGCGGTTTGCCGCGCTCACAGGCGGCATCGAGACCATCGACGCGCTGTATGCGCAGATGGAAACGATCACGCCCGACGACATTCTTGCCGCCGCAAAGAAATATTTCGTTCCCGAACACCGCACCGTGGTCGTGCTGAAAGGAGGCCGTTAATGAAACCGAGCATGCTGATTGCCGCTGCACTCATTCTGACAACCATCGCTGCATGGGGGAAACCGGTGATGAAGACCGATAATGCCGTACTGCTTCCGGTGAAGAACGACCCGACGGTGTCGTTCCGATTGTGGTTCAAGGTCGGATCGCAGGACGATCCGAAAGGCAAGGAGGGCCTTGCCGCCATCACGGCATCGATGATGACCGATGCCGCAACGAAGACGCACAGCTACGAGGAAATCCTCGACCGGCTCTTTCCGCTGGCCGCTTCCTACGACGCTTCCGTCTCGGTCGAGCAGACGGTCGTCTACGGACGCACGCACAAGGACAACCTGAAGGAATTCTATCCTCTGTTGATGGATGCCGTCACGAAGCCCGCATTCCGGCAGGAGGATCTCGACCGCATCAAGAGCCAGACGCTGAACTATCTCGAAAACACGCTGCGTTATGCCAGCGACGAGGAGCTGGGCAAGGCGGTCCTCTATACGACTATCTTCGACGGTACGCCCTACGGCCACATCTCCTCTGGCACGATCGAAGCGGTGAAGAGCATCACGCTCGATGACGTGAAGAAGTTCTACGCCGAACATTTCACGCGCGGCAATGTGGTGATCGGCCTGGGCGGAGGCTATGCGCCCTCGCTGCTTGCGGCGATCCGTCGCGACATCGCGGCGCTGCCCGCGGGCGCTCCCGCGCCGACGCCGAAGCCCGAGCCGAAAAAGACCGAAGGCACCGCCGTCACGATCGTGGAAAAGGATGCGGCTTCGACCGCCATCTCGATCGGATTTCCGATCGATGTCGTGAGGGGACAGAAGGACTGGTATGCGCTTGCCGTCGCGAATTCATGGCTCGGCGAGCACCGCAACTCGAGCAGCCATCTCTATCAGGTCATCCGCGAGGCGCGCGGACTCAACTACGGCGACTATTCGTACATCGAGAATTTCCCGAACGGCGGCCGGCTGCAGATGCCGCCGCAGAATGTCGCGCGGCGCAGCCAGATCTTCGAGATCTGGATCCGTCCGGTCCCGAACGAGACCAGGCAGTTTGCGCTCCGCGCCGCGCTGCGCGAATTCGACCGGCTCGCGAATAACGGCATGAGCGCGTCGCAGTTCGAGCAGACGCGCGCATTCCTGAAGAAATACACGCTGCACTATGCGCCCACGACCATGGAGCGCCTCGGCTATGCGATCGACGACCGCTTCTACGGCATCAAGGGAAGCCATCTCGAGCTCTTCCGCACGATGCTCGGCACGTTGAGCGTCGGGGATGTGAACGCCGCGATGAAGAAATACTGGCGGCCCTCCGGCATGCAGATCGCGATTGTGACAAAGGACGCCGCGGCCCTCAAGCGCGCGCTCATCGAGAACAACCAGAGCCCGATCCGCTACGAGACGCCGAAACCCGAATCGGTGCTGAAGGAAGACTTCGAAATCAGCACGTATTCGATTCCCGTCCTGCCGGACAATGTGAAGATCGTGCCGGTCAACGAACTCTTTGTGCGCTAATTGTTCATCAACTTCATAGGACAACCCGATGAAATTCTTCTCTGCATTCCTGTGTCTCATGCTTGCGACGGCAGCGGCGCATTCGGCGGAAACCGCCGTGCCGCACATCATTCCCATTCCCCAGAAGATCGAGGCGACAAAGACCCCGTTCAAGATCACAAGCGGCACGCGCATCGTGCTCGGGGGACATTCCGAGCGCCTGGAGTTCATCGCGCAGTGCATCAACGAAGAACTGGCCGAACTGAAAGGTCCCGCCCTGAAGACCGCCGAGGAAGGCTCGCTGCGCAAGCTGCCTTCCGACATGATCTATCTCGGCACGACGGCATCGGCCGGCGCCAAGGCGCTCCTGGCCGAGCACAAAGGAGAGCTGCTGCCGGAGATGAAGAATGAAGGCTACTTCCTCGATGTGCGTCCCGACGGCGTCGTCATCATCGCCGAGACGGAAAAGGGCGTCTACTACGGCGCCATGTCGCTTGTGCAGATCCTGAAGCGCGACAAGCGCTCGCTCATTGCCGAAGGCGTGCGCATACAGGACTGGCCCACGCTGCGCGTGCGCGGCATCACCGACGACATCAGCCGCGGCCAGATCTCGACGCTCGATAATTTCAAGAAGATCGTCCGCTTCTGCTCGCGCTACAAGCTCAATGTCTATTCGCCGTACATGGAAGACGTCTTCCAATTCAGCCGCCATCCCGAAATCGGAAAGAACCGCGGCGCGCTCTCGCACGCCGAATGCAAGGAGCTCGATGAGTATGCAAAGAAATATTTCGTCGAGGTGATCCCCATCTTCGAAACGCTCGGCCACTGGGAGAACATCCTCATCCACCCAGACTACGTGAAGTATGCCGAATTCCCGGGCGCGCACACGGTGAACATTTCGGACGAGAAGGTGTATGCGCTGCTGGATGAGATGATCGGCGAAATCGCCTCGTGCTTCAGTTCGCCCTGGTTCAACATGGCCGCCGACGAATCGTGGGATGTCGGCCTGGGCGTGAACAAGGAGCGCGTCGCCAAGAGCGATCTCGCCACCGTGCATGCGGAGCATTACAAGCGCGTCGTCGACATTTTGAAGAAATACAACAAGAAGCCGATCATGTACGGCGATGTGATTCTGAATCATCCGGCCATCCTCGAAAAAATTCCGAAGGACATCACGATCGTCGACTGGCATTACGGCGCGTCCTTCAGCTACCCGAGCCCGAAAGTCTTCAGCAAGGCGGGATTCCCGTTCATCGTCTCGCCGGCGGTCTGGAATTTCACGACGCCGTTCCCGGCCTACGTCAACACGTTCGTCAACATCCAGAATCTGAACCGCGACGGCATGGAAAACGGTTCGATCGGACTGCTCACATCGACCTGGGGCGATTACGGCTCGGAGGACCTGCGCGAATTCAACTATTACGGCTACGCCTGGACGGCCGAATGCGCATGGAATCCGAAGAAGGCGGAAACCGACGCGTTCAACACGGCGTTCTTCGCCGACTATTACGGCACCGCGGGCCGCGAAATGCAGACGGTCTACAACTATCTCTCTTCGCCTTCGAACCAGTACCATTATCATGCACTCTGGCGCGCGCCGATGCTTCCGCTGCCGCAGGGATGGGAAACGACGATACCGTCCGTGCTGCGCGTGCAGTCGATTACAGCGACGATGCCCCAGGTGCTCGCGCTGCTCGATGAGGCCAAGCGCAGCGTGACGCGCAACGCCGACCAGATTCAGCGCCTGGAGTTCGTGGCCAGACAGAATCTCTGGTATGCAAAAAAGATCACGGCCCAGGAAAAGATCAAGCAGCTCCAGCAGTCGGCCCTCGGGGGCGCACATGCTCAGGCCGCCGCGGAGATCACGGCGCTGGCCAACGATGTGATCAACGGGCTTGCCGAATTGAAGAAGGAATACCGGCGGCTCTGGCTTCTGACCAATAAGCCCGAGGGACTCGAACTATTGGAGCAGCGCTACGACCTGCAGACGGCATACTGGAAGGAGATCGTCGAGCGCGCGCAGAAAGGCGTCTTTACGTACGATCCGGTGATCGCCAGCGCGTTCATCTATCATCCCTCGGCCAACCCGTCGCAGCGCGAGATGCCGCAGGTGCAGAGCGCCGCATTCCGGAAGACATTCACCGTTCCATCCGGACTCCGTTCGGCGAAGCTGCAATTGATCGGAGACAGCTATGCGAAGCTTGCGGTGAACGGAAAAGAGGCGGGCGAAGTCTATGCGCGGCGCTCGCTGTCTCTGACCGAGGAACACCAGCGCGTGAAAGTGGTGGACATTCTTCCGCTTCTGTCGGAATCGGGCGCGAATGTCCTTACGGTCGATGTGAAGAATTTTTCGCCGAACGGCTCTGCGGGCGTGAATATCTTCGTCGAATTCACATCCAGGGACGGCTCGGTCTCCAAGCTCCGGACGGATTCCACATGGAAAGTGAGCGAGCGACCCGAAGAGGGATGGAAGACCGCCGCATTCAACGACGCCGGCTGGTTGAATGCCGCGCCGAAGCCCTACGGTTTCACGATCGTCGAGCCGAACCTGGCTGCAGGCCGCGCTTCCTGGATTGAACGTTAAGGCCTGGTGGCGTGTTCTATGTGGAGGAGCCGCTAGCACTTGGAACGGCTCCTTGCTTTTTGAGGAATGAATCTTTAATGGTGTGTTAAAAGGATATACGCATGTTTCTGCCGACGACGAGGGAAGAAGTACGAGAATTGGGATGGGACGGACTGGATGTCATCCTCGTCAGCGGCGACACATACATCGATTCGTCCTATTCGGGCATCAGCGTGATCGGCCATGTGCTTGTGGATGCCGGATTTCATGTGGGCGTGATCGCCCAGCCCGATCTTCATTCCGATGCCGACATTGCCCGTCTTGGCGAGCCTCGTCTGTTCTGGGGCGTGAGCGCGGGATGCGTCGATTCGATGGTGGCCAATTATACGGCGCTCAAAAAGCGCCGGCGTGCGGATGACTTCACGCCGGGCGGCGAGAATACGCGCCGGCCCGACCGCGCTTCGATCATCTATGCGAATCTGATCCGCGCGCATTTCAAGCAGACCGTGCCGATCGTTCTCGGCGGCGTGGAAGCCTCGCTCCGCCGCATCGCCCATTACGACTTCTGGAGCGACAAGATCCGGCGCTCGATTCTCTTCGATGCGAAAGCCGATGTGCTTGTCTATGGAATGGGGGAGAAGGCCGTGCTCGATCTTGCGTGGGCATACCGCGACGGCCGGCCGATCGAGGATGTGTGCGGCATCTGCTACATCGCCAAAGAACCGCGAAGCGGATACCGCATGCTGCCGTCTTTTGCCGAGGTGTCGAAGGACAAGGAACAATTCCGCGCGATGTTCGCGCTCTTCTACCGGAACAACGATCCGCTGACGGCGCGCGGGCTCGTGCAGCAGCACGACAACCGCTGCCTGATACAGAATCCGCCGGCGCTGCCTCTGAGCGAGGAGGAGATCGATCGCGTCTACGGCCTCGAGTACGAACGCGATGTCCATCCGTTTTATAAGAAACAGGGTTCGGTGCGCGCCTTGGAGACGATCCGCTATTCGGTGACGACGCACCGGGGATGCTACGGCGAGTGCAATTTCTGCGCCATCGCCGTGCATCAGGGACGGACCATCGTCTCGCGAAGCGAACAGTCGATCGTGCGCGAGATCGAGTCGATGGCCTCCGACAAGGAGTTCAAGGGCATCATCAGTGATGTGGGCGGGCCGACGGCGAACATGTACGGATTCGAATGCGAAAAGAAGCTCGCCAAGGGAAGCTGTCCCGCCAAGCGCTGCGTGTTTCCCGATGCCTGCAGCGAACTGCCCATTTCCCATGAGCCGCAGATCCGTCTGCTTCGGAAAATCCGCGCCGTGCGCGGGGTCAAGAAGGCGTTCGTCGCCTCCGGACTCCGCTACGAGATGATCCTGGAAGACGAGGCCTGGGGCGACGCGTATCTGGACGAACTCGTCGAGCATCACATCTCGGGACAGCTCAAGATCGCCCCCGAACACATGAGCGGCCGGGTGCTCGACCGGATGGGCAAGCCGCGCAACGAATTTCTTGCCCGGTTCAAGGAGCGCTTCGACAGGCTCAATGAACGCAAGGGGAAGAAGCAGTTCCTGACGTATTATCTGATTGCGGCGCATCCCGGATGCGAACTCAAGGATATGGAGGAGCTGAAGCGCTATTCGACCGACGTGCTCCGGATCAGTCCGGAGCAGGTGCAGATCTTCACGCCCACGCCGTCGACCTGGTCGACGCTCATGTACTACACCGAGCGCGATCCGTTCACGGGCGAGCCCCTGGCGGTGGAAAAGGACGCCGTCCGGAAGGACAGGCAGAAGCAGGCCGTCACGGCCAAGCGCGCACGGTAGCGCACATCTTCATGTGGGGCGCAGCGTCATGTGGGGCGAAACGTCATGTGGGGCGAAACGTCATGTGGGGCGAAGCGCTGCTTCGCCCCCTGCTGTATCTTTCTTTTGGAACTCTGATTCAATGTTTGTACGTTACTCCGTCGAAAATTAGGAACGACACGCGCAATGAAATCATTACTCCGGCTTCTGCCGTATCTGAAAAAATATCGCACAACGCTTCTCTGGGGACTCCTGACGGTCATCATCAGCAATCTGTTCACCGTCGCCACGCCGTTTTTCATCGGCCGGGCGATCGACACGCTGAAAGCGGGACTCGATGCCCACACGCTGCGCTATAGCGACTTGCTGCTGTATGCCGGCGCGATCGTCGGCTTCTCGCTTGTGGCCGGCATGATGACGTATCTGACGCGCCAGACCATCATCGTCGTCTCGCGCCTCATCGAATTCGATCTGCGCAACGACTTCCTCGCCCATCTGCAGACCCTGCCGCTCACGTTCTTCCAGAACACGCCGACGGGCGATCTGATGGCGCATGCGACGAACGACATCAACTCGGTGCGCAACGTGCTCGGTCCCGGCATCATGTATCCGGCCGACACATTCATGACGTTCTCGATGGCGCTGACGATGATGCTCTGGAGTGACTGGTCTCTGGCTTTGGTGGCGCTCATTCCGCTGCCGCTAGTGTCGTACGTCGTTTACCGGCTCGGCAAGGTGATCCATGAAAAATTCAACGAGCGCCAGGCCGAATATTCGCTTCTGACCACGCGCGCCCAGGAAAACCTCTCCGGCATCCGCGTCGTCAAGGCGTATGTGCGCGAAGAGTTTGAAATCGCCTCCTTCCGGAAACTGAGCTGGTCGTATCTGAAAAAGAACCTCGTGCTGGCCAAGACGCAGTCGATCATGTGGCCGCTCATGTATGTGCTTGTCGGGCTCTCGATCATCATCGCGATGTATATCGGCGGACTTCAGGTGATTTCCGGAAAAATTTCAATCGGCACGCTGACCGCCTTCTTCACGTATCTGTCGATGCTCATCTGGCCGATGATCGCCTTCGGCTGGGTGACGAACATCGTCCAGCAGGGAGCCGCCTCGATGGCGCGCCTGGGCAAGATCCTCGATGCCGTTCCGGAAATCCGCGACACCGACGAAACGGACCGTTCGATCATCGAGCTCGAGGGCGCGATCGATTTCAAAAATGTGACATTCACGCACAAGGGCGCCGCATCGCCGACGCTCCATGAGATCACGCTGTCTGTTCCCGCCGGCACGACGCTTGCCATCGTGGGACCGACGGGTTCGGGCAAGAGCACGCTTGTGAACCTTCTGCCGCGCCTGTACGAGGTGAGCGAAGGGGAACTCTTGATCGACGGCGTGGACATCAAGAAAATTCCGATCGAGACGCTGCGCCGCCACATCGGGTATGTGCCCCAGGAGACGTTCCTCTTTTCGGAAACGCTCTCGGCCAACATCAGCTATGGCCACGACAATGCCGATCAGGAACTGATCCATGAAGCGGCGGAGATCTCGCAGATCTCGAAGGACATTGTCGAATTTCCGAAACAGTTCGATACGATGCTGGGAGAGCGCGGCATCACGCTCTCGGGCGGGCAGAAGCAGCGCACGAGCATCGCGCGTGCCGTGCTGCGCAAGCCGCGGCTCCTGATCCTGGACGATGCGCTCTCGGCCGTCGACACGTATACCGAAGAGGCGATTCTGTCGCGTCTGCGCCGCGTGATGGCCAGCCGCACGAGCATCATCATCTCGCACCGCATTTCGACGGTGAAGGATGCCGATCTCATCATCGTGATGAAGGAAGGGCGCATCATCGAACGAGGCTCGCATGCCGAACTCGTGGCGCTCGGCGGACTCTACGCCGAATTGCATTTCAAGCAGCTGCTGGAAAAGGAGCTCGACGAGATTTCCTGACGACGGCGGCAGCTGCCGGATACGAATATTTATTTCCCATACTCCACACTATGTCAATGCACGAAGAAGAAATTTTAGGCAAGGCGTACGACGGACAGCTCATGAAGCGGCTCCTGAAGTACTTGGGCCCCTATAAATGGATGGTCATCCTTGCGATCGCCCTGAGCATCGTCGTTTCGGCGCTTGAAGCCGTGCGGCCGTATTTCACGAAGGTCGCCGTCGACGTCAATATCGCACAGAAGGATCCGCACGGGCTCTTGTGGACGGCGCTCGCCTTCCTCGGCGTGCTCCTGTTACGCGGCCTTGTGCAGTATTTCAACGCCTACCTGACGCAGGTGATCGGGCAGCGCACGATCTTCGATCTGCGCATGGAAATGTACCGGCATCTCCAGAAACTTTCGCTGCCGTTCTACGACAAAAATCCGATCGGCCGGCTCATCACGCGCGTCACGAACGACGTCGAGGTGTTGAACGAAATGTTCTCCTCGGGCATCGTCATGGTCTTCAGCGACGTCTTCATGATCATCGGCATCGTCTGGTTCATGTTCTCGATGAGCTGGCCTTTGGCGCTCCTGTCGCTTTCCATGCTGCCGGTGCTCTTCTATGGAACGTTCCTCTTCCGGAAGAAGGCGCGCGAGGCCTATCGCGAGGTGCGTCTCTATATCGCTCGCATCAACACGTTCATGCAGGAGCATATCACGGGCATGCTCGTCGATCAGATCTTCAACCGCGAATCGAAGGCGTACGAGCAGTTCCGCGAGCATAACGCCGGCCACCGCGACGCCAACATCAAGTCGATCTTCTATTATGCGGTCTTCTATCCGGGCGTCGACCTGATCGGCGCCGTTTCCGTGGGACTCATCATCTGGTATGCCGGAGGCAACGCGCTCGAAGGCAAGGTCACCATCGGCACGGTGATGGCCTTCCTTCAGTTCAACGAAATGTTCTGGCGCCCGATCCGCGACCTTTCGGAAAAGTACAACATCATGCAGACGGCCATGGCCTCCTCCGAGCGCATCTTCAAACTCCTGGACGATCAGACGCTGCTTGCCGAGCCGAAAGAGCCGGTGCCGCTTCCCTCGGTCAGGGGGAAGATCGAATTCCGCAATGTCTGGTTCGCCTATACCGACGACCAATGGGTGCTGAAGAATGTTTCCTTCACCATCAACCCGGGAGAGACGGTGGCCTTCGTGGGACACACCGGCGCGGGCAAGACGACGATCATCAGCCTGCTCTCGCGCTTCTATGAGATCCAGAAGGGCGAGATTTTCATCGACGATGTGAACATACGCGAACTTTCCACAGCCGACCTGCGGCGCCACATCGCCGTCGTGCTGCAGGACGTGTTCCTTTTTTCGGGCGACATCCGCAGCAACATCAGCCTCGGCAACGAAGCGATTCCGGAAGAGCGCATACGGCGCGCCGCCGAGATGGTCGGCGTCTCGCATTTCATTGAAAGCCTGCCGAAGCAGTACGACGAGGAAGTCAAGGAACGCGGTTCGACGCTTTCGGTGGGGCAGAAGCAGCTCCTGTCGTTTGCGCGCGCCCTGGCGTACGATCCGGCCATTCTCGTTCTGGATGAAGCGACATCGAGCGTCGATACCGAGACCGAACAGCTCATCCAGTCGGCCATCGACCGGCTTCTCACGGACCGGACGGCGATTGTCATCGCGCACCGGCTTTCGACCATCCAGCGGGCCGACGCGATCATCGTCATGCATAAGGGCGAGATCCGCGAACGCGGCACGCATCAGCAATTGCTTGCACTCGGGGGAATCTATCATAAATTGTACCAACTCCAGTATAAAGAGCAGGAAGCAGCATGACGCTCCCCGATTCCGTTTTCAGAAAAATCTTCGAACTTCACCGCGATGCGATCATCATCATCGCCGAGGACGGACAGATCGTCGATTGCAATCCGGCCGCCTGCCAGCGCCGGAAAATGACGCGCCTGCAGTCGCAGACTCGTTCCATCCACAATGCCTGGGGCGCCACGGGCGATGCCCGGTTCGCCGAAATGCTCCGCAAGGATGAAGCGCTCACCACATTCCGGACCACGTTCCAGTTCTCGCCGGTCGATCTCGTGTTTTCCGAAGTCGCGATCGTCCGCATCACCAATCCGGAGGAATTTCCCCGGCTCTATCTCGTGACCGTGAAGGATATTTCCGAGCAGCGCAAGATCGAGCTTGACCTTTTGCGCTTTTCGGAGGTAACGCTCCATACGGTCAATCCCATACAGATCACCGACGCCAACGGCAAGATCATCTACGTGAATCCCGCCTACGAACGCATCAGCGGCTACCGCAAGGACGAGCTCATCGGACGCAACCCGAATCTGCTCAAAAGCGGCCTGCACTCGCGGGAGTTCTGGGAAAAAATCTGGAACAGGATCCTGAGCGGCAAGGAATGGGTCGGACAGCTTCAGAACAAGCGCAAGGACGGGACGCTTTTCCACTCGGAAGTCGTGATCTCGCCGATTCTGGACGAGAACCGGATCGTGATCGGATTCGTGGGGGCGCACAAGGACATCACCGAGCAGAAAAAGCTCGAGACGCAGCTTGTGCGTTCGCAGAAGATGGAGACATTCGGCACGCTTGCCGCGGGCATCGCCCACGAAGTGGGCAATCCGCTCACATCCATTTCCTCGATCGTGCAGGTGATCCAGCGCACCACCAAGGACGACTTCGCACGCGAGAAGCTCGAGCTGGTGAAAAACCAGATCAACCGTATCACGAAGATCATCCGCGAACTCGTGGACTTCTCCCGGCCTTCGGCCTACGAGGTGAAGAAGACCGACATCAACAACGTGATCCGCGACGCGCTGAACATCGTACAGTACGGCAAGAAGGTGCAGCACATCACATTCAACGTGAAGCTGCTCGAGTCGCTTCCGCATATCGCCGTGGTGAGCGATCAACTGGTGCAGGTGTTTTTGAACATCCTCATGAACGCCGTGGATGCCTGCGATCAAGGCCGGCACCAGATCGATGTCTCCAGCACGCTCAACGACCACACGGTCGAGATCACGGTCCGTGACGACGGCCGCGGCATTGCCAAAGAGGATATTGAAAAAATTTTCGATCCGTTCTTTACCACGAAGGAGGTGGGCAAAGGCACCGGCCTCGGGCTGTGGGTGAGCCTCGGCATTGTCAAAAGCTTCGGAGGCGACATCCAGGTGCAGAGCGAACCGAACCAGGGAACAACATTTATCATTTCCTTGCCGATGAAAGGGAATCTCAATGAATGAGCGCATACTGGTCGTCGACGATGAAGAAATCATCCGCGATTCGATCGGGTATATTCTTGAAAAGGAAGGCTACAAGGTCGCGAAGGCGGCCAACGGCGTGCAGGCGTACGAAGAGCTCTCGAAGACGGAATACGATCTGGTGATCACCGACATCGAAATGCCGCAGATGCGCGGCACCGAGCTTCTGGACAAGATCTCGGCGCGCTCTCCGCAGACATTCGTCATCATCATCACGGCCTACGCATCGATCGAAACCGCCATCGACGCGCTGCGCAAGGGCGCGTTCGATTACATATTGAAGCCGATCGAGTTCGACGACATGCTCCTGCGCGTGAAGAAGCTCTTCGAGCACCGCTCGCTGGCGCAGGAGAATGCCATGCTGCGCAAGGAGCTCAACCGCCAGTACGACTTCCATCAGATCATCGGGCATTCGGCCGCGATGAAGCGCGTGTTCGAGACGATCGAGAAGGTCGCGCCCTCGGACGGCACCGTGATGATCACCGGCGCATCGGGCACGGGCAAGGAACTGGTGGCGCGCGCCATTCACTACAACAGCCGCCGAAGCCGCAACCGCTTCGCCGCGATCAACTGCGGCGCGATCGTCGAAACGCTCTTCGAGTCCGAGCTCTTCGGCCATAAAAAAGGCGCCTTCACCGGCGCGGTGGCCGACAAGGACGGCATGCTCAAGGTTGCCGAAGGGGGCACGCTGCTGCTCGATGAAATTTCGGAAATGCCGATGCAGCTGCAGGTGAAGCTCCTGCGCGCCCTGGAGCAGAAGGAGATCACGCCGGTCGGCTCCAACGATCCGATCGCCATCGATGTGCGCATCATCGCCGCTACGAACCGGAATCTGCGCGAGGAAGTGGCGCACAACCGGTTCCGCGAGGATCTCTTTTACCGGCTCAACGTCGTCGACATTCATCTGCCGACGCTCGCCGAGCGCGAGGATGACATTCCGCTATTGGTCTCGCACTTCATCGACGTCTTCCGAAAGCAGATGGGAAAGAACGTGAAGGGCGTGACCAACCGCGCGATGGATATCCTGCTGCGCTATTCGTGGCCGGGGCAGGTGCGCGAGCTCCAGAACGTCGTCGAGCGGGCGATGATCTTCTGCTCGGACGACTTCATCGACGAGACGCATCTGCCGGCCGACATCAACCAGCGGGCCTCGCAGCTCAATTCATTCTCCATCTCCTCGAGCATGACGTTCAAGGAGGCGGTGCACCAGTTCGAGCGGCAGCTGATCGAAAAGAAAATCGCGCAGTATCCGCACGACAAGGAAGCCGTGGCGCGCGAGTTCGGCATGAGCCTTTCGACGCTCTACCGGAAAATGGAGGAATACAAAATTGCGCTCCATTCGCCAAAACCGTCGGCCTAAGGGTTTTCCAAATTCAAGAATGCCCGAAACCCTTTTCCAAAAAATAAGAAAACACACGAAAAAACCCATTAAAATTGGCCTTTTTTTCGTATATTCGGACATGATGCACGAATGGCATGCAAATTGCGGGAATGATCGGTGACACTACGCATGAGCCAAGACCGAATATGTCCCAATTAGAAAAAAAGAATTTTCAGACGATTTTGTTGCATTCGGCAGACAGGGATCTCACCAAAAGTCTGTCGTTTCTGTTGCAGGAAAAATATACCATCATCACCACGCAATGCATCGAAGATCTGGTCCGGTGCCGGTGTAACCGGTCGATCGCGCTGGTGGTGGCCGATTTGGAGAAAATGGTGCCGCAGATGCTCGAGGAATTTCAGCACTGGCACCGGGAGGGCAACACGGTTCCCATCATCGGCCTTTATGCCTACCGCCAGAAAGAGCCGTCGCTTGAACGATCCATCCGCCGCATCGTGCGGGAGGTGCTCTACAAGCCCGTCTCGATCGATCATGTTCTGAAAGCCATTGCCGATGAGTTGCAGGAGTGCGGTGTGTGAGTGTGCAATGCAGGCAGATATGATGTCTCTTATCACCAACGACACGGGAACAGGTATTCTATGGAATTTCCGATATACGTTCAGCATGAAAAATTGAAGGCATGGGTGCGCGAGGCCGCCGAACTCTGCACGCCCGATGCCATCGTCTGGTGCGACGGATCGCAGGAAGAATACGACCGGTTGTGCCGGCAGATGGTCGCCTCGGGCACGCTCCGCAGGCTCAATCCCGAAAAGCGTCCGAACAGCTACCTGGCGTTGTCCGATCCGTCGGATGTGGCGAGGGTCGAGGACCGGACGTTCATCTGCAGCCTCCGCAAGGACGATGCCGGTCCGACCAACAACTGGGTCGCGCCGAAGGAAATGAAGG
The DNA here is from genome assembly GCA_050258555.1 of Acidobacteriota bacterium. Classification (GTDB taxonomy): domain Bacteria; phylum Bacteroidota; class Ignavibacteria; order UBA10030; family UBA8401; genus CAISDA01. Next base: position 9,535 of record JBLMZA010000066.1, on the reverse strand, counting down.
AGATGCTGCTGGGGCTCTTTGCCGGATCGATGCGCGGCCGCACGATGTATGTGATTCCCTTCAGCATGGGACCCATCGGCTCGCCGATTTCGCACGTGGGCGTCGAGATCACCGACTCTCCGTATGTCGTCACGAACATGCGCATCATGACGCGCATGGGGCGCGCCGCGCTCGATGTGCTCGGCAAGGACAAGGAATTCGTGCCCTGCCTCCATTCGGTGGGCATGCCGCTGGCGCCGGGGCAGGAGGACGTGCCGTGGCCCTGCAACAAGGATCAGAAGTACATCGTGCATTTTCCCGAGGAGCGTTCGATCTGGAGTTACGGCTCGGGCTACGGAGGCAACGCGCTTCTGGGCAAGAAATGCTTCGCGCTTCGCATCGCCTCCAACATGGCGCGCGATGAGGGCTGGCTTGCCGAGCACATGCTCATTCTCGGCGTCGAATCTCCGACAAAGGAAAAAGTGTACGTCGGTGCGGCGTTTCCGAGCGCCTGCGGCAAGACGAATTTTGCGATGCTCATCCCGCCCGCGTCGATGTGCGGATGGAAAGTGACGACGATCGGCGACGACATCGCCTGGATCAAGCCGGGCGCGGACGGACGGCTCTATGCGATCAATCCCGAAGCGGGATACTTCGGCGTGGCGCCGGGCACAAGCGTGCAGTCGAATCCGAATGCCATGGCCTCGTGCGCCAAAAATACGATCTTCACCAACGTCGCCATGACGCCCGACGGCGATGTGTGGTGGGAAGGCATGACCAAGACGCCGCCGCCCGAGCTCACCGACTGGCAGGGAAATCCCTGGACTCCCGATTGCGGACGCAAGGCGGCGCATCCGAATGCGCGCTTCACCGCTCCGGCATCGCAGTGTCCGTCGATCGATCCCGACTGGGAAAATCCGAACGGCGTGCCCATCAGCGCGTTCATCTTCGGAGGGCGGCGCTCGAATACCGTGCCCTTGATCCTGCAGTCATTCAACTGGAATTACGGCGTCTACCTGGCGGCCACCATGGGCTCCGAGACCACGGCCGCGGCAGCCGGCGCCGTGGGGGAAGTGCGGCGCGATCCGTTTGCCATGCTTCCGTTCTGCGGCTACCACATGGCCGAGTACTTCAATCACTGGCTCCAGATCGGCCGGCAGATCGTCAATCCGCCCCGCATCTTCTGCGTCAACTGGTTTTTGAAGGATGAGGAAGGAAAGTTCCTCTGGCCGGGATTCGGAGAAAACATGCGCGTGCTCAAATGGATCGTCGAGCGCGTGAAGGGCAGAGCCTTCGCCATCGAAAGTCCGCTCGGATGGATGCCGCGCTATGAGGACATCGACTGGACGGGACTCGAGGAGATCACGCCCGAGATCTTCAACGATCTCGAAGCGGTGAACCGCGAAGTCTGGAAGAAGGAAATCGTTTCGCACGAGGAGCTCTTCGTCAAGCTCTACGACCGGCTGCCGAAGGAATTTCTCTATATGCGTCAGCTGATACTCTCGGCCCTGTGGCGGTCGCCGGAGCATTGGGAGATTTCATACGATATTTGATCGATGCTGTACACACAACGCCGTACCCGCATGCATCCGCATGCCGATCCTTCCGGATACCGGGCAGTACGCCTGAAGGCTCGGGTGCTGCGGCTTAACACCATATCACCCATACACTATTTTTTTCAACAAAGGAGTCTACCGATGAAAAAATTCACCGCAGTTGTCATCGCCGTGGCCGCATTGTTCGCCTGCTCGAGCCTTCGCGCCGCTGATGCCAAGAAGGATGGCAAGGAAATCTTCACGGCCAGCAAGTGCACCATGTGCCATACGGTCGATGCGGCCGGCATCAAAGCCGCCCCGAAGAAGACCGATCTGTCGAAAGTCGACATGCCCGCCGATAAGATGGAAAAATATCTGGTGAAGGAAGCCGACCTGAAGGGCAAGAAGCATTCGGTGAAATTCAACGGCTCGAAAGAGGATCTTACGGTGCTTGCCAAGTGGCTTGCCGGCGCCAAGAAGTAATCCGATCGATTGATGGACAAAGATCGCCAGCCGTCCGGTTTTTTCGAAAGAAGCCGGACGGCTTTCTTATTTTTGCACAAACCCGCGGCGAGATTTCCGATTTCTGGAAGAGGATCGGAAAGAAAACGGAAAAAAGAGGGAAAAATGGCCGTGAAGGTCTTGCAATTGTTGGCATAAAAGTTGCATATTATACTGCTATACCAAGGTACCGGCTATAGCACGAGGCACATTTTTCCTGCAGGCAATTAAGAGGGAAAAGTCGGGTTTGGCAGTGCGGAGGAGTCCGGGTAAAAAGTTTAAACTTAAAGCAATAATGCAGCGGTGGATATGTCAAACACGCGTTTATCATTCAACGTCCCGGGTCCGTTTTATACGGGCGAGCGGTGCGAAGGCTGCGGTCAGTGCATCCGTTTTGCGCCCGATCATCTGACATTCGATCAATCGGAAGTCTTTTGCTACGTGTATCGGCAGCCGGTCACACACGCCGAAGTTGCCAGCGTCCGGCAGGCCATGGAGCTCTGTCCCTCCAGTGCGATGCGGGAAATGACCGATGGCATGCAGGGCAGGGCAAGCTGATATGTCCCCATCTCTTGGCCAAAAGGATCGAGCCATGCGCACCATCACGCTGTCTCCCTCGAATATCCAGAAGATGCTGCAGGAATACGCGGCGATCGACATGCTGAGCCACCAGCTCGAAAAAGTGCTGGATTATTACGAAGAGCATCCGCAGTATCCGCTCGATTTCAAGAAACTGCGCCAGGCGGTCATGGAAGTGCATGCCCGCAATGCCGAAGCGGCGACGATGCTGCGTTCGGCCGATGCGGAGGAAACGCAGCAGCAATCGGCCTGAACGGCTGTTCATCTGACAGGTTTTTACAGAGCGAATGGAATTACACCGCAATACAATATTGGTTGTCGAAGATGACATCATCACCGGCATCGACATACGACGGAATCTTGAACGGCACGGCTATCGCGTGCTGCCGGTTGTCGATGACGCCGAACTCGCGCTCGAAGCGGTAGTGAATGATCGTCCCGATCTGGTTTTGATGGATATTCATCTGCGCGGCATCGTCGATGGAATAACGGCCGCCGAAAAAATCGCGGCACAGAGCGGCACGCCGGTCGTGTACCTGACGGCCAATGACGATGAGGCCGCTTTCGAGCGCGCCATGCAGACCGATCCCTACGGATACATTCAAAAGCCGTTCTCCGACAACGAGTTGTATTTCACCGTTGAAACAGCGCTGCGCCGCCATTCGCTTGAAGTGCGATTGCATGAACGGGAAAAAGTGCTTGCCAACGGAAAGGCGCTGCTCGATACGATACTCGAAACGATTCCGTACGCGGTCTACGCCAAGGATACGGAACACCGGTTCATCATCGCCAACAGCAAAACGGTTGAATCGTTCGGAGGAACATCGGTTCCTGATCTGATCGGGAAGACGGACACCGATCTGCTGCCGGTCAAACATGCGCTTCAGCATCACGCCATGGAGGATGAGATTCTCCGCAGCGGCCGGCCGGTCTTCTCGAAGTATCTCATCAAACGCGATCCCGAGACCGGCGAGATCACCAACTGCCAGCAGACAACGAAGGTGCCCTTTTACGACGCATCGGGAAGGATCGCGGGCATCGTCGGCGTGAACCGGGACGCCACGGCCGAGATGCAGGCCGATGAGACGCTCCGAGCCTCCGAGGAACGATACCGGCGGCTCTTCGAGGAATCGAAAGATGCGGTCTTCATCCTCCGCGCCGACGGACGCTTCATCGATGTGAATCAGGCCGGCGTCGAAATGTTCGGCTATGATTCGAAAGAGGAGCTGCTCGCCGCCAGCCTGCGGCGCGACATCTTTACCGACGACCAGGTGCTCCTGACGATACAGGAAGAGCTCGTGTCGAAGAGTTACATCAAGGATTATGAAGTCGTCGTGAAGAAAAAGGACGGCCGTCCGATCATCGCACTGGTCACGGCAACAACGCTCTCCGATGAAAAGAACGAGGCGGCCGGATTCCTGGGCTTTGCGCGCGACATCACCGCGCAGCGCCAGACCGAGATGCAGCTGATGCATGCGCAGAGGATGGAATCGATCGGCACATTGGCCGGCGGCATCGCGCACGATTTCAACAACGTGCTTACGATGATCCTGAGTGCGGCCGAACTGATGAAGCGGGCGGCCGAGAACGACATGCGCCAGAAGCGCTACTGCGACATGATCGCCGAAGCCACCGCGCGCGGCACTTCGATCGCGCGCCAGCTCCTGGTCTTCGCGCGCTCCGAGCAGATGGACCTGAAGCCGATTTCCATCTCGCACATTGTGGACGAGATTCTGGGACTGATGGAGCATACGCTTCCGAAGACGATCTCGATCACGAAGCAGTACGCCGTCAACGACGGCATCATCATGGGAGACAGCGGCCATCTTCATCAGGCGCTGCTCAACCTGGCGATCAACGCCAAGGACGCCATGCCCTCGGGCGGCGAGCTCACGATCGCGATCGGCAACGCCGAAAGCGCCGAGGTCAGGCAGAAATTCCCGCAGGCTTCCGACATCCGCTATGTCACCGTCTCGGTGAAGGATACGGGCATGGGCATGGATGCCGCGACGCAGCGGCGGATATTCGAACCCTTCTTTTCGACGAAGGAGAGGACGAAAGGCACCGGTCTCGGACTGGCCATCGTGCACGGGATCGTGAAGAGCCACAACGGATTTATTGATGTACGCAGCACACGAGGAAACGGAACAACGTTTACGATGTATTTTCCCACAGCAGCAAAGATACAACCGTCATCGGCGCCCCTTCCGGGAAGCCCGGAACAGGGGGGAAGCGAAACGATCCTCATCGTCGATGACGAGCAGTTTATCCGCGACACGATCAGTGACATCCTGAGGGATTACGGATACAGCGTGATCGAAGCATCCAACGGCGTTGAAGCCCTGCAGATCTATGCCGCGCGCCGGCGTGAAATCGCGCTGGTGATCACCGATCTCGGCATGCCGGGCATTTCAGGCGAAGAACTCTTCGTGAAACTGCAGCAGATCGATCCCGACGTGAAGGCGATCGTCTCGACCGGCTATCTCGAACATCTCACGAAACACGATATGCTCGAGATGGGGGTGCGCGAAGTGATACAAAAGCCGTTCAACATCGCGCAGATCCTGAATGCGGTGCGCGGCGTCATCGACGGCACGCGCGAATCGATGCCGGCATGAGCGTCAAAATAATTTCAATGTGATATCGATGTACCTTATTCAACCTGAGTAAACAAGAGGAAACCAATGGCAGAACCAAACGAACGAAAGATGGTGACGATCGACGGCAACGAGGCCGCCGCATACGTCGCCCATAAGACTAATGAAGTGATCGCCATCTATCCCATCACCCCGTCGTCGAACATGGGAGAGTGGTGCGATCAGTGGTCATCTGAAGGCCGCAAGAACATCTGGGGCACGGTGCCGTCCGTGGCCGAGCTGCAGAGCGAAGGCGGCGCCTCCGGCGCAGTGCACGGCGCACTCCAGTCCGGATCGCTCACGACCACATTCACCGCGTCGCAGGGATTGCTCCTCATGATCCCGAACATGTACAAGATCGCCGGCGAGCTCACACCGACCGTGTTCCATGTGTCGGCCCGCGCCATCTCGACGCAGACGCTGTCCATCTTCGGCGACCACTCGGACGTGATGGGCGTGCGCCAGACGGGCTTCGTCATGCTCGCATCGCACTCGGTTCAGGAAGTGATGGACTTTGCGCTCATCGCCCAGGCCGCGACGCTCGAAGGCCGCCTGCCGATTCTCCACTTCTTCGACGGCTTCCGCACTTCGCACGAAGTGATGAAGATCGAGCAGCTCTCCGACGCCGACATCCGCGCGATGATCGACGACGAACTCGTGTTCGCACACCGCCGCCGCGCCATCAATCCCGAGAATCCGGTGATCCGCGGAACGGCCTCGAACCCCGATACGTACTTCCAGTCCCGCGAGACCTGCAACCCGTATTATGAAGCCATGCCGGAGATCGTCCAGAAGACAATGGACAAGTTCGCGAAGATCGTCGGCCGCCAGTACCATCTGTTCGATTACTACGGCGCGCCCGATGCCGAACGCGTGATCGTGGTGATCGGTTCGGCCTCCGAAGCGATCCACGAAACGATCGATGCGCTCATGGAGCGCGGCGAGAAAGTCGGCGTCGTGAAGGTCCGCCTCTATCTTCCGTTCTCGGTCAAGCATTTCATGCAGGCGCTTCCCGCCACGGTGAAATCGATCGCGGTGCTCGACCGCACGAAGGAACCCGGCTCGATGGGCGAGCCGCTGTACCAGGATGTCGTCATGGCGGTGGCCGAAGGCATGAACAACGGCATCGCGCCGTTCTCCGCCGCGCCGAAGATCATCGGCGGCCGCTACGGCTTGGCCGGCAAGGAATTCGTTCCGGCGCACGTGAAGGCGATCTATGATGAGCTGAAGAAGGACCGTCCGAAGAACCACTTCACCGTCGGCATCAACGACGACGTGACGATGACGAGCCTTGAAGCGGACATGTCGTTCACGACGGAGAAGGACGATGTGGTGCGCGCGATGTTCTACGGCCTCGGCGCCGACGGCACCGTGGGTGCGAACAAGAACTCGATCAAGATCATCGGCGAGGACACGCCGAACTACGCGCAGGGCTACTTCGTCTACGACTCGAAGAAATCCGGCTCGACCACGACGTCGCATCTGCGTTTCGGACCCCGTCCGATCCGCTCGACCTATCTCATCACGAAGGCGAACTTCGTGGCCTGCCACCAGTGGATGTTCCTCGAGAAGTTCGACATTCTCGACAACCTCATCGAAGGCGGCACGTTTCTTCTGAACAGCCCCTATGGTCCGGACAAAGTGTGGAATCACCTGCCGCGTCCCGTCCAGCAGAGCATCATCAACAAGAAGGTCAATTTCTACGTGATCGACGGTTACCAGGTTGCGCAGAAGACCGGCATGGGAAGCCGCGTCAACACGATCATGCAGACCTGCTTCTTCGCCATCTCCGGCGTGCTGCCGAAGGATGAGGCGATCAAGGCGATCAAGTATTCGATCAAGAAGACATACGGCAAGAAGGGCGACAACATCGTCCAGCAGAACTACACGGCGGTCGACCAGACGCTGGAGAACCTCTTCAAGGTCGAGGTGCCCGGATGCGCCGACAGCCAGATTGAGCTGCCGCCGCCGGTTTCGGCCAAGGCGCCCGAGTTCGTGCAGAACGTCACGGCGAAGATCATCGCCGGCAAGGGCGACGAGCTTCCGGTGTCCGCACTGCCGGCCGACGGCACATTCCCTGTGGCGACGGCGCAGTGGGAAAAGCGCAATATCGCCCTCGAAATCCCTGCATGGGAAGAAGACCTCTGCATCCAGTGCGGCAAATGCGCCCTGGTGTGCCCGCATGCCACGATCCGCATCAAGGTCTACGACGAGAAGGAACTCGCCGGCGCTCCCGCAACATTCAAGAGCACGGCATACCGCGGCAACGAATACAAGGGCCAGAAGTACACCATCCAGGTCGCGCCCGAGGATTGTACGGGATGCGGCATCTGCGTCGAGGTCTGCCCGGCAAAGAGCAAGACCGAAACAAAGGTGAAGGCCATCAACATGAAGGAACAGCTTCCGCTCCGCGAAACAGAGCGCGCAAACTGGGACTTCTTCCTCTCGATTCCCGAAGCCGACCGCACGAAGGTCGCGATGGAAACGATCAAGGGTTCGCAGTTCCTCCAGCCGCTCTTCGAGTTCTCGGGCGCCTGCTCGGGCTGCGGCGAAACACCGTATGTGAAGCTTGTGAGCCAGCTCTTCGGTGATCGCACGCTCGTGGCCAACGCCACAGGCTGCTCGTCGATCTACGGCGCGAACCTTCCCACGACCCCGTGGACGAAGAACGCCGACGGCCGCGGACCGGCATGGGCCAACTCGCTCTTCGAGGATAACGCAGAATTCGGACTCGGATTCCGCCTCTCGGTCGACAAGCACATGGAATTTGCGAAGGAGCTTCTGAAGAAAGTCGCTCCCGCAGTCGGAACGCAGCTTGCCGAAGAGATCGTCAACGCGGACCAGTCGAACGAAGCGGCCATCCACGTGCAGCGCGAACGCGTGAAGGTGCTCAAGGAGAAGCTTGCCTCCGAGACGTCGACCGAAGCGAAGCATCTGCTTGAGCTCGCGGACTACCTCGTGAAGAAGTCGGTCTGGATCATGGGCGGCGACGGCTGGGCGTACGATATCGGCTACGGCGGATTGGACCACGTGCTTGCCTCGGGCAAGAACGTCAACATCCTCGTGCTCGATACGGAAGTCTATTCGAACACCGGCGGCCAGATGTCGAAGTCCTCGCCGCGCGGAGCGGTGGCGAAGTTCGCCGCAGGCGGCAAGGCTACGGGCAAGAAGGATCTCGGACTGATGGCGATGACGTACGGCTCGGTGTATGTGGCGCGCATCGCCATGGGCGCCAGCGATCTGCACACGGTGAAGACGATCCTGGAAGCCGAAGCGTATCCGGGTCCCTCGCTCATCATCGCCTACAGCCACTGTATCGCTCACGGCATCAACATGGCCGAGGGCATGGTGCAGCAGAAGCTGGCGGTGGAAAGCGGACACTGGCCGCTCTACCGATACAATCCGCTGCTTGCATTGGAAGGAAAGAATCCGTTCAAGCTGGATTCGAAGGTCCCGAAGATCAAGTTCGAGGAGTACGCCTACCGCGAGATCCGTTACAAGATGCTCACCAAGAGCAATCCGGCCGAAGCGGCCCGTCTGCTCGAACTGGCGCAGCATGATGTGAAGGAACGCTGGAACCACTACGAACAGCTCGCCAACATGAAGTTCGACGGCGGCAACAGCGAGACGAAGTAACACATCCCGCACACAGAACGCAGGACAAAAAAAGCCGGCTCATCACGAGCCGGCTTTTTTCTTTTCATGTGGGGCGAAATACCCACATCCACGCTTGCGCGTGGATCATTGACCATTTCGCCCTGCTTCATCTTTCTTTTTTACTTTTTGTAGGGCGAAATGCCATTTCGCCCTACTATTTCAAGAGCAGCATCTTCCTCACGTTCCGATACGCCGATGTCGTTGATCTTTTCATTCTTCCTGCTTTCATCGCGCCTTCAGCACGATCAGCGTAACGTCGTCGGCATGCGGCTTGCCGTTCGCCCATTTCTCGCCTTCGGCGGCAAGATGTCTGATGATCTCGCCGGGCGGACAGCCGGCGACAGATACGAATGCCTCGAGGACCCTGCATTCGTCGAATGTTTCGTTCTCGTCGTTGAACATCTCCATCAATCCGTCGCTCATCAAAAGGATCGTGTCGCCGGAGGAGAGAGCGACGTTCTTCAGCTGATAGGGGAAATCGTTGAACTGTCCCAAAGGCATGCCCTTCATGACGATCTGCTCGACCTTCCCTGTTGCGGCTCGGTAGACGAACATGGGCGGCATGCCCGCAGCGGATGCCGTCACGGTATGGTCTTTGATCCGCACGAGCATCAGGCCCATGTAGAGCGGACCCAGCTTCATGTGCTT
>JBLMZA010000065.1:0-11716 GCA_050258555.1 Acidobacteriota bacterium | reverse complement strand
AAAACCACAGCATCATGCCCAGGACGCCGAAGGGATAGGTCAGGCCGTAGGAGACGACGGGCGCATTAGCCAGCTGTTCGCGCACGCTCCCGGGCATCGATGCAGAAAGCGCGTTCACGGTTTCCACCGCCGCGGCCAGTGCGGGCGTATGCGTGAGCGCTCCGCAGAAGATGCCGATCGATGTGGCGATATCCATGTGAAAGACGAACGTGTAGGCGCCGACGATCGCGGCGGCCACAATCAGAAGAGAAACGGCAAAGAGGTTGAGACGGATGCCCTTCCTGTTGAACGAGGAAAAAAAGCTCGGACCCGACTGCAGTCCGATCGCATAAATAAAGAGCACGAGTCCCAGAATGTAAATGTATTCGGGAATGAGGAGGCGCTTGTCCAAAGCGCCGAAGGCGATGCCGGAAAAGAGCACGGCAGAGACGCCGAGATTGAAGCCGAAGACTTTGATATTGCCCAGCATGTAGCCGACGCCGATCACGACAAAGAGAAAGACGATCGGATTGTCGGCCAGAAAAGAAAGAAGAAGCTCCATAGTCGTTGCATGTGTGAATGTCGGGAAGGAGGGCGGACGGTTATAAAGAGAATATACGAAAATTTTTTCTTATATTATGATCCCCGTTTTTTTGCTTGACAGAATGATTCACAATGTCGTATTATTTTAAGAGGGGAGCGGACGAAGCAGCGTGTGGACGAATTGTGGATAACTTTTTCCTCCCTCCAGACCTCGGATTATTCCCAAAAACACAGGGGTGTTTTTCCACACATCGGGAATGTGGATAACTCGTTCACAAGTTTTAAATCGTCATATTTTTCAACGGGTTATAAACCATCATTCATGTGTATAATTCGCTGGCTCAACCTAAATTATTTTTTTCGGATTTCCGCAAATGTGCATAACTTTGTGCATAACTGTGGATATCGATGTGCATAACTTCCAAACCCAATGAGTCCCTTAGAGATAGCAGCAGAATCCGGATCAGCCTCGTCCGACAACGCCCGGTCCGTCGACCAGGTATGGAGCGAGTTTCTTGCCATCATCAAGGCGGAAATCAACGCGCAGAGTTTCAAGACGTGGTTCGAACCGATCAAGCCCGTGAAGCTGGAGAACATGGAGCTGACCGTGCGCGTCACGAGCCACTTCTTTTACGACTGGCTTGAGGCTCATTACAACAACCGGATCACCAACGCCTTGGAGCGCGTACTCGGCCAATCGGCCCGGCTGGTCTACAACGTCGTGCCGGCCGATGAAGCCGCGCAGACAAGCGCCATCGAGCCCTATGCGCTGCCCATCGTCGAGAAGCCGGAGCCGGAGCCTTCCGCGCCGCCGGTTGCTCCGCCTTCCGTGATCAGGGAAGAAGAGACCGCATTGCCCTATGCGAAGACGTTCCTCAACCCGCGCTTCACATTCGAAAACTACATCAAGGGCGAATCGAACCAGCTGGCGCGCGCCGCGGCCCTGGCCGTGGCGAATAATCCCGGCGGCACGAGTTTCAATCCGCTGGTGCTCTACGGCGGCACGGGTCTTGGCAAGACGCATCTGATCCAGGCCATCGGCAACTACGCCCTGACCAACAACAAGGCCAAGCGCGTCATCTACGTGTCGAGCGAGAAATTCACGATCGAATTCATCGATTCGATCAAATTCGACAAGACGAACGATTTCCACAATTTCTACCGCTCCATGGACATCCTTATCGTCGACGATATCCAGTTCTTCTCGGGCAAGGAAAAGACGCAGGACAGCTTCTTCCACACGTTCAACACGCTGCACCAGCAGGGCAAGCAGATCATTCTCTCCTCCGACCGCCCGGCCAAGGAACTGCAGGGACTCGACGACCGGCTCCTTTCGCGTTTCCAGTGGGGACTCACGGCCGATATCCAGCCGCCCGATTTGGAGACAAGAACCGCGATTCTGCGGAAAAAATGCGAGGATGAGGAAACGAACATTCCCGATGAAGTGATCGACTACATCGCGGCCAACGTGACATCGAACGTGCGCGAACTCGAGGGCTGCTACACGAGCATTCTTTTCAAGGCCTCGCTCGAAGGAAAGGAAATGTCGATCGATCTGGCCAGAGAAGTGCTGCGCACGGTGGTGAACGACGTCCGTTCGCCCCTGAGCGTGGAGGAAATCCAGAAGCAGGTCGCCGATTATTTCGATCTGCCGGTGGATATGCTCCGGGCCAAGACGCGGAAGCAGGAAATCGTGAATGCCCGGCAGATTGCCATGTATGTGGCCAAAGAACTCACCAATTGCTCTCTGAAGACGATCGGGCTCCATTTCGGCGGGCGCGACCATTCGACCGTGATACACGCCTATCAGACGGTGGAAGACCAGATGAAGACCGATACGAAATTCCGCTCCTCGATCGACCAGATCCGAAAGAAGATCGAACTGGCATCGCGCTAGCGCTTTTATCCACAGATCGTTGTGGACAATCCGTGGATTAGTGTGGAGAGCGTGTTGATAAACAGGCCGTGATTGCGGCACACATGCAGCAAAAGGCGCCGTTCGTGCATAACCCCGACCCTTATCCACAGCGATCCCACAGAGAGGATCACGGATTTGCTGAGCAAAGTTGACGAAAGCGCCCCTTGTCCACATATCCACAGCATTATTATTGCTCTTAAAAAGCTTTTCTTTAAAAAACTAAAAGATAATAACGCGTGTGGATGTGTGGATAACCCTGTGGACACCTCGCTCACTCTATATTAAGCTTTCTGAGCATTGAATTTCTACCGATATTTTCGTATCTTTTATTTTACGTACAGGCCAGATTTCAACACAGACATCCTTCAATCCCGGAGAAGCCGCCATGAAATTTTCTGCGAAAAGCAGTGATCTTCAAAAAGCCCTTGCAAAAATCATCGGCGTTGTACCGACCCGTTCGACGCTGCCAATTTTGGAAAATCTGCTTTTCGATCTCAACAAGAACACGCTCAAGGTGACGGCAACCGATCTGGAAGTCTCCATGACCGTCTCGATCGAGGTAAAGGGCTCCGAGGACGGCACAATCGCGATTCCGGCCAAGCGCCTGTCGGATACGGTGCGCGCGCTGCCCGATACGGCCGTGACGCTCTCGGCCGATACGGAAAATAACCGCATCACGATGAAGACGGAAAACGGCGAATATGCCCTCACGGGCGAATCGAGCGACGAATTCCCCTCGATTCCGCAGTTCAAGTCCGATAAGAATCTGGAAGTGGACGCCGCGGCCTTGCAGCATATGATCAGCCGTGCGCTCTTTGCCGTGTCGGCCGACGAACTGCGTCCGGCCATGACCGGTGTGCTCTTGCAGATACAGCCGAAGGAATTCCGCGCCGTTTCGACGGACGGGCATCGTCTGGTGAAGATCACGAGCTCGGCCTTCGTTTCTCCGGAACTGACGCGCGATATCGTCGTGCCGGCAAAGGCCCTGACGCTTGTGGAAAAACTCGTGGCCGAAGGCAACAACGCGATCTCGATCAACCAGTCCCACATTCTCTTCACGTTCGGCTCGACGAGCCTCACGAGCCGGCTGATCGAGGAGAATTATCCGAACTATGAATCGGTCATCCCGCTGGAAAACGACAAGCAGCTTGTGGTGAACAAGGACGAACTCCTGCAGTCGGTGCGCCGCGTGTCGCTGTATTCGAACTCGGCGACGCACCAGGTGCGCTTTTCGCTCCGTACGAACGAACTGACGATCACGGCCGAGGATATCGACTTCGGCACGGAGGCGAAGGAAGTGATCACGTGCGATTATCAGGCCGAGGATTTGGATATCGGCTTCAACTCGACATACGTGATGGATGTGCTCTCGCATATCGATGCCGAAGAGGCGGTCTTCCGCTTCAGCACGGCAACGCGCGCGGCGATCGTGGAGCCGCATGTGCAGCGCGAGAATGAAATGGTGCTGATGTTGGTGATGCCGGTGCGTCTCAACAATTAACCCGGAAGAAAGGGGAATAACGGCCGGCGGCCAGAGACATCATGACACTGCAATCACTCATGCTCCGGCAGTTCAGAAACCACAGTGAGTCGCGCTTCGCATTCGGAGGCGGGACCAACGTGTTTCTGGGACGCAACGGGCAGGGAAAAACGAATGTCCTGGAAGCGATCTCGTTTCTGTGTCTGACGAAAAGTTTTTATGCCGGGGCCGACGCCACGGCGATTCAGTCCGGCACATCGATGTTTGAAGTGGAGGGGAGTTTTCTTTCGGACGTGGGCGTGCAGCACCGCGTGCGCATCGCCTACGACGAGCAGATGCGGCAGAAAAAGTTTTCCATCAACGCGTCGGAGATCACGCGGCTTTCAGAAGTGATCGGGCTCTTCCCGATCGTGGTGCTCTCGCCCGAAAACAACGCGATCACATTCGGCGCCCCTTCCGAACGGCGGAAATTCGTCGACATGGTCATGTCCCAGTCCAGCAAGGCCTACATCGAGGACATGATGGAATACAAGCGCGTGCTGCGCCAGCGCAACCGCATCCTCTCGGATGCCGAAGGACGCGATGTGTCGCCGGTGCTTGCGCCGTGGACGGAGATGCTCATCGAGCGGGGGGCCTCGATCATACACAAGCGCTGCCAGTTCCTGACCGAATTCATCCCGTACGTCCAGAGCGCCTACGACAGCGTGACCCGAAACGGAGAACGTCCGGGACTGCGCTACATGCCGCAGATCGATGTGGCATCATCGATGGATAGGCATGCGGTCATGGAGCAATTGCGGCGGCTGGCCGAGCGCAAAAAATTCGACGAGCGGCGCACCGGCTCCACGCTCTTCGGTCCGCAGCGCGACGATGTCGAATTTGCGATCAACGATCTCCCCCTGCGCGACTACGCCTCGCAGGGACAGCACAAGACGTATCTGATCGCGCTGAAGGTTGCCGAGTACCGGTATCTGAGGGAACGCTGCGCCGAAGTGCCGATCATCCTGCTCGATGACGTCTTCAGCGAGCTCGACGACCGGCGAAGCACGCAGCTGCTGGGTCTGCTCGAAGAGATGGGGCAGACGTTCATCACGACGACGTCGGACCGCGTGTTTCACGGCGCGCTCGACTGGAACGGGGACAATAGGAAGATCTATATCGCCCATGGCACGGTGGCAGGAGAAGAGGAGGGTGTGTGAAAGAGCAGGTGCCGAAAAAGATCGATTCCGTTTTGGATGCCCTGATCGAGCAGTTGGGGATCAGGCAGAAGCTCGATCAGTACGGAATCATACCGCTGTGGCCCGAAATTGTGGGCGCGCAGATTGCAAAAGTGACGGAAGTCGAGCGCATTGATAACGGCGTGCTGGTGATTCATGTGACCAACGCGCCGTGGAGAAACGAGCTCACGTTCCGCCGCAAGGAGATCCTTGCGAAGATCCATCAGAGGATGAACGGCGATGTCATCAAGGACATCCGATTCAGATAAGTGTTGTTTTACAGTGTGAAGGAAAAAAAAACAGTGGCAGAGAATAAACCCAAAAAAACCAACGGCGAATATACCGCCGAAGATATCACAGTTCTGAAAGGCCTTGAAGCCGTGCGCCGGCGTCCCGCCATGTATATCGGCGACGTGAGCGTGCGCGGTCTGCATCATCTGGTCTATGAAGTGGTCGACAACTCGATCGACGAGGCGCTGGCCGGATTTTGCGACGAAATTTCCGTGAAGATCAATCCCGACGGCTCGATCACGGTGATCGACGACGGCCGCGGCATTCCGACGGACATGCATCCGGAGGAAAAGCGCTCGGCGCTTGAAGTCGTCATGACGGTATTGCATGCCGGAGGCAAGTTCGACAAGAACACGTACAAAGTCTCGGGCGGTCTGCACGGCGTCGGCGTCTCGGTCGTCAACGCGCTGTCCGAATGGCTCGAAGTCGAAGTCAGACTCGGCGGCAAGATCTTTTTCCAGCGCTACACGAAGGGCGATCCGGTGGCCCCCGTGAAGGTGATCGGCGAGATGGGCAAGAAGGAAAAGACCGGCACGAAAGTGACGTTCCTTCCCGATGCGACGATCTTCAAGAACCGCACATACAAGTTCGAGACGCTGGCCGAGCGCCTGCGCGAGCTCGCATTTTTGAACGCGAACGTGAAGCTCGAGATTTCGGACTTGCGTCCGAAGCAGGAGCAGACGGCGACGTTTCATTTCGAGGGCGGACTGAAGGAGTTCGTGAAGTACATCGACTCGATGCGCCCCTCGATCATGAAGAAGCTCGTCTATGCCAAGGGCGCGGGCGAAGACGACAACGGCCGCACGGTCGAAGTCGAAGTGGCCTTCCAGTACAACGACCAGTATTCGGAAAACGTCTTCTCGTATGTGAACAACATCCATACGCACGAAGGCGGCACGCATCTGGTCGGTTTCCGTTCCGCGCTTACGCGCACGCTCAACACATACGGCTACAAGAACGGCTTGGTGAAGGAAGGCAAGATCTCGCTTTCGGGCGACGACTTCAAGGAAGGCCTGACGGCGATCGTTTCGGTGAAAGTACCCGAGCCGCAGTTTGAAGGACAGACCAAGACGAAGCTCGGCAACTCGGAAGTCAAGTCGATCGTCGAATCGGTGGTGAGCCAGGAGCTTGCCGTGTGGCTCGATAACAATCCGGGTGACGCCAAGCGCATCATCGAAAAGAGCCTGCGCGCGGCCGAAGCCAGAGAAGCCGCACGCAAGGCGCGCGATCTGACGCGAAGAAAGAACGCACTGGATGGCGGCGGACTTCCCGGAAAGCTTGCCGACTGTTCGATCAACGATCCCGAGCACTGCGAGCTCTATTTTGTCGAGGGCGATTCGGCAGGCGGTTCGGCAAAGCAGGGACGCGACCGCAGATTCCAGGCGATCCTTCCCTTGCGCGGCAAGATCCTGAATGTGGAAAAAGCGAGGCTCCACAAGATCCTCGAGAGCGAGGAAGTCCGGAACATCTTCACCGCCATCGGCGCGGGCGTGGGCGAGGATTTCAATCCCGAAAAAGTGCGCTACGGCAAGATCATCCTCATGTGCGATGCGGACGTCGATGGTTCGCATATCCGTACGCTTTTGCTCACATTGTTCTTCCGCTACATGAAGCCCCTGATCGATCTGGGACACGTCTACATCGCGCAGCCGCCGCTCTATAAGATCAAGAAGGGCAAGCAGGAATTCTACGCCTTCGACGACGAAGAGCGCGAGGAGATCCTGAAGCGCCTGAAGGGCGAACGCGCCAACGGCGCGACACGCGATGAAGAAGAGGAGGAGGTGGCGGCAGAAGAAGGAGTGGTCGTGAAGCCGGGCGGCATCGTGATCTCGCGGTTCAAAGGCTTGGGCGAAATGAATCCCGAGCAGCTCTGGTCGACGACCATGAATCCCGACACCCGGACGATTCTTCAGGTGTCGATCGAGAACGCGGGAGAGGCCGACCGCACATTCTCCATCCTCATGGGGGATGAAGTGGGTCCGCGCCGCGAGTTCATCGAAAAGAACGCGAAATACGTCCGCAACCTCGACGTCTGATTCTTGTGTTTTTCATGTGGGGCGAAGTCGGAAATGATACGCGCGTTGAGCGCGGTTGTTGGGTAAATGATCCACGCGCCAGCGTGGATGTGGGTTGCTTCGCCTGTATTCTGTGTTTTTCATGTGGGGCGAAGCGCTGCTTCGCCCCTAATTCTGAATTTTTCTTTTGACCTTGAAACGGGGTCGCAGATATTAGGGAAATTGAATGGCAACATTGAACGAAAAAATCATTCCGGTTGATATTGAAGATGAGATGAAGGGCTCGTACATCGATTATTCGATGTCCGTTATTGTGGCGCGCGCCCTTCCCGATGTCAGAGACGGATTGAAGCCCGTGCATCGCCGCGTGCTCTTCGGCATGCAGGAACTCGGGCTGCTTCCGAACCGGCCCTACAAAAAGAGCGCCCGCCTTGTGGGCGAGGTGCTTGGCAAGTACCATCCGCACGGCGACCAGTCGGTCTACGACACGGCCGTGCGTATGGCGCAGGACTTTTCGCTGCGCTACACGCTCGTCGACGGCCAGGGCAACTTCGGCTCGGTCGACGGCGACTCGGCCGCTGCCATGCGTTACACGGAACTCCGCATGACGCGCCTTGCAGAAGAAATGCTGCGCGACCTGGACAAGAACACGGTCGATTTCACGCCGAACTTCGACGACACGCTCACAGAGCCCATGGTGCTTCCGAGCGCGTATCCGAATCTGCTTGTGAACGGCTCGGCCGGCATCGCCGTCGGCATGACGACGAACATTCCTCCGCACAACATGGGAGAGGTGATCGACGGCTGCGTGGCGATGATCAAGAATCCGGAGATCGACAACGCCAAGCTCATGAAGTACATCAAGGCGCCCGATTTTCCGACCGGCGCCATCATCTACGGCTATGAGGGCGTGAAGGAAGCCTACACGACCGGCAAGGGCAAGGTCACCATCCGCGCCAAGGCGACGATTGAAACGGCAAAGAACGACCGGCAGTCGATCGTGGTGAACGAGATCCCCTACATGGTCAACAAGGCGAGCCTGATCGAGAAGATCGCCGAATTGATGCGCGAAAAGAAGCTGGACGACATCTCCGATCTGCGCGACGAGTCCGACCGCGACGGCATGCGCATTGTGATCGATCTGAAGCGCGATGCCAACGCAAGCGTGGTCCTGAACAATCTCTACAAGTACACGCAGATGCAGACCACGTTCGGCGTCATCATGCTGGCGCTTGTGGACGGCCGGCCCGTGCTTCTGACATTGCGCGACATGCTCTCGCACTACATCGAGCACAGAAACGAAGTCGTCGTGCGCCGCACGAAATTCGACCTCGATGCGGCCGAAGCCAGGGCCCATATCCTGGAAGGCTACATCATCGCGCTCGACAACATCGACGAGATCATCAAGCTCATCAAGGCGAGCCGCGACACGGAGACCGCGAAGAATGGCCTCATGCGCAAGTTCAAGCTTTCCGAAATACAGGCCAAGGCGATCCTCGATATGCGTCTCCAGCGCCTCACGGGACTGGAACGGAAGAAGATCGAGGAGGAGTACCGCGACCTTCTGAAACTCATCACGCGCTTGAAGGCGATCCTTGCCTCGAAGCAGCTGCAGATGGAGATCATCAAGGACGAGCTTCTGGCGATCAAGGAAAAATACGGCGATGAGCGCCGCACCGAGATCGTCTATGATTATGAAGAGTTCAAGATCGAGGACATGATCCAGGAAGAGGACGTCGTCATCACGATCAGCCACTCGGGCTACATCAAGCGCTTCCCGGTCTCCGGCTACCGCCGGCAGTCCAGAGGCGGCAAGGGCGTGACCGGAGCGGCATCGAGGGAGGACGATTTCATCGAGCACATGTTCATCGCCTCGACGCACAACTACATTCTCTTCTTCACCGACAAGGGCAAGTGTTATTGGGTGAAGGTGTTCGAGCTTCCCGAAGGCGGCCGCACATCGAAGGGCCGCGCGATCGTGAACCTGATACAGAAGGATCCGTCCGAGAACATCTCGGCCTTCCTGTCGGTGAAGGACTTCGACGACACGCACTTCGTCTTCATGGTCACCGAGCAGGGACAGATGAAGAAGACCGCACTCTCGGAATTCTCGAATCCGCGCAAGGCGGGCATCGGCGCCATTTCGCTCGACGAGTCCGATCTTCTGGTGGATGTAAAGCTCACCGACGGCACAAGCGAAATCCTGATCGGCACGCATGAAGGCATTGCCATCCGCTTCCCCGAATCGGAAGTGCGGTCGATGGGCCGTTCTGCGGCCGGCGTGCGCGCCATCAAGCTTGAAAACGGGGACAAGGTGATCGGCGCCGTTTCGGTGCGCCGTCCGAAGACGACCATTCTTGTGGCCACAGAAAACGGATTCGGCAAGCGTTCCGATCTCGGCGAGTACCGCATCAGTCACCGCGGCGGCAAGGGTATCGGCACGCTCAGGGCGACGGAGAAGACCGGCAAGATGATCGCGGTCAAGGAAGTGCAGGATTCGGATGATATCGTTGTCGTCACATCGGGCGGCATGGTCATCCGGCAGCATGCAAGCGAGATCCGCGTGTCGGGCCGCAACACTTCCGGCGTCCGGTTGATCAAGCTTCATGCCGAGGACCGGATTGCGGCCGTGGCGATCGTGAAATCGGAAGAGGATGAGGAAAAAGAGCTCAATGAAAATAACGGCTCCTCGTCATCGATGCCGAAAAACGATCCCGATCAGGACGCGCTGTTTGAAGAAAACGGCGATGCAAAAAAAAAAATGAAGACGGTCCGGAAGAGCCGCTTTTCGGATGATGACGGCCAAGCCGAGGTAGCGGAAGCCGTCGCAGAAGCGCCGGTCGTAGTTGCTCCGGTGAAAAAGAGCCCGTCTGCTGCGCCGGCTGCCCTTAAGGCGAAGGCGAAGAAGCCCGCTCCGGCGCCGAAGAAGAAGGCCGATGCGAAGAAAGCCGAGGCATTGAAGGCGCCCGCCAAAAAGCAGGCGAAGCCTTCGCCCGCGGCGAAGAAGAAAGCGGAAGCCCCGAAACAATCGAAGGCAAAAGCGAAGGCAACACCGAAAGCGAAGGCTCCGGCGAAGCCGAAATCGAAACAAAAACCGGCACCGAAGAAAAAAGGCGGCAGGAAGTAACCGTCCTTCATACCACCGCAGTATCCATACAAGGCGCCTCTCTGGCAACAGGGAGGCGCCTTTGTATTTGCATCTGTCCGAAAAAAATCGCTATCATGTCCCGAAGTTAAGAAGAATACGCTCCCCCAAATCACACGTCAGCATTGTGCATCACCGATCTTCTGACCGCTCAAGTGATATCGTTCAATGACCGATGAGCAGCGAAAGGGTGTATTGTCAAATGAAGAAAAATCGTGTTGGTCTCATTGTGGTCTTGATGGCGATCGGCGGCATCGGTAGTTTGATAATCATGTTGTGCACCCCACCCAAGGCAGATGATATCCATATTACAGTCAGGCAGAGAGATTTTGGAAATTTGGATTTTCGGATGGATTGTAGGGCTGGATATGGAAAAGAAATCTATTCGTTGGCACAATTACCCCAAAATATTCAGGATAAATTAGGCGCGATTATTCAAACGCAGCTTCCCGCGTATTTTATAGATAAGCTGACTTTTTCAAAGGGGGTTATTTTCGATCGCAGAAATTACCAACAAGACACAACAGCCGGGAACAAGACGGTGAATTTTATATCGTATGATCTTCGGTTTATTTTTTCTGATTTTGAACGAGGAATTGAGAGATATAATGTTGCTCTTGATTTGAATGGTGATGGTGGAATCGATGGAATCAATCTTCCCTTGAAGGAAAGCGCGAAGAAGGGTATTCAGTTTAATATATTCACGATTTATCGATACTATCGTAAATCATGTTATCGAATGAGACCATTATCTCAGGCTGTAGAACTTGCGCGAAAATTGTCTGATATGGAGGGATATAAAAATGATTCATGCATTGTGGATTTATCTTTTTCGAAGCCAAGCAATACGCTTCTATGGGAAGTATCATATTTTCAGGGGCTTTGGGATGGGATGGAATCATATCGAGTTTACAAAATAGACGCAGAAAGCCTCCTTATAAAAGAATCAAATAATATTCTGCGGAGGTACGATTAGTTAAGAATATGCCGTGTAAATAATAATTATGGCAGGCACAATCCATCGGGCCTGCTTTTTTATTGATCGGCAAGTCTTCATGGGGAAGGACGGCTGGAAACGTGGCACTTTTCTGCCGTTTTAAGGGTTTTTCTTTTAAAGAAATTCTTCGC
>JBLMZA010000064.1:0-12597 GCA_050258555.1 Acidobacteriota bacterium | reverse complement strand
TTATTTACCGCCACTGCTGTGAGCATATCCCTCTCCTCTCCCAGATTGTGATAAAATAGATGGCATGTAATCTGAGAAACAGGCTGCCCGCCTCTGTCGTTCCCGTCCCATGAAGCCGGGTATGCTCTCCCTCCGCCACCTCACGCGCTTACATCGGCTTCACGTTGTAATTCTGACGGAAAATATTTCCGGGATCAAACGTTTTTTTGACCTTCGAAAGACGCTCATACGTCGCTTTCGGATAACAGGCCGCAACATCTTCATCGGTTGATGTGCTGAAGAAATTGACGTACCCGCCGCAGCAAAAGGGCGCAATCGCTTTCCACGGCGTCATGGCCGCATGAATATCGGCCTCCGAGGCATCGAGAGGAAGAAAGATCGCCGGAATGAGCAGCGCCTCGCTTGTGCGGTGGGCGAATGCCGTGGCATCGGCCGGCACACGATTGATCGCGCCGCGAAGGTAGCGGATCTGCAATGCCGGACTTGCGGCCTTGCCGTAATGCCGCGCAAGTTCGGCAAGAAGATCATCGGTCAGATGCTCCACAAAACCGTTTTGAACGACGACGTTCACCCCGTCGGGAGGATGAGCCTCCTCAAGCACTTCAGAATAATTTTTCCTCGTCACCATGTTCTGCACCACGGTGCCGATACGGAGCAGGGGATCGATCGCCTTCATGGCCTCCTGCTCTTCGTCGCCCGCATAGCAGCACCACGCGATCGCCGCGGGAGGATTTCCCATCATCGAGGGCAGCAGAAGGAACATGACCGTGAGCTCCTCGGGCGCCGCGCGCATGGCATCACGCCATCCCGCAAGCAATGCCTGCACGTTTTCAAGCGAGTAGATGATCATGCCCGAATAGACCTGCCGCACCGGATGCGCGGCGAATTCGAAATGCGTGACCACGCCGAAATTTCCCCCGCCACCGCGAATGGCCCAGAATAACTCCGGATATTCCTCCGCACTCACACGGAGCATCTCGCCGGATGCCGTGACAAGCTCTGCCGCGATCATGTGATCGATCGTCAATCCGTGTTTGCGCACCATCCAGCCGATTCCTCCGCCGAGCGTGAGGCCTCCGATGCCCACAGAAGCCGTATCTCCGGAGGAAAGCGCAAGCCCGTGCTCCTGAAGCGCCACGGCGACTTGTTTCCATGTCGCACCCGATCCGATGCGCACGATTCCCTTCGATCTGTCGAGAATATCGACGCCGTTGATCGATGAAAGATCGATGACGACTCCGCCGTTGCTGGTGCTCAGTCCCGCCACACTGTGCCCGCCGCTGCGCACCGAAATAGCCAGCGAATTTGAAACGGCAAACCGGATGGCCGAGGCGACATCGGCCGGGCTTGCCGGCCGCAGCACGATGGCCGGAGACCCTTTCCCGACATACACGGCTCGCGCTTGTTCGTATGCGCCGTCTTGAGGCAGAATCACTTCGCCCGTAAATTCACGCTGCAATGTCTGAACGATCGTCTGATCCATAAGCGGGTTCCGTTCCGTAATTTCACAATGCCTTGGTATTGTTCTTTCGAACATGGCGACGTCGTCCCATGGTTCCTTCATGGATGAATTTTTTCGGCTTTTTTATCGGGGCTTGTTAAAAATCGAATCGGAAGCCGGCATTGAAATACCGGGGCGAGAGAATGTTGGGAACGAGCTCGGGCCTCGAGCCGCTTTCAAAGATATACCATGAATAGGAGGAGACATTGTATTTGTCGAAGACATTGAGCACCTCCGCAATGAGCGTAATTCCCTTGCCCTCGCCGAACGGAAACCGGTAGGACAATCCCATATCCACGCGCTCATAAAACGGATACTCGCGCGTCCTGGTGAAATCGGGTACGATCTCATACGTACCGGGAGCCGATCCCGGTACGCTCATCATCCGATAGTAGTGATAGCCCGATCCCAGAAGCAATAACACATGGGCCTGAAAATTCGGATTGGTCCGCCCGCGATCCTGCAGATAAATCCTCAAGGTATGCGTCTGGTCCAACGGTCTCGGCTGATAGGAAGACATCGAGCGCGCGTCTTTTTCCTGGCAATTCAAATAGCTGTATCCGAACCACGTCCGCACTCCCCGCACCAGTTCGCCCTCATACTGCAGATCCATGCCGGCGGCATAACCTTCGAAATGATTGCCGGACTGGTAGGACAGTCGCAGCTGATCGACGGAATACGGAATGAGACGCGTCAGATGTTTATAAAACACTTCCGCGGTGTAGGTTGCGCGCTCCTTCGGGTGATATTCCCACCTCGCATTATATTGAACGCTCTTTGGCGCCAGAAGCGATTGCGCCGTCTGCAGACTTTTATCCCAGGTTTCATAAAAATACGGCGGCTGATAATAGTGTCCCCACGTGAGGCTGAAAGCATGCCTGGTGCCGGCTCTGTATGTGACGCCGGCGCGCGGACTGACGAGCAGCTCTCCGTTGAAATAATATTTCAGCGCCCTTACGCCGGCATCGACGCTCACGTTCGTGTGCAGGGAGACGTTGTCTTCGATGTAGGCTGCTACGGTATTGAAGCGGGCATTTAATGTCTGATTCGCGGCATTCAATGCATGAAGCCTCAGATCCGGATCGCCATAGAGCGTCGCCCTGTCCAGAGCGCTTTCCAATTTCGAAAGCCGGAGATTCATGCCCGCTTTGATCGTGTGCGCCCGGGATGTCACGGTGTAATCGGAGATCAATTCCAGTTTCCGTGAGACAAGCGAATTATCCGTCACATCATATTGTTTTTTGGATTGCCCCTGCAACGCATAGGGGTTGTTGTATGAATAATATTTTTCATACTCCTCGTTGATATGGGAATATGCAAGCGATGTCGTCAGGATGGAAGTGCCGCCGAACGGCCTGATGAATTTCACGCCCGCAAGCGTCGTGGCATTCGTATAATTGCTGTTGCCCGTATATTCCAGCTCGCTCAGCGTCCGATCCGCATAGGTTGTGGTGAGCCTGCCGAATGTACGCTGCGGCGTGACGGCGAATGTATTCCTGGCCGTAATCAATAAAAGCTGCAGCTCGGCGTTATCGGGCATATGATAGGACCCGAGCACTTGTATGTCGCCGAAACTCGGATGATAGAGTCCCGAAGACTGAAGACTCCTCTCGAAGAGAATCGGATACGCATAGCGGACTCCCGCCCTCCAGCTGAATGTTCCCGTCTTATCGTGCAGCGTCAGACCGGCATTGAACAAGTCGGCATGCGCCGTGCCTCCGAATTCATCCTCTTCCCCGGTATAATACTTCACAGAGAGCGCGGAGGACATTTTATCTCCCAGATGCACGGGGAACGCCCCGTGGTGGAATTCCAGGCTCGACACCATGTCTTCGTTGATAATCGACTGGCTTTGCTCGATGCCCTGCTGCACGAGATACGGCTGGGAGATTTCAAAGCCGTTGATGTAGATGAGGTTCTCGTCGAAATTTCCGCCGCGCACGTTGTATGTGCTGGAAAGCTCCGTGTTCGAGGAGACGCCGGGCAGGATCTTGATGCTGCTCAGAACGATGGAAAAGAGCGTGGGCATGTGTTGAAGATCGACCGGCTTCAATGTATCGAGGGCATGGAGAGAGATTTCCCGATTGGCATTGACCGGGACATCCGGCATGATATAGACGCGCGCCCTCACTGAGTCGGGTTTCACCTGCCCGGCAGCGCGAGCGGCGAGAAAAAAGATGAAAAGGAAGAAAAAAACAGCGGCCGTGCGCGCGGCTTCGTTGTTGGTTCGGGTCGGCATGATTTTTCTCACGTCAGTTTCGATGCTGATAAAAAATCGGCACCGTGTGTGATCGAATGTGTGAGTTAAATCGTGTCAACCAAGCATAGGCAGGGATGGATGTGAAAAAATCGAGCGAACGTCTGCAGCGATGGCATTATAATACTGAGACGGCCGGGAAAAGTCAAGCAATGGTCCGGCTTAATCCAGATGGAAGACTTCGTCCATCGAGGCCCACCACTCGCCCGGCTTGCGGTTGGCAACGGGCTCCTGCATCGGCTCCATCACGGCCCACCACTTCTGCGTCGAAGGATCGGCGGCCATGCGCGCCATATCGGCCTCGAAATCCTCTCCCGTGTATTCGAAGTACGCGAAGAGCTGCCCGTCCTTGTGGAAGATCGAATAGTTCTCGATATGGCACTCTTTGATCATCGCCAGCACCTCGGGCCACACGGCCGCATGATGCTGCCTGTAGCGCTCGAAGGCTTCCGGCTTCACGCCGATCACCTGACCAAACCGTTTCATCGTTTCTACCTTGTGGAATAGTGTGATGCGTTGAAGTCCCTGACGGCACTGAACATCGCCACGATATTTTTTGCCGGCACGTCGGGAAGGATGTTGTGCACCGTGTTGAAGACGAATCCCCCGCCCTTCGAAAAGATCTCCATGCGCCGGCACACCTGCGCCTTGATTGCTTCCGGCGTGCCGATATTGAGCATGCCGGCCGTCTCGATGCCTCCGCCCCAGAACGTGCAGTCGCGCCCGAATTCCCGCTTCAATGTTTCGGGATCCATGCCCCAGGCGTTCGTCTGCACGGGATTGAAGATCTCGATGCCGGCTTCGATCAGATCCGGCATCAGAAGCGCGATCGATCCGCAGGAGTGGATGAACGTATGCATCCGGCTATGCGATTTCACATAGTCGCAGAGCATGCGGTGCCGCGGCTTGAAGAGCGCCCGGTAGGTCTCGGGCGACATGAACGGTCCCTGCGTTGTGCCCAAATCGTCGCCGAAGCGGATGATGTCCACAATGTCGCCGACCGAGGCGCAGACTTTTTCGAGCGTGGAAAGATGCCGGATCATGAGCTCGTCGAGCAGGCGCTCGACATTCACGGGATCGCATGCCAGGTCCATCAGGAAGTTGTCGATCCTCCGCAGGAATGTTCCCCACTCGAACAAATTGCAGCCGCAGACGACCATGAGGGCCTTGTCGGTTTCTGCGCGCAGGCGCAGCGTCTTTTCCCTCAGCGTCTCCCAGAAGCCCTCGTCGCCTGCATGATCCCATGGCGAGTGCACGTGGCGCGACCACATGATGCGGTTCATTTCACAATCGAGCGATTCGTACGACTCGGGATAGCCGTCCACGTACGGGAAATACGTCTGATCGAAGAACGTCGCACGCGCCGGCATTTTCGAGAGCACGCGCGCTCCGTCATCGTCATATGTCACATACGAGCCGTCTTCCCGGCGGATGGGATGATACCATGCGGGATAGAACGCATCGCGGCCGTTTGCCATTGTCACAGGCGCCCAGTCTGAAGGACGATCGTTGAACATGCGTCCGATATCGAGCACGTCGACGCCGAAGCCGTCGAGCACGGACATGTCGGGCTGTGCCAGTTGCTGCACGACATCGTAGATGAGGATGGGAAGCTCCGCTCGCCCAAGTTCGGAAAGAAGATTGCCGTAGGCGATGGCCGAGATGCCGGAACTCGGCGTCGCGCCGAGATCGAGCGGCACGCGGTCCGGCTCCCTGTGATTGATGGCCGCCAGTACCCGTTCGCGTGATGTCATGTCGTCGGAAGGAATTATTTCGTGTCGTCGTCGATGAATCGGCGCGTGATGTTCTGATAGGCATCGATTCTCCGGTCGCGGAGAAACGGCCAGTGCTTGCGCGTGGAATCGGAGCGCGAAAGATCGACGGGCACGACCGTCACTTCCTCTTTCTCATGCGGCGCCTGATAGCGGATCTCTCCCAGGCTGTCGGCCACGAACGAGCCGCCCCAGAAATCGAGATTCGCCTCGCGGCCCGTGCGGTTCACGGCCACAACGGGAATGCCGTTGGCGATCGCATGCGAGCGCTGTATGGTCTGCCATGCCGAATACTGGTCGCGGCAGACCTGGGGGTCTTCCCCGATGGCCCAGCCGATGGCCGTGGGATAAAAGAGAATCTCCGCACCCGCCAGCGCCGTGAGCCGCGCGGCTTCCGGATACCACTGATCCCAGCAGATCAGAACGCCGAGCGTGCCGAATTTCGTCTTCCATGCGCGGAAGCCGAGATCGCCCGGCGTGAAATAGAATTTCTCGTAGAAGGACGGATCATCCGGAATGTGCATCTTCCGGTATTTGCCGAGATACGTGCCGTCGGCATCGATCACGGCCGTCGTATTGTGATACAAACCCTCGGCGCGCTTTTCAAAGAGCGAGGCGATGATGACCACGCCCTGCTCGCGCGCAATCGCACCCAGCCGGTCTGTCGAGGGGCCGGGAATGGCTTCCGCCAGGTCGAACGGCGCATAGTCCTCCGTGACGCAGAAATACTGCGAGCGGAAGAGCTCCTGCAGGCAGACGATGTTCGCGCCTTTCGATGCCGCTTCGCGGATGCCGGAGACGGCCTTTTCGAGATTTTCATTCGGGTCGGGCGAGCAGCTCATCTGCACGAGCCCGATATTGACGATGCGGTTTTGTTTCATGCGAATCCCAATCTAATATCCGCGACACGTTTCACGTGTCGGAAAACGATGTTATTTTTTGGAGCCGTGCTCGGCAAGCACCTGCGAGATCACGTCCATCGTCTGCCGGGCGGCCAGATCCCAGTCGAATTCCCGGGCGCGCTTCACGGCCGCCTCGGTCAGGCTTTGCCTCAGATGCTCGTCGCGCAGCACGAGTCCCACTTTTTCGGCAAGCTCGAAGCGGTTGCCGTATTCATACAAGAGGCCCGTCTCCCCGTCCACCACCGCGTCGCGCAGGCCCTCGACGTCGCTCGAGACCGTGGGCGTGCCGCAGGCGTTCGCCTCGATCACCGTGAGCCCCCAGCCTTCTTTGGCCGAGGTGTTCACCGCCACATGCATCTGGTTGAGAAGCCGGACTTTTTCCTCTTCGCTCACGAAGCCCGCGAATGTGACGGCATCGGACACGCCGAGCGCGCCGGCGATCGATTCCAGGCGCGGCTTGTCATCGCCGTCGCCGACGATCACGCACTTCACATCGGGAATCTCGCGGCGGATATCGACGAAGGCCTCGAGCAGATGATCGAACGATTTGTATTTCTTCAAGCGGCCGACCGCGCCGACCAGCGGCGTGCGGCTTTTGGAAATCCCCAGTTCGCGGAAGACTTTGTGCGCCACGCCGTAGTGGATCAGATGCGTGCGCGCGGGATCGAATCCCGATGCGATCAATTCGCGGTGCGTGGAGGGCGAGCCGACGATGAACCGGATTTTTTTATACATCGGCAGCGCCCACTTTTCCGCGAAATACACATAGGACGCCGCCAGCGCATTGACTTCCTTGAAGATGCTTTTCCCGAAGAGATGATGCGTCACGCCCAGAAGCGGCTCCTTCACATACGCGGGCGTATAGAAGGGAATCTTGTTCATGTCGTCGACGACGAGGTCATAGCCTTCATGACGGAATGCGGAAAAATATTTCCGCATCACGACGTAATTGAAGAGCGAGCGCCCGCCTTCCCTGACCACATGGATCCCGTTCATCTCTTCATGATGCTTCGCTCCCGGATACGATGAACAAAAAAGCGTCACATCGTGTCCCATGGCGGCGATGCGCGAGAAGACTTCATGGAGATGGACTTCCGCTCCGCCTGCCAGCGGATTGGAGAGGTCCTGCCAGTTGAGAACGAGTATCTTCATAAAGAGATCCTGCGGGCGAAGCGCTGCTTCGCCCCACAAAGAGATTATCGCTTCCTGCCGATGATGCCGAACGAAAGCGACGTGTTGAGCGCGAATGCCGAATCGCGAAGCGACTCGCGCAGATTTTTTCTGAGCCGCGTGAGAGGCGGAAAGACAGTCGGATACAGAGGCAGCTTCACGCCCGCTTTCAGGAGCGCCTCGCGCGTGGCGCGGTAGAAGAGGCTCGGGTACATCCACTCTCCGTACTCGTGCACGGGCTCGAGCCCGAGGTTCGTCATGATCCCGCGGAGCTCCGACACGGAAAACTCGCGCTCCCATCCGGCGAACCATTTGTTGACGGCGATGAGCGCATGCTTGATCACCGTGTAGATGTGATAGCGCTGCGGCACATCGACCAGAAGCAATCCGCCCTGCTTGATCACGCGGATATTTTCCTTCAGGAGCGCTTCGGCCTCTTTCGGACGGAAATGCTCCAACAGTCCCTGATGGAAGACCACATCGAACGTGCCGTCGGCAAAGGGCAGATGGAACGTGTCGCCGCCCAGAATCTTCACATCGAGCTTCTGCTCGTCGGCGATACGCTTCATGATCTTCAAGGCGGGCTCCGAGTAATCGAGCTGGTAGATTTCCGCCCCGCGCTCGATCAACGGCAGGCTGTCGCGGCCCGTGCCGGCGCCGACCTCCAGAATGCGCTTGCCTTTCACATCCATCACGCGCATCAGATTGCGCACGACGCGGTCCGAGTTCGAATAAACTTCCTTGAACTCCTGTTTCTCATCCCAGAATTTGTCCCAGTTGGAACGGTGCGATTCTTTCATGCGAGCCGATAGCGATATGTGTCTTGAAAAAAGGGGCGAAGCAAGCGCTTCGCCCCACAAGGAAAAGAAAAAACGAAGGTGAAGCATGGAGGCGAAGCAGCGCTTCGCCCCACAATAAAAACCAAACTGTCGGAACGGCGCGTGTTATTTTCCCGCCGTCTGCGGCCTCGCGGTATCCTTCGGCGCCGCGCCGCGGAGCGATTTCTGCGCCGTGAGCTGCTGCTTCTGCGCCTCGGTCCACTGCTCGATGCCCGGAAGCGACGCATAGCGCCCGCGGATCTGATCGAGCACGCCGATGGCCTTGTCGTACTCTCCGTTGCTCTGGTAGACCGAGTAGAGAATGTAGTACGGATTGTACTGCGTAAACGGCTCGGTGACGCCCTTGTTGATCATCTCCTGAATCGTCTTTTCGATCTTCTGTGAATACAGCGTGAACTTCTGCTGCGCGCCGGCGAAGTGATAGAAATTCGCCACGTCGTACATCACGCGGTAATCCATCGGGATCACCTCCGAGGGGATCTTCGACTCCATCGAATCGAGCGCGGCAACGGCCCTGGCGTTGTCCTTCGTGTCGTTCAGATGATGCAGCGCCAGGCGCAGGAACGAATTGCGGTAGTTCATCACCAGGCGCGTCACGTTCTCGTCATAATAGACATTCGGATTGTTCAGGCCGCGGAAGAGATATCCGCGCTGGAACGTCTTCGACGGCACCTTCGGCGTATTGTAGAGATTTGCCGCAAGGATCGAGTCGACGATGAGTCCCTCATCCGATGGCGTCTGGAACGGCACCATCTTCATGGCCAGGCCGTCCATGCGGAAGTAGCGGTCGAGTCCGAGCTTCGAATCCGGCGTCGATGTGACGGCGAAATAAATCGGGCGCTCCCACTTGTTCGTCATGATGATGTCGTAGGTGATGATATCCTGCACGCGGATGGCCTTGATCTGTCCGAACGTCATCGTGTAGGGCATCGTGAACTTGATCACGCCGCCGGTGCCTCTGCCCGAATCCGGGAAGACGGCCTGCGAGGCGATGTCCTTCGAGAGCTTGTACTGGCTGATCACGCTTGCCGGCACGGGCAGTTCCATCTCGCGCGGCTCCCACTGCATGGGCTGTATGCGGGCGATTTCCTCATCCGGCGTCGAGATCGGCACCTTCTTCGCCCCGTGCGGCGTCTCGTTTTTCAGCTGATCGATGTACCACGACGTGTTGACAAGGCTCAGGTTCACGATGCGCACGTCCTGGCGTATGCCTTCGACATCCTGCAGATACCACAAGGGGAATGTGTCGTTGTCGCCGTTGGTGAAGAGAATGGCGTCGGGCTCGCAGGTCTGCAGCAGGTTATAGGAATAATCCCAGGCCACATAATCGCCCGTGCGGTCTGCCGTGTGATAGTTCGTGCGGAGCATGTTCACAGGCACAAAGGCAACGGCGAGCACGAGCACGCCGCCCATGGCGATCTTTTGCGACTGCTCGTTTTTCATCATCGACTTCACCGTATCGATCAGACCGAGAACGCCGATGCCGATCCAGACGGAAAAGACGAAGAAGGCGCCGACGAAGAAATAATCACGTTCGCGCGGCTGCGGTTCCTGCATGTTGAAATAGAGCGCGAGAATCACGCTCATCAACAGGAAGAAGTTGAAGAACACCCACCACATCTTCCGATCCTGCTTGAAGTGGTAATACGCGCCGAAGAGTCCCACGAAAAACGGAATGCCCCAGAGCACTTTCCAGTTCACGCCGGCATCCTGCCAGTCGCCTTCGGAGCCCGCATACTGCCAGAGGAAGTAGCGCGCCATCATGTGATCCATCTGGTAGCGCCAGAAGAAATCCGAGTCCGACGAGTATTTCGTATAAATGCCCTGATGCTGCGGCTCCTGGCTGTAGCGGCGCTTGGCAATCGGCGCATCGCCGTACTGCTCGCGGTTCAGATACGACACGAGCCGGCCGAGCGTATCGGGATTGTTCTCATTCATCGGCGGACGCGCGTTCGAGCGGATGATCACCGTCGCGTATGTCGAATAGCCGAGCACGATCAATACGAAGGACGTGAAGGCAAGATTCAGGAGCGAGCGCTTGGCCTTGTACGAATAATAAATGCCGTAGATCGCGGCCGCGATCACCGCAATCGGGATCAGGGTCCAGATGAAGCTCCTGTTGGCTTCGTCGCCGATCATGATTTCTCCGTCCAGCAGGTTCGGCATGATCTTCACGATGCCGGGATAAATCACGGCGAAGATCGCCACGGCCACGGCGCCGAAGATGAGATAGCCCTTGAAGGAGAATTCGTATTTCTTGAAATAATAGATGATCGCAAACGGGAAGAAGACCAGAAGCGCCAGCAAGTGCACGCCGAGCGACAGGCCGATCAGATAGGCGATCAACAGAATGTATTTGTCCGCTCCGGGCTCATTGGCGCGCTCGTTCCAGCGCAAGGACAGATAGGTGATGAGTCCGATAAAGAGCATGCTCGCGCCGTAGACTTCGGCTTCGACCGCGTTGAACCAGAACGTGGGGCTGAATGTGAGCGAGAGCGCGCCGATGATGCTGGCGCCGTAGAACGAGAGCTTATCCATCGTCGATTCGGGCACGCCGCGCCAGAGCACGATCAGCTTTTCAATCGAGAGATAGAGGAACATCGCGGTGAGCGCGCTGGCAAGAGCGGAGGTGAAATGCACGCGCACGGCCAGATCCGCCGCAAAGGGCACGAGCCCGAAGAGGCGTCCCACAAGCAGAAAGAGCGGGCTTCCCGGAGGATGCGGAACCTGGAGGTAGTACGATGCCGCAATAAATTCGCCCACATCCCAGAAGACGACCGTATCGGAAAGTGTCTTGATGTAGGTGATGAGCGATATCAGAAAGACGGAGCCGGCGGCTATCCGGTTGAGTTTCGAGTGTTCCATTGATCCCTCAAAAAGCCATGTGTGAATGATGAATGAAAAAAGCGGAAATATTTCGGAATAACACTAAATATACTTTGATTGCGGATGAATAGCAAAGGTTTTCAACGTCCGATGAGCGCTTCGGCGATGGCATCGCACATCATGAATCCGCGGGGCGTGAGCGAGAGCCGGTGATCGCGGCGCGTCACGAATCCTTCCTCCTCATAGGCCTCGATGAGACTGCGGCGCTGGAGGTCGAACGCATGGCCGAATTCACGCTCCAATTTCGCCAGATCGAGCGCTCCGCAGCGCAGTCCGAGGAAGATTTCCTCCTCGATCATCGATGCACGGTCGATGGGATCGGAGCCGGCCATGGCCCGGCCCTGCGCGCCGATTTTTTCCAGATACCGGGCAATCGAGCGCTCATTCCACCAGCGCAGCCCCTCCTCCGTCGACTCTCGCCAGAAGGAGTGGGCCGAAGGGCCGAATCCGAGGTAATTTGCGTGATTCCAGTAGTTGAGATTATGCCGGCACTCGAATCCCGGCCGGGCATAGTTTGAAATCTCATAATGCCCGTATCCGTGCTCTTCCAAGATACGCATCGTGGATTCATAGATCCCGGCATCGACCGATTCCTCGAGCGGAACGACTTCCCGCCTGGCCACCATCGCATGCAGCGGCGTATGCTCTTCCACAATCAGGCTGTAGGCCGAAATGTGCTTCGGCCCGAGCTCCAGGGCCCGATGAAGCGTTTCCTGCCAGCCTTCCGGAGTCTGTCCCGGAAGCGAAAAAATCAGATCGCAGCTCACGTTCTCGAATCCCGCCTGATACGCATCACGGACGGCGCGCGCGGCTTCTTCCGCCGTGTGTATGCGGCCGAGAAAGGCGAGCTCCGAGGGATTGAAGGACTGTATGCCGATACTCATCCGGTTGACGCCCGCACGACGGTATCCCTCGAAGGCGCTCTGATCAATCGTGCCCGGATTGGCCTCCATCGTGATTTCGGCATCGGGAAGGATGGTGAAGCGCTCCCTCATGTGATCGATGATCGCTTGTATTTCAGACGGAGGAAGGAGCGACGGTGTTCCGCCGCCGAAGAACACGGTTTCGATGGATTCGCGCGCGGCAAACTCATCGGCATAGGAATCGATTTCACGCGAGAGGGCGCGGAGAAACTCGGGAACCGATGCGTGATTCTCGATCGAATAGAAATCGCAATAGATGCATTTTTTTTCGCAGTAGGGAATGTGCACATACAACGACGCCATCACGAACCTCCTTCTTTCCTCATTTCACGAGCGTGCCGATACGG
>JBLMZA010000063.1:0-3907 GCA_050258555.1 Acidobacteriota bacterium | reverse complement strand
AGGAGCCGTCGACGACATGAAATACGCCTCTATACATTGCGAAGGCGCGATACTCTCCGCCGATTTGCTGGATCATGCCGAGGATCTGCCGGGACAAAATGCCGCCGACTTCGGCTTCGAGCCGGATGTGCGTGTGAAAGACGAAATCGCGCGCGCCTGGTCCGATGCGCAGGATTATTGGCGCATTTTCCGACGAAAACTCGACGCGCTCCGCCCAAGCGATGCAGCCACGTCCGAAACGCGTAATCAGTGGATCGTTCCGCTTCTCGGCCTGCTCGGCTGGCGCTTGGAATATCAGGGCAGAGGAACTGTCGTGCAGGGAAAGACCTATCAGATTTCCCATCGCGTCACCAACCGGGCGATGGTTCCCGTGCAGATCATTGGATGGAATGAGCCGTCGGGACTCGAGCGCAAGCCGGAACGATCGGCTTCGCGCATGTCCGCTCATGCCATGATGCAGGAATATTTGAACCTCGACGAACATTTATACGGCATCGTCACGAACGGACAGTTGATTCGCCTGTTGCGTGACAGTTCGCGTTTGGTGAAACTGACATATGTCGAGTTCGATCTCGACCGCATGTTCTCCGACGGCTTGTTCGCCGATTTCGCAGTCTTCTTCAGACTGCTCCACGCCACGCGCCTGCCCGTTTCGGTCGACCGCGCGCATGAATGTGTGCTCGAAGCCTGTCATCTGAAAACGATCGAGCAGGGCACGCGCATTCGCGAAGGCTTGCGCGATGCGGTGACGCACACACTGATGGAATTCGGCAACGGCTTTCTTCGCCACCCGGCAAATGAGCGATTGCGTGCCGATATCGCTTCAGGCGCTCTAAGTGCAAACGGCTATTTTACGCTTCTTCTCAGGCTGGTCTATCGGCTGCTCTTTTTGATGGTCGTTGAAGAGCGGGGGCTGCTTTTTGTGAAAGGAATTCCGCAAACATCCGTGAAGCGGTATTTCGAGTATTACAGCATGCGGCGGTTGCGGCGGCTGTGTATGGCACGCGGCTTGAAAACAGAGCGCCACGATGACGCGTGGTTTTCGCTTCTCTCTACATTCCGTATTTTTGAAGAGAAAGAAAAGGCAGCGAAGATGGATCTTGCGGCCTTCGGCGGCCGCTTGTTCCACAGCGATGCAATTGGACTGCTGGCCGATGCGCGCATATCAAATGCCGCGTTGTATACGGCGCTTGAACGCCTTACGATGTTCGAGCATCCCGATTCACATCGCCGTATGCCGGTCAATTTCGGCGCATTGGAGACGGAAGAATTCGGATCGGTCTACGAAAGTCTGCTCGAACTTCATCCCCTTGTCGAACTTCCCGCAGGCGCCGCGCCGTACTTCGGTTTCAAGCAAGCCGCGGGTAATGACCGAAAGACCACCGGCAGTTATTACACGCCTCAGAGTCTGGTCGAAACTCTGCTCGACACCGCCCTTGAACCTGTCATCGAAGAGCGCATGCGCCGCTCTGCGAATAATGGGTACGCTTCTGCCGAAGAAGCGCTCCTACATCTCACCGTGCTCGATCCGGCATGCGGAAGCGGACATTTCCTTATTGCCGCCGCACAGCGCATCGGCAGGCATTTGGCCCTGGTGCGCAGCGGTGGCGAGGAGCCGTCTCCTTCGGTGCTGCGCCATGCGCTGCGCGAGGTGATCGCCCACTGTCTATACGGCGTGGACATGAATCCCATGTCCATCGAGCTCTGCAAGATACGCCTTTGGCTCGAAGCCGTCGAACCGGGCAGTCCGCTGAACTTTCTCGATCATCACATCAAATGCGGCAACTCGCTCATCGGCGCGACGCCGTCCGCGATCCGGGCGGGCATTCCCGATGCTGCCTATACGCCAATCATCGGCGATACGAAAGAAGCCGCAACATGGATGAAATCGTTGAACCGGGACCGGCCGACGAATCAGATCGGCATGCAGTTCGACCATGCCGCCCCATGGGAACGCCTCGGCAATCTTCCCGCCGCCATCGCCGAACTTGATTCCGTGGACGATACGGATGTGGAGATAGTGCACACGAAAGAGCGACGCTATGAAGAGCTTGTGACAGGCATGGCGTATGAATATGTAAAACTGCTGCACGACGCCTGGTGTGCCGCATTCGTCTGGCCGAAGCAGAAGAAAGAGTATGGGGAAGAACTGACGACTGCACATCTGCGCAAGATCGAGCGGACGCCCCACAACGTGCCGCATGATCTCAAAGAGCGC
This sequence comes from Acidobacteriota bacterium, assembly GCA_050258555.1. Lineage (GTDB taxonomy): Bacteria > Bacteroidota > Ignavibacteria > UBA10030 > UBA8401 > CAISDA01. The sequence goes on along the minus strand of JBLMZA010000063.1, from coordinate 1,689 downwards.
ATCAAAGCGATTGCGGCGGAGTATCAGTTCTTCCACTGGCACTTGGAAGTCCCCCAAATCTTTGACGCTGAAGGGAAGGGCGGATTCGACGCCGTGCTTGGAAATCCGCCTTGGGAACGCGTGAAGCTTGCCGAAAAAGAATGGTTTGCCGAGCGGAATCCCGACATTGCCACGGCACCCAATGCGGCGCAGAGGAAGCGGCTGATAGAGCGCCTGTTGGAAGAAGACCCTACGCTCCATGCCGCCTTCCAGAGTGCGCAGCGCCGGGCTGAGGGCGAAAGCCACTTTCTGCGCAACAGCGGCCTTTATCCGTTCTGCGGCCGCGGTGACATCAATCTATACGCCGTGTTTGCCGAAGCGATGCGGAACAGGCTTGCGCCGCCGGGAGTGATGGGTGTCGTGCTGCCCTCGGGAATCGCAACAGACGATACCACAAAATATTTCTTCCAGGACATAGTACGCACGCATTCGCTTCTGTCTCTGTACGATTTCGAGAACAGAAAGAAATTATTCCCGGATGTCGACAGCAGGATGAAATATTGTCTCTTCACTGCCGGTTCTGGCACGATAGAAAATATCGAGCGGCCGCCGGCGGAATTCGTCTTCTTTGCCCATTCAATAGACGACTTGGAAGATCCCGAACGCCGGTTTACGCTCACGTCGGAGGATATGGCGCTCTTAAATCCCAATACACTCACATGTCCCATCTTCCGCACGCGCCGCGACGCCGAGATCACAAAAGCTATCTATCATCGCGTGCCCATATTCATACGTGAAGGAGAGAGCGAGGCCAATCCGTGGGGTATTCGATTCAACACCATGTTTCATATGTCGAACGATTCCGAACTTTTTGTCACGCAGCGGGAGTTGGAAGATGGCGGATGGGAACCGTGCGGCAATGCGTATGTGAAGCACAGCGGCGACACGAGGAGCGGCTCGATCGAACGCCGCATGCTTCCGCTGTATGAGGCAAAGATGATACACCAGTTCGATCACCGCTGGGCGTCGTATCGGGGCGATGCGATTGCCGATATGAGCGCGGAAGAAAAAGCCGATCCTTCCTCTGCCGCCATGCCACGTTATTGGGTGGATGAAGAGCATGTGAACGACAGAATTCCGTGCTCTCCTTTCGTGGAAGAGCTGAAAAAGGCAGTGCGCGACGACGATCCAGGCGCCATCAACGTAATTTTTTCGGCATGGATGGCCGGACATGCCGTCAATACCCGCGACAATGCAATGCTGCTTCGTTGCGCGAAGCGCTACGAAACACTCACCGGAAAGGTCATACAAAACGAGACCGCTATGCATGTCGCCTCAGCGAACGCTGCCACCGCTGATGTCGGACATGATGGGGTGGATGAAGTATGTATCGGTATATACCGCGAATATTTCACCTTTGCCGCAGACAATGACCATATCGATCCGCTCACATCCGATGACATGTGTGCTATTGAAGAGGCAGCTGATCCATTCGAAGCTGCCCGCGCCCTCATAGGTGCGCACGTGCCTCAGTGGCTGCTCGGATTCCGCGATATAACCAATAATACGAATGAACGGACAGTGGATCGTCCACACTTGGTGTATTCCGCCCAAGGCCGATGCCGAGTATGTCTGGCGGATGGAAGACGTGATCGGGACCTACGTTCTGCCCTACAACCCGGCGTATCCGGTGGTCTGTTTCGACGAAGC
>JBLMZA010000062.1:0-5578 GCA_050258555.1 Acidobacteriota bacterium | reverse complement strand
GAATGCGAAACCGGCATGCACGCGATCACCGCTTCGGCCGATCTGTACCGCGATGCCGTCGAGAAAACCGCGCTCGCCGACGGCGAAGCGAAGGAGCTTGTCATGAAGCTCGAGCCGGCATTCGGCACACTCTCGGTTTCGACGATGGTGGCAGACAGCGCCGATGTGCTGATCGACGGAAGGAAAATCGGCGTCACGCCGCTCAGGTCACTCCACCTTGCTCCGGGACGCTACATCCTGAAGCTCTCGAAGCCGCTTTATGCGGATATCGAAGAGGAAGTGATGGTGGAATTGGGCAGGGAAACGGCGAGGACATTCGCGCTGTCGCAGAATTCGGGAGCGCTCACAATCAGCGCGCCCGGATCCGATATTTTTCTGGACGGAAAAAAAGTCGGCACGGAACGGTATCATGCGCAGTTGAAGCCGAAACGATATCTCGTCCGCGCCGAACGGGGCGCAAACTATACGCCGGTTGAAAAGGAAGTCTATATCCGTCTCGGCGAGACAGAGCGCATCACGCTCGAGCCGGAGCCGAAACTCGGCAGCGTCTCCATCATGGTGAGCCCCGAAGAGGCAAGCCGCGCCGAGATCTTCGTGAACAACGAACCCAAAGGCACTGCGCCGCTTGTGCTGCCGCTGCTGGCAGGCGACTATTCGATCACCGCGCGCATGGATGCGTATCTCGATGCGACGCAGACGGTCACGGTAAAGGAGCGCGAGAACGCGAAAGTGAATTTCGAAATGCTCTCCTACGACGGATCGCAGCAGCAGGCGCGAAGCCGCTGGACGGCGGTCAAGTGGGTGAGCGCGATTTCGGCTGCTGCAGCCGGAGGCGCCGCCGTATATTTCCGGGGCCAATCGGAGAAAAACTTTACCGACTACACCAACGCCATGCTGCCCGAGCGCGCGGCCGCCTTCAGAACCAACGTCGAAAAATACGACCGGCTCACGAATATCGGTATTGCGGTCGCGGCCACGGCGCTCACTTCGGCCGTTGTCAGCTGGATCATTGAAAGCGCGTATTGATGAAACGTCTCCTCTCCAAATGTCTTGTCCTTCTGCTCCTGATCGCGGTCCAAACCGTGTTCCCGCAGATCAAACCCTCCGTATCGCTCATCGGCGGCGATAACGTGCCCGCGCTGAAGCGGCAGATCACAGCGACGCTGGAAACGGTGCTGCTGGAAATGAACCGCATGCAGAAAGGCACGGGGGATGTGAAGAATGTCGAACACTCGTTTTCCTCCGATGCATTCGCGACGTTCCGGAACTTCGCAGCCGTCAACCGCGCCTATACCGCCCGCAAAACATACTCCGTGCAGATGATCGAGCGGATGCGAGGCGCATGCTACGACGTGCGCGGCGTGACTGTCAAAGTCGATCTCGGCGGCACCGAAGCGAGCGACCAGCAGAATCTCATCTTCACCTTTTCAAAGGAGGGCCGGATCATCTCGGTTCGCTCGGTGCTGCCCAACTACGATTTTCATGCCGTGCTCTCGCAGGGCGTGACGGAGAAGGATTCGCTCATGCACGGCACGATCCTCGATTTTATGGAGCGCTTCCGCATGGCATACAACTGCAAGGATGCCGCTTTCCTGGAAAAAGTCTATTCGGATGACGCGCTCATTCTCGTCGGCTCGGTGATCCGTGAGGCGAAGCAGGCGGACGACATGATGAAGCACACGTTCCTGTCCGATGCGAAAGTGCGGCTCATACAGCAGACCAAACGCGAATACCTGGACGGACTGAAGACGAAGGCATTCCGCACGAACGCGTTCATCAACGTGAAGTTCGAGGATCTGAAAATCGTCCGCCACGAGAAAATCGCCGATCTGTACGGTGTCTCATGCCGGCAGGTGTGGACGTCGTCGACGTATTCCGATCAGGGCTATCTTTTTCTCATGATGGATTTCCGCGATCCGGCCAATCCGCTCATACACGTCCGCGCGTGGCAGCCGAAGGAATTCGAAGAGGACGGCAGCTTCGTGACGCTCTATGACTTCGACGTCATCGAATACAAGTGAATCGGCGGCCTTGGATTTAAGCGGAGGAATCTGTATTTTTCCAACTTAAATGTCCGACGGGCGCACAGCCCGGCTGCTGCTATTCGTTCACCGCTTCGGGATTTGTTCCATGAAAAAGTTTGCACTTCTGCTTCTCTTTATCGCCTCATATACGCTGTATGCACAGACGGGAAAAAAACAGATCACGCTCGAGGATATCTGGACATCGGGCAAGTTCGCATCGCAGTCGCTCGGCGAAGTGCACTGGCTTCCCGGCGATTCCGTGTTATCGATTGTCGAAACGGACCGCGCAACGGGTTCGCGCGGAGTGTTTTTGTATTCCATCTCGCAGGATGCGAAGCGCCTCGTGGTCAGCAGCGCCGCACTCGGCCAGAAGTCGCAGGAGCTCGCCGGCGGGTTCAGTTCCTACCACTGGTCGCCCGACGGCCGATCGATTCTCTTTGTGAGCGATCCTCCGCAGCAGCGCTATCTTTCGCGCCTCACGCCGGACGGCAACTATGTTCTCTACGACACGGCATCGCACACTGCCAAGCAGCTCACGAGCGACAGGCTTCCGCATTACTACGGAAAAATTTCTCCCGACGGATCGAAGCTCGGCTATGTGAAGGAAAACGATCTCTACGTGATCGATCTCAAGTCGGGGAAGGAAACGCGGCTGACCAAAGACGGCTCAGACGTGATCATCAACGGCAAGGGCGACTGGGAATATGAAGAGGAAATGGATTTGAACGACGCCTGGCGCTGGTCGCCGGACGGGAAGAAGATCGCCTTCTGGCGGTTCGATATTTCGCGCGTGCCGACCTATACGATCACCGAATGGGATTCGGTGCATCCGACGCTCATCACCATGCGCTATCCGAAAGCAGGCGATCCGATCGGCGCGGTGAAGACCGGCGTCATCACGCTTGCCACCGGCCGCACGGTCTGGATCGATCTCGGGCCGAACGCCGACCAGTATGTGCCGTGCATGGAATGGACGCAGGAGCCGAACGTGCTCGTGCTGCAGCGGCTGAACCGCGAACAGAACACGAACGAACTGCTCCGCGCCGACGCGCTGACAGGCGCTACACGCGTGATCCTGACCGAAAAAAGCGACACATGGATCGAACGGCGCGGCCTGGTTCCGTTCCTGAAGAACGGCGATTTCATCTGGGCTTCGGACCGCGACGGCTTCCCGCATCTCTATCTTTTCGCAAAAGACGGTACGCTTAAGCGTCAAATCACGGAAGGGAAGTATGAAGTGACCGACTTTTTCGGCGTCGACGAAGCATCGGAAACCGTCTATTATGCAACGAATGAACCGGCTGTCGGCGGCCGCAGTATCTATGCATGCCGGATCGACGGAACGGGAAAAAAGCGGCTCACGCCGGAAGAGGGGACGCATAAACCGGATTTTGCCCCGGGCTTCCGCTATTTTCTCGATGCCTGGTCGACGGTCTCGCAGCCGGCGAAGATCCGCCTTTTCGACAACAAGGGAACGCTCGTGCGCATGATGGTCGAAAATCCCGTCTCGGCCCTGCAGGAATACGGAATCGGCACGACGCGTTTTCTTTCGTTCACCACATCGGACGGCGTGACGCTCAACGCATCGCTCCTGGTGCCGGACGATTTCGATCCTGCAAAAAAATATCCCGTCATCATCAATACATACGGGGGACCGGGATCGCAGACGGCGCTCGACAAGTGGGGCGGGGCCAACGAACTCGTCCATTCGTATTTTGCCGCACACGGCTATCTCGTCTTCAAAGTGGACAACCGAGGCACCGGCGGACGCGGACGCGACTTCATGAAGAGCGTCTACAAAAATCTGGGCACATGGGAAGTCGGCGACCAGATCGAGGCGGCGAACTACCTCGCGACGCTTCCGTATGTGGACGGCAAGCGCATTGGCATCTGGGGGTGGAGCTATGGCGGATATACGACAAGCATGGCCATGATGAAGGGCGCGGATGTGTTCAAGGCCGGCGTCGCCGTGGCGCCCGTCACAAGCTGGCGCTATTATGATGCGCCGTACACGGAGCGCTTCATGAACACGCCGGCGAACAACCCGCAGGGATACGACAAGAGCTCGCCCATCACGATGACGGACAACCTCAAAGGCCGGTTCCTCGTTGTGCACGGCACAAGCGACGACAATGTGCATTTCCAGAACTCTGCGAATCTCGTGAAGGCGCTGCAGAAGTCGAACAAGCAGTTTTCCACGATGTTCTATCCGGACAAGAACCACAGCATCCTCGGCGCCGGCACGCGTCTGCATCTGTTCACGATGATCGCGAATTTCTTCTTCGAAAATCTCTGATCGAAGAAACACACAAGGACTGCGCCCATGACATACCAGGAGAAGCTTCTCTATCATCAGATTCATCCGCTCAAGCTCGCCGTCGATATCGGCTGCGCGGCCGTCGCCCTTGTCTTTGTCTGGCAGCACGACTGGGGGCTGGGCATCTTCATCGCGTTCATTCCGTCGATGGTCGTCTCGATGTACGTGCTGAAGAGCGCCGATCTCGAGCCGCTCAAGCGCTCCCGTCTGGGGCAGTACATCAGCCGGTATATGACGAAGACGATCGAATGGATGCGCACGGCGGGTCTCGCCGTCGCGGCGACCGGTGCGTGGCTGCATGATGTGAATATCCTCGTATTGGGAGTGGCGATCATCGCCTATACCTGGCTGGCAGGGCTCTTCATGAGGAAGAAGGTGAAATGACGGCGGCGGAACATTAAACGCGCGAAAAAAGTTATACACGTATGACCAGCCTCGAATCATACGGCATCCGGTCATCGGAGATCACCCCCGAACCGGTCTACCACAGCCGGCGCGTCTTCCTCAGGCAGTCGGCGCTCGGCGCAGCCGCATTGTTTGCATCTCCCGTTCTCGGCATGCAGGTGCGGCTCTTTGGGCAGGATAAAAATTCCTGGAAGCCTTCCAACCGCAGCAAGTATTCCACGACCGAAGATCTCAACAGCTTTAAAGAAATCACGACATACAACAACTTCTACGAATTCGGGACGGACAAGGATGATCCGTCGAAGCATGCGTATACGCTGAAGACTTCTCCCTGGTCCGTCACCATCGACGGCTTCGTGAAAAAGCCCCGCACCGTTGCGCTCGAAGAGTTTCTGAAGGGAAGGGTGATGGAAGACCGCATCTACCGTCTGCGCTGTGTTGAAGGCTGGTCGATGGTGATTCCCTGGCTCGGGTTTCCGCTGGCCGATGTGATCAAAAGCGCCGAGCCGTCATCGAACGCCAAATATGTCCGCTTTACGACGCTCCACGCGCCCGATCAGATGCCGGGACAGCGCTCGGGCGTGCTCGAATGGCCGTATGTGGAAGGGCTGCGCATGGATGAAGCCATGAATCCGCTCACGATTCTTGCCGTGGGACTCTACGGGAAGCCGCTGCCGAACCAGAACGGCGCGCCGATCCGCCTTGTGGTGCCGTGGAAATACGGGTTCAAGAGCATCAAGTCCATCGTGCGCATCACGTTCACCGATGTGCAGCCGCGCACCACGTGGAATCTGTCGGCGCCGAACGAATACGGCTTCTATTCGAATGTGAA
>JBLMZA010000061.1:0-19714 GCA_050258555.1 Acidobacteriota bacterium | reverse complement strand
CGATGCGGAGTACAATCTCTACATGGACATCCAGCAGTCGATCAATCTGCAGATCGCCGAGTATTTCAACCGGGAAGCGATCGGCTTCGCCTTCCCGACGCGCACCATTGTCATGGATCGCGCCGGGACGGATGGCGCCGGAAGCACGGCCGGTTAGTGGCTGCCGAATTTTTTCTCGCCCGCCTCGATGCGCACCGGCAGCCGGTTGGAAGGAAGCGGCCGGGGGCACGTGGCGAACTCGGTGAATGCGCACGGAGGGTTGGTCATCTTGTTGAAGTCGAGAACGATCGTGTCGTTCTTCGGCGGAGCGGTATAGAGGAAGCGCCCGCCTCCGTACGATTCCTTCCCGTTTGTCGCGTCGCTCACGATGAAGAAATAATCGGACTGGGGATCTTCCACAATCGGCTCGAGGCGGTACTCTTTGCCGCCGATCGTGAAGACGGCGGCGCCGGTGACCGTGCCTTCATCGGTGATGCCGGGAATGACGGTTTCGAGGGAGACGTGCTTCGGCGCGGCATACGGTTCCCAGCGCGCGGCGATCTTCCAGCGCTCTGAAACCGGATAGCGTTCAATATCGGTGAAATGCGTCCGCACGGGCGAACTGGCATCCCACATGCGGATGGCAAACCGGCCGCTGCGCTCGATGATCATGAAGGCGCGCGTGCCGACGACGATCTTGTCGGCGCCGCTCGTGTCGGCATCGGTCTTCACCGCGCCCGAAACGAACCGTCCGCCGCGGAGCGCGGCGTTCACGCCCGGATCGATCGCCACACTCACGCGCCCCTTCTTCAGCGTCGCCGTGCCGATCGAATCGATGCGGTTGTCTCCCTCATGCAGCCATGTGAGCGCCACAAGGCTCAGCCATCCCTGTTCCTTCTTCAGATTCGCGATGCGCTTCCCGTGCCAGGCATCGATCTCCTCGATGTAGGCGCGGCTTCCCGCATCCGATGTGACGTTGCTGTTGTGCTTCTCGCCGATTTTCGATGTGATGACAACGAGGATCGGAACCAACAAAAAGATCACCGCAGTGATCGCAGCCTGTATCCTGGCAAGCTTCTTCGAGTTGTGCTGTCCGTACATTCTTACCCTGTATTCGTTCATACCGATGGAATGCCGGAGACGCACACGCGCGCCTGAATCCGGCATCCTTCAATATACGGACTTTACGTGAATAATCCTTCCACCGAAAGATAGCGCTCTCCCGTATCGTAGCAGAATGTGAGCACGGTGCTTTCGTCCGGGATCTCGGGCAGCTTTTTCGCGACGGCCGCCAGCGCCGCGCCCGATGAAATGCCGACGAAGATTCCCTCCTCCTTGGCCGCGCGCACGGCGTAGGCGTACGCCTCTTCCTTCGTCACCTGTATGGTGCCGTCCAGGATGTCGGTATGAAGATTCTTCGGAATGAATCCCGCCCCGAGTCCCTGAAGGGCATGCGGTCCCGGCGCCCCGCCGCTGATCACGGCCGACTGCGAAGGCTCGACGGCGAAAACTTTCAACTGCGGGAAGCTCCGCTTCAGCACGTTAGCCACGCCGGTGATATGTCCGCCGGTGCCGACGCCGGTGATGAGATAATCGATGCCCTCCGGAAAATCACGCAAAATCTCCTGCGCCGTCGTGCGCTCATGGACGTCGATATTCGCCGGGTTTTCAAACTGCTGCGGAATCCATGCATTCGGGGTCTGCGAGGCGATCTCGTTGGCCCGCTCGATGGCGCCCTTCATGCCCTTCTCTCTCGGCGTCAGCTCGAGCTGGGCGCCGTAGGCGTTCAGGATGCGCCGGCGCTCCATCGACATCGACTCGGGCATCACCAGGATGAGCTTGTAGCCCTTCACGGCCGCCGCGAGAGCAAGACCGATGCCGGTGTTGCCGGAAGTCGGCTCGATGATGACGCTGCCGGGTTTCAGAATGCCCCGCTGCTCGGCATCCTCGATCATCGCCACTCCGATGCGGTCCTTGATGCTGCCGCCCGGATTGGCTCTTTCCAGCTTCATCCATACCTGCGCCGGCGAATCGAAGAGCCGGTTGATCTTCACATGCGGTGTATTGCCGATGGTTTCGAGTATCGAGTTCGCTTTCATTGCCGGAGTTCCTTTCAGTTGATGAGAAGTTGTGTCGGGCGGCGGTGCCGACGGCGCTCGTGCGGCCTGAGGAGGCTTCAAAGAAAAACAGAGAGAGGGATGGAAAGAGTTCCGTCTGTCGCGGCGGATGAAGCAGCCGATCATTCAGGGCAGCGCTCCCAGTTCGTCGAGCGAATGCAGCAGCTCCGAGGCGTCACGGTACACGCGGAAGGCGCCGGCTTTGGCAAGTTCATCCTCGCCGTATCCTCCGCTCAAGAGCCCGATCGAAAGCATGCCGGCTCTGCGCGCGGCAAGCAGATCCCAGACGGCATCCCCCACGATGTAGCAGTCTTCGGCCGTCACTCCCATGCGCGCCTGGCAGGCCAGAAAAAGATCGGGCTCCGGTTTCGCGCGCTGCACGTCGTTGCGCTCGATGACCACGGTGTCGGGCTTCACGTTCAGCGCCTCGAGCGAACGGTTGATCTCGGGCCTGCCGCCGGAAGTGGCGATGCCGAAGGGGATGCCGTTCGAACGCAGAAACTCCAGCAGCTCCACCGCGCCCGGAAGCGGCCGGCGCCTGGGCAGCAGCGCCTCGTAGATTTCACGATGGCGCTGCTGGCAGATTCGTGCTTCTTCCGGCGTGATGTCCCGCCCGAGTTCGCGGCCGACCGCGCGCGTGAAGAGTCCGCCGCTCATGCCGATGCGGCGGTGGATGCGCCATCCGTCGATGGCGAGTCCGGCTTCAAGCAGCGCCTGCTGCCAGGCGAACACATGGGCGTACACCGTATCGACAAGCGTGCCGTCGAGATCGAAGATGAATGCGCGCATGATCGGTCCGGCTAGAACATTCTCATCGGTTCGTCTTCCACGAAGCTTCCCTTCTTCAGCGTGAACGATGCGATCATCGGCTTCACGAGCGTGACCCAGTCGTCGTACCCCATCCGCACCAGCTCATGATGCGAGCCGGCATTGAACGAGATCTCCTTGTCTTCGGCAAGAGCCGACGATGCAATAACGGGCATACCAAAGAGGTTGCCGAACGGCGGCATCGCGCCGACTTCGCATTCGGGGAAGCGGCTGCTGAACTCCGACTCGCTCGCAAGCTCGATATTCTTCGCGCCAAGCTGCTCGCGCAGCGCCGTGAAGTTGATCAGGCTCGTGCCCGGAAGCACGACCATCGCCATCGTGCCGTCCATCCACACAATGACGGTCTTGGCGATCTCCTTGCCGGGAATGTGCACCGAATGTGCGACTTCAAGAGCGGTATATGCCAGCGAATGGCTGAGGATGGTATACTTGACGGCGTTTGTGTCCAGGAATTCTACAAGCTTCTTCAGTATCATATCGACCTCCTTATAGTTGAACAGCATGGAACTATTGGCTGCGGAAACCGATCGGATAGACTGCCTGTTGTCTGAACATTGGAATTTTTTCGGTCAAAAGCAAATCACTCTTTCAGCACCCGGTTCAGGAACGCGATGATGCGTTCGGACGCCGGTTCGAACCAGGGATGAAACAGCCAGAACGGATGCGGAGTGCCGGGAATCGTATGCACCTCCGAATAGATGCTGAGCTCGTTGAGCTTTTCGATCATTTCATCCCTCCCCCGGTGGTAGCGGTCCAGGATGCTGTTGATGAAGATCACGGGCGGCGTCTGCCTGTCCACGTAATACAGCGCCGAGGCCTCCTTCCACAATTCGGGCTTCTCTTTCGCCGTGCCGCCGAACCACAGCGATGCGGCCGAGGGCTTGGCCGGATTGGCGTCGTTGAGCGAGTCGGCGGGATCCGTGAACGTGACGATGCCGTCCACATCCACAATGCACTGAATGTATGTGGACTGGTCGGCATTGGGACCGTATCCCTCGAATTTCTTCAGTCCCCCCGTCGTGCCCAGAAGGGCGGCGAGCGTGCCGCCGGCCGAACAGCCGTAGACGGCGAATTTGTTCGGATTGATGTGATACTTCGCGGCATTCGCACGCAGCCAGCGCACGGCGGCCTTCAGATCGAAGACCGCGGCCGGGTAGGGCTCTTCGACAGACAAGCGGTATTCCACCGGCACCGTCACATACCCGTGCGCGGCGATGCGCTCAGCCATGGGATATTCCATCTGCCTGGAGCCCGAACGCCAGCCTCCGCCATGGATGATGAGCACGCAGGGAAACACCTCGGTCTTCTTCGCCGACGGCATGATGATGTCCAGGTGAAGATCGCGTCCGCCGGGACTCGCGTAGACGAGATCCGTTTCCATTTCGCAGTCCGCGGCAAGTTCGGGACGGACCAGGCGCGCATTCGGATACGTCTTCTGCACCTTGGCGGCGGTATTATAGATCGTGAACGACGTATCGCGCGGAATTTCTTTCCCGCGTTGTGCGGCGGCTGTCTGGAGCATCACCAGCATGGCAACGCCGAGTGCGGCGGCTTTCATCATGGGCACGTTCCTTTCATTCCGCAGTTTCAACGCAACGGTTGCCACAGATACATCTGCACGGCTTCCTGCTTTGCAAGATCGCCTGCTGCGGCCGGATGGCGCACGATGCCGTCGGTATCGAGCGCGGCGGTGATATCGCCCGACGTATTATACAGAAGATGCTCAACGCTCACGCTTCCTTCATGCGAGAGCCGGGCCGGGAAAAATTCATCGAGATGCGTGCGCTTTTTTCTCATGCTGCCAAGCGGAATGGTGATCGGCTCCGCCTGCGGCAGACGGAACGAGGCGCGCAGCAACGGTTCGATGAAAAGCCGGCATCCGACCTGCACCGAAAACGGATTGCCCGGAAGCGCCATCACGCGCGCTCCGCCTTCATGCATGCCGAACCACAGGGGCTTCCCCGGCCTTATTTTCACCTTGTGAAAGAGCTCCTTCACGCCGCAGGACTGCAGCGCGGCCGGCACGAAATCGGCATCGCCTGCCGAGACTCCGCCGGTGATGATGACGAGGTCCTCTTCGAGCAGCGGCGCGATTGTCCGTGTGAGCGCCTCGGGTTCGTCCGGCACGATCTGTGCCGACACGGGGCGGATCAGATGCTGCCGCAGAAATCCTTCAATGCTGTACCGGTTCGCATCGCGGATCTGAAACGGCGCCACTTCCGCCCCGATGGGACGGATCTCATTGCCTGTCGAACAAAGCGCCACGCGCGGCAGACGCATCACACGCACCGTGCGGCGTCCGAGCGATGAGAGCACGGCAAGCTGCGCCGGACCGATACGCACGGGCTTCGACATCACCACGCGCCCTGAGGAAATATCCTCTCCTTTTTTCGCGATCGATTGATGCCACTTGAACTCATCGATATGGAATGTCACCATGCCTCGCTCCTCGACGGCATCTTCTCTGCGTATGACCGCATCGGCCGTATCCGGCACCGGCGCGCCGGTCATGATCTTTACGGCCTCACCGGACCCCACGGCAATCGTATCGCCGCTTCCGGCAAATATCTCCCCGACCACACGGAACTGTCGTATGCCTTTTTCAAGAATGTCGGCGGTCCTGACGGCATAGCCGTCCATCGTCGCGCGGTTGAACGGAGGATAATCCCGGTCGGCGGCGATTTCTTCATTGAGCACGCGCCCGGCCGCTTCTTCCAGCGGCACGGTCTCGCTTCCCCACTCGGCCTTCTGCGCAATGATGGCTGCAACGGCTTCCGAAAACGAAATCATCGCTCAATGTCCCCCGCCTTCAAGCATCAAACGCGTGTGGAAGACCGCCGGAAGAATCGCATCGAGACATTCCGATGCCCCGCGCGGACTTCCCGGAAGCGTGATGATTGTCGTGCCGCGGATGGACCCGGCGACGGCGCGGCTCATCATGGCCAGCGGCGTGCGCATCTGCCCGTGCATGCGCATCGCTTCCACGATCCCCCATGCCTCCTTCTCGAGCATGGCGCCGACGGCTTCCACCGTCACATCGCGCGGTCCCAGCCCCGTACCGCCGGTGGTGAAGATATAATGGACGTCCTCTTCCACCCATTCCGTGATCTGATTCTGAATGGCATCCCTGTCATCGGGCACGATCGAAAAATCGACGACATCGGCATGGATCTCCGTGAGCCTGCGGCGTATGAGCTCGCCCGAGGCGTCCTCCTTTTCGCCGGCAAACGCCGTATCGGAACACACGAGCACCGCGCAGGTGACGCCTTCAGCCGTCTGCTTGCGGTCCGATTTTCCGCCGGTCTTTTTCTGGAGCCGGATGTTCGACAGCTCCAGGTGCGTATCGACGGGTTTCAGAATGTCGTAGAGCGTGAGTGCGGCCACGGTCGCGCCCGTGAGCGCCTCGATCTCGATGCCCGTGCGTCCGATCGATTTGGCTTTGCAGACGATCGCGATGCCGGCCCTGTAGGCCGGTGCATCGGGACAGAAACGCTCCATGTTCGCTTCGGTGAGAGGCTCGAACTCGAATTCCATCGCATCGATGCCGATCGGGTGACAGTGCGGAATGATGTGCGCCGTATTCTTCGCTCCGAAATACCCGGCGGCGCGCGCGAACTCGAACGGATCGCCTTTCGGAATTTTCTTCTCGCGGATGAGCGCGAGCGTCTCGTCCGTGCAGAAGACGACGGCCTGCGCCGCGGCAGTCCTCAGACTGGTCGGCTTTGTGCTGATGTCACGCATCATGATGCGGTCTCCCCCATTCCGTCGTGCCGTCCGTAAAATGCTCGCATTTCCAGATGGGCACATCGGCTTTGATCGAGTCGATGATGAATTGATTGGCTTCGTATGCCTGGCGCCGGTGCGCATGTGCGGTGACGACGGCGACGGCGCATTCGGAAATTTCAAGCCGTCCGATCCGGTGCACGGCCTCGGCATGCACAAGCTGCCAGCGTTCGCATGCCGAGCGGACGATCTCGCCGATCATGCGCTCGGCAAGCGGCACATAGGCTTCGTATTCGAGATACGCCACGGCGCGGCCGTCGTGATGATTCCTGACATCGCCCGAAAAAAGGACGATGCCGCCGGCCTCTGGACGATGGGCCGCGGCGAGCATCGACGCGAGATCGATCGGTGTGGTGACGATCATGGCGGCTACCCTCCGATCGAAATCATGGCAAGCGAACTGCCCTTGAACTTCAGCGGCTGCTTGTGTGCAAGCGCCTGACGCAGCTTCTCTTCGAGCGCGGGCACGTCGCCGGCGATGTCTCCCACATATTCGCTTTTTTCCTCGCTCAGGCATCCGTAGATTGTTCCGAAGCTGTCGAGCCGGAGCCGGTCGCAGTCGGAGCAGAACGGTTCCGATTCATTGGCGATGATGCCGAAGACAGTGCCGTCATCACACTTCCAGCGCGTCGCCGTGGCCGAGGGCTCGCGCACCAAAGGCGAGAGCGTATGCCGTGTGCGGATCGTGTCGAGGATCTCCTGCATGGGAAAGAAGTAGCGGTCGAAATGGTCCGAATAAAAATGTCCCATCCGCATGAGCTCGAGATAGCGGAGCTGCATCGCGCGCGCCGATGCATACTCGAGCAGTGGAATGATCTGATCTTCGTTGAGTCCGCGCATGATGACGGCGTTCAGCTTCACCTCGATGCCCGCATCGCGCGCGGCATCGATGCCCTCGAGCACCTGTGGAAGCAATGAACGGCGCGAGACGGCGGCGAACACGCCGGGATCGACCGCGTCGAGCGACACGTTGATCGCGCCGATGCCCGCACGGGCCAGCGCCTTCGCTTTCTGCCGCAGCAGGAACCCGTTTGTCGTCATCCGGATAGTGCGGATGCCGTTCGATGTGAGCGCGCCGATGAAGGGAATGAGCCCCTCGTAGAGCGTGGGCTCTCCGCCGGTCAGCCGGACCGTTTTGAAATCGAGGATTCTGTGGAGCGCCACAACGATCTGCGCGAGTTCATCGGAGCCAAGCGCCGGGCGGGACGCCGCGCCGATGCGGTTGATGCCGCCCTGATCGAGGCCGTTCACGCAGTAGACGCATCCGAAATTGCATGCGTTCGTGAGACTGACTCTCAACGTCCGGAACGACCGGCCGTGTGCATCCTGTATGCTCATCCCTCCCTGCCCTTCCATGTGGGGCGAAGCGTTGCTTCGCCCACTGCTTCACCTTTCTCTTCATGTGGGGCGAAGAGCTGCTTCGCCCACCCGCCTACCGCAGATGCCTGAATCCCGTTTCAATCTGGCAGGCCAGGCGCCGGAACACTTCCTCGACCGTGCCCATGCCGTCCACTTTGACGACGCCGTGCATCTGATTGTATTTTTCGATGACCGGAACGGTCTTCTCTTCATGCTCCTGCAGCCGCTTCACGATCTTCGAGGTGCTCGTGTCGTACGGCATGCAGAATTCCGTCTTGCTCCGTTCATCGAGCCGCTGTATGAGCTCGAGCGTCGGCAGCTGCAGCTCGATGGCCATCGTGATCGACGAGCGGTGCTTCGTCAGCAGCCCGTCGAGAATGTATGACTGCACGAGCGTTCTCGGGAATCCCTTGAAGATGAATCCCTTCACATTCTTCGTCCGCGCCAGCTTCTTCTCGATCATCTGCACGACGATCTCGTCCGGCACGAGCTCTCCGTTCTCATACAATCCCTTGATGCGACGGCCGAGCTCGGTATCCTGATCGAACTCGTGATCGAGCATCTCGCCTGTGGAAATATATTCAAGCTCGTACTTTTCGGCAAGCGCCCTGCCCTGCGTGCCGCGTCCCGAGCCCGGATATCCGAAGAGCACGATGTTCATCAGCTTCTTGCTCATCTCCTCGCGGATGATCTCCGTCAGCTGCGCCGTCACCTCTTCGATGCAGGCGGTGCCGTCGAGCTCCGTAAAAATCCCCTTGTCCTTGTAGAACTGCATCACCGGCAGCGTCTTTTCGCGGTATTCCCTGAGTCGCGTGCGGATGACGGTTTCATTATCGTCCGTCCTGCCCGATGTCTTGCCGCGATGCATCAGGCGCGCCACCGAGACTTCTTCGGGCACATCGAGACTGATCAGGCGCGTGAGCGACGTATGCAGCTTCAGCATGAGCCCTTCGAGGATGTACGCCTGCACATATGTTCTCGGGAACCCGTCGAAGAGGAATCCGTCCGCATCGGGATTTTCCGTGATGGTCTTTTCGATGATCTGCACGATGATCTCATCGGAAACAAGCCCGCCCGATGCGATGATGCTCTGCGCCTCGAGCCCGAGTTTCGTCTTGTCGGCGATCTCCTTGCGGAGGATGTCGCCTGTGGAAATGTAGAAGAGGTTGTACTTTTTAATCAGGAATTCGGATTGCGTTCCCTTTCCGGCTCCCGGAGGTCCAAACAATGCGATATTCAGCATGCAAGTGCGAGTGTATGATGATATGTGATGGAAGTTTCGGTAATGTAGAAAGAACCGGTGCGAAAGGCAAGACGTTCGCGCCTCACATCCGGCTCCCGCGTGTCTCCATGCCCGCCCGATGCACGACATACGCTCCCGCATACAGCGCCGCTCCGATCGCCAGCGCGGCCGAATAGCCGAACGCGGTAGCCGCGAGGATGACCGATGCCGAACCGATCACGGAGGCGCTGCCGTTGACGGCAAACGCCCAATCGACATGCGCCGGCACATGCGATGCGCCTTTCGGAAACGGCATCCCCATGAAAAATCCCGCGGGTGCCACAAGCGCCGCACTCAAAGCCATGCGGGAGAGCGCCGTCCAGTCATCGAACAGATAGAACAGATGCCGGAAGAGAATAGTGTCGGCGGCGACCCATGCGATGATCGCGGCGAAGACCGTGTTCGCGCGGAACGACGCAGAGCTTCTGCTTCCTGCTGCGCCGGCCGTCAGCAGCACGGCAAGGATGAGACCGATGCTGTACACGGACGAGCCGATGAAGAGCGTGTATTTTTGTATGAGCACGACTTCGATCATCATGTATCCGGCGCCGATGAGGAAGAAATACATCCATGGCAGCGCGGCAAGCCTTTCGCCTTCCTTCTTCAGATACGGAAGCAGCGTAAGCGGAAGAATGATGAGCACGCAGACGCAGAGGATGACGACGACGATGAGCGTCGAGAGAGGAAATCCCATGAACTCATAGAGCGGAATCTTTTCGAGCGAGGCCGCGGAAATGTTTTTCATCAATCCGAGCTGCGCAATAAACGGACGGTCGTCCGTGCAGGGACTGATGTCGATTCTCGCCGTATCGGCGGCGCTTCGCCATCCTGATGTGATGATGGCCGAGAAGAGATTCGCCGGCTCCCGGGTCTGGGACGGCATCAAGGGATAGAGAACGCGCATCGATTTCAGCACATCGGGCGATGAATTGGCGTACGCCGACCGGATCGTTTCGGGCTCGAGCGGCCGCTTCGAGACAAGCATGAGCGTGCGGCGCATCGACGGAAGATCATAGATGGCGATGTGCCGTTCCGGATGCGTCACGCCGAGCGCGCGCATCGCATCCATCGCTTCGGATGCCAGGCGCGGCATGTAGAACTGATGCTCGATGGACAAGTATCCGCTGTCGGAGAGCGCCTTCCAGTAATCGATGAATGCTTCGGTGGTGAATATGTAGTTCTCCGCCAGAGCGAACGATCCCGAGGCAAACGACGCCCAGGAGTTTGAACTGAGCGAGTAAATCACGTCGAACCGGTTTTCGAACCGGCGGATATAGGCGCGCGCATCCTCCGTCACGACCGTCACGCGCGGATCGTTGTAGATGTTGCCCGAGAAGCCGCTCAGAAATCCGCTTGTCATCAGCTCGTTGATATGGGGGATGACTTCGACCGCATGGACTTCGGCGGCATGGTGCGCAAGCGCCTGCAGCACGTCGGTGCCCCCTCCGGCGCCGAGCGAGAGAAAGCGGCAGCGCGGAAACTTCCGTATGAGATTGCGCACATCGATGTTGAACCGCGTTTCCGACGCATCCTCCCACCGTCCGTCGAACCGGTAGACCGGCGTATTGGCGATGTTGTCGATATTGATGCCGCGCGATGTGCTGTCCGGAGCGTACACTTTGATCTTCGCCGTGGCGTCCCAGTGCGTATAGACCACCGGCGCCCGTTCCTTCCTCTGCTGTTCGGGCATGCCGCCGATGCCCCCGACACCCCCGGTACCATAGAACCAGAGTCCGGCAAGCAGCATTGCTGCCGCCGGAGCGAGCTTCAACCACCGACGCGCATACAGGAACGATGCCCCAAGCGCCGGAAGCGTGCACCACAGCAGCGTGAATGCCGCGCCGAATGTATTCATCACAAGAATGAAGGCGCCGACGCCGAGGGCCGCGCCGGCAAGATCGGCCATGTAGAGCGCGGGAATGCGCTCCCGGTTGGCGCTCAGGAGCGACGCCAGCGAAATGCCTCCGAAGAAATATCCCGACCCCAGGAGCACGATCGCCGCCGCAAGGCGCAGGATCATCACGGGCTCCGCAACGAGCCGCGAAAAGTCAAGATGCAATGCAAAGACGCCGGGCACCGCCCCGGCGATCATGACGCCCGTCAGCAGAAGCCACAGAGGCAGAAGCCCGGGCCGGCGCATGCCGCGGAACATCGTATGCGCAAGCGCGCCGAGACCGAGTCCGAGCACGGCCAGCGACAGGATGAGAAACGCGAATGTGTAGAAAAATTCCGCCGAAAACAGGCGCGTCCAGAAAAGTTCTGTGGAAAGAATGGTTACGGAAAGAAGACCGATTGCTGCAAAGGCTTTGGGCTGGCTGTCCATCAATGAGATCCCGTCTGGAAATGGATGTGTGGAGTAAGATTCATTGTCAGATCATGTCCAGTATACGAAAGACCGCATGGAAATTCCACTGCTTCTTGCCATTCGGCGGGATTTTTCGTACTTTTTAAAGTACTTCATCCGATAACGATTTCCTTTCGGTCGATGCTCCTATAAGCGTAGGATTGTATGCGATTGAAAGGTTTTTTTTTATGCATACACGAGAGCAGCCGCAGGCGGTCATACGGAACTTCCTGCTGCGCATGGAACAGTTCATGCGCACGCACACGCTGGTCACGCACGGCGCGCATGTGATCCTGGGCGTCAGCGGCGGCAACGATTCCGTCGCGATGCTCGACGCCTTCTGCCGGCTGCAGAAGAAATGGCGCTTCCAGCTGAGCGTCGCGCATGTGAACTACGGATTGAGAGGCGCTCAGTCCGATGCCGACGAGCGGTTCGTCCGCCGCGTTGCGCGCGCCTACGGCGTGTCCGTGTACGTGCAGCGCCCGGCCACAAAGCGCATCGCCCGCGCGCAGAAGCAGTCCACGCAGGTTGCGGCGCGCGAGCTCCGCTACCGGTTCTTTGCCGAACTCGCCCGCGAGCTCGGGGCGGGAACCATCGCCGTCGCCCATCATGCGAACGACAATGCCGAAACGCTGGCATTCAATTTTTTCAGGGGCACGGGCGTCGACGGACTCAAAGGCATGGCGGCATCGACGGCCAACGCGTTCGGCGCGCAGACGATGGATGCGCCGGAATGTACCGTGATCCGGCCGCTGCTGTTTGCGGATCGGGATGAAATCGAGCGCTACCTGAAGGCGCGGAAGCTCCGTCACCGCGAGGACGCCTCGAACGCGACGGAGGACTATACGCGGAACTTCATCCGGCGCCGGATTCTTCCCGCCGTCGGAAAACGCATCAATCCGTCCGTCGTCCGCACATTGAATAACGAAGCCGCGATCTTTTCATCCTGCGCCGATTTTATCGGCTCGATCGTGGACCGTTCGGCGCAGGCGTGCATCAAACAAAAAGAATCCGCCCTCGCGCTTTCGGTGAAACATCTCGCTTCCGAGCACGTCTTTATACGGCATATGCTGGTAAAAAGGTGCTTCAGTCTGCTAGGGATTGAGCCGGATTTTGTGCATATTGATGAGATCATCCGGCTTCTGGAGAAGGAACCGGGCACGCTCATCGACTGCGGAGGCGGCATCACAGCTTCGCGCACATCCGATGCGATCGAGATGGGCAGGCTGAAAATGCAGGAACCCTTCCGCATGCTCATGCATCCGGAAGAAGAGGTCCGCACTCCGGATTTCACCCTCCGCGTGGAAGCCTGTGCGCTTCCCGGCAAATTTCCGGCCGGGCGTCCGATGAAGGGATGCGTTGAATATGCCGACGCCTCGGCTCTTTCCTTCCCGCTGACCGTACGGCAGTGGCAGGCCGGAGACTGGTTCATTCCGCTGGGCATGAAGGCAAAGAAAAAGCTCAGCGACTTCTTCACCGACCGGAAGATTCCGCTTGTGCGCAAGAAGCGTATTCCCGTCGTGCTGAGCGGAAACGACATCGTCTGGGTGGCCGGCCTGCGCCTGGATGAGCGCTTTAAAGTGACGTCTCAAACCCGATCTGTCTATCAACTATCTATTCAATTTCATTCTTAATCGATGCACATGGCACAATCTACGGTTACATGCAACAACGAACAGTTTGACATCTTCATCACGCAGGAGCAGCTGAAAGCCCGCGTCGCGGAACTCGGCGCACAGCTCAACAAGGATTACGACGGCCGCACGCCGATCTTCATCGGCGTCCTCAACGGATCGTTCATCTTCTTTGCCGACCTCGTGCGCGAGATCACGATCGACTGCGAAATCGACTTTTTCAAGCTTTCCAGCTACGGCGACGCGAAAATCTCCTCCGGCAACGTCCGTCTGCTAAAGGACCTGAACTGCCAGGTGACCGGACGCGACATCGTGGTGATCGAGGACATCGTCGATTCCGGTTTATCGATCGATTTCATCAAAAAACTCATTCTTCAACAGAACCCAAAGTCGTTTGCGGTTGTTACATTGTTGTATAAGAAAGATGCGGTGAAAACACATAACCAGATCGATTACATCGGCTTCAGCATTCCCAACGATTTTGTGATCGGTTACGGCCTGGATTACGGCCAAAAGGCGCGGAATTTGCCTGCTGTTTACAAATTAGCCGCAAAATAGTATCTTGGTACTGGCGAATGCGATTTCCCTTCTGCCTCCACTTCCAGCTTGTGCTCTCTTGTCTATGTGATCATGAATTGGGGGCGAAGCATGGCATTTCGCGCGCCGTGCCGTTTGCTGCATCGGCAGCAAATTTTGACCATCGAGAGGAGTAGACAAACATTATGGCAGACGAAAAAGCACCGGAAAAGAAACCTGCCGAGCAAAACAAGACCAACGGAGCGCCCAAGCGGCCGCTGATTCCCCAGAAGCGGCTTCGCAACAAGCCGAACAAGCAGTCGAATTATCGCGGCGACAACGACGACTTCAACTGGGGCAAGGCGCTGCGCGTGATATTGAGCTGGTCTGCCATCATCATGGCGGTTTTTCTGGTGATGACCATGTTCAAGGGCCAGGAAGGAACGGAGTACGAAATTTCCTTCACGCAGTACCAGGACTTTCTGAACAACAAACAGATCGCCAAGGCCGTCGTCAAAAAATCGAACTTCAACGACTTCGACTTCCACGGCACGCTGCGCGAACCGCAGGAGACGATGACGACGGCGGGCAAGAAGATCAGGATCGAGCGCTTCACGCTGACGCTTCCCTATACGAACATCGACGACGCGATCATCACGAACTGGAACGCGCACGATGTGTCGTTCACCATTTCGAAGGATGACAATACCTGGGTCAATGCGCTGATCAGCGCGCTTCCCTGGGTGCTGATTCTCGGCGTATGGATCTTCTTCTTCCGGCGCATGCAGGGCGGCGGCGGATCGAAAGGCATCTTCTCGTTCGGCAAGAGCCGCGCGAAAATGCTCTCCGAAGGATCGATGCGCATCACGTTCGCCGATGTGGCGGGCGCCGATGAAGCGAAAGTCGAACTCGCCGAGATCATCGAGTTTTTGAAAGAGCCGGGCAAGTTCCAGAAACTCGGCGGAAAGATTCCGCGCGGCGTGCTGCTCTTGGGCCCTCCGGGCACGGGCAAGACATTGCTTGCGCGCGCAGTGGCGGGTGAAGCCGGCGTGCCCTTCTTCTCGATCTCGGGTGCGGACTTCGTGGAAATGTTCGTGGGCGTCGGCGCAAGCCGCGTGCGCGATCTGTTCGAACAGGGAAAGAAATCGGCTCCGTGCATCATCTTCATCGACGAGATCGACGCCGTCGGTCGGCACCGCGGCGCAGGCCTGGGCGGCGGACACGATGAGCGCGAGCAGACGCTGAATCAGCTGCTTGTGGAAATGGACGGCTTCGAACAGAACAGCGGCGTCATTCTGATCGCCGCCACAAACCGTCCCGATGTGCTCGATCCGGCCCTGCTGCGTCCCGGACGCTTCGACCGCCAGGTCGTGGTCGACCGCCCCGATGTGCGCGGACGCGAAGGCATCCTGAAGGTGCACACGCGCAACATCCCCCTGAGCGACGATGTGAAGCTGGAAACGCTGGCCAAAGGCACGCCGGGACTCTCGGGCGCCGATCTGGCCAATCTCGTGAACGAAGCGGCGCTGCTTGCCGCACGGCGCAACGAGAAGGTCGTCACGATGACGCATTTCGAGGAAGCCAAAGACAAGGTCATGATGGGCATGGAACGCAAGAGCCTCATCATCTCGGACCGCGAGAAGCGCATCACGGCGTATCATGAAGCCGGACACGTGCTCGTGGCGAAGATGATTCCCGAGGCCGATCCCGTGCACAAGGTGACGATCATTCCGCGCGGACGCGCCTTGGGCGTGACGACCTATCTGCCCATCGACGAGAAGCATACGTATTCGAAGCTGTATCTCGAGGCGATGATCTCCTACGCCTTCGGCGGACGCGCCGCCGAGCAATTGATCTTCGGAGAGCTCACCACGGGCGCCGGCAACGACATCGAACGCGCCAGTTCGCTTGCGCGCAAGATGGTGTGCGAATGGGGCATGAGCGAGCGCATGGGTCCGCTCACATACGGCGCGAAGGAGGAGGAAATCTTCCTGGGCCGCGAAGTGACGCGCCACCGCGACTTCTCGGAAGATACCGGCAGGATGATCGACGAGGAAGTGAAGAAAATCATCATGACGGCGATGAAGCGTGCGGAAAAGATCCTGAGCGACAACATGGATGTGCTGCACCGGCTCTCGAATGCCCTGCTTGAGCGCGAGATTCTGGATTCGGACGAGATCGATAAGCTGATGCGCGGCGAAGAGCTGCCTCCGCTTCCGGCTCCGGCCGGCAACGGCTCGGGCGATGCCGCGGCACGCCTGGAAACGACGCCGGAGCTGTCGGCCGATGCCGAACCGGCCTCGATGATCGAGATCAAACCCGAAAAAACGACACGCTCCACACGTTCGAAGAAATCGCAGGCATGAACGACGCCGCCACGATAGAATACAAGGCGGAGCTCGTCCGCAAGGGCATTCATGCCTGCTCGTTGAGCATTCCTGCAATCTATTATTTCATCAGTCGTGAGCAGGCGCTTGCCATTCTGGCGCCGCTCACGATATTTTTTTTGGCGGTCGATCTCTCCCGCTATTACCACAAGCCCACGGCCGATCTGTTCTATAAGATCTTCCGGTGGATGCTCCGGCGGCATGAAATCGACGAGAAGACGAAGCGCCTCAATGGCGCCACGAATGTGCTCATCGCCGCCACGCTCTGCGTCTTTTTCTTCCCGAAGATGATCTTCATCACGGCATTCGCCATACTGATCATTTCCGATTCGATGGCGGCGCTCGTGGGACGGCGCTGGGGCACTCACCGCTTCTTCACCAAAAGCGTGGAAGGAAGCCTGGCGTTCTTTGTCTCTGCGGTGGCGGTCGTTCTGGCGGCTTCGACGCTGACCTATCATCCGCTGGAAGAAACGGGCTTCCGCTCGGGCGTGGGACTCTACGGGTACAATATCGGCATCGGCGTCGTGGCGGCACTGATCGGCACGATCGTCGAAGCCGTGCCGGTGAATGTGGACGACAATCTGTCCATCCCCTTCTCCATCGGCATCGTCATGTGGCTTTTATATATAACGCTCTGATCTTTTTCTTTTTTGTGGGGCGAAATGCCATTTCGCCCTGCTTCATCTTTCTTTTGCTTTTTGCTTTATCTTTCTTTTCATCTATCACATCTTCACAACCATGAAACTCAAATTCGGTCTTCCCAAAGGCAGCCTCCAGGAATCCACGCTTCAGCTCCTCGGCAAAGCGGGCTTCCATTTTTCCGTCTCCAGCCGCTCCTACTTCCCCTCCGTCGACGATGAAGAGCTGGACGGCATCCTCATCCGCGCGCAGGAAATTCCCCGCTACGTCGAAGACGGCGTCTTCGATGCCGGGCTCACGGGACACGACTGGATTCTCGAGAATGAAGCCGATGTCGTGAGCGTCTGCGACTTGATCTATTCGAAGCAGTCGATGCGCAAAGTGAAATGGGTGCTCGCGGTCCATGAAGACTCCCCCGTCAAGAGCGTGAAGGATCTCGAGGGCAAGCGCATCGCCACCGAAGTCGTCAACCTGACGAAGAATTATCTGGCGAAAAACGGCGTGAAGGCCGCCGTCGAATTCTCGTGGGGCGCCACCGAAGTGAAGACTCCGGAACTTGTCGATGCCATCGTGGAAGTGACCGAAACCGGCAGTTCGCTCCGCGCGAATCATCTGCGCATCGTCGATGTCGTGCTCGAGTCGAATACGAAGCTCATCGCGAACAAGTCGAGCTGGGAGGATCCCTGGAAGCGCGAGAAGATCGAAAACATGGCGATGCTCCTGCAGGGCGCAATCAACGCGGGTACGAAAGTGGGATTGAAGATGAACCTGCGCAAGGCCGATCTGCCCACGGTGCTCTCGCTCATCCCCGCGCTCCGGAATCCGACCGTGTCGCAGCTGGCGGACGAGGAATGGATCGCGCTGGAGACAATACTGGAGGAAGTCGTCGTGCGCAAGATCATCCCGCAGCTCAAGCGCGCCGGCGCCGAAGGCATCATCGAATATCCCCTCAACAAAGTCATCTATTAATCTTTTTTTAAGTTCTTTATTTTTTCTTTCATGTGGGGCGAAGCCGGAAATGATACGCGCGTTAAGCGCGGTTGTGGGTTGCTTCGCCCCCTGCTTCACCTTTCTTTCGCTTTTCCTTCCTCTTTCCTTGAATTTCAATCAATCCCTTGCTACATTATTCAGTCTGTTCACATTGTATACAATTTCTTCCAGGAGTCCTCTTCCATGAAAAAGCTTCTTGCCGTTATTCTCTTGTGTGTCACCGCCGCCTCCGCGCAGGTTCCCTTGAAAATCATTCTTCCCGAAAGCGACACCACGCGCTATGCGTATTCCAAACATCGCGTGGCGGGCTCGACCGCGCCCGGCAACCGCGTCTTCGTCAACGGAACGGAAGTGCCGGTCAATAAGATCGGCGCCTGGATCGGCATGGCCACTGTGCCCGAAGGCACATCGCAGATCCGCTTCACAGCCAAGGCGCCGAACGGCGATTCGACGGTGAAGATGATGACGATCATCCGGCCGCTGCGGCCCGTTTCGACGCCCCGCGATCCGCTGACGATCGAGAAATCGATGATGCTTCCAGCCGAAGATCTGTGGCTCGGTGAAGGCGATGTGCTCGAAGTGCGCTTCAAGGGCAGCCCGGGCTACGAGGCGAGCTTCTCCATCGACGATGTGGAATCGGGCATCCCGATGCGCGAGCTCTCGAAGAGCGAAGCCAACGGCGTCGAAGGCATCTATGTGGGACGCTACATCATCCGTCCCGGCGACGAATCGCATGAAGCGCCGATCACATTCAAGCTGAAGAAGAGCTTCTTCTCGAGCGAGAAAATGGAATCGAAGGCGAAAGTCACGATCACGACGCATGATCTTCCCCGCGTGGTCGAAGTCAAAGGCAAGCGTCCCTTCCTGAACATCGGACTCGGCGATGACCGCCTGGGCGGCGCAAAGCTCGGCTTCCTGCAGAGCGGCGTGCGCATGAAGGTCACGGGAAAAATCGGCGATCAGTACCGCGTTCAGCTTTCCCCCTCGATGACGGCCTATCTGCCCGATGACTACGCCGAGCTTCTGCCGGCCGATACGCCGCTTCCCCGTTCGCTCTCTGGCAGCATCTCGATCACCGGCAACGGCGCGGCCGACCTCGTCTCGATCGGACTGTCGCAGAAGCTTCCCTTCACGACCGAGCAGCAGCTGCATCCCGCGGCGCTCATCGTGAACATCTACGGCGCCACATCCAATACGAACTGGATCACGCATTACAACAGTGCCGACAATATCGAACAGGTCACATACCGCCAGGCGGGCACGGAACATCTGCAGGTGACGATCCTGCTCAAAGACCAGCAGCACTGGGGATATGACGCCTATTATGAAGGCACGGCTTTGAAACTGAAAGTACGCAAGGCGCCGGTAATCGCCGATGCGGCGCGGCCGCTTGCGGGACTCAAGATCGTGATCGATGCCGGTCACGGCGGCGACAACAACGGCGCATTGAGCTCCACAGGCGGTCTGGAAAAGGATGTCAATCTTTCCGTTGCGAAGCACCTGAATGAACTTCTCCAAAGCAAGGGTGTTCAGACTATTATGACGCGCGACACCGATGTCTATATCACGATGGGAGCCCGCACCGATACGATCATCGGCTCAGGCGCTCAGTTCCTGATCAGCATTCACAGCAACTCGATCGGAGAAACATCCGATGCGGGGACGGTGAAAGGAACGAGCACGTATTGGCGCTATCCGGGATTCAAGACGCTGGCCGATATCATGTATGCCAAGATGCTCGAGACGGGACTCGAGGAATACGGCAAGACGGGCAGCTTCAACTTCTCGCTCAATGCTCCCACGCAGCTCGTGAACGTACTCGTCGAAACGGCGTTCATGTCGAATCCCGACGACGA
>JBLMZA010000060.1:0-6268 GCA_050258555.1 Acidobacteriota bacterium | reverse complement strand
GCATCAAAAAGATCGCCAGTTGGTATCATTCCTGTGAGAACAGCCGTTCATCAAATGAAAAGCGATCGATGCGTGTGACCCTCACAGCCTTCATATCCGGATGGGCTGGGTTGATGAGCATGTTGAATTCCTCGGGAACAACCGCGGATGGCACCTGTAATAACAGGCTTTCCATTTTCCTTGCCCAGCGTGTGCCGATCTCCGCCAATGCAAAGGGCGGCGGATTCCGTCTCCATTCAACCGGCAGATCAGACTCATTCACAATATGAGGGACAATCTTCGCGGGCACCCCGATCGACACAAGCCGGCGGGGCAGAAGGAACTCCGGCTGGGACAAATGGACGAGCGCTTCAAGGCAGGCCAGCGACCGGCTCGTTGCCGTATAAAGGAGCGGCGTTCCTTTCTGATTCCATCGGCCTCCCGCCAGCATGGCGCCCTGACCTGAAAGATCTTCGGCATAGGTCGCCCGTGCTATTCGATACAGCACTCTCATGCAAACACACCGTGGTCGATGCGGATCAGTTCGTCCATCACCAATTGCACCCCCGTGTGAAGGGTCACCAATTCGTTCGGCGCCTTTCCTCCCAATGCCGCATTGGGCGCTGCAAACCAGCGCAGAAACTGTTCGCGCGAGTCGAATACCTCGTCGCCCTTGATCATGAGCCGGGCCAATTGTATGATGTGTTCGGAGACACTGGGATTGAATTTCTGAAGAGGCTTGTACCGCTGAATTGTGCGCGCCGTAACAGGCAGCATCCGCGAAATGCGTTCCGGCGAAAAACCGTACCGCTCTCCCAGCGCAAGAAGCGACCGTTTAGTGACACCCTCTCTGCTGAGCGCGATCACATCTGCCTCCGAGGCAAGCTCGGTATGGAACAGCTCGCGGAACATTGAGGTCTTGGGCGTTCTGCGAGCTTTCGGTAATGATTTTACTGGTGCCATACAATCCCTTAGAGTGTGACATCTGTCGGAAATATAACGAAATATGTCATCTCCGTCAAGACGCCGCGACGTTGGAGGCTGCCCCTCAGCCGGATCGCCCCGCAGCCCCGCGGTTTTCCATCGCTATCAAATGGGCCAGCGCGGCAATATGGCGCCCGTCGGTTCCGCAGCATCCGCCAAGCAGGCGGATGCCGCAGGTGCTCCTGAGCGATGTCAATTCAAGCGCGAATGGATCCGCTTCGGCCGTGTCGAGTTCATGCAGGCCGTCGAGCTCTTCCGGCGTTTTTTCGGACGTGTTGGCCTGCAGACCGAGGATGCGGCTCCTGGCAAACGACGATGAGTTCTGGGGATGATGCACTGCCGCTTCGAAGACATGCGGATGGACACAGTTGATCATGTAGGCAAGCGGGGCGGGAGAGACATGCGCGTCGATCTCACTGATTGCGGCATGGAGCGGCGTGCCATCGAGCAATGTGCCGTCCGCCCGGACGATAAAGCTGAGCATGTAGCTGCTCGTGATCCGGGAAAAGACGCGCGCCATTCCGATTGCTTCGGAACATGCGGGCAGTGTGGAAGCAAAGAGAAAGTCCGCACCGGCGTCCATGAGCGCCTCTGCCTGGGCGCGATGGAATGTGATCGCATCGGATTCGCTCAACGCTTCCTCCGGCAGATACGCATCTCCCCGGCACCCCATCAGTCCGCCAAGATAGATCCGTTCCTCCGCCTCGGGATGTTCACTCCGCACCGTCTGCAGGAATCGGACATTGTCCCGATTCACCGTTTGCACATCGAGTCCTTTCACGGCAAGCCGTTCGGGCGTGGCGCGCCAGGTCGGAGTGAACAGGATGAAGGGCGCTTTTGTCGGCGTGAGGATCCGGATATATTCGGCATAGATCTGCCTGAGTATCGAGCGGTGTCCTTCATCATAGATGAACGCCGCATGGAGAAAATCCTCATCGAGCGGCAGGCAAAATTCGCGGCGCAGGCGTTCGATCACCGCGCCT
Organism: Acidobacteriota bacterium; assembly: GCA_050258555.1. Lineage (GTDB taxonomy): Bacteria > Bacteroidota > Ignavibacteria > UBA10030 > UBA8401 > CAISDA01. The sequence goes on along the minus strand of JBLMZA010000060.1, from coordinate 4,322 downwards.
TCCGTGAGAAGAAGCGGCGCGGTCCTGACCGCTTCCGACAATGGTTGTCTCATGCGTGGTGTGAAAAATTCCAAGCTCCGATTCCGCCTTTCAAGTTTGCGGCCGAAAAGCCCGCCTTCTTCAGCTGCACCGCCGCCATGCGGCTGCGGCTGCCGCTTGCGCAGTAGACGATCACTTCGCGCGAACGGTGGCGCTCGAGCGACTTCATCTTCGATCCGAGTTCATGCAATGGAATATGAAGCGAGCCGTTGATCGATCGCTGCTTGCGCTCTGCCGGAGTTCTCACATCCAATAGCACGCTTCCCTGTTGCATGCGGCTCCTGGCCTCCTCGGGTGTGTATTGGGGGATGCCCCGCATCTGAAGCGTTTTTCTGATGTAGAGCGCGGCAATAAGGGCCGCGATGACGAGATAGACAATGGTTGAATCCATAATAAAGAATTTTTCGCTGAAAAATTACTGTGCTGTCTGAACGACCTTTCCACATATGATGCCGTGGGGAAGCGAAAGGATTCTTCAACGCCGGAAAGACGAGCATGGCGCATTTGGAAAATTCCTCGCGTTGTTGTTCATTACACTGTTCGTGTGGGCTGACGGTTTGCGCGGCCGCAATGGGCCGAGTGGGAACGTGCCGGCACAGGATGAAAAAAATATGGATCTCTTCAAACGCATCATGCAGCCGGGCATCGGCTCGGCCCTCCTCTCGGCGCTGCTCTTCGGCGCGAGCGCTCCGGCGGCGAAATTGCTTCTCCATGGCATCTCTCCGGTGCTCCTGGCGGGACTTCTCTATCTCGGCAGCGGCATCGGCCTGACGCTCTTTAATGTGTGGCGCCGCAGGCGGCATGGTCATGAGATCGTCGGATTGAAGAGGGCGGATATTCCGAGACTCGCCGGAGCGATCTTCTTCGGAGGCATCGTGGGTCCGATTCTGCTCATGCTGGGATTGAGCCAATCGCCGGCTTCGAGCGCGTCGCTTCTTCTGAATCTGGAAGGCGTCTTCACCGCGCTCATTGCCTGGTTCATTGTCCGCGAGAATTTCGACACACGCATCGCCATCGGCATGGTCTCGATCGTTGCAGGCGGCATGCTGCTTTCCTGGCAGGGGAATGCCCAATTCAGCATCGGTTCGCTTTTTATTATAGGCGCGTGTGCCAGCTGGGGCATCGACAACAATGTGACGCAAAAAATCTCTCATGCCGATCCGGTCGTCATCGCCTCGATGAAGGGATTCGTCTCCGGCATGGTCACGACCATGATCGCTCTCACAATAGGAGAGCGCCATTTTGCGGCGGGACCGGCAGCCGGAGCGATGATCGTGGGATTTCTGGGGTATGGGGTGAGTCTCGTGCTCTTTGTCTCGTCGCTGAAATATATCGGCACCGCGCGCACGGGCGCCTATTTCTCATTCGCGCCGTTTGTCGGATCGGCGCTTTCCATTGTAATTTTCAGCGAGCCCGTCACGCTGCTTTTTCTGGTCTCCGCCGTGCTCATGGGGATCGGTCTCTGGTTCCATCTCACCGAGCGCCATACGCATTATCATGTCCATGAAGCGCTCGACCACGAGCACAAGCATGTGCACGACGAGCATCATCAGCACGCGCATCCGCCGGGAGTGGATCCAAAAGAGCCGCACACGCATCCCCACCATCACGAACCGATCGGCCATGAGCATCCGCACTATCCCGATCTTCACCACCGACACAAGCACTGAACCCGGCATCAGGTGATCCTATTTGAGAAGCAGAAGGCGCTTGGTCTCGGTAAAATCGTCCGCCTGCAGCCGATAGAAATACACGCCGCTCGGAAATCCCGCGGCATTCCACATCCGCTGATATGAACCGGCAGGCAATGATTCCGAGGCGAGCCGCGCGATTTCCTGTCCCAGGGCATTGAAGATCGTCAGCGAGATCGTCGATCGGGCCGGCAGATCGAACGAGATCGTCGTCGACGGATTGAACGGATTGGGATAATTCTGGCTGAGGGAGAACGCGCGCGGTATGACTGTCTCCACAGTGCCGGCGGAGGTGACCAGCTCCGAGAGCGGACGTTTCCACAGCCCGGTCGAGTTCGTGCCGGCATAGATATTGCCGCCCTGGATCACGAGCGTGTTGACCCTTGAATACGCCGTACCGGCGTAGCTCCATGAATATCCCTCGTTCGTCGAAAGATAGATTCCCGAATCGGGCACACAGGCAATGATCTTCGATCCGGCAACGGCAACCGCCGTGACGTCGGAATGATACGGCAGGCCGGCGCTCACCTGATTCCAGGTGTCACCTCTATCCGTCGACCGATACACGCCGCCCCCATACGTGCCCGCATAGAGCACGGAGCCGGAAGCGGCGAGGGATGTGGGCTGGTAGATCATGCCGTTCGTGGCGGGAACCCAGGTTGCTCCCTGGTCCGAGGAACGGTACATTTTGGAGCTTAACGCGAAGAGGTCGCTTCCACATGCAATGAACTTATTGACTCCTGCATGAGCCGAATAATTACCCCAAAAGACATCGACGACGCTCCATGTTCCGCCGTAGTCGGTCGAACGGAAGAAACCTTCCTGAGTTCTTCCGGCGCAGACAATCGAGCCGGAAGTCCAGACCGAATTAATATAATTATGCTCGACGGGAGCGCCTACGACCGACCATGTTGCGCCATGATCAGTGGAACGGGAGACACCCTTCCATGAGGCCGCATACCACACTGAGTCTCCAATGGTCAGCCCGAAGAGAACATCGGGAGAAATGCTTCCCAGCCTGGTCCAGGTATTTCCCTGGTCGGAGGAACGAGAGACGACTCCTCTTGTTGCCACGAAAAGGTCATTGTCCGCAACGGCCAAGGCGCTTGCATCGACGTTCAACAGCCCTTCATTGGTGACGTCCCAATGATCCCCGTTATCGCTCGATTGATGGATGCCGTCGTCCATTCCCGCAACAAGCGTCGATCCGGAAAGGGCCAGGGCTTTGAATTGAGGATTCACTAAGCCGGTATGCAGCTCGCTCCATGTCACGCCGTTATCCGATGTATAATAGATCCCCGAATAAGGTGAGACCGCAAACAGCCGGTTCTCTAATGCATAGAGCTGAAAATCGTCTTTCACATTCAAGTTGGTCAATTTCCATGTCGCGCCGAGATCGGTGGATGCATGCACCCCCTGCCAGTTGGAAGCAAAGAGCGTCTTTCCGATCACGGCCAGTGAGCGTACACTGCTCAGACCATTGAAAAACTCCACGAACCGTGTAGACCCCAGATCGGTTCGTATCATATTATACGATGTCGCGATGAAGAGTGAGGTGTCTACGACAACGATGGAACTGATCCTGCCGGCGCCGCCTGAAAACCGCAATGTCCAGTGTCTGCCGCCATCGCCGGAACGGTACAATCCGTCGAGATTCCCCGCGTATAGATAATTGCCGGCGAAGAGGACATAATTCCAGTAGCCTTCGGGAATGTCTCCGTTGGCCCATGTCCATGTCGCGCCCTGATCGTCGGACAGGAGGATGCCATTCCGTGCTGCCGCCATGACGAGGGGACCATTCACAGCAAAACTTTGGATGGACGTCACGGCTCTGCCCGTGTTGCAGAGCGTCCAATGGGCTCCATGATCGGACGATCGATAGATGCCTGAGGCGGTTCCGGCCAGGAGGTTCGGGCCGGACTCCGCGATGGCGCACACATAGGCCGAGTACGGGCCCTTGGCAGGCGTCCACTGCGCCTCCGATCGTTCGAGGCCGGGTAGCAGGAGAGCAAGAAGCGCGAGCAGTCTGAGACAAGTGTTCATCGATAGATCTTTTTCAAATGGTTGGTGCTGTATGGCTGGAACAGGACGCGGCGCATCAAGAGCGGTCCAGACGATAAAATCAAATATACGAATAATTCGCTTCGCATATCCACGGCGATGCGATGTCTATCGATTGGCAATCCAACCCAGCCATCACACATTGTTAATAGGAGCGGAAAAGATGTGGTTTTTGCTGTAAGATAACATTACCTTGTTTCTGGCTCGGCTGTTGCACGCCGAGGAAGCAATGAAAGGAGAGGGAGCCAAACGAGGAAAAGAGGTCGGACGGATCATGATGCATCACGATCGGAAACTGCACATCACGGAGATGGATGATGAAAAATCTAATTCTGTTGATATCGCTCCTTTCTTGCTCATCATCAATTGCCCAGGTAAAAGTCTGGAGGCAAACCCAATCGGAGGATTTTGCCGCGGGAACATTCGACAATATTCGTTTATCGACCATCTTTGGCGGAGAACTCCAACTGATCCATCCTCTTGTACATATCGGCGCCGATACGCTCGATGCTTCCCTGCCGCAGTTCATCA
>JBLMZA010000059.1:0-10398 GCA_050258555.1 Acidobacteriota bacterium | reverse complement strand
TTACGCCGTTGAAGGAATTTCAGCAGACCATCCGCCGCATCGCCGGCGGAGAGACGGAACTCCGCATCGATCTCAACCGGGCGCGGGCCCTGCGCCCGATCGGCGAACTCGTCAACCGCATGGCCGAAGCGATGACCGCCGATCTGGCCCGGATGAAAAAGCTCGAACGCATGCGCAGCGAATTTCTCGGCAGCGTCTCGCACGAGCTTCGCACGCCCATCTTTTCGGTGCAGGGGATGCTTGAGACGCTGTTGGGCGGGGCGGTGGACGATCCGACTGTGAACCGGGAATTTCTGCGCCGCGCGCTTGCCAATACCGAACGGCTCCATCATCTGCTCGAGGATCTGATCGACATCTCGCGCGTCGAATCGGGGGAACTGAAGCTGAAGTTCCGCTTCTTCAATGTCGTGCCGCTCATCGAATCGGTGACGGACGACATGCAGGCGGATGCCGCATCGCATCGCATCGTCCTGGCCTGGCATGCGTCGGAGGATCATCTGGAGGCGTACGGGGACCGCGAGCGGCTGCGCCAGGTGCTCGTCAATCTGATCGACAACGCGCTCAAATATGCGGGAGACGGAAGGAGCGTGAGCGTTGCGGCACGGAGCATGACCGATGCTATCGAGATCACGGTGGAGGATACGGGCGTAGGCATCGGGCCGGAACATCTTCCGCGCATCTTTGAGCGTTTCTACCGGATCGACAAGAACCGTTCGCGCGACAGAGGCGGCACGGGACTCGGGCTCGCGATTGCGAAGCACATCGTTGAAGCGCACCATGGCACGCTCACGGTGGCCAGCACGCCGGGGTCCGGCACCGTCTTCACATGCCGGCTTCCCGTCCTGTAGCATGTGGGCCGAAGCTTTATGTGGGGCGAAGCGCTGCTTCGCCCCCGTTTCCAGTTCTGTAGGGCGAAATGACATTTCGCCCCTGTTTCCAGTCCTGTAGGGCGAAATGACATTTCGCCCATGTTTCATCTTTATTAAAGGATATGTCACATGATCACGATCCTTTTTTTCGCTTCTGCACGCGATGCCGCGGGCGTCTCCTCGCGCACATTCGACACGCCTGCCGGATCGTCCGTGCGTGAGATCGCCGACATGCTCTGCCGCGAATATCCGGCGCTCGCGCCGCTGCGGCCGTCGCTCCGCTTTGCCGTCAACCAGTCGCTTGCCGTCGACTCGACCGCAGTGCCCGACGGAGCCGAGATCGCCGTGCTGCCGCCGGTGAGCGGAGGATGAGAAGTACGTGAATTTGGGCAAATAAATCCGTATCTTATGATTCAATTTTAATTTTATTCATGAGATATGCATCGATGAAACGATTACCCGCTCTTTCTGCACTCCTGCTGTTCTTCGCCGCCTCCGTCTACTCACAGGGATTGGATATTTCAGGATGGAAACTCGTGCAGGCAAATTCCGCCGGCACATACGTCATTCCGAACGGCACGGTCATTCCTCCCGGAGGATATGTCGTGATCGCGCGAAATGCGACACAGTCTGGGTTTGAAACCTTTTGGAATAAAAAGCTCGATCTGAATTGCGTGTATCTGAACACGCTCGATGTGACCGGAGCGGCTCCGAAGATCAACGGCGACGAAACATTCACGCTGCTGAATGCTGCGGGACAAGCCATCGACGGTCCTTCGGCTGCGCTTCCGTCGTCGCTGAGCGGACGGACGGCCTATCAGAGAAAATCGTCGACGCTCGCTTCGGGAGCAATCGGCAGTTGGACGATTGCCACCGATGGCGCACCGGGTACCGGCATGACCAGCACCGGAACAGGGAAGGTGATCATCAGCGAGATCGCCGATGCGACAGGCACAGGCAACTTCGTGTATGAATTTGTGGAACTGTTCTATGATGTGGCCGCACCGGCGACGGGGCAGGGCACGGCGACAATCACGCCGGCCCGGTTCGCCTACAATCAGCCCGCCTCCATCGCGATCACGGTAAATGCGGAAGGCGATACGCTGCGCGGCCTCCGTTGCATCAAGCCCTCGTTCGTCCAGTGGACCGCTCCGACAATCACCGTGCAGGCCGGCACGCCGGTTGTCGCGCTTGCCGGCGACACGCTTTCCATCTCGAATATCGCAATTGCCCCTTCCGGCATCGCGCAGGTCACGCTTCCCGGCATCACCTCAGCCGACACGACGGCGGAGATTTCCTTCACCGTGCAGACGACGACCGACGGAATGACGTATGCTCCCATCAAATCGCAGCCGAAGACGCTCGTCTACGGAACGCCGCGGCCGCTGTCGCAGGTGAAGCAGAAGACGGGCGCCGGAGCATCGGCCCTGCTCGGCAAATGGGTGGTCGTGCGCGGCGTCGTCACTGCGGCGCAGGAGTTCGGCGGACCGTCGTACCTGCAGGATGCCACGGGCGGAGCGGCGGTGTTCGATTCGTCGGTCACGAACAACGTGCAGCGCGGCGACGACGTTGTCGTGCTCGGACTCGTCGCGCCGTATAATGAACTGTTCGAACTGACGCCGGCCATCCTGCTCTCGAAAATGGGCACGGGCGTGCCGGTGGAACCGCTGCCCCTGACGGCGGCGCAGATCGCTTCACAGAACGGAAGCGAACCCTACGAGGGCCTGCTGGTCCGCATCGATAAGATCGGATCGGTCACGACTACCACAGGCGGGGCGGTGACCGCATGGAGCGTGACCGGAAGCGGAACGAATTATCACTTGAATGATGCGACGGGCGCCGTGCAGGTCCGCATCAGTCCGAAGGTGACGTCGGTTGCCAACATGCCGACGCCCGGCGGCGCATTCGACATGGTCGGCGTGCTCGGGCAATTCGGCACGGCGTATCAGGTCATGCCGCGTTCGTCGGACGACATCATTCTGGAAACAGGCACGCCGAAGATCCTGACGGCTGCGCCGTATGAGTCGTCGATCGGCAAGAATGAGATGACATTCTCCTGGAAGACCGATCTTCCTTCATCGTCCCTGGTCCGCTACGGCGCCACATCGGCCTACGGCGGCGAAACAGGCGACAGCGCGAAAGTGTTCAATCATGCGGTGACGGTGAAGGGGCTTTGGCCCGGCACGGTGTATCATGCGCAGATCGTGTCGCAGGGATTTACGGCTGCGGCGCAGTCGAGCGATCTCATCGTCAGCACGGCATCGGGTTCGTCTTCGGGCCAGATCAATGTGTATTTCAACAAGAGCGTCGATCCGTCCGTCGCGCTCTCGGAAAAAGCGCAGACTGTCAGCATGACGAAGAAGATCATCGCGCGCATCAACGCCGCGAAATATTCGATCGATGCGGCGCTCTACAGCCTGAGCGGAGCGGTCGGCGATTCTGTGGCTTCGGCGCTCATCGATGCACGGGGCCGCGGCGTGAGGATCCGCTTCATCTGTGAAACGGACAATCAGAATACGGCGCCGATCAATCGGCTCGTGAGCGCAGGCGTCTACAAGATCAACGATGCGTACGATCTGCTGAATGTGGATGACAATCAGAAGCCTGGCGCGGGCCTGATGCACAACAAGTTCTTCATCTTCGACAACCGCGATACGACAACCGACACGGACGACTGGGTGTGGGCCGGCTCGTGGAATGCGACCGATCCCGGCACGAACGACGATATGCAGGATGCCTTCGAGATTCAGGACAAGGCGCTCGCGAATGCCTATACGATGGAATTCAACGAGATGTGGGGGAGCGCCGGCGATTCGCCGAACCAATCCGCCTCGCGCTTCGGCGCGCGCAAGACGGACAACACGCCGCACCTCTTCACCATCGGCGGCACGCGCATTGAATCGTATTTCAGTCCGTCGGACAGGGTGACGAACCATATCGTCTCGACCCTGTCGCAGGCGTCGTCGTCGATCAACCTCGGACTGCTCACATTGACGCGGTCGGACATCGCCGATGTGCTGGTGCAGAAGAAGAAGGCGGGAGTGAGCGTGCACGGCGTCATCGACAACAAGACGGATCAGGGCTCGCAGGTCATGTATCTGCAGGGACAGGGCGTCGATCTGCTGATCGATGTGAACTCCGGACTGTTGCATCACAAGTACGCCATCGTCGATGCGAATGTGCCGTCGGCGTCGAATGCCGTCATCGCCGGTTCGCACAACTGGTCGAGTGCGGCCGAGACATCGAACAACGAGAATACGCTCATCATGTACGGACCGCGCATCGCGAATCTGTACTATCAGGAATTCAAGGCGCGCTACAGGGAATCGGGCGGCAAGGACAATCTCATCGTGCTCGGCGTCGAACGCGCCTCGGCCGAAACGCCGTCGCGTTTTGCGCTCGAGCAGAATTTCCCAAACCCGTTCAATCCCTCGACCGTGATCGGCTACCGGATCGCCTCGGCGGGACGCGTGTCTCTTGCGATCTTCGACGTGCTCGGTCGCGAGGTCGCCTCGCTTGTCGACGGGCAGATGCAGCCGGGCGCCTATTCGGTGGTCTGGAACGCATCCGCGGTTCCGAGCGGCGTGTATTTCTGCAGGCTGCAGTCCGGCAGCCGCATCGAGACGCGCAAGCTGCTTCTGCAGAAATAACGACCGGACATTTTGCATCACCCGGCCCACATGCGTACTGCATGTGGGTCACAGAGATTAGACCATGGCAGAACTCGGAAAATACAATACACTCAAAATCACACGTCCCTCGGACTTCGGCATGTATCTCGACGGCGGAACGCTCGGAGAAATCCTGCTTCCCCAAAAATACGTGCCGAAGGACTGCCGTCCCGGCGACATGATCGACGTCTTCGTTTATGCCGATTCCGAGGACCGGTTTGTGGCCACGACGGAGCGGCCTGCAGCGACAGCCGGCGAGTTCGCGCTGCTGAAAGTGCACTCGGTCACCGGCATCGGAGCGTTTCTCGACTGGGGACTTTCGAAGCATCTGCTCGTCCCGTTCCGCGAACAGAAGATCCGGATGGAAGAGGGCAAATCGTACGTCGTCTGCGTCTATGTGGACGAGCACACCAGGCGCATGTGCGGATCGTCGCGGCTCGACAAGTTCCTCGCACAGAAGGAAGCCGACTTTGAAACGGGCCAGGAGGTCGACCTGCTTCTGGTCAGCCGCTCCGATCTCGGATTCAACGCGATCGTCGACGGCGCGCGCTGGGGCGTTCTCTACCACAACGAAGTATTCCAGATCCTGCGGCAGGGACAGCATGTGAAGGGCTACATCAAGAAGGTCCGTTCCGACGGCAAACTCGATCTCAGCCTGCAGAAGCAGGGATATGAAGCCGTGCAGGATGTGACGGAAAAAATCCTTGCGATCCTCCGCGCGCGCGGCGGATTCGTCGACGTGACGGACAAGAGCTCCCCGGACGACATCTACGAGCTCTTCGGCATGAGCAAGAAAACATACAAGAAAGCGATCGGATCGCTCTACAAGCAGAGGCGTGTTGTGCTGGAAGAAAACGGCATTCGTCTCGTCTGAAATATTATGATAAGGAATTGATGCGGTGAAACGGTTGATGGTTGTGCTCTTGAGTGCGGCGGCAATGAGTGTCTGTGCGCAGAATGAGAAGGAATATACGCTGGAAGGCATGGTCGTGACGGGCAGCCGCCTGCAGATGGGAAGCGCCGGCGCCCGCCATACGGTTGCCGTGATGGATGCGCGCGAGATCGCGCAGATGCCCGCTCGCAGCGTCGAGGAAGTGCTTCAGAATGTTGCGGGCATCGACGTCAGGCAGCGGGGTCCGTTCGGCATACAGGCCGATGTCGGCATCAGAGGCGGCACATTCGAGCAGACGCTTGTGATGATCGACGGCGTGAAGATGATCGATCCGCAGACAGGGCATCATAACTTCAACATTCCGCTGACCTCGGCCGATATCGAGCGCATCGAAGTGCTCAAGGGTCCGGGTTCGCGGCAGTATGGACCGAATGCCTTCAACGGTGCGGTCAATATCGTGACGAAAAAACACGACGCCTCCTTTGCGCATGCCGAGGTGATGGGAGGAGAGCATGGATTGTGGGAGGGACTTGTGTCGACAGGGCTGCCGCTCGGTCCGCTGACCAGCAGCGTTTCCTTTTCGAAGAAGCGTTCCGACGGCTACCGGCAGAGCACCGATTTCGATGTCACGACCGTCAATGCCGCGGCCGGACTCGGGCGCACCGCATCGGGGTCATTGAATGCCTCGGTGAATTATGTCGAGAAGAAGTTCGGCGCGAACGGATTTTATTCCACGCGCTTTCCGAACCAGTTCGAGCACACGAAGACATTCGTCGCGATGCTCGGAGGCAGGACAGCCGCAACGTCGCCCGTTTCAGTGAACGCGTTCTACCGGCGCAACGACGATTATTTCGTGCTCAAGCGCGAGAATCCGAAGTTCTATGAGAACACGCATGCGACCGATTCGTACGGCGGGGAGGTGCAGGCGACAACGCAATGGACGCTCGGCATGACCGCCGCCGGCGCCGATGCGGCGAACGATGAAATTGAAAGTTCTCGCCTCGGCTCGCATCACAGAACGCGCGCAAGTGTGTTTGCCGAACATCAGGCGGCACTGGGCCGCGACCTTACCCTGGAATTCGGCGCTTCGGCGCAATGGTATTCAGATTGGAAATGGAATGTCTCACCCGGCATCGATCTGGGGTGGACGGTCGCGGACCGGCTGCGCATGTACGCATCGGCCGGCAAGTCGTTCCGCGTGCCGACGTATACGGAACTCTACTACAGCGATCCGACAACCTTGGGCAACGCCAATCTGAAGCCGGAAGAAGCCTGGACGTACGAAGTCGGCGCGGCGTGGGCTGGCGATGAGGCAAGCGTGTCGGGAGCCTATTTCTACCGGCACGGCTTCAACCTGATCGATTTCGTGCGCTCGCGCGCAGATGCGCCGTGGGCGGCGGGAAATATTTCGGAAGCCCGCACAAACGGCATCGATCTTTCCGTCATGCTGCGGCTTGTCCGGTATGCGCCGATACTCGAGGAGCTTCGGCTCAGCTATGCGTACGCCGACATCGCGTTTGACACAGACGGAGGAACGTCGCGCTATGTGCTCGACAATCTGAAGCATCAGGCGGTCGCATCAGCGTCGCTGGCGTGGCTCGAGCCGCTGCATCAGACCGTGACGGCGCGCTATGAAGAGCGGCTCGGCTACACGCCGAAGACGCTCGTCGACACGCGCATCGGATACCGCTTCGCATCCGTTGAGCTCTTCGGCGAAGTGAGCAACGTCTTCAATGAAAGCGTGACCGACATCGCCGGCACTCCGCTGGCGGGCCGGTGGATGCGCGCCGGCGTGGCGCTCGGTCTCGGGAAGCAGTAGAACCGCTGTTCACAACAGAGGCGCTTCGGTTATGATCGACTATCGTTCCTATTACGACGATGTGATCGACAGGCAGAAAAAGTGGGCGTCGTTCATCACGTCGACGATTCTTGTCATCTTCATCGCCGCCACGGCGGCAAAGGATGCGCCTGTGCTCATGTTTACCGGAAGCGCGGCAATCATCGCCGGAGCGTACGGCTTTTATGCGCAGAGCATAAAAAAATACCGGACCAGGCTCCGTCTGCTCGGATCCGACATCCCATCCCATTGGCACACGCTGCTCCGGGAACATTCCGTCTATTATTCCAGCCTGAGCGAAGAAGGACAGAAGCTGTTTGCACAGCGCGTTGCATTCCTGTTGGCTGACGTGCAGATCGACGGCATCGATACCGAAGCCGACGATACCGTGAAGCTGCTGGTGGCCGCGTCGGCGGTCATTCCCACATTCGCGCTGCCGTATTTCGATTATCCCAATCTCCGCAACGTGCTCGTGTATTCGGATGTCTTCAATGAACGCTTCCAGACCGACATCGACGAGGATGATGAGATGCATAATTCCGGCATGGTGGGCACGGGATTTTTGAACTATACGGTGCTCCTTTCCCGGCGCGATCTTCTGGCCGGATTCAGCGGCATGCGCACGCGCCGGAATGTCGGGATCCATGAGTTCGTGCATCTTCTGGACAAGGCGGACGGGGCGATCGACGGCGTGCCCGCCATTCTGATGGATCATGCATCGATTCCGTCGTGGCTCGAACTGGTCGGGAAGGAGATGAACGACATCGAGCGCGGACGCTCCGATATCGATCCGTATGCGCTCACCGACCAGGGGGAATTCTTCGCCGTCGTCTGCGAATATTTTTTCAACAGTCCCGAGCGCTGCCGAGAGAATCATCCCGAACTCTTCGACGCGCTCTGCCTGATCTTCCACCAGGACCCGTCGGCCGTCATTATCCCAGATCACCATTGAAAGGAGGGAATGCAATGAACCTGCCTTTTACACCCGATCAATTCCTTGCCGTCTTCGAATCATACAATCTTTCCGTCTGGCCGATGCAGATCGTGCTTGTACTGTGTGCGCTTGCCGCCGCCGCGCTCGCGGCCGTGAATCATGCCTGTGCCGGCAGAGCCGTCTCGCTCATGCTTGCCGCTCTCTGGCTGTGGATGGGGGTTGCGTATCATCTTCTCTTTTTCACGTCGATCAATAAGGCCGCATATCTGTTCGGAGCCCTCTGCATCGCACAAGGCGTCATCTTTTTCATCACCGGTGTGCTGCAAAAGAGGTGGACGTTTCAATGGAAGCGCGACATGTATTCCGTTGCATCCGCATGTATCATCCTGTATGCACTGGTCATTTACCCGATTATCGGCGCGGCATCCGGTCACGCCTATCCGCAGGCTCCGACGTTCGGGCTGCCATGTCCCACGACGATCTTCACATTCGGCATCCTGCTCTTGGCGCGCCATCGCGTTTCGTGGTGGACGATTGCGATTCCGCTTCTCTGGTCTGTGATCGGATTTTCCGCCGCAGTGTCACTTGGAATTCATGAGGATATCGGACTTCTGGTAGCCGGCGCGGCCGCGGCATCGTTCATTTCCATGAAAAACAGATCGGCCGTTGGGGCGATGGCGGAGACGGCATAGCCGATGGAACATTCGGACGCGGCTTTCTCGTTTTAACTATAAAGTCGAGAAAGGAAGAAAACCATGTCCATTCGTCCCATCAAGCGCATCATACAGGCAAAGCCGACCATTGAAGGCGCCGGAGTGCATCTGGCGCGGGCCTTCGGATTCGGCAATACGACGGAGTTCGATCCGTTCCTGTTATTCGATGATTTCCGAAACGATATTCCCGAGCGGTATCTGGCGGGGTTTCCGTGGCATCCGCATCGCGGCATTGAAACGATCACGTACGTGCTTGCCGGCACGGTCGAACACGGCGACAGCATGGGCAATCGCGGCGCGATCGAGGCGGGCGATGTGCAGTGGATGACGGCCGGCAGCGGCATCATCCATCAGGAGATGCCGAAGGGCGATCAGCGCGGGCGCATGCACGGCTTTCAGCTCTGGGCGAATCTTCCGTCGTCGCTGAAGATGACCGCTCCGCATTATCAGGAAGTGAAGTCGGCCGACATTCCGGTCATCATCGACGACGACGGCACGAGCGTCCGCATCGTGAGCGGAGCGTTCTGGGGAAAGAGGGGACCGGTGGACGGCATTGCCGCCGAGCCGGTGTACCTCGATGTGTCCGTGCCGCCGGGAAAGCGCAAGACGCTGCCGGTGGAAACCACGAGCCACACGTTCGCGTACGTGTTTGCGGGTTCGGGAAAGTTCAGCTACGCATCGGAGCCGCGGCCCGTGGCGACCGAAAGCGTCGGCGTGACCGGTGCGGCGCAGCCTGCAGAGGGAACGAAGAGCGAACCGGAAGCCGATAACCGTTCGCTCATCCTGTTCGATTCCGGCGAAGAAGTCTCGGTGCAGGCCGGCGATGAAGGCATCCGCTTTCTTCTCGTCTCCGGCCGTCCGCTTGAAGAGCCGGTAGCCTGGTACGGTCCCATTGTGATGAACACGCAGGAGCAGCTGCGCCAGGCGTTCGAGGAACTCGAACGGGGAACCTTCCTCCGCGGCAGGTAGATGACGGGCGTGTGCGATTGAGAGATTCACTCAGCCCGGTGGAAATGAATCTTCCTTCTGAAGTAGAACGTGGAGAGATACCATAACTGCATTCAGGACACATAAATGCTGAGCGGATTTCCGGCGGCTTTTGTTCCATCGTTGTCCTCCTTTCAAACGCAAAGTACTGCTCGTCTCCGCAGGTCCGCCTGAAGAGCCGGTGGCGATGAATACGGCTGCCGCTTATGATCCGTGTCGGATGATGGCCATATATTTTTTAATCGCCGCTTCATCGACCAGACGGTCTGTGACATAACGGTGAATGATGCTGGCGATCATCGTCTGATATGGGAGGCCTTCACGCAGGGAGCGTTCTTTCAGAAGATCGAGGTCCGCTTCAGAAATCCTGATATTGACATTTTTTGTTTTTCGCGCAGATTCCAGAATTTTCCCGATACGTCCGCGTGTCTTTGCGGAGACCGGTTGAAAGGAATCGCTTTCTCTTTCGATCTCTTTTTCAGACTTATCCAACGA
>JBLMZA010000058.1:0-5058 GCA_050258555.1 Acidobacteriota bacterium | reverse complement strand
TCATTGTCGTGTCGAAGACCCGGTGAGGCCGGCAGTCCCACTGCACCGTCGTGCCCTCGATGCTTCGGGCGTTCGTTGAAATGAGCAGGCCCGGCATCGTGACCTCGTTCGTATACGAGACATCGAGCTTGTTCTCGAGTTCGAAATCGCGCATCATGTTGACAAACAGCGTATCGATGGCGCCGCGCAATCTGAGCGCCGAGGGAGCCGCGAACGTCCGCGCGATGATCGCGCTGAGCTCGGCGCCCGGCTGCCACTTTTCAAGATCGACATGAGACGTGTTGGTCGCCTTCCTGAATTCATCGAGGACGATCGCCTTTTTTTCCGGCCACCGGCTTGGCGCCAGAAGCGGATCGCCGAGCGCGGCCGCCTGAACGATGACCCCGTCGATGAATGCTTCGAAGGCATTGTCTTCCTGATGGCGCTCGAACCGTTGATTGAGGAGGGTGTCCGTGCCGTTCCGCAATTGTTCGATCTCCGCCGGCGTGAACGCGCTGTCGATCCGCAGCACCTGCCTGGTCAGTCCGAATGCCGGGATCGTCTCCGAATACTCATAGTATGTGAAGAACCATCGGAATCGTTTGTCGATGCGGCTTTGCAGCTTCCATTTTGTGCTGTCGCCGCCCCTCGCGATCTCATCCTGCAGCTCGGCGATAGAGTTGAAACGTTTCACGGCTGTCGTGGTGAAACGATTCTTCTCGACGGTGTCGCGCCGTATGGTGACATGCCAGCCTTCTTTGAACCGGAATGGCAGCGGCAGCTTGCCCAGCCCCAGAGAATCCCCCGTGCAGACGATCGTTTTTTCGAACGAGCCATCGGAGCGAATGGTGGTTTTCACGGCATATTTTTCATTGCATCCGCCGCAGACGAGCAGCAGCAGCAGACCGAAGAACGACGCGCGTTTCATTCTCATTTCCTTTCTTTCGGCATGAGCCTGTTCAATTCCCGGATCAATGCTTCGCGTTCCTTCAGGAGCAGTTCCAACTGCGTCGACGGCCGTTTGGCATCCAGCAATTTTGTGATGCTCGGATTGGCCGAGCGGAACTCCGGGGGAAGCTTGGAGGCATTCGCCTTGAGCTCGTCATACAATTGGAATAACCGCTCAAGTGACGCTTTGTCGATCATCACCCAGTTCTGCGAAAGCTCCATATAGGAAGGATTTCCGGAGAGCTTCTTCGTGAGTGTCGCCACGGCATCGACAAGCGCGCTCTGATGTATGGCCGCCATATCGGACTCTGCGCGCAGCGCGGATTGTTGTTGAACATGGTCTTCCAGTCCCTTCACCGAGACATAGGCCGATGTATACTCGATGGCGAACGATCCCGTGATGGCAAGAAGCGCGGATGCCATCGCCCACGTGAGTGCGGGACGATCAAGCCAGGCCGCCAGGCGATCGAGCCAGGTTCCGGAGGCCTTCGACGCCTCGTGCGCCGATGCCTGTTCGATGCGTTCAAGAACACTCGATGTGAGAAGCTGGGGATGGGAAAGAGTGGGAATCTGATGCTGAAGTGTGGACATCAGCTTCCGACCCGCGATCACGCGCGAATACTCGGCGGCGCACTCGGGGCACGTGGAACAATGCCGGTGCATCTCCGCCAATTCCCTGGGATCGCATTCGTCATCCCGCAGATCCATCCGTTGTCGTACTTCCGTGCAGTTCATGGTTCATTCATGTGTATAAGTTCAAGCCGACGCCGGATATAGCGGCGTGCATAGACGAGATTGGTCTTGACCGAGCCTTCTGAGAGATGAAGAATATCGCACACCTCTTTGATCGAAAGGTTTTCGAGATCCCTCAGGAGGAAGATCATCCGTTGTTTGGGCGGAAGATCGTCCATGAGCGTCCCGATCATTGCGCCGAGCTCCGCATTGGAATACAGCCGTTCTGGATCACTTTCCGGATCGCTGCAGGATAAGAGCGCGGCACTCATTCCTTCCAGCGGCTGACATCGTCTCCTGTTTCCGGACCGCAACAGATCGATGCAGAGATTGGTCACGATCCTGTAGAGCCACGTGGTAAACTTCACCGACTCGTCGTAGCGGTGAATGTTGTTCCAGACACGGATGAAGGATTCCTGGACGATGTCCTTCGCATCCTCCTCATCGCAGACGGCGCGGAAGGCGACCGAGAACGCATACCCCTGATATTCCTCCATCAACGATCGGAACGCAGCCGTGTCGCCGGTTGTGCAGCGATGAACGATCTCATGTAGGTCCTGTATTGGCACGGCAGTGTGGGGTTCTCGTTAGAGTGAACGATTGTCTCGCCCGTCTGATGATGATACGGTTGGACTATGGGAAGGTTAAATGGAAGGCGACGGTTGTACGGCGGCCGCTAAATTTTGCGGTGTGCCGAATATTTCGGGAAAGTGTAGCAAGGACCGCCGCGATGCTGTCTCACGGCGCGAAGAAAATCGACCGCAAGCAAGAACCTCTCTTTATGAGAATGATCACGGTCAATTTCTTCGTACATGTATGCAGACACCGCATTAGGATTATTTCAGCAGCATCAGACGTTTCGTTTCCGTATGATTTCCTGCCGTAAGCCGATAGAAATAGACGCCGCTCGGCATTTCAGCGGCATTCCATTCGCATGAATATCGACCACAATTCAATTCACCATCAATGATCGATGCTACCACCGTTCCGAGCGCGTTGAATATTTTCAATGTTACAAACCCTGATGCGGGAAGTTCGAATGCAATGGTCGTCGAGGGATTACATGGATTGGGATACGCATTGGATAAGGCAAATTTCTTCGGCAGTTCCTCCTGCTCTGCAACAGCGGTCGCTGATCGTGTAAAGGCTCTTGAAAGGCTGTAATCACCGATATACGTCGAACTATTCCGGGCCCGCACTCTCCAAGCGATCGGTGCGGAAACGATCGTATTGGCGGGATAATGATACGTAATCGCAGTATCTGCGGTCTGAATTCCGGTCAAGGGTATACCGCCGGATAATTCGACTTCATAATACGTTATTCCTGGAGTTGCCGGGCGCCACACCAAATTCACGCTATCTGTAACCGTTATGTATCCATCCGGCGGATCGACCAGCTCCACTTGGCTGGGCTTGGCATATCTGGTTTCAAATTTCCATACTTTCGACCAAGGGGAAACATTCTCTCCGCTTGCGGCTTTAACTCGCCAATAATATATCGTGTTTTTAATCAAGCCAGTTACAGTGTATGAAACCCAGGGGACTGCCGGTGGTTTGACAGTCACATCCACGGCATTTTTCAAAAAGGATGAATCGGTTGACACTTGCAACCGGTATGATGTTCCTCCTTCAGAAGCCTCCCAACTGAAGGATATCATAGAGGTTTCAAGTCCCGTCGCATTATTTGCCGGTGATGAAAGCGTTGGCGAAGCGAGCGCTGTGGTAAAGCTTCTTCCGGCTGACCATCCGCTGTACTCAGAGGAATTTACCGCACGAACGCGCCAAAAATAGCGACTGTAATTCCGCAGATATTGAATGGCGAATGTGGTCGCATGAATAGTGTCGCGATTGACAGTCTGGGATTGAAATGTTTCTTCGGTTGCCACTTGTATGTGGTACGAGGTGGCGCCATTCACCGGCTCCCATGTGAGCAAGAGCGAAGTGGGAAGACCGGACGCCTGGTCGGCAGGAGAAACAAGCTCGGGCTTATTCGGTGGAACGACTGTGAGCATTTCTGATAGAGACCTTTTATAGATCCCGTCGGAAGTTCCCACAAATACGAAAGAATCAACCATGGCAATAGCGTGCACATCGGCATATGCAACCGGCAATCCTAGATTAACGGGAGTCCAGGATGTGCCTTTGTCTGTGGAAATAAACAAACCATCGGCATATGTCACGGCGAAGAGATGCTTACCCGAAGAAAAGAGCGTTTCAATCATCATCGCGGGAGTATTGTTGGCAGGAGTCCAGTTGTCACCGTTATCGTTGGAGAGAAAGAGACCCTTTGTTGTCCCGGTACAGAGAATTGATTCGGAGACAACCAAAGATGTCGGCTCGACAGCCGGCAATCCGGTATTGGCCGTTGTCCAGGTACCAGTGCCGTTCGATGACCGAAGTACGCCCCCTGCCGTGCAGGCGAAGATCGTAATACCGGAGACAGCGAATCCCTTGATCATGCGTTGAGCATAACTCACGGATGTCGATTGTAATGGTATCCAGCTATCACCGTTGTTCGTTGATAGAAATATTCCCCCGGTTTCCGTTCCGACAAAAATTTTTCCGCTGTTGACAAGGAGTGCTTTGACGACCGTGTTTGTGAGACCAGTGACTTTCCTCGCCCAACTTTGTCCGTTGTTGGTACTAACATACACTCCTTGCGATGTTCCGGCATATATCGATGATCCATTGACTGCCAGCGCATAGACATCTACATTTACCAGACCCGCATTCAGCGCGTTCCAGCTTTGACCTTGGTTTGTCGATGAAAAACACGTGTATGATCCGGCATAGAGAGTATGACCGGAAGAGATGAGTGTATGGACAAATGGCGCTGTCAAGCCGTTACTCGCTTTTATCCACTTCGCATCCATGCTATCAATGCCGGTCATTTGGAATACAAAAATAAGTGACAATCTGAGAAAAAGTTTCATGGAAGCGGTTTCCCAAAAGGTGAGGAATGGACAAATCACTGGAAGATGGTTTGAATATCGGTTTTAAGTAATATGTCTTGGGTTGCGTAAGATAATAATCTACAATTTGGGAATCAAGTATATAAAACGAAGAAGCTTGCCTGCTTCTACAATCTGATTCTGGTCGGGTGCCGCTCTCATCGCGCCTTCAGGACGATCAGCGTGACGTCGTCGGTGTGCGGCTTGCCGTTCGCCCATTTCTCGCCTTCGTCGGCAAGATGTCTGATGATCTCGCCGGGCGGACAGCCGGCGACAGATACGAATGCCTCGAGGACCCTGCATTCGTCGAATGTTTCGTTCGCGTCATTGAACATCTCGATCAGTCCGTCGCTCATCAAAAGGATCGTGTCGCCGGAGGAGAGAGCGACGTTCTTCAGCTGATAGGGGAAATCGTTGAACTGTCCCAGCGGCATGCCCTTCATGACGA
>JBLMZA010000057.1:0-35427 GCA_050258555.1 Acidobacteriota bacterium | reverse complement strand
GCGCTCTCGCTTCGAAGCGGCCGCACATTCTGGGAGTATCCCGATGTGTCGGGATTCGTCGAATCGACGCCCCTCATCTATCAGAACAGGGTCATCTTCGGCGCATGGGATTCGTATCTCTACGCGCTCGACCGCGCCACAGGAAGCCTCGCCTGGAAATGGTCGAACGGCAAACCGATCCGCAACTTGTCTCCGGCCGCCTGCACGCCGGTCGCTTCAAACGGCGCGGTCTTCATCGTGGCGCCGGACCGCTTCACCACGGCGCTCGATGCCTCCACAGGCTCGGCCATCTGGCGCACGAATGCCCACCAGGTCCGAGAGATGATCGGCATCTCCGAAGACCGATCGAAAATTTATCTGCGCACGATGAACGATACGCTCCTTGCGCTGGATGCCTCATCGAAGAAGCCCGAGGTCCTGTGGGCGCTCGACTGCAAATACGGATATGATTTCGCGCCTTCGATGCCCGTGGAAAAAGAAGGCACCATTTATTTCGGAACACGAAACGGTCTGGTCTATGCCGTCGATGCGCGCACGCACACGGTCGCATGGGTGCATAAGATCGGCAACACGGTCATCACGACGGTGAAGCCGCTCTCATCGCGCGAAGTGGTGGTGACCTCGATGGACGGATCGATCGTGCGCCTGCGGGGGGCGAACCAATGATGAAACTCAGACCGTTCAAGATTACGCTCACGCAGCAGATCATGCTCGGCCTTGTGGCCGGCGGCTTGCTCGGATGGCTCAAGCCCGAATGGGGCGTGGAAACCGCCTTCATCCGCAACATCTTCTTGAACATGATCAAATCGATCATCGCGCCCCTGATCTTCTCGAGCATCGTGGTGGGCATCGCCGGCGGCGGAAGCCTGAAGAAAGTCGGACGCATGGGCATGAAGGCCCTCGTGTATTTCGAGCTTGCGACAACGGCAGCGCTCTTTATCGGACTCGCGGTCGTCAATTTCATGGGACCCGGCTACGGGGTGGCGCTCCATGCCGGTGCGGACGAGCTCGGCACGCTGGCACAGAATCATCCGAAGACGCTCATCGAAACGATCGTGCATATTTTCCCCTCGAGCATCATCCAATCGATGGCCCAGGGCGATGTGCTGCAGATCGTCGCCTTCTCCGTGCTCTTTGCCATGGCCGTTTCCGCGCTCGGCGAGAAGGGCCGGCCGATGGTCGAATGGTGCGACAGCCTTTCGCAGGTGATGTTCAAGTTCACGGGCTATGTGATGATGGTCGCGCCCTTCGGCGTGGGAGCCGCCATGGCCGCCACGATCGGACACAAGGGCGTCGGCGTGCTCGTCAATCTCGGCATGCTGGTGGGTTCGCTCTATCTGGCGCTGGTCATTTTTGTCGTCTTCGTGCTCGGCACGGTCGCCTGGGTGATCCGCCTTCCGATCCGCCAGTTCATCCGCGCGGTCAAGGAACCGTTCACGATCGCCTTTGCCACAACCTCATCCGAATCCGCCCTGCCCAAGGCCATGGAAGTGATGGAGCGGCTCGGCGTGCCCAAAAAGATCGTGGGCTTCGTCATGCCGACCGGCTACAGCTTCAATCTGGACGGCTCGACGCTCTATCTGGCCGTCGCCTCGGTCTTCGTGGCGCAGGCGGCCGAAACCGCCACCGGCGTGCACTTCGGACTCGACAGGCAGCTGATGCTGATGATCACGCTCATGATCACCTCCAAGGGCATCGCCGCCGTGCCCCGCGCATCGCTCGTTGTGCTGCTTGCGGCGCTCCACTCCTTCGGCCTTCCTCCCGAAGGCGTCGTGGTGATCTTCGCCGTCGATGAAGTGATGGATATGGCGCGCACCTCGGTCAACGTGCTCGGCAACTGCATGGCCACCGTGGTCGTGGCCCGATGGGAAGGAGAATTCGACGACAAACGCGCCGCGGTCTTCGGCACGCCGGCCGAAGCGCTCTTCGACGCCGCATCGGACGAGCCGGCATTCGCGCAGGCCGCGCTGAAAGGAGAATAACGCAGAACCGTGTCCTTCTGGATCATCGCCCTCATTACATTCGTCACGGGACTCGTGGCCGGCATCCTCAATACGATCGCAGGCGGAGGCGGACTCATCACCGTTCCCGTCTTTCTTGCCGTGGGGATTCCGCCGCAGTATGCGCTCGGCACGAACAAGTTCCAGGCGAGCGTCGGCAGCTTCACCTCGACCGAATATTTCGTGCGCAAGGGCATCGTCCGGCTGGGCGAAATCAAATGGGGCCTGGCGCTCACGGCAATCGGCGCGGTCTTGGGCAGCTGGACCGTCCAGCAGATCCATTCCGATATCCTGTCCGATATCATTCCGTTTCTGCTTCTGTCGATCGCGGTCTATTCGATTTTTTCGCCGAAGCTCGGCATGGAGGATGTGCCGGCCAGGATGTCCGAACAGCGGTTCTATATGATCTTCGGATTCCTCTTCGGATTCTATGACGGCTTCTTCGGTCCGGGCGTCGGCACATTCTGGGCGATGGCCTATGTGCTGCTCCTGGGATACAATCTGATGAAGGCCACGGCCTACACGAAGGTCGTGAACTTTACGAGCAATCTGATTTCGTTTCTCATGTTCTGGGCCGGCGGCTTCGTGCTCTTCGGCTCGGGGCTTGCGATGGCCGCGGGACAGATGATCGGTTCCGAGATCGGGTCGCATCTTGTGCTGAAAAAAGGCACGCAGTTCATCCGGCCGATCTTCATCACGATGGTGTTGGCAACGACATTGAAGCTGATCTATGACCGGTATTTCTAACGATCCATTTTTTATTTTTCAATCACTGTTGTGCGCGGAAGGATGTGTGGCGTTTGGCAAAGAAGTTCAGCGTGGTGATCATGGCGGTCTGTGTGCTGCCGTCGCTTGTGTGGGCATGGGGTGGAACCGGACATAAGCTTATCAATAAAAACTCGGTGTTGCATCTGCCCGCTTCCATGCAGCAGTTGAAGAACCAGCAGTCGGTGCTCGAAGCGCATGCGTCCGATGCCGATAACAGAAAGAGCGCGGATCCGACCGAGGATGTGAAGCATTTCATCGACATCGACACCTATCCCGACTTCCGGGACAGGATCCTTTCCTACGATTCGCTCTCGGGCATCTACGGCGCGGCCTTCGTGACCAACGAGGGAACGCTGCCCTGGGCCACGAAAGCGACACTCGATTCGCTCACCAGGCAGTTCCGGCGCGGCGATTTTTCGAAGGCGTATCTCACTGCGAGCGATCTCGGCCACTACGTGGGCGACGGGCATCAGCCGCTGCATCTCACCAAAAACTACAACGGCGGCATGACCGGCAACTCCGGCATCCATTCGCGCTACGAATCGTCGATGTTCAACACGTATGCGGGTACGATCGTCATCACAGCCGACAGCGCGCGCTATATTCCGGATCCCGTCTCGTACATCTTCCGCTACATCAATCGGACGACCGTCTACACCGATTCGATCATGAAAGCCGATAGTGAAGCCAAGGCCGCGGCAGGCGGCAGCACCTCTTCATCGGCGTATTATGCGGCGCTCTGGGCGCGCACGGGATCCTACACGAAAAAGTTCATGCAGGAGGCGACGGTCGATCTCGCAAGCTTCTATTATACCGCGTGGGTCGATGCGGGATTGCTGTATTCCATCACCTCGGTCGGCGAGACACAGGCGCTGAATCCCGCACATGTCCGGCTCGATCCCGCCTATCCGAACCCGTTCAATCCGTCTGCCACGCTGCGCTTCACCACACAGAATGCCGGACGCGTCCGGCTTGCCATCTTCGATGTGCTGGGAAGGGAAGTCGAACGGTTGATCGACGCCGATCTCGCATCGGGCTCGTATGCCGTCAGCTGGAATGCCTCGTCGCATCCGAGCGGCATCTATTACTGCCGCATGCAATCAGGCGGATATGCGGTCGTTCAGAAACTTGTGCTTCAACGCTGAGATGTGAACAGATGAGGAGGATATGAGCGTATGGCCAAAGCGAAACGACACCCCTTACCCTGGACGCCGGAGGAACACGAGCTCCTCTCGCGCCTGAAATCCCCGCCGAAGATACAGGAATTTCTCGATTCCATCGTCTACAGTGAGGAATCGCGCTACCGCTCGCCGCGCACCGTGATGCGCGACCGCAAGGGTCACTGCTTCGACGGGGCGGTCTTCGCCGCTTCCGCGCTCCGCATGCTCGGGCATGAGCCGCTGATCGTCGACCTGCTTGCGGTGAGGGACGACGATCATGTGCTGGCGATGTATAAAAAATACGGCTGCTGGGGAGCGGTGGCCAAATCGAACTTCGCCGGACTGCGCTTCCGGGAGCCGATCTATCGCACGCTGCGCGAGCTCGCGCTCTCGTATTTCGAATCGTTCTATAATCTTCACCGCGAAAAGACGCTGCGGTCCTACACCGATCCGCTCAATCTCCGCCTCTACGACGCTCATAACTGGATGACCGATGACGAGACGATGGAATTGATCGGGACGAAATTATGTTATATCAAAACGCATAAGATCATGACCCCGCCGATGATCCGCGCGCTCTCCGCGGTCGATTCGCGCACGTACGAATCGGGCCTCTTGGGCGCCAATCCGGCCGGACTCTATGATCCCGGCAGCGATGCCTGATTCTGCCCGATTGTGCTCCTCGCTGCAGGCATCGCGATGGTGTAAGTTCAGAAAAAGAAGGTGCATCGCATATGGCATTTCATCTGGAATCGGAATACAAGCCGCAGGGCGACCAGCCCGAGGCAATCCGCGAACTCTCCGAAGGCTTGGACCGCGGCGACAAGTTTCAGACGCTCCTGGGCGTCACAGGCAGCGGCAAGACATTCACCATCTCGAATGTGATCGCTTCGCGCGATCGCCCCGTGCTCGTGATGAGCCACAACAAGACGCTCGCGGCGCAGCTCTACGCCGAATTCAAGAGCTTCTTCCCGAACGATCACGTCGAATTTTTCATCAGCTATTACGATTACTACCAGCCCGAGGCGTATGTGCCGTCGACCGACACGTACATCCAGAAGGATTCCTCGGTCAACGAGGAAATCGACCGGCTCAGGCTGCGCGCCACAAGCGCGCTGCTCTCGGGCGCGCCCAATGTGATCGTCGTGGCCTCTGTGAGCTGCATCTACGGCATCGGCGCGCCGGATGAATGGATGCAGCAGATGGTGGTCGTGAAAAAAGGGGACCGCATCGAGCGCAACAAACTGCTCCGGAAGCTGCTCGATATCTTCTATGCGAGAAACGATTACGAGTTCACGCGCGGCACATTCCGTGTGCGCGGCGACGTGGTGGAAGTGATTCCGGCCTATGAAAACGAGGAGGCGGTCCGGATCGAATTCTTCGGCGATGAGATCGAGCGCATCTCCTATATCAACAAGGTGGACGGCGCGATTCTGGGCGAAGCCGACTTCGATGTGATCTATCCGGCAAAGCAGTTTGTGACGACACGCGAATCGCTCGAGCGCGGCATACAGACGATCGAAATCGAACTGCGCGAGCGCCTGGCCGAGCTCCGGAGCCTCGAAAAATTCGTCGAGGCCCAGCGCCTCGAGCAGCGCACCCGGTTCGATATCGAAATGATGCGCGAAGTGGGCTATTGCTCCGGCATCGAGAATTATTCGCGGCACCTGGCGGGCCGCCCGCCGGGATCGCGTCCCTACTGCCTCTATGATTATTTCCCGAAGGATTTCCTGCTCGTGATCGACGAGTCGCATGTGACCGTGCCGCAGATCGGCGGCATGTATTTCGGCGACCGGTCGCGCAAGGAGATGCTCGTGCAGCACGGCTTCCGCCTGCCCTCGGCGCTGGACAACCGGCCGCTGAAGTTCGACGAGTGGGAGCAGATGGTCAATCAGGTGATCTTCGTTTCGGCCACGCCCGGCGATTATGAGATGGAAAAGTGCAAGGGCGTCTACGTCGAGCAGGTCATCCGTCCCACGGGCCTGGTCGATCCCGAAATCGAAGTCCATCCGGTGAAAAACCAGATCGACCACCTGATCGGCGAGATCCGCGAGCGCACCGCGCGCCAGGAGCGCGTGCTGGTGACGACATTGACCAAGCGCATGGCGGAGGATCTGACCGAATATCTGGAAAATATCGGCATGCGCGTGCAGTATATCCATTCGGAAGTCGACGCGCTGGCGCGCGTGGAAGTGCTGAGGAATCTGCGCCTGGGGCATGCGGACGTCCTGATCGGCGTCAATCTGCTCCGCGAGGGGCTCGATCTTCCGGAAGTCTCGCTTGTGGCGATTCTCGATGCGGACAAGGAAGGCTTTCTGCGCTCGGAGCGCTCGCTCATACAGACGGCCGGGCGCACGGCGCGCAACGTGCGCGGCAAGGTCATCCTCTACGCCGATGTGATCACCAACTCGATGAAGAAGATGATGGATGAAACCGCGCGGCGCCGCGAAAAGCAGATCGCCTACAACACGGAGCACAATATCACGCCGAAAACGATCTACAAGTCGTATGAGGAAGTGATGAGCTCCACGTCGATCGCCGATGTGAAGACGGCGCGCGACCAGCGCCGCGAACGCGAGAAGATCCCTCTGGTCGAAGAATCGATCGCGAAGTATCTGACGCCCGAGCAGAAGCGGGACCTGCTCGAGGAGCTGAAGCAGCAGATGCTGCAGGCTTCGCGCGATCTGGAATTCGAGCGCGCCGCGCAGCTGCGCGACGAGATCAAGCAGCTCTCGCATCAGGTGGAATGATCGTTCAGAAAATGGGGGAGGTGCGTCATGACGGCAGCCGGACTGGCCGCGCGGATGGTCGAGCCGTTTCTGGATTTTCTTTTCCCGCCCCTGTGCCTTGCCTGCTCCGGGCACTGTCCGCCGGGTGAGCGCATCTTTTGCGAACACTGCCGCCGGAAGCTCGAGCATGTCTCGGAGTCCGATCACACGATGAGCGTGCTTGCCGAACGCTTCCGCGAAGCGGGCACGATCAGCTGCTTTCTTCCGCTCTATTATTTTGAGGAGCACGGCGTCTTGCAGCACGCCATACACGCGCTCAAATATGAAGGCATGACCGCCGTCGGCGAAGCCTTGGGCCGCGAGCTCGGCGCGGTGCTTGCCGCCCGGCCCGAGTTTGCCTTCTGCGACCTCATCATTCCCGTCCCGCTGCATTCGGTGAAAGAGCGCGAGCGCGGCTACAATCAGTCCGATTGGATCTGCCGCGGCATCGCCCGCGAACTTCGCGCCCCGATCGGCCGAAGACTCATCCGCCGCACACGAAACACGCGCACGCAGACAAAGCTATCCGCATCCGAACGCATCGAGAATGTGCAGGGCGCATTCGATGTCGAGCGCGAAAAAACATCCCTTCTCAAAAACAAGGCAGTCCTTCTTGTCGACGACGTCGTCACCACCGGCGCGACATTGGGCGCCTGCGCTTTTGCGCTTCGCCAGGCCGGGGCCGATCGCGTCGTCTGCGCATCGGTCGGCGCGGCGAAGCTTACAGCCGGCGCCGCTTGATTATATCGGACACTTTTTCTATATTTCGACTGTTCTACTAATATAGTCGAAAGGTAGGAAATATATGCCCTCACAGGCACGCACGCCGTCACAGGCGAAGGAGGCGCTCATCCTCGATGCGGCGCGGAAGCGGTTTGCCGCCTACGGATATGCCAAGACGACCATGGACGAGATCGCCGAGGATGTCGGCATGGCCAAGGCGTCGCTTTATTACTATTACAAGGCGAAAGAGGACGTCTTCCTCTCGGTCATCCGCCGCGAGCAGTCGGTGTTCACCTCGGCGATGAAGGACATCATGGCCCGGTCTGCATCGGCCGCGGAAAAGCTGCGCGCCTATGCCGAGGTCCGCGTGGATCTGACCGAACGGCTGCTCAATATCAACCGTCTGAGCCAGCGCGAGCATGAGGATGTGCATTCGATCTTCCATGAAGCCTTCCAATCGTTCGACGAGCACGAAGTGGCCTGCCTCGTCAAGATCCTGACCGAAGGGGTGAAAAAGCGGGAATTCCGAATGGCGCATGTGAAGCCGACCGCCCTTCTCATACAGCACGTGCTGCAGGGTCTGAGACTCCGCCTTTTCAAATCGCGCACCATGGCCTCGCCCTCCGACAGCGACGTGAACCGCGAGTGGCGCTGCGAATCGCTCCTGTTTGTGGACGTGCTCCTCCGCGCGCTTGTTGCCATTCCGGAGTGACACACAGGAAATGACGATCGCATTGCATCGGCATCAATAATTTATTTTTGACAGAAGAAGGAACGCATTTCTATGCCTCAGAATACCGACGAACAGCAAAAGACTCCGGCCGATCAACGGCCCGCAGCACACGCAGACGAGGACAATAACGCCGAAGCCGAATCGCTGCCATTCTACCGCAACTGGAAAGTCATCGTTCCGCTGCTGCTGGTGCTCGGCGTGATCGGCTACGTGTCGTGGCGCTATTACGTGGACGCCCGCGACTTCATTTCGACCGACGACGCCTACATCGACGGCAACCGCGTTTCCGTGAGCTCGAAGATCCTGGGCCGCATCGATACGCTCATGGCCGCGGAAGGCGATACGGTCCAGGCCGGAGAGACTCTGGTCGTGCTCGATCCGACCGACCTGCGTGCGCAGGAGTCACAGATGCAGTCTTCTGTGGCGCTGGCGCACGAATCGATCGCGCTGGCGCGCGTGAGCCTGGAGAAGGCCCGCACGGATTTCGAGCGGGCCTCCGCACAGTTCCGCGATGCGGTCGTCACCAAAGAGCAGTTCGAGCATGCCCGAAGCGAATACGACGCGGCCAAGGCGCGTCTGACGATCGCGCAGGCGCAGGAATCCGCTTCGCGCGCACAGCTTGCCACCGTGCGCACGCAGCTCTTAAACACGGTCATCGTTGCGCCCATGAGCGGCGTCGTCGCCAAGCGCTGGCTGCTTCCGGGAGATGTGGCGCAGCCGGGACAGGCCATCTTCTCGATCTACGACACGAAAAATATCTGGGTGACGGCCAATTATGAGGAAACGAGCCTCGGTTCGATCGCGCTCGGCGATTCGGTGTCGATCAAAGTGGACACGTATCCGGATATTGCCTTCCGCGGCAGGGTGATACAGAAGGGCACATTCACGGCAAGCCAGTTCTCGCTCATTCCGCCCAACAACGCCTCGGGCAATTTCACCAAGATCACGCAGCGCGTGCCGGTCAAGATCTCGATCGAGCCGCCCGCTCAGCACTCTTCCGGCCGCAGTGTGGACCTTCTTGTGGGCATGTCGGTCGAAGTCAAGATCAGGGTGCATTAAGGCGATCACATGGCACTTTTTTCCACACATAAGATGAAGCAGGCGGTCGTCGGACGCGTTCCCTCGCTTCATCACGAACACGCCTCCTATAAATGGTGGGTGCTCATCAACGTCATGATCGGCACGTTCATGGCCGTGCTCGATGCGACGATCGTCAATGTGGCGCTGCCCAAGCTCATGGCGTCCTTCGGCGTCGATATCGACAAGGCCGAATGGGTGATCACGGCCTACATGCTCGTGTTCGCCGTCATGCTGCCGACATCGGGCTGGGTGGCCGACCACCTGGGATACAAGAAGACGTATTTTCTCGCGCTCTTTCTCTTCACATTCGGCTCGTTCCTCTGCGGGCTCGCATGGAACGAGGACGTGCTGATCGCCTTCCGCGTCGTCCAGGCGATGGGCGCGGGATTCCTCATGCCGGTGGGCATGGCGATCGTCATCAGGGAGTTCCCGCCGCAGCAGCGCGGCATCGCGCTCGGCTTCTGGGCCATCGCCGCGGCCGCATCCGTCTCGCTCGGTCCATTGATCGGCGGCTATCTGGTCGACAATATCAGCTGGAACGCCATCTTCGACGTGAATATTCCGGTGGGCCTTGTGGGACTCTTCGCCACGATCATCGTCCAGCGCGAATATAAGACGCAGCATTCGCGCTCGTTCGATATCACGGGCTTCATCTCGATGTCCGTCTTCCTGGTCGCGCTGCTCTTGGCGCTCTCGGACGGCAACGCCGCATGGAATACGGGAGGATGGACCTCGCCGTTTATTCTTTCCTGCTTCGCCGTCTCGGCCGTGAGCTTCACGATTTTCCTGAGCGTCGAGCTGACGACGAAGCATCCCCTGATCGAGCTCGATTTGTTCAAGAACTTCAACTTCGCCGTCACCAACGGCATTCTCTTCATCTTCGGACTCGGCATGTTCGGAAGCACGTTCCTTCTTCCGCTCTACCTGCAGAATTCGATGGGATACACCGCGCTGCAGACCGGCGCGATGTTTCTGCCGGTGGGCATCCTCCAGGCCATGAGCTCTCCCATTGCCGGATACCTTTCCGATAAGGCGAATCCGAAGATCCCGGCCATGATCGGCATTATCTTGCTTGCCGTCAGCCTGTATCTCAACGGGTGGCTCTCCTTGTATTCGGAGCATGTGCAATTGATGGTGCCCTTGTATGTGCGAGGCGTTGCCATGGGGCTTCTGTTCACGCCGCTCACGACGCTGGCCCAGTCTGAAATACCGAGGCAGAAGATCGCGCAGTCCTCGGGACTCTTCAACGTGATCCGCCAGCTGGGCGGAAGTTTCGGCGTGGCGATCATGGGCGCGCTCTTGACGCGTCGCACGCTCTTCCACGCGCAGACCTACGGACAGATGGTCGATCTCCAGTCGCCGCAATCCCGGCAATTGATCGAGCATCTGACCGGCTTCGCGCACCATGCCACAGGAAGCGCTCCGGCGCAGTCCGCGCTGCAGGCCAAGGCGCTCGTCTATTCGCATCTCATGCAGCAGGCATTCGTGCGCGCCGTCTCGGATGATTTCCTCATCGCCGCGGCGATCACGATCGTCGGCGTGGTGCCGATCCTCTTCCTGCGCACGCATAAACAGAAACAGTCGGAATCCCATGCGCCCGCTCTTGAATAACGCGCGTGGGCGCGGCATTCCGCACTACTCACTTTTTTTCAGAACTTTGTGACCATGAATCATCATCGCATCATCACGCTCTTCATCCTCTCGCTGCTTGCTTCCGGCATGCTCGCGGCGCAGCAGGGACAGCCGGCCGACAGTCTGAGTATCGAAGACGCCTTGAGCCGCGCGCTCTCACAGCAGCCGTCCCTTGAGCAGGCGCGCGCGCAGATCCTCGTCTCACAGACGCGCACCGCGCAGGCGGGACTCGCCGCAAAGCCGGAAGTCACGGCCGAGGCGGGCTACACACGGCTCGATCCGGTCTCCGAACTTTCGATTCCGGGACTGGGCGGCATGAAGCTCTTTCCCAATAATAATTACGACGCCCATATCACGGCGCGCGCCACCGTGTATGATTTCGGAAAAACCGATGCGGCCGTCGATGTGAGCCGCTCGCGCGTGCAAAGCTCCGCCGATCAGCTCGCGCTCGCCAGAAACGCGGTGGCCGTTCAGACGCAGCGCGTGTTTTATGCGATCCTGTTTCTGCAGCAGTCAATTCCCGTGCAGGATGAACAGATCGCGGCATTGCACGAGCACGAGCGCGCGGTCAAAAAGCGCCTGGCCAACGGCACGGCCACGCAGTTCGACGTGCTGACCACGCAGGTCAGGATTGCCGGGGCGGAAAACCAGAAGATCGACCTTCTTTCGACGCTCGAGCGACAGAAGGCGGAATTCCGGCGGCTTCTGGGACTCGCGGCGGGATCACCGGTGGCGGTGCGCGGAACGTTTGCCGAGTCCCCGATGCCGGAGCCCGAAACAGGCTCGGCCGATTCGGCGCTTGCCCGCAGGCCCGAATCATTGCTCGTGCGCGATGCCGAAGAAACGGCCATGCGCCAGAAACGCGCCGCGCAGCTCTTGAGCGTGCCGGCCGTGAAGGCGGCCGTGCAGTACGGATTCAAAAACGGATTCGAACCGAATTTCGATGTGCTCCGGGGCAACTGGGCGGCCGTGCTGAAAGTGGAAGTGCCCGTCTATGACGGCGGGCGCACCAGGCTTCTGGAAGAAGAAGCCGAAGCCGCCCTCGTGTCCGAGCAGGCGCACAGAAGCGACGTGGAACGCCAGATCCGTTCCGATGTCGAATCGGCGCTGGCCGATGTGCGCGCGGCTCGTGAAAAAGTGAAGATTTCCGACATCCAGCTCACACAGGCGCACGAAGCGGCCTCTATCGCCCGCACGCGCTACGAGACGGGATCGGTCACGAATCTCGATCTGCTCGATGCCGAAACGGCCGAGACCGTGGCGCGCCATGCGCAGATCCAGGCGCTCTACCGCGCCGTCGTCAGCACGATCGAACTGGAGCGGGCGCTGGGGAAGAGGTATTAAGCGAAGACGGCTTTTGCAAATACAGGACCCGATAAATTTCCGGCAGGAATTTTATCGGGTTTTTTGTATCTTCTTCAGTAACATCCCGAAATCAACGCCGGAGGAGCGATTCCATGAATCATGATCTGCAGCCGCACACGCCTGCGCGCATTCTCGTGATCGAAGACAGCGAGGAATACCGCGATACACTGAAAATGATGCTCTCCGATGCCGGATACGACGTGCTCGAGGCCTCGGACGGAGCCGAGGGACTGGAGGCGGCACAGAAGCACCGGCCCGATCTGATCCTCTGCGACATCATCATGCCGAATATGGACGGACTCGAGATGCTCTCGGCCATGAAGGACATTCCGGATCTTGCGAAGATCCCCCTGATCTTTTTGACCGGGCGCAACGACATGCGCGATGTCCGACTCGGCATGCTGCAGGGCGCCGACGACTATCTGACGAAACCCTTTACCGTCAACGAACTGCTTGAAGCCGTCCGCACGCGCCTGGCCAAGGACCGGCGTCTGCAGATGTATTACGCATCGCAGAACGAGGAGGTGAAAAACAGCCTCGGACTTTTTCTGCCGCACGAGATTCATACGCCGCTTAACGCCATCATCGGCATTGCGGAACTGCTGCAGGATCCCCAGGATTTTGCATCGGACGAGATCAGGGAATATGCCGGACTCATCCTCGAATCGGGGCAGCGGCTCTATCGGCTCCTGGAGAACTTCAATCTCTTTTCGCAGGTCCAGTTCTGGATGCATGATGAATCGACCATCGGGATGATGCGCCGGCAGATTTCTCCGCCGGTGCATGAGGTCTTTGCGGCAATGATCAATGGAAAGTATGCGGCGCATGAGCGCCGTGCGTCGCTCGATGTCCGGCTGCCGGCCGGTTCCGCGCAGATCTCGCGCGAGTACCTCGCGAAGATTTTCGAGGAACTGATCGACAACGCCTTCAAGTTCTCGGATTCGGGCACCGAAGTTTCCGTGAGCGCCGAAGAAACTCCCGATGAGCTCTGCATCACGATCCGCGACCGGGGCCGAGGCATGACCGAAGAGCAGATTGCAAAAGTATCGGCCTATATGCAGTTCGAACGCCGGCAGTACGAACAGCAGGGCGCGGGTCTCGGTCTTGCGGTCTCTCGCGCGCTGGCCGAGCTTCACGGCGGCAGCCTCACGATTGAAAGCGCGCCCGGATCGGGCTGCGCCGTCACGCTCAGGCTTCCTGCAGTACCCAGATAACCGCTATTCACCAACAATCATCGACGACACATGAAAAAATTGTTTGCTCTGCTGCTGTGCTCCATGCTTGCATCGGTCTCACTCCGGTCACAGACGATCTCGTCTCCCGGCCGGACGCTGACGCTTTCCTTTTCGGTGGCCAAGGACGGTACGCCCGTCTACCGGCTCGACCGCGGCGCTCGCCCGGTCATACTTCCGTCCCGGCTCGGCATCGAACTCAAAAATGAGCCGTCATTCCTTTCCGGATTCACCGTCGCAAAAGTCGAATCATCAACGGTCGACGAGTCCTGGGATCCCGTCTGGGGCGAAGTCAAAACGATCCGCAGCCGCTATCACGAGCTGCGCGTGACCTTGCAGCAGAAGAAGGAAAAGCTCCGCACGATGGTCCTCACATTCCGCCTCTTCGATGAAGGCCTGGGTTTCCGCTACGAGTTTCCCGTTCAGCCGGATCTCACATACTTCACCGTGGCCAATGAGCGGACCGAGTTTTGCCTGACGGGCAACCACAAGGCGTTCTGGATTCCGGGCGATTTCGATACGAACGAGTACGAGTATCATGAAACGCCGCTTTCCGACGTGAATGCGTCGGAAGGCATGCGCGAAACGGCGATCGCCACGCGAAACGTGATCGGAAAGAATTTCGCGCAGACACCGCTCATGATGAAATCCAAAGAGGGACTCTATATCAATATCTTCGAAGCGGCGCTCGTGAATTATCCGGCCATGTGCGTCGAACTCAACAAGAAAACCTTCACGCTCACATCGGCCCTTGCGCCCGATGCGGTCGGCAACAAGGCTTATTTGCAGACGCCCGCCCGGACGCCCTGGCGCACGATCATGGCCACAGACAAGGCGGCGGAGATTCTGGAATCGAAGATGATCCTCAATCTCAACGAGCCCTCGAAGCTTCAGGATGTGTCGTGGATTAAGCCGCAGAAGATGCTCGGCCTGTGGTGGGAATTGCATGTCGGAAAATCCTCCTGGAACTACGCCGATACGGGCAACGTGCAGATCGGCGTGACGGATTGGAAGTCGCTCAGGCCCAACGGCCGTCACGGCGCCACGACGGAACGCACGAAAGTCTACATCGATTTTGCCGCGCGTCATGGCATCGATGCCGTGCTCGTGGAAGGATGGAATGTGGGGTGGGAGGACTGGTACGGACACTGGAAGGAGAACGTGTTCGATTTTGTGACGGCTTATCCCGATTTCGATGTGGACGCGCTGCAGAAGTATGCGGCCGAAAAAGGCGTGAAGCTCGTGATGCATCACGAGACGTCGGCTTCGGCCACCAACTACGAGCGCAGGCTCGACAGCGCCTACCGCTTCATGAAGGCGCACGGCTACGATGCCGTGAAGACCGGCTATGTGGGACGCATCATTCCGCGCGGCGAATTCCACGACGGACAATGGATGGTCAACCATTACATCCGCGTGGCCGAAAAGACGGCCGAATACAAGATCATGCTCGATGCCCATGAGCCGGTGCGTCCGACGGGCCTCCAGCGCACGTATCCGAACTGGCTTGCCTGCGAGGCGGCGCGCGGCAACGAGTATAACGCATGGAGCTCCGGGAACCCTCCCGATCACGAAACGATCCTTCCGTTCACGCGGCTTCTCGGCGGTCCGATGGACTATACGCCGGGCATCTTCCAGATCAAGATGAATTATTACGATCCGCAGAAGAAGGAGCAGGTGCATACGACGCTTGTGAAGCAGCTTGCGCTCTATGTCACGATGTACAGCCCGCTGCAGATGGCGGCCGATCTGCCCGAGAACTACGAGCGCTTCATGGACGCATTCCAGTTCATCAAGGATGTCGCCGTGGATTGGGACGATACGAAGATCATCGAGGCCGAGCCGGGCGATTACCTCACGATTGCGCGCAAGGCCAAGCACCGGGACGACGAATGGTTCATCGGGGCGATCACCGATGAGCATGCAAGGAAATCGCGCGTGGAACTCTCGTTCCTTGAGCCCTCGCGCACATATGCGGCGACGATCTATGCCGATGCGGCAGGCGCCGACTGGCGGAAGAATCCCATGGCCTATACGGTCACCCGCGTCCTTGTCGATGCGAAGACCGCCCTTGGGCTGATGCTTGCGCCCGGAGGCGGAGCGGCCGTTTCCATCCGCCTGGCCACGTCCGACGAAGTGAAAACGCTCAAAGCCTACGGATCCTACGCACCGTGACGATTCCTTTGGCAAATGTCATCATGCTGATCGGCGCCGCACAAGGGGCGCTGATCGGCGTGATCATTCTTCAGAAGCACGCGGCGCTCTATGCGAACCGCTTTCTGGCGCTCATGATGTTCACGCTGAGCGCCATTCTGGTGCATATGGTGTGCGACGATCTGGGACTCTACGGCACGCTGCCTCTGCTGTTCCCGGTGATGCTTTCGCTCTCTCTTGCCGTGACGCCGCTGCATTATCTCTATGCGAAATTCGTGACCGATCGGACGCTCCGGTTTCGCATCGCCGATGCGCTGCACTTCATTCCCTTCATCCTGTTTCTTGCAGCCGGCATGGCCTCGCTCTCGGCATCATCATCGGGCGCGAACTTCTTTTTCGAACACCGGTCGATGGAAGAATATCCCGCGTTTTTCCTGTTCTTCAACTGGGCGATCATTGTGCAGGGGCTCTCGTATGTGACCGTCGTGCTGCGGCGCATCGCTCGCTACGAGCGGGCGCTGCGCGACGTGTATTCGAATATCGAAACAAAGCGCCTGCGCTGGCTGCGCAATATCACACTCCTTGCGGCCGCGGCCTTTTCGTCCTTCCTCATCGAGCAGACATTCCTTTCGCTCCACATCAATCTTTCGAGCTTCATGATCTCCTCGATCCTGCTGGCGGTCTATCTGTTTCTGCTCGGATACCTGGGCATGCTGAAATCGGAAGTGCTCGAGTCGGCCTCAGAAGCCGTTCATCCCGAAGAGAGCGCCCGGTACGAACGCTCGGGACTGGCCGGCGAGACGGCGGAACTCTACAGCACACGCATCACCGATGTGATGGAGCGCGAACGGCCCTACCGCCAGAGCGAGCTCACGCTCTCGCAGCTTGCAGAGCTTGCGGGCATCTCTCCGCACAACTGCTCCGAAGTCATCAATGCGCACATGGGCAAAAGCTTCTACGACCTCGTCAACGAATACCGCATCAGGGATGTGAAGCAGGCGCTTTCTGACCCGGCGCAGCAGCGCATGAAGATCCTTGCGATCGCCTTCGAAGCCGGATTCAATTCGAAGGCGAGCTTCAACACCGTCTTCAAACAGATGACGGGCGAGACGCCCTCCGCATTCCGCAAAAAAGCCCTCGGCGCCTCCGCCTGATCCCGCTTTTCCCGCCCTTCCCGCATGACCGAACGTTCAACGCGCTGGGATTGAACCTCTTTTCCGGGTTCAGACCGGTGGGCAAAGACGATTCCGCCTCATGCATGATGTATCTTTGTGCCATCATCATTTTTTTTCGGCCGCGGTCCGCGACTGCGCCATCACCAAGGACAAAGAGGATTATGCGCATGAAGAGGCTCTATTGTTTCGCAGTTGTTTTTCTAATCCTGCTCTCGACACTCCCGGTTCCTGCACAGGTGTCGCTGCCGGGCACGATCGAAGGCCGCGTATATGACCAGGAAACATCCCGGCCGCTTCCCGGGGCGAACCTCCGTCTGGGCGCCACGCTCCGCGGCGCGATGACGGACAGCGCGGGCCGGTTTCTCCTGAAGGATGTGCCTGCGGGAAGTTACACCATCCAGGCGTCGCTTCTGGGATATCGGAACACGATGAAAGCCGATGTGATCGTCGGCGCCGGGCGCAGCACGCAGCTCACGATTGCGCTTGCAGAATCGCCGCTTGAGGAAAAGGAAGTCGTCGTCACGGCGGGATACTTCACCGCAGGCGCCGATGAGCCGGTGAGCGCCATCCGCTTCGCCTCCGAAGAGGTGCGGCGCGCGCCGGGTTCGGCCGGAGACGTCAGCCGCATCATCCTCGGGCTGCCGAGCCTGGCCAAGGTGAACGACCAGTCCAACAGCCTGATCGTGCGCGGCGGAAGTCCGCTGGAAAACGCCTTCTTCGTCGACGGGATCGAGATTCCCAATATCAATCATTTTCCCACGCAGGGCGCCACGGGCGGCCCCATCGGCATCATCGATGCGGCGCTTTTGGAGGATGTCACGTTCTCGGCCGGCGGATTTTCCGCCGCCTGGGGGGACAGGCTTTCCTCCGTCATGGATCTGCGGCTTCGAAGCGGCAGCACATCGGGACGCCAATCGCAGCTCGATCTGAATTTCGCCGGCTTCGGCGGCATGACAGAGGGTCCGCTTTCACAGGACGGCAAATCATCGTATCTCGTCTCGGTGCGCCGCAGCTATCTTGATCTGCTCGTGAAGGCGATCGATATCGGCACCTCCGTCGCTCCAAGCTACGGCGATTGCGTGGCCAAGGCGGTGATCGAACTCGCGCCCGGCCACACGCTCACGCTGCTCGACATTTTTTCGGACGACCACAACGATCCGGACAGGAAGACGGCGATCGAAAACGACATGGTCTATTACGGCACGCAGGATATTTATCTCAATACGGCCGGACTCACCTGGCGCGCGCTTTGGAGCCCGAACGTGTTTTCACTCTCCGCACTTTCCTATACGCGCTCCGATTTCAGCGAAGAATTTTTCGAAACCGGGAGCGGCAGCCATCTTGTGCGCAACCGTTCGCAGGAAGGGACGCTGACATTTGCCTCGTCGCTGCATTACAGGATCGATGCCGTGCACTCCCTCGAAATCGGCATTCAGGCGCAGCGCCTCTCAAGCGACTATGATAATTTCTATGACGCCTACACCGATGCGCTCGGGCAGACGAGCCCGGCATTTCTTTTTGACCGCGCGCTGGAAGGATGGAAGCTCGGCAGTTATCTCACATACACCGTGCATCCGCTGCCTGAGTGGAGCGTGACGGCCGGCATCCGGCTCGATCACTTTTCCTCGAATCGATCGACGACCGTGGCGCCGCGGATCAATTCCTCTTATGAGATCGGAAACCGGCTCACATTCAAGGCGTCTGCGGGAATGTATTATCAGACGCTGCCCATGCTGCTCTTGTCTCAGCATGAGGCAAATACGC
This sequence comes from Acidobacteriota bacterium, assembly GCA_050258555.1. Lineage (GTDB taxonomy): Bacteria > Bacteroidota > Ignavibacteria > UBA10030 > UBA8401 > CAISDA01. The sequence goes on along the minus strand of JBLMZA010000057.1, from coordinate 16,873 downwards.
AGATGAAAAATCCCGAAGCGCTGCAATTGATTGCGGGACTCGACTATCTGCTTTCGGACGATACGAAGCTCGGCATCGAATGCTACAGCAAGCGCTATCAGTCGTTCCCGATCGACCCGGCGCAGCAATCCCTCTTTCTTGTGGACGAGCTCTTCTACCGGTACGGCTTTTTCTTTGCGCACGGCGCGCTGCAAGACAAGGGCCGGGCATCGAGCGAAGGCATCGAAGTGCTTGTGCAGAAGAAGCTGAGTGAAAAACTCTACGGACTTGCCGGCGCATCCGTCTTCCGTTCGCGGTACCGGGACGGCCTGGGCGTGTGGCGCAGCCGAGCGTTCGACAACCGCTGGCTCGTGAGCGCCGAAGGAGGCTACAGGCCCGACGGTGCCTGGGAATTCAGCGGGCGCTGGATCGCCGCAGGCGGCGTGCCCTTCACGCCGTTTGATGCGGACAGGTCAGCGGCCCTGGGGCGCGAAGTATTGGATGAATCGAAGATCAACGGCCGGAGGCTGCCTGCCTATCACTGCCTCAATCTGCGCGTCGATCGCCGCTGGCATTTCGAGTCCACGAATCTCGTGGCCTACTTCAGCATCTGGAATGTCTACAACGAGCGGAATATCTCCGGCTACTTCTGGAGCGCGCAGGAGCAGAAAGAAAAGCCGATCCTCCAGTGGGGACTGCTGCCGATCTTCGGCGTGAAGTATGAATTTTAACAAGGGGAAATATTTTCTTTCAATCACGGTGAATTTTTTTTATCATTGTGTGGAATTTTTTTCGCGCCGCAGTCACGGGGCTTCATTCATCCCGAAGAACACACACATTTCCCACAATGATCATGACACCGAAAGAAAGAGTTCTGACCGCCTTCAGCCATGCTGAACCGGACCGCGTTCCCATCAATTATCTCTACAATCCCGCCATCGACCGGCGCCTGAAAGAACACTTCGGACTCGCTTCGGACGACAACGAGGGACTGCGCCGGCGGCTCTCGGTCGACTTCCGCGCGCTCGATGCGCCCTATTGCGGAGCGAAGCTGTATGAGGATCTGCCGGGCATCAAAGTCGACGAGTTCGGGCGCCATCGCCGCTGGGTGCAGCACGACTGGGGAGGATATTGGGATTATTGCTCGTGGCCCCTGCAGTATGCCGACGAAGAAATGGTGGCGAACTGGAAACTGCCCTCGGCCGACGATTACGATTATTCGGAAATCACGCGCCTTGCCGGGCTCTACAAGGACTATTGCGTTGTCGTGGGCCATCCGGGTGTCGGCGACATCATCAATTCCATGGGCATGCTGCGCACGATGGAGCAGGTGCTGGTCGATCTCATGATCGACGAACCGGCGGGCATGCTCTTGATCGAGCGCAACACGGCGCTCTGGCTTGAAATGATGGAGCGCGTGCTCGAGGCGGGCAAGGGGCTGATCGATCTGTTCTGGATGGGGGAGGATCTCGGCACGCAGCGCGGCGCCACGATCAGCCTCGATCTCTACAGGAAGCACCTTCGTCCGCGCCACCAGAAGTTCGTCGATCTGGCGCGCGCCTACAACGTGCCCGTCATGATCCACTCGTGCGGCTCGAGCAGCTGGGCGTTCAACGACTTCATCGAGATGGGCATCACGGTGATCGACACGCTGCAGCCCGAGGCATTCGAGATGGAGCCGGCGTATCTGAAGCAAACCTACGGCGCGAAGCTGAGCTTCCACGGCATGATCTCGACGGCGGGTCCCTTGGCATACGGCACAGCGGAGGATGTCGAGCGCTCGGTGAAGGAAACGCTCGAGACGATGATGCCGGGCGGAGGCTATGCGCTGGCGCCGACGCACGAGATCCAGGATAACTCTCCGACCGCGAACGTCGTTGCCATGTATGAAGCGGCGCAGAAATACGGCCGCTACCGGTAAGAAGCCCCGATCGCGGCGCTTACTTGATCGCGGTCTTCCGCGATGAGCTTGTCTCCTGCACGAGCCATGTGTGCCCGCAGAAGCGGCACTTCACGCGAACCCATGTCGTGTGCGATGTCGTCGTGGTCTCTTTCGTCTCCGTGCGCGTGTGACCGTTGGCGTAGCCGTATGTCGTCTTCGTCGTGTCGATCACTTTTTCCGTGTTGCCGCCGGCGCTGCCGTCGATTCTTCCGGCATTGATCCGGCGGCAGTTGTTGCAGCGGTCATAGGAGATGCGCCGGTGCACGCCGATAATCACGCCGACGAGCATCGCGAAGGCCCAGAACTGCATGATCCCCCCGGTGAATCCTCCCATGAAGGGCGGCACGCTCGGAATGAACGAGAGGATGAACCACGAGCCGATGAAAAAGGCAAGCACTCCGTAGCCGGTTTTCAGAAACCAGTTGTTGATGAAAGGCAGCGGGCCCGCCGAAAAATACAAGAGGAAAAAAACCGCCATGCCGGGAAACATGGGAAGCACGAGCCACTGGAAGAGAAAAACGAGCACGCCGAGGATGGATGATTTCGCGCCGGCGCGGTCGATCGAATCGAACGTCCGGTACCAGAAGGCGCTCGTCGCATCAACGGGAAGCGCCCCTTCGATCTCAAGCTTGTACGATTCGAGCCATCCCTCACGTCCGTCTTTTGTTCTCACCTTCACCCAGCCGATGCCGCGCTCCACTTGCGTGAGCGCCGTGCCGGCATCGATCTGAAAGTCCCGCTTCGATGTCTTGCGCACGCGCGATGTGTCGGCGCGTGCGGTCCATGCGTGCTTCACCGTCGTCGCTTCCGACGCCTGCGGCGCCACGGCATGCAGCGGCACCCATCCTTTTTTCCCGTCTTCAAGTTCGATTTCATACCAGCAGCCGTGCAGAAGAAGCTTGCGCGCCGTCATGCCTTTCGTAACGCGTCCGTTGATCGGCCCCGATGTGTCGCCGGGAGAATAGGCGTTCCCGCGGCGCTCGAACATCGGCCATGAGCGGGCGATCGTGATCCGATCGGAGGCTTGGGGCTCTTGTGCCGCTGATGGAGAAATGAAGACGGAGGAAAGCAGGCAGGCAATCGCGGCCGCGCGTGCAAGGAGGAAGACACAGCGTTGTCTCTTCATGATGTGTGACGGGCAAAGAAGGGGTGATCCAATCGCGCACAATCCCGTTCTCTTCACAACATAGGGCGCTCCAAATATCGTGTTGAATCATGAGGAATGCAAGGGAAAAATGAACGGCTCCCTCTCGTGAGGCGGCGCTCTCTGTGAAGGATATTAACCATCTGTCAATATTTCCTCTCTTCATTCATGCTCCGCAATACGATTCATTCAGTCTTTTGTGAGAGACAGCTCTGGCATGATGCTTGCTCTGTTTTCATAAAAAATTGTCACACATACTGGAATACTCCCTATGAAGCATGTTTTGTTCCTCGGTATCATCGTCTGCACGGTCGTGATGACCGGCCGTGCGCAGAACACGGCGGCTTCCGCCGACACAGCCCACATCCGTCTGCTGGAGGAAAAGATCGCCGCGCTTGAGCGGCGCGTCGCCCTCATCGACAAGGCGAACGCATCTTCGGCTTCGGTCGGCGGGCAGGTATTCTCCTATTTTTCCTATACCGCCAATAACGGCATCGAAGGGCGGGATGTGAACCGGTTCGACTTCGAGCGCCTGTATCTGACGGTGAAGGGAGCGGCGTTCAACAATGTGAAGTATCAGATGACGACCGATATTTTCAGAAACGCGGCCGCCGGCAGTTACTATTCGGGTCTCTCGGTCCGCCTGAAATTCGCCTATCTCGATTATACGCCGGCTCCCTCGGTATCGATCAAGGCGGGCATGATCGCCGGCCCGTGGACGGGATTCATCGACGGCTATTGGAAATACCGCGGCATCTCGCCTTCGTTTGTCGACAGGAACGGCTACTATGCATCGGCGGACCTCGGCCTCTCGGCCCAGTACCAATTGCCTTCCGGCTTCGGAGACGTCTCGGCATTCATCCTCAATGGCAGCGGCTATGCGGCGCCGGAAGCCAACCGGTTCAAGGATGTTGCGGCGCGCATCACACTTTCTCCGTTTCAAGGCATTCCCGTGGCGAAGAATCTGACGCTTGCAGGCTACGGCTATAAGGGCGCAAACCAGAGCGTGACGGGACGGGCATTGCAGCGCGACCGCGCCGGCGTGCTCGCAGGCTACGCCGATGCGTATGTGAGCGCCTATGCCGAAGCCGATCGTCGCTGGGACGCGCCGTCGCATCCCGATACGGTGGTCACGGGCAACGGACTCTCGTTTTTCGGAGAGATCAAGGCTCCGTTCGAATCAATTCGGAATACCGTGGCGCTCGTGCTCCGATATGATATTGCCGAGCCCAATATCAGCAAAGGCGGAGATATGACGCGCTTTGCGATTGTCGGCCTCTCGTATCGCATCAGCGAGAAATGCCAGTTCGTTCTCGATCGTCAGGTGCAGCAGGCCGAATCGGCATCGTTGAAGCGTGCGGATAATACGAAGACCGATCGCGACGAGCGGTGGATGCTGCACGCGCTCCTGACATTTTAAGCGCCTGCGCTTGGCCTGCGGCCGTGTGAATCGTTTCTGTTCCAGGCGGCATCCAATAGACAAGGAACGTTTTTCACGAACGCACGAAGAGGACCGACGTGTTTGAATCGCTTTTTCATTATCTGAAACATCCGATCGCCAAGCGCGCCGCGGCAATGCTCGCCGGAGCGGCGGCAGGATATGCCTATTATTATTATATCGGCTGTGCATCGGGATCCTGTCCCATTACCGGCAATCCGTACATCAGCACGGCCTACGGCGCTTTGATCGGATACGTGCTTGTGCCAAAATCGAAGCCCGAACAGAAAACGGAGCAGTGATGGAACAACCGAAGCACAAATCGTTCACCTACCGCACATCGGTGGAATGGAGTGAAGACCGCCAGGGAATGCTTCGCTCGGAAGGCAAGCCGTCTCTGGAAATCTCCAGTCCGCCTGAATTCAAGGGATTGCCGGGATACTGGACGCCGGAAGAGATGCTTGTCGCCGCGGCGGAGATCTGTACGATGTCCACATTTCTCTCCTTTGGAGAAAGGAAGAACCTTCCGCTTGTCTCCTATCGCAGCAGCGCCGAGGGACTCCTCGAGTTCACGGAAGGGAACTATCGGTTTACGACGATCACGATCCGTCCCGAGATCACTGTGGGAAGCGCCTGGAGTGCGGAGCAGGTTGAAGCGCTCTTGCACAAGGCGCACGAGCACTGTCTGATCGCGAATTCCCTCACGGCCTCGGTCGTGATCGAGCCTTCCGTCATCATCGTGTAAGGACGGCGTTCTTAAATTTTCAATTCGAAAAGACGAAACACATATGGAACTATTATCATCATTTCCTGTCATGCTCTGGGCGGGACGCATCCTCCCGGTTGCGCTGGGCGCGGCCGGAGGTTATGCGTATTACAAATTCGTGGGATGCAGAAGCGGCGCTTGTCCGATCTCCTCCAATCCGTGGATCAGCACGATCTATGGGGCGGTGCTGGGAAGCCTGTGGATTCGTTAGCGCATCCCCAGGCTCGGAACATCTTGTCCATCACCAACGGGAATACTTATAGAGAATGAACGAAACATCGAAGAAACTGATTTTTATTGCCGCCGTCCTGCTGTCTCTGACCTCCTACATCGATCCGCCTCTGGCATTGCTTCTGGGGATTATCCTTGCGCAAACGATCGGCCATCCGTTTCAGAAATACAATCACAAGGCGACCAACTGGCTGCTGAAAGCGTCCGTCGTCGGCCTCGGCTTCGGCATGAACCTTCAGCAGGCGTGGCAGGCGGGGAAGGACGGCATCGCGTTCACGGTCTTCTCGATCGGCATCACATTCCTTGCGGGCTGGCTTCTGGGCCGGTGGCTCGATGTGGAACGGAAGACGTCCTTTCTCATTTCCACAGGCACGGCCATCTGCGGCGGAAGCGCCATTGCCGCCGTTTCGCCCATCATCAGGGCGGATGAAAAGCAGATGAGCGTCAGCCTCGGCACCGTCTTCATCCTGAACTCCCTGGCGCTCTTTCTCTTTCCCTTCATCGGGCACTTTTTTCACATGAGCCAGTATCAGTTCGGCATCTGGAGCGCGATCGCGATCCATGATACGAGCTCCGTCGTCGGCGCATCCTCCGCCTTCGGTCAGGAAGCATTGCATTTTGCGACCACGGTGAAGCTGGAACGGGCGTTGTGGATCATTCCCGTCTCCCTGCTGACTGTCATGTTTTCAAAAGGCGAAAGCAGGAAGATCAGGATTCCCTATTTTATCGGACTCTATATTCTGGCCATGGCGATCAGTACGTATTTCCCGGCGTACGCATGGGAGTATTCGTCGATCGTCATGATCGCAAAGAAGGGGCTGACTGTGACGCTGCTTCTGATCGGCGCGGGTCTTTCGCTGGAAACGATGAAGAGCGTCGGCACCAAGCCGCTCGTGCAGGGGGTGCTGCTCTGGATCCTGATCAGCGTTCTTTCCATCACTGCGGCGCTGATGACCATGTAACGATCATGTCGGCAACGCACTTAAATATTTAAAAGAGTCCAAGACGAGGTCATCAAGCGCCTGCTGCGGCGCTCCGCGCTTGATATGATAGGGGAAAATTGTGTATTTTACGGAAGGCCGACCCGAAGGCACATCCCGTGTGCCCCAGAAGGGGCCCACATCGATACCAGTGCTTTGCGGAGAGAGGAGCCGGATGGAAAAGAAAATCCGCATACTCATCATCGAAGATAATCGCATCCTGCGCGATGGTATCGCCGCTATGCTCCACGATCAGGCCGATATGCTTGTCGCTGCCACGACCGGCAGCGGCTATGACGCACTCCTGAAGGCCAGCCAGACCAAACCCCACATCATCCTGTTGGATGTCGGCCTGAAGACTCTTAACGAATCTTCGATTGTCGAGACGCTTCGGAAGCGAGTCCCTGACACCAACGTGATCGGAATGGGACTGGTGCCGATGCATTCGGATATTGTGGAGTTTGTGGAGGCCGGAGCCTCGGGTTTCATTCTGAAGGATGCGACACTCGAGGAATTTCTCGGCACCATCCGGACTGTGGCCCAGGGAGGGAAAGTTCTTCCCTTGCCGATGACCGGATCGCTGTTTGCCCATATCATCGAGCTGGCGCTCAAAAAGAAAAAGGGCAAAGCTGCCAATGTCGTCCGCATGACGCGGCGCGAACAGGAAATCATCGCGCACATCGCCGAAGGGATGAGCAACAAAGAAATTGCGCGTGCATTGAACATCGCCACGCACACGGTAAAAAGCCACGTCCATAATATTATGGAAAAGCTCGCGTTGCACAGCCGCCTTCAGATCGCCATACATGCCGCCGATGGAAAAGACGGCTGATCTGTTTTTATCCCTCCCTTTCCATCCCTCGATCTTCACGCACACATCTCACCGGCGAAGAAAAAAAGGATTAATTATCTTTCCATCCTTTTGTGCGATACCATCTCACCGATGCTGTCGATACATTGATATGTGCACCGGGCTCACGCTACAAGCATGCGCAGCCACACAGCAAAAGCCCATCCTCGGTGGAATTTTAAGAACATGATCATGAAAACCTCAGTGCTGCCGGCTCGACGCTCCTTCCTTCCCAAAGCGCCGACGAATATCCAGGGATTGGACGAAATTACGGGCGGCGGATTGCCCCAAGGACGGCCGACGCTGGTGTGCGGCGGGGCGGGGTGCGGAAAGACGCTGCTTGCGATGGAGTTCATCGTCAATGGGGCGGTGAAGTTCGATGAACCCGGCGTCTTCATCTCGTTCGAGGAAACCGAACGCGAGTTAACGGCCAATGTCGCATCGCTCGGCTTCGACCTCGATCGCCTTGTGGCGCGGAAAAAAATCTGGCTTGAGCACATCCATACCGAATGCGACGACGGCTTTGATCTGGAGAAGTTGTTCCTCCGGATCCATTATGCCATCGAATCGATCGGTGCAAAGCGCGTTGTGCTCGACACAATCGAAGCGCTGTTTTCGGACGTCACCGATCGCCTCCTTCTCCGCGCCGAACTGCGCCGGCTGTTCCAATGGCTGAAAAGGAAAAATGTGACGACGATCCTCACCGCCGAGCGCGGCGAGGGGACCCTGACGCGTCAGGGGCTGGAAGAATACGTTTCCGACTGCGTCATCCTGCTTGATCATCGTGTGAGCGGCCAATCCTCCATCCGCCGGCTGCGCATTGTCAAATACCGCGGCTCAACGCATGGCACAAACGAATATCCCTTTCTCATCGATGAGGAGGGATTATCTGTGCTGCCGGTCACCTCGCTCGGACTGAATTATCATTCATCGCGTGAGCGCATCTCCAGCGGCATCCCACGTCTGGATATGATGCTCTCGGGCAAGGGATATTTTCGCAACAGCACGGTGCTCGTCTCCGGCACCGCCGGCACAGGCAAGACGAGCATCGCAGCGCAATTTGCCGATGCCGCCTGCAGAAGAGGAGAACGCGTGCTCTATTTTTCGTACGAGGAATCTCCCAGCCAGCTCGTGCGCAACATGAGTTCGATCGGCATCAGACTGGAAGCGTGGGTGAAACAAGGACGGCTTCGTTTCTGTGCGACCCGCCCCACGCTCTACGGGCTGGAGGCGCATCTGACCACGAGCATCAAGGAGATCAACACCTTCCATCCGTCGGTGGTCATTCTTGATCCGATCAACGGATTTGCCGAAGGAGAGAACCATGCAGAGGTCAAAATGATGCTCCTGCGGCTGGTTGATTTTCTGAAAATGAAAGGGATCACCGCCTTTTTCACGAGCCTGAGCTCGGACGGAGAGAAACTCGAGACGCCCGATTTTTACATTTCATCGCTCATCGACACGTGGCTCTTGCTGCGCGATATTGAAATTGGAGGCGAACGAAACAGAGGCTTGTATGTTCTGAAATCGCGCGGAATGGAACATTCAAACCAGATCCGCGAATTCCGGCTGACAAACGACGGTATCAAACTCCTCGATGTGTACGTCGGAGGTGCCGGCGTGCTTATCGGGTCGGCCCGATTGTCACAGGAGATGAAGGATGCAGCCGCGCTCTTGCTGCGCCGGCAGGAGATCGACAGCAAGGAGTTCAGCCTCGCACGCAAGCGCGAGGCCATGGAAGCGCAGATCGTGGTGCTGCGTTCGGAATACGAGGCCGACGCATCGGAAACTCTTCACAGTAGAATCATTTGACGAAAGCGAGAACGTCATGAGTAAAAGCCAGAACAGCAAGAAGAATTCGAAGAAAGCGCCTGCAAAGACCTTAAAGGAAAAACAGGCGGCCAAACGGGAAAAAAGAGCACAAAAAAGAACCACCGAGATCGTGAGTCGTTGACGTGAACGATTTGCTTGCTCGCCTCTTTGGACCGTTGCACGATGCCCATCTTCCGGAAACGGAAGAGCCGATCCGAAGCGAGCTATTCAGCATCGAACGGCTCGAGCAGCATGGAGAGAGCCTTGCCGAGGCACAGCGTGTGAGGCCGGAGCCGGTAACAGGCCGCGCCCTGTCGGCACGGCTCGAAGACAACGGACGAGTGCTGCTCCAGGCCTATCGCAAGATCGCCGAAGCCATTAACGCCAAACACGTCATTACGCCGGCGGCTGAATGGCTCGTCGATAATTTTCATATCGTTGACGAGCAGATCCGCGAAATTCATGACGATCTTCCCCCGGGGTACTACCGGTTGCTGCCCAAGCTTGCCGAAGGACCGCTCGAGGGGTACCCGCGGGTGTTCGGCATTGCGTGGGCCTTCGTCGCCCATACCGACAGCCGATTTGATCTTGAAATGCTCAGTCGATTTGTGGGGGCCTACCAGCGCATTCAGCCGCTGACGATCGGTGAACTCTGGGCAGTGGCCATTACGCTGCGCGTCGTGCTTGTGGAAAATCTTCGCCGCTCGGCCGAGCGTATTATCTCGAGCCGGACGGAACGTCAGGAAGCCGACGCGGCATCAGATCGTCTGCTTGGCGTCGGACCGATTCCCCCAGAGCCCGTCGAAAGTGCCTTCCGTCTCTATGAAGGAAAACCTCTGCCGAGAGCGTTTGCCGTCCAGATCGTGCAGCGCTTGCGCGACAAGGATCCTGCCGTGACTCCTGCGCTTCGGTGGCTCGATGCCCGCCTGGCCGCCCAACACACCACGTCCGAACAGATGGTCACCGAAGAACATCAGTTTCAAGGCGCCATCAGCGTCACCGTTCGCAACATCATCACGAGCATGCGCCTGATCTCTGCGGTCGATTGGACAAAATTTTTCGAGGGTGTCAGTCTTGTGGATGCCATGTTGCGTGAGGGCAGTAATTTTTCCGCGATGGATTTTCCGACACGGGACAGTTACCGGCATGCCATTGAAGAGCTTGCCAGAGGATCGTCGCATACGGAGCGTGAAGTGGCTCGATGTGCGCTTCGGAACGCCGAGCATGCCGCCATCGGGCAGGACGGACTGAACGCTCCCCAGAGCGATCCGGGATATTATCTCCTTTCAAACGGCCGCCGCGCGTTCGAGCGCCAACTTGCGTTTCATGTGTCGGGTCGGATGCTCTTCGAGCGTGCGGCACGGCACGCCGGCATCTGGGGATACCTCGGTGCGGCCGCGGCCGTCAGCGCCGGTCTTCTGGCTTTGCCGATAGGGATGCTTGCGCAGGCGGGAGTGGGCGCATTCACACTGGCGATGTTGACGATACTGGCCATCATTCCATTCTCGGATGCTGCCTTTGCGCTCGTCAACCACTGGATCACGCATCGGCTCGCTCCCCGGACGCTGCCGGCCCTCAGCCTCCATGACGGTGTGCCCGATGAGCTGCGGACGATGATCGTGATGCCGATGCTCCTGACAACACGCGAAGAAATTGAAGAGCAGATCGAGCGGCTGGAAGTGCACTTTCTGGCAAACCAAGACGGCGAACTGTATTTCGCGCTGCTTTCGGACTGGAGGGATGCTTCGAGTGAACATGTGGACGGAGACGAAGAACTGCTCTGCGCGGCAGAGGAAGGGATCGCCCGATTGAATCAGCGGCATGAACGGGCCGCTTCAGGCGAACGGTTCCTGCTGCTTCACCGCCGGCGGTTATGGAACGAAGGTGAGAAAAAGTGGATGGGGTGGGAACGCAAGCGCGGCAAGCTGCATGAATTCAACCGCCTGGTGCGCGGAGCAACCGACACGAGTTTTCTGGATCCGCCTCGTCTGCCTGCCGATCTCCGGTTTGTGATCACGCTCGATGCCGATACGCGATTCCCGCGCCGGGCGGCCCGGCGCTTGGTGGGAAAGATGGCCCATCCGCTCAATCGGCCGAGGCTCGACGCGCATACAGGCCGTGTGATCGAAGGCTACGGTGTGCTTCAGCCGCGCGTCACGCCGTCGCTGCCCACCGACCGGGGAGGATCATTCTTTCAGCACCTGTTTTCGGGGCCCGGTGGAATGGATCCCTACGCCTTTGCCGTCTCGGATGTCTATCAGGATCTCTTCGGCAAGGGGTCTTATAGCGGAAAAGGCATTTATGACATCGAAGTGTTCGAAGCCGCGCTTGCCGGACGTGTTCCCGAGAACGCTGTCCTGAGCCATGATCTTCTCGAGGGGATATTTGCGGGGGCTGGTCTTGTCACGGACATCGATGTGGTCGAAGAATATCCGACCCGATACGATGTGGCCGCGGCCCGGCAGCACCGGTGGGCGCGCGGTGACTGGCAACTCCTGCCCTGGATTCTCGGATCGGGACGGGATGCAAGCGGGCAGGCCGGACGGCGTCAGGTTCCATTGATCGGCCGCTGGAAAATGATGGACAATTTGCGGCGGTCACTCTCGGCTCCGGCCGCCTTTTGTGCCTTGGTTGCCGGCTGGCGGCTCCCTCCCGCGTCGGCTGCCGTATGGAGCCTCTGCATTGTTGCCACGATCGCCCTTCCGACGCTTCTTCCGTTTTTCTCAGGTCTGCTTCCGCGCCGAAGCCGGCAGTTCTCCAAGCGAAGCCACGTTCGCGCCGTCGCCAAAGATTTATTGCTCGCACTGGCGCAGACCGGCTTCCATCTCTCGCTTCTTGCCCATCAGGCATGGCTCATGGGAGACGCGGTCGTGCGAACGCTCTTCCGGCTTTTCGCGAGTCATCGTCATCTGCTGGAATGGATGACTGCCGCTCAGGCGAAATTCGGGCTTCCTCTCAGTATCCCCGGTTTCTATCGGCGAATGGCCGGAGGCGTTGCGCTGGCCGGCGTCGCCGGACTCAGTCTTCTCTCGGTTCCCCAGAGTGGGGCATGGCAGATCGCCGCCCCGTTTGTGGTGCTGTGGCTTTTGTCGCCGCTGACCGCACAGCGGACGAGCCGCCCCCGGACCGACGCCGCCACCGAACCGCTGTCGATCGACGAAGCCCAGACGCTGCGATTGATCGCCCGGCGCACTTGGCGATATTTCGAAACCTTCGTTACGGCAGAGGACCATCTTTTGCCGCCGGACAATTTTCAGGAAGAGCCCACACCGAAGATCGCCCATCGAACCTCCCCGACGAATCTCGGCTTGTATCTGTTATCCACGGTCGCGGCGAATGATTTCGGCTGGCAGGGAAGCTATGATACGACGGCGCGGATCGAATCGACACTCAGTACGTTGAACACGCTCGAACGTTTCCGCGGCCACTTTTACAACTGGTATGATACGCAGAGCCTCCGCGCGCTGGATCCAAAATATGTTTCCTCGGTCGATAGCGGAAACCTTGCGGGCCACTTAATCGCTCTCGGCAATGCGTGCATGGAAATGCTTCGGCGTCCAGCGATGGATCCGAGGCACATGTCAGGCATCGGCGATGCGCTGCTGCTTGCGCGAGAGTCTTTGCAGGCATGGCCGAATGATGGACGCTCGCAGGCCGCGGACCGACGGCAACTCGAGCAGGAGCTCGGCATCATGAGCGCTCTGCTGGCGAGCCCCCCTTCCACGCCCGAAGGCGTGATGCAGGTTCTGGGAAATCTCTCAAATCATGCCGCGCTTCTGGACAAGTGCGCACGCGGGCTCGTCAACGACGGTGCCCGCGGACCACAGGAGGAATCGGGCGCGGAGCTTGTGTTCTGGATGAGCGCCATCAGGGCCTCTGTCAACAGCCACGAAAGGGATGCCGAATTACTGAAACCCTGGCAGCTTCTGGCCGAAGCGGCAACGCACAATCCGGCATTGCTCTCAGCCAGCCTGCGTGCAGCGCTCGGCAACGGCGCCATTCCGACACTCGACGAGATTCCCGAGTGTTGCGACGCAGTGATGCCGATGCTGTCGGCACTATTCGTTGAACTTCGTTCGGCCGGCAACGGCACAAACCACGGGAACCAAACGGACAAGACCGGCGTCGCGGCCGTCGAAATGTTGATTGAATCATTCGACCGATCGGGCCGGGCTGTCCGGTCGCTCAGGCGGCGGCTCTTGTCTGTGAAAGAGGATTCGATGAAGCTGTTCGCACTCATGGATTTCACGTTCCTCTTCGATGACAAACGGCGGTTGCTTTCTCTCGGCTGCCGTGCGGCCGATGGCTCACTCGATCCGTCCTGTTATGACCTGCTTGCCTCCGAAGCGAGGCTGGCGAGTTTTGTCGCGATCGCGAAGGGCGATGTGCCCATGCGCCACTGGTTCGCCCTGGGCCGGGCGCTGACGCCGGTCGATCGCGATTCGGCATTGATCTCCTGGTCCGGCTCCATGTTCGAGTATCTTATGCCTGCGCTCGTGATGAGGACGCCGGCCGAAAGTCTGCTCGGACAGACCGCCCGGTGTGTCGTGCGCCGTCAAATCGAGTATGGCAAAGAACTGGACGTGCCATGGGGCGTCTCGGAATCGGCCTACAATGTGCGCGATCTCGAACTGATCTATCAATATTCGACATTCGGAGTGCCTGGGCTCGGATTGAAACGCGGACTCAGCAAAGACGCCGTTATCGCTCCCTATGCCACCGGCCTGGCGGCGATGATCGATCCCAAGGCGGCTCTCCGCAATTTTCTCCGGCTTGCCGGAGCAGGCGGGCGCGGGAAGTTCGGATATTTCGAAGCGTTGGACTATACGCCGTCGCGACTGCCTGAAGGCAGTACGGTGGCCATCGTCCGCGCCTATATGGCGCATCATCAGGGAATGACGCTCACGGCTATCGGCAATGTGTTGTACGAGGGCCGAATGCAGCAACGCTTTCACACAGAGCCGATCATCCAGGCGACCGAATTGTTGTTGCAGGAGCGCATGCCGCGCGGTGTGGCTGTCGCCCGTCCCCGGGGCGAAGAGGTCAAGAGCGCCTCCAATATCCGCATGGCTGTGCCATCGATGTACCGCCGGATGCATTCGGCGCACGACGACGTCCCGCATACGCACATTCTTTCCAACGGCAATTATGCCGTCATGATGACCGGCGCCGGATCAGGATATAGCCGGTGGCGCGACATCGCCGTCACGCGCTGGCGCGAGGATGTGACCATGGATGCATGGGGCGCATACATCTATCTGCGCGACAGACGACGCGGGGATGTATGGTCGGCCGCGTATCAGCCAACGTGCGTGGAGCCCGGCCGGTATGAAGTGGAGTTCTCGGAGGACCGCATCGAGATCGCGCGCGATGACGGAACCATCACCACGACGCTCGAAGTCACGGTCTCGCCCGAAAACGACGCCGAAGTGCGGCGCATCTCGCTGTCCAATCTCGGAACCCGCGTGCGGGAGATCGAGCTTACGTCGTATGCCGAGGTGGTGCTGGCGCCGCCGGCCTCGGACACATCACATCCGGCCTTCTCCAAGCTCTTCGTGCAGACGGAATTTGTGGCCGACGTCGGCACCCTGCTTGCCACGCGCCGCCGTCGTTCGCCCACCGATCCCGAGATCTGGGCCGCCCATCTTGCGGTCATCGAAGGCGAAAGCATCGGCGCTCTCGAGTATGAAACCGACCGTGCCCGGTTTATCGGCCGGGGCTGCGATGTGCGCTCGCCGCGAGCGGTGATGGGGGGAGGACCGCTTTCCAACACTGCTGGAACAGTGCTCGATCCGGTCTTCAGCCTCCGCTGTTGCGTCCGCATTCCGCCCGGCACTACCGTGCACGTCGCATTCTGGACAATGGTCGCTCCGACGCGTCAGGCCGTGCTCGACCTGGCCGATAAGCATTATGACGCCTCGGCATTCGAACGAGCCCTCACGCTTGCCTGGACGCAGGCACAGGTCCAGCTGTATCATTTGGCCGTCAGCGCAGAGGAGGCGCATCTCTTCCAGCAGCTGGCCGGCCATATTCTGTACGCCAATCCGTCGCTTCGTCCTCCTTCCGACGTGCTCTTGAGGAATGCGGGCGGACCATCGGCGTTATGGGCGCATCGCATTTCGGGAGATCTGCCGATCGTCCTTGTCCGGATCGATGATCCGGCGGATATGGAAATTGTCCGGCAGTTGGTGCGCGCCCATGAATATTGGCGGATGAAACTGCTTGCGGTCGATCTGGTGATTCTGAACGAACAGTTGCAATCCTATCTTCTTGATCTTCAAGGCGCGATCGAAACCGTCGTGCGGACGAACGAATCGCAAATGCGGCCGCAGCCTGATGGCCGGTTCGCTCAAGGGAACATCTTCATCGTGCGGGCAGACCTGATGTCGCTCGATGAGCGGATGGCGCTGCAATGCGCCGCCCGCGCGGTGCTCATGAGCCGTCGCGGAAGCCTTGCCGAACAGCTTCTTGCGCTGAAGGAATCCGAATCCGCCGTGCCGCCGCAGAGCGGATTTTCACTCCGTCCCCATGAATGGGTCATCGACAAACTGACGCTCGCCAGCGCAGGGAATGATGCAACACCCGCGGCTCCAGCGGCACCGTCGTTGGAATTTTCCAACGGAGCAGGCGGGTTTGCGGCAAAGGGGAGGGAATACGTCACGATATTGTCCGATGACAAGCGGACGCCGGCTCCGTGGATCAACGTCATTGCCAACGCGTCGTTCGGCTTTCAGGTCTCGGCCGATGGAAGCGGGTATACCTGGTCGCAGGACAGCCGGGAAAACCAGCTGACGCCATGGATGAACGATCCGGTCGGTGACAGACCCGGAGAGGTGTTCTACCTCCGGGACGAACACAGCGGCAGACTCTGGTGTCCGACCGCACTGCCGGTCGCGGGGGATCCGGGGGACTACATTGCGCGGCACGGGCAGGGCTACAGCCGATTTGAACATCGGTCCCATGGCATCGCCGTTGAATTGCTCGAGTTTGTTCCGCTCGCCGATCCGATCAAAATTTCGCGAATGACGATTAAGAATGTGTCGCGGCGAAACCGGCGGCTTTCCGTCACCGCCTATCTTGAATGGGTGCTTGCCGTTTCGCGCGAGGCCTCGGCTCCGTTTGTGACGACCGAGATCGAACCGCAGACACAGGCGATGCTGGCGCGGAATCCATGGAGAATGGATTATCAGCATCGCGTGGCGTTCGCCGACCTTTCCGGACGCCAGACGAGCTGGACCGGGGACCGGAAGGAATTTTTGGGACGCAACGGTACGCTTGCTCATCCTGTCGCTCTGGAGAGCGCAGCGCCGCTTTCCACGCGTGTCGGCGCCGGAATGGATCCCTGCTGTGCGATGCAGACACTGATCGATCTCAAGCCGGATGAAGAAGCAAAGATCGTCTTCTTGCTTGGCGACGCCGCCGGCACGGAGGACGCCCGTCGACTGATTCTTCGTTACCGAGCCGCGGATCTCGATGCGGTCTTCCAGGCGGTGACTGCGTTTTGGAATACGACGCTCGGCGCCCTCCAGGTGAAGACACCCGATCGTGCGATGGATATTCTGCTCAACCGCTGGCTGTTGTATCAGACCATCGCGTGCCGTGTGTGGGCACGTTCGGCGTTCTACCAGGCAAGCGGCGCGTACGGATTTCGCGATCAGCTTCAGGACGGAATGGCGCTGGCGGCGTCGGCGCCTGAACTGACGCGGAACCATCTCCTTCGCGCGGCCGGAC
>JBLMZA010000056.1:0-13202 GCA_050258555.1 Acidobacteriota bacterium | reverse complement strand
TCACGACCGAATCTGTGCCGATGGCGACTTCCACGATGATGATGCAGGTGGTGATGGTTTCTTTGGTTGAATCCATGCCGAATTTCAGCTTCAGATCCAAGACCGGCACCACATGGCCCCGCAGATTGATCACTCCGCGCATGAAATCGGGCATCTTCGGCACCCGCGTCACATACGTGTATTCCAGCACCTCGCGCACCTTCGCGATATCCGTCGCATAGACTTCCTCTTCCAGCTTGAATGTCAGATACTGCGTGATGAGACCGGCCTGTTCGTTCGTCAATTGCATTGTCATGTCGTTGCCTCTAAAGATTCGTATGGCGTGCGGGCGAGCCCGGTCATGTTAGAATTTGACGAAGTCCGTGTCTTCGCCATCCGTATGCTCCTCGAGCCGGACAATGGCGCCTTTGGGTGAAACGGCTTCGCCCGATACCTTCTGTGCCGGGGTCTTCTTAAGATGACCGACTGCGGCGGAAGCGGCTTTCTTCTCACGCGGAGCTTTTTCCGCGCTCCAGCGCCTCTGGCCGTTGTCTTCAAGCTTGAAGAAGGCGATGGTGCCTTTCAATTGCTCGGCCTGGCTTGCGAGCTCTTCGCTTGTGGCGCTCATCTCCTCGCTTGCCGACGCGTTCTGCTGGATCACCTGATCCAACTGCTGGATGGCCTTATTGATCTGCGTGGCGCCTGTGGACTGTTCTGCGCTTGCAGAGGAAATTTCCTGGACGAGCTCGGCTGTTTTCTGTATATCGGGCACCAGACGCTCGAGCATCTCTCCCGCCTTCACGGCGACATCGACGGATGTCGCGGCAAGCTGGTTGATTTCTCCTGCGGCCGACTGTGAGCGTTCGGCAAGCTTCCTCACCTCGCTTGCCACCACGGCAAAGCCCTTGCCATGCTCGCCCGCCCGTGCGGCTTCAATTGCCGCATTCAAGGCCAGAAGATTCGTCTGACGTGCAATCTCTTCGATGATCGAGATCTTGTCGGCGATCTTTTTCATGGCATCGACCGTCTGGCGCACGGATTCCCCTCCGACTTTGGCGTCTCCTGCGCTTCGGGAGGCAATGGAGTCCGTCTGGTGGGCGTTATCCGCATTCTGCCGGATATTGGAGACCATTTCTTCTGTCGATGCCGACGCTTCTTCGGCCGCGGTAGCCTGTTCGGTGGCGCCTTGCGCCAGCTGCTCGGACGACGCCGAGAGCTCCTGGCTTCCCGATGCCACATTATCTGCCGCCGCGCTGATTTCGATCAATATCTTGTCCAGCGTTTCGCCGAGCCGGTTGATGCTCGTTTTGATCTCATTGTAATCGCCTTTGTACTCGGCCGTGATGCGTGCCGTCATATCGCCGTCCATCATCTTCGCGGCCACCGCACCGACATCGTTGAGCGGCGTGACGACCGCCTCGAGGCACTCGTTCATCCCCTGCACGATGCGGCCGAATTCGCCATGATGTTTCGAGGCGTCGGCACGCAGGGCAAGCTTGCCTTCGACGGCCGCATCGGCAAGCATGCGCGCATCGCGCACCATCGAGCGCACCGAAACGATCATTGCCTGAAGCGCCGGGCTGATTTCATCGGCCTTGTCGCGCGATGCGATCTCCATGCTCACGTCGCCCTGCGAGATCCGCTGCATGCTGCCGATCACCACCGTCTGCAGCGTCTCGGCAAACGCATCCATTGCCCGCGTGAGCACGCCGATCTCATCCTGTTGCGTCATCGAAAGCCGCATGCCGAGCTTGCCCCGCTCCATTTCCTGCATCATGGCCACGCCGCGCAGAAGCGGCCGCGTGATCAGACGCGCGATCACAACGCCGAACACCAGCGCAAGCACCATGCCGAACGCGGCGATCGCCAGCATTTCTTTCACCGCGCTGCCCGCCTGCGTCGTATTGTTCTCGGCTTCAATCCTGGCGGATTCGACATCCTTCAGTGTGATCGCTTCAAGCTGTGACGCCGTCTCCCGGCTCACCTCGGTGAGCTTTCCCTGAAGCAGCGCCATCGCCTCGGCATCCTTGTTCGCGCGGGCAAGCTCGGCCAATTGCAGCCTCAACTCATTGAACTGCTTATCCAGCAGCATGAGCTTTTCATATTCGAGCCTGTCCTGTTCGTCGGCAAATGTCGTCGTATAATGCCGCGCGGCCCTGTCATAGGCGCTGTCGGCCTCCGCCAGGCGCTTGAGATAATCGTCGATCATCCGGCTGTCATTTTCAACTACGGCCATCGCCATGTTGTAGCGCTCCCGCTGGAAGCGTCCGTTCATCTCGGCAAGATCGGCAAGCGGCACGGTCATTTTCTGATAGAGGAACGTGTCGGCCTTGTTCAATTCGCCGATATTGACATAGCCGATATATCCGATAAAGCCCGCAATCAGGGCGACCACCGAAAACGACAGGACGAGTTTTGTCCCGATCTTGAGATCAAGAAACCATTGCATAAAATCCTCTTCTAGTGATAACGATTGTGATGGATAATGCGATTACGCAGACTGTTTTTTTCCATGCTGCAATTCTGCGACAATCGACGGCACGTCGATGATGAGCGCCACGGTGCCGTCGCCGAGAATGGTTGCACCCGAGACGCCGCGCACATCCCGGTAGAGCGCGCCCAGGTTCTTGATCACCGTCTGATGCTGCCCGCAGACCTCATCGACCGTGACGCCGAGCATCATCGACTCGGCTTCGACGATCACGACGTATTCAAACTCCGGCGCCTCGTCGCTGATGCCGTAGTAATCGCGCAGCCGGACATACGGCACGATCTGCCCGCGCACGTTGATGAGATCGCCGCCGTTTCCTTTGCGCTCCTCGATGGACGGAAGTTCCACGCACTCCTTCACGATCGAGAGCGGAAGGATGTAGTATTCCGATCCCGAGCGCACAAGAAGTCCTTCGACGATGGCCAGCGTCAGGGGAATCTTCAATGTGATCGTGGTCCCCCGGCCCTGCACGCTCTGGATGTCGATCTGGCCCGAAAGATCCTCGATGCTTCTGCGGACGACATCCATGCCCACGCCGCGGCCGGAGACGCTCGTGACTTCGCGCGCGGTGGAAAAGCCGGGCTTGAAGATCATGGCAAAGATTTCCTGCTCGCTGTATTCGCCGTGTTCATCCATCAGCCCCTGCGCCACGGCTTTGGCTTTGATCGCCCCGGCGTCGAGGCCGCGCCCGTCGTCGCTGATGGTGATGTGGACGTAGGCGCCCGCATGCGATGCCGAAAGCCGGATCGTGCCGGCGCGCGGCTTGCCCGATTCCATGCGCGCATCGGGCGATTCGATGCCGTGATCGATGCAGTTGCGGATCATATGCACCAGCGGATCACCCAGACGCTCGATCACCGTCTTGTCGAGCTCGGTCTCTTCGCCTTCCGTTGTCAAATGGATTTCTTTGCCGAGCTCCGCGGAAAGATCTCTGACCAGCCGGTTGAATTTCGCGAACGTCGTTCCGATGGGGAGCATGCGTATGCTCATCGCATTGTCGCGAAGCTCCCACACCAGCGTTTCGACCTCTTCGGAAATAGAACGGAACTGGGGATCGGAGGAGGAAAGCGCCGCCTGGCTCAATCGTGCCTGCACGATCACCAGCTCTCCGACCAGATCGACAAGCTTGTCGAGTTTCTCGGCCGGCACCTTGATGCTTTGTATCGTTTTATGGTCTTGCGCCGCGATGACCGGCGCGGAAGCGGACGCCTTGTGTCCGGCATCCGGGCGGACACAAGGCGTCTCCTCCGCCGGCCTGTGCGCACGCGCCGCCTCGTCGATCACGGCGCGGAGCGTTGCAAGCGAACAGTCCCGGGCCGATTCGAGCGCGCGCACCAGACTCCGTCTTGTTTCATCATCGATGGCGTCGGCATCGCCGAGGGCTTCGATGCGGATCTCGCTTTCATCCTCGACGAAGATGAACACATCGCGCAGCGCCTGCTCTTCCCTCGATGTGGAAAGAAGCACGTCCCAGTAATCATAGCAGTGATCGGGATTGATTTCGTCGGGCCCCGGACGGCCCTCCGAATGACAGACGACGTCGCTCTCCCCCATTTCCTTCAGCTCGTCGAGCAAAAAGAGAGGATTGGACCCGGAAAGAAAAATGGTGAGCGGCGGGCGGAAGCGGATTCTATAGAGCACGGCGGGCAGTTCACTCTCGCACATGGCTTCGGTCGCCGGCGCAGCCTGCGGCAGCGCCGACGATGCCTCGGCAAGCACATTTCCCATGAGCGCGCGGATCTGCCCGAGGATCTCTTCGCCCTCGCCCACAAGCGCGGCATCGGGTTTTTGCCCGTTGACCAGGCTCTGGAAGAGCAGCGCGATATGATCGCGGCTTTGAAGCGCCAGCGTGATCAGCTCCGGCGACACCGCCATGGTGCCTTCGCGCACCGCGTCGAACGCCGTTTCCACATCGTGCGCAAAATGAGAAATCTCCTCGCAGCCAAACATCGCGCTCGAGCCTTTGAGCGTATGAATGGCCCGGAAGATTCTTCCCACCAGTTCCTGATCGGAAGGCTGCTGTTCCAGGGCGAGCGTGGCCTCTTCGAGTTCGGCAAGCAGATCGCGCGCCTCTTCAAAAAAAATCAGCTGATGACGATCCATAGGGTTGTGTTTCCTTAGCGCAGTACTTTTTTGACGACGTCCACAAGCTGCGTGGCATTGAACGGTTTGACGATCCAGCCGGTGGCGCCGGCGGCCTTGCCTTCCTGTTTCCTGACATCCTGCGATTCGGTGGTGAGCATGAGAATCGGAATGAACTTATACTTGGGCTGCGTGCGGATGTGCCGGATGAGTTCGATACCGTTCACGTTCGGCATGTTCAAATCGGTGATCACCAGATCGACCGCTGACGAGGCAAGCACCCCCATCGCGTCCTTCCCGTCGGAAGCTTCCAGCACCTGATACCCCGCCTGCATGAGCGTGAAGCTCACCATCTGGCGGATGCTGCGGCTGTCGTCCACTGTCAATATTTGTTTCGGCATTGCGCCTTCTCCTCTGTGCGAATAGTGTGTCGGTGTGGGTAAACGAACGTTCAGAATAATTCAATCGATGAATCGGACGGGACTGCGCCGGCCTCCCCCGGCATCCGGCCTTCCAGATAGGCGGCATGGATATCGCGCTCCGAATGCATGGTGTAGCGCGCCCTCATTTCCTCGAGCATCCGGGCGGATTCTTCGATCACGGCATCGGGGGCCGAAGCGCGCGCCTCGGATTCGAGCACGCGAAGGTCTTCTTCAATGCGCTGCGTGACGTCGATCTCCGTTCTGCTGCGCCGGATGAGTCCGGCCAGCTCCTCGAGCTCCGTGCCCAAGACGCCCGAAAGCGCATCGGTGCGGCCAAGCACATCCGCGGCGGATGCGCTGTTTGATTCGAAGATGCGGGACATTTCATCCAGATCAGCGGTCATCGAGGCGATCGAGGTTCCGGCCGTGCGCGAACGCTCCGCATTCATGGCAATCTGCTTCATCTCTTCGGTCTCCGCCACAAGCGCGGCGATCGAGGCGACGACCGTCTCTATATGCGATTGCGAGACGGTCGAGATCTGCTGTATGCGCTCGGCGATCACGCCAAGCGCCGCGCCGCGCTCGAGCGCCTTGGCGGCACGGATGCGGGAGTTGAGCGCCAGCAGTTCGACTTCGACGCCGACTTCGCTCATCTCTTCCATATAACGCTTCATCTTCTGCACGACCTTGTCGATCTCCTCGAGCGCCTCAAGAAATTCATGAATCGTGCGCTCGCCTTCTCCCAGAGCCTGCGTCACGCTGCGCAGGTTCTCCCCCACCACGCTGAAGAATGTTTCTCCTTCCGATCCGCTCGATCCGATCGCTTCGCGGCTTTCTGATTGCATCACCTTCACCGTGGCGGCCAGGCTGCCGAAGGAAGAGATCATCGAGAGCACCGCTTCGGTGAACTCGGTGCGGGCCGATGCCAGCTGCGCCGGCTCAATGCCGCAGACGACGATCAGATGCGACGCGGCAGCGGTGTCGCCATCCGGATGTTCGCGGCGCAGATCGCGCAGGGCTTCGATGACGTGCTCGATCTGCTGGCGCGTGATGTCATGGAACTGGATGGCGCCGACGATGAGATTGAGCGTCTGCATCGCATCCTGCGAGTGTGTCGACACATTTTCCACCACCTTCATGAGAATTTCATGCTTCTCGCTCAGGAGCTGCATATCCGAGTCCATCGTGTGGATCACGCTCTTGCGAAGGTCGGCGTGCTTCTGCCGCAGGTGGACGAGGTTCTGCTCGTTGCCGCGCACGATGGACGTGATCGAGCGCAGGCTCGATTGCACTTCTTTCGCCTTCACGGAGATTGTTTCGCCGAGCGTCGTGACGTCCTCAGCCAGATGCTCGAACCCCATATGCGTCAGGCCCAGGCGCTCGGTTTCGATGCGTGTGGTGATGCCCATGATGCGCAGCTGGGAGACGAGGCGGTCGAACTCTTTGAGCGTGTCCGGAAGGTCTTCCATCGCCGTGCGCATCTGCTTCAGGTGCGCCGCGGCATTGGTCGATGTCGACTCGAAATTGTCCAACAGGCGCGACGCGGTCTTTGTCACTCCATGCAGCCGCGCGCGCAGATCGCCATTGGCTTCCGAAGTGAACGCGCTGATGACGTCGGTCAGTCCGCCGGAGATGCCCATGATACGCGTGAAGATTTCCTGCAGACGGGCGCCGGCGGTGAGAAATCCTTCTTCTGTCGAGGCATTGAGCGCCTCAAGCGATCCGATGGCATCATCGATCACCTCCGTCCATGCCGGACCCGCAACATCGGTCGTGACCGGAGCCGAAGCCCCGCTGCCGCCGCGATATCGAAATTCATTCCTCATGCGCGCATTCCGAAATGATGAACCGAGGCGGCATACATGGAATGCTCTTCGGCGCTCCGGGCCGGATTGCGGAGCACGCCCGCAATCGATGCGAGGGGAAGCACCCGGGACGCCAGACCCAGCGCAATGACATTCTTCGGCATCTGGGAGGCAACCGTCTCATCGGGGTCTTGGACGATGACGGTTCCATGCGCCACGCGGATGTGTCCTGCGCCGATATAGCCGTCAATGCCGGTGCCGCCCAGTACAATGCCGGTGCCCCGGCGTCCGTAGACTTCGGCGAGGCTGCGGAAGAGTGGATCGATGGAAGGCCGGTGGAAATTTTCTTCCGGACCGGCATCAAGGCGGATTCGTTTACCGTCGGAGGCAAGCGTGAGATGGCAATCGCCCGGCGCAATATAGACGGACGAAGCCGATACCGGCATTCCATCCTCGGCAAGATGCACACGTCCGGGCGCCAGTGCCCCCAGACGTTCCCTGAGGACTTCCGAGGCCCATCCGGGACCGTGCAAGACGATGAAAAATGCCGCATCGGGAAGCGCTCCCAGCGATTTGAACACCGTACAGACGGCGTCGGCGGCGTTGGCGCCGGCACCCAAAGCGATGCCGCGGTCGGTCGGCGTCACAAGCGCCGAAGCCAATGGAGAGGGACGCACGCCGTGCCGGTATTTTCCGGCTTCGACATCGCTGACCAGCTCTGCAATGCGTGTCGGTGTGACCGGCTTCATCACAAAGGCATCGGCGCCGGCCTCCAGCGCCTGCGCTTCGGCTTCGTGCGAACGCAGCGCCGTCAGCACGACCATCACCGGCTGCCTGCCGAGCGGCATGCGGCGGACCTGGCGGATGAGACCGAGTCCATCCATGCCGGGCATCATCCAATCGGTGATGATCATTTCCACCGGCTCGGATGCCAGCATCTCCACGGCCTGCTTCCCGTTGCGTGCGGTGAGTACAGCATGGCCAAGGCGCGACAGTGCGACGCGCACAAATGAAATATTG
Organism: Acidobacteriota bacterium; assembly: GCA_050258555.1. GTDB lineage: Bacteria > Bacteroidota > Ignavibacteria > UBA10030 > UBA8401 > CAISDA01. Next base: position 5,403 of record JBLMZA010000056.1, on the reverse strand, counting down.
GCTACAAAATCGTCGACGACCAGAATTTTCATCGGTACACTTCTCGTTATTTCCGGTATTATCGGAAAATCCGGCAGAAAACATTATCCATTTACCGCCGATATCCGCATCAGACAGACTCGTAATTTTTGCATCGGTGTTTGTCCGATGCCTGCTCCGGATGAATGGCAGGAAAACAACAATCCCGATTCATGCGCCTGGAGCCGAACGCATGAACCGGGATTGTTGAAAGGAAGAGAGGGGTATGAGGCGAAAATGCGGCGCAGCGGCGCAGCGACGCTTCGGGCTATCGGCCGTAGCGCTGTCGGATCGCCGGAATCAGGTAGTCATCGAAGGCGCGCTTGAAGTCGTATTCGGCCGCCCAGCCCCATTCGGCACGCGCCAGCGCATCATCCACATCGGCGGGCCAGCTATCGACGATTTTCTGACGCAGCACATCGGGCTCAAACGTCACATCGGCATCAGGAAACTCGCGCTTGATGACGTCATAGAAATCCTTGGCCGTCACGCTGAAGGCGGCGATGTTATAGACGACCTGTGTGAGCTGTTTGGCCGGCGTCATCTCCAGCTTCAAAAGCGCGCTGATGGCATCGGCCATCGTCATGAAGGGAAGCGTGGCCGTCTCGGGCACAAAGCATCGGTAGGGTTTGCCCTGCGCGGCCATGTGCAGCATTTCCGGACCGTAGTCGCTTGTGCCGCCGGTGGGAAGCGTGATCGCGCTGATGAGTCCGGGGAAACGGATCGCGCGGAAATCGACGTGGCCCGTGGGCACCTGCGGATCGATCTGCCGGTAGTACCAGTTGTAATACCGCCCCAGGTCCTCGCAGTATTTTTTATTGATGCCGTACATCGTGCGCGCGCCGAGCCATTCGGTTTCCTTCACCTTGCCGGCCTTCATCTTCGCCTCGACGCTCGGAAGTCCGTAGGCCGCGATGGAACTCGGAAAGAGAAATTTCACATTCTCGCCCGTGGCACGCGCCTGGCGCGCCGCGAGTTCGAGCAGATTCATCGTGCCGTCGACATTCACGCGGTGCCCGAGCACCGGCTCGCGTTCCGCCTTCGTCGAAAGAATCGCCGCAAGATGATAGATCGATTCGAAATCGTAAAACGCGGCAAGCCGATCGACAAGCGTCGTATCGAGCACATCGCCGATGATGGTCTCATGACACTGCTCTTTGAGTTCCTTGCTTAAGGGATGAACATCCATCGCGACGATGCGGACATCGGGACGGATCTCGCGCAGCCGCGAAACGAGCCCGTGCCCGATTTCACCGTTGGCGCCGGTAATGAGCACAGCTTTGGTCGACATGACAGCATACTCCTTTTTCAGAAAAATAAGAATCGTGATGAAATGGTGATGCTCAATATACGCAATTTTTCATTCGAATCTAGGAAGCACGGCGCAACTTTTCGCTCGCGCCGGGACGCGCGTTTCACCGGTTGAAAAACGGAACTTCCCCTTTCTTCAGGCCGTTTATATAAACGAACTTCAAACACACATATGCACGGAGCGACAATGAAAACCCTGGCTGCCGTCGCTGCAATTCTATCACTTTTATCCGGCTGTTCACTCATGAAATCACACGACATTGAACAACAAGGCAATCCCCTGGCGCCCGTGATCGACAAGGATCGGCTCGAGAAGGCGACATTCGCCGGCGGTTGCTTCTGGTGCATCGAGGAAGCCTTCCACGGACTGGACGGCGTCGATACGGTCATCTCCGGCTACACCGGCGGACACGTGAAGAACCCCTCCTATGAGCAGGTGTCCACCGGCACGACCGGACATTACGAAGCGATACAGGTTTCGTACGATCCTTCGCTCATCAGCTATGAAGAGCTCGTGGAATTTTTCTGGCGACAGTTCGATCCGACCGACGCCGGCGGCTCGTTTCATGACCGCGGGCCGCAGTATAAAAGCGCCATCTTCTACGCGAACGAATCCCAGAAGCGCATCGCCGAAACGTCGAAGCAGCGGCTCACGTCCGCACGCATCTTCGACAAGCCCGTCGTGACGCAGATCCTGAAGCTCGATGAATTTTATCCGGCCGAGGAGTATCACCAGCAGTACTGCGTGAAAAATCCCGCGCGCTACATCAGCTACCGCTCGGCTTCCGGCCGGGACGAGTTCATCACGAGCGTCTGGGGCGCCGAAGGAGTCCATGAGTACTCGAAACCCTCTCCGGCCGAGTTGAACGCGCGGCTGACCGACCTTCAGCGCACCGTCACGCAGCATAACGGCACCGAGCGCGCCTTCGCCAACGAATATTGGAACAACCACGAGGAAGGCATCTACGTCGACGTCACGACGGGAGAGCCGCTCTTCAGTTCGCGCGACAAGTTCGATTCCGGCACCGGATGGCCGAGCTTCACCAAGCCGATCGATCCGCGTCATGTGGCCAAGCGCGTCGACAACACGCACGCCATGCAGCGCATCGAAGTCAGAAGCCGCGTGGGAGACGCGCACCTCGGACATCTGTTCGAAGACGGTCCCGCGCCCTCGAATCTGCGCTACTGCATGAACTCGGCATCGCTGCGCTTCATTCCGAAAAAGGACATGGAAAAGGAAGGCTATTCGGATCTGGTCTGGCTCTTCAAGTAGCAAAAAACGGCGATTGCTTGATCCTGAAAAAAAATCTCTGTACACTTTCGGGCACAGTGTGCGGAGATTTTTTTTCGCGTCCTTCATCTATCCATCGACAGACTTGTTGACCATGTCCCGTTTCTTCCCTTTTCTTTATTGCGCGCTTGCGCTTCTTACCCTTTCCTGTTCTTCAACCACCTCGACGATGATGACAACTTCCGAACGCTTTCCGGGCGTGCCCCTGGAAAAAAAAGGCGTCGTGCTTCCTGTCGGCGCGGGCAGCGCCTGGGATGCGGGCATGGTCGAATCGCCCGTCGTCTGGTATGATTCGTCGCGCGCGATGTACGGCATGGTGTATACGGGCTATGGAAGAACCGATACGACACACCGCGGCTACAAGTACGTGACCGGTCCCCGCATCGGTCTCGCCTGGAGCCGTGATCTCTTGCACTGGGAAAAGGACGGGCGAAGTCCGATCTTTGCCGGAAGCGGCACGGAGGGCGCGCCGGACAGTCACGGCGCATCGGGCCCCTTCCTCTATGCCGAAGGCGGCACATACTATCTGTTCTACTTTGGCGTGACAGGCAAGGGATATGAGAAAGGCACGAAGTCGCTCAATCTCGCCACATCGAAGGATCTGCACACGTGGACGCGCTTCGCGGGCAATCCCGTCATCGCGCCCGCAGGGAGCGGATGGCGGCGCGACGCGATCTGGCATCCCAATATTGTGAAGCGCGGCGCCACGTATTACCTCTTTTTCAACGCTTCTGGTATCGTCAACGGGAAAGAGGAGGAATATATCGGCTATGCCGCATCGGATGATCTCATGCACTGGAGGGTCGATGACGAGCACTCGCCCATTCTCGTCGGAAGCGGCATTGCGGGCCGGTGGGACGCTTCGGGACGGGCGGGAGACCCGAGCGTCTTTCCGATCGGAGACCGGTGGTATATGGCGTGGTACAGTTGGGACCGGAAGCACACATCGGACGGACTGGCCTGGACGACCGACGCGGAGTTTCCGCTCGGGTGGAGAGTCTACGAGCACAACCCCGTGCTCACCATCGGAGCCCCGGGATCGTTCGATGACGAGCATGCGGGAAAGCCCTTCATCATACGCGCCGAAGGGATGCATTATCATTTTTACACGGCCGTCGCCGTCGACCAGACGCGCCAGATCGCCGTCGCCTGCGCGCCGCTCTGAGAACAGCGATGCGGCGTCTTACTTTCCGGCGGCATTCCATCCATCATGCATGCCGCGCGCCACATCTTCCCAGTAGATCGTCATTCCCAGCACAAGCAGAAGCAGGATCGCACCGATTGCAACGCAGAGGCGGTGCGCATTGACATACTCGGACAGTGCATGCAGTGCCATGGCGTTCTCTCCTTGTCGGATGTATCCAGGATGGTCTTCACAGGAAAAATACACCCTCTTTCCATCAACTGCAACAATGGAGAAACTTTGAGTGTCGGCGGGCAAATCGGTATATTAGAGAATTCACCATTGTCGGTCTTATTTTCAGAAGGAAACACAGTGCCCGTGACGAACGCCGCCGCCTCTCCAGCCGCCATATTGCTTTGGTCCTGTCCCGATCAGAAGGGACTCGTGTCGCATCTGTCGGAGTTTCTCTACCGGCATGGCGGCAACATCATCGATCTGGACGAACATGTCGACAGGACCGACGACACGTTCTTCTTCCGCGTGGCATGGGATATGGCCGAGTTCACGATACCGCCTTCAGAGCTTGAACGCGAATTTTCCGCGCTGGCTTCACGGTTTCACGCGCACTATTCGCTCCGCCTGAACACCGAGCGCCGGAAGCTCGCCATCTTCGTCTCGCGCTACGATCACTGTCTGCAGGAGCTGTTGTGGAGGCATGATCTGAAGGAGTTCGACGCCGAGATCGCGCTCATCGTCTCGAACCACGAGGATCTTGCGCCGCTTGCGGCGCGCTATGGAGTTCCATACCACGTCTTTCCTGTCAGCGCAAAAACGAAGGCGGAAACGGAAGCGCTCGAGCGCGCGCTGCTTGAGGAACACGGCATCGATACCATCGTGCTCGCCCGCTACATGCAGGTGCTCTCGCCCGATTTCGTCATGCGCTATCCGCACCGCATTGTCAATATACACCATTCGTTTCTGCCCGCCTTCGCCGGCGGCAATCCCTACCGGCAGGCGCACGAGCGGGGCGTGAAGATCATCGGCGCCACATGCCACTATGTGACAGACATATTGGATGAAGGCCCGATCATCGAGCAGGAGATCATACGCATCTCGCACAAGGATTCGCTCGATGACCTCATCAGAAAAGGCCGCGATCTTGAGCGGCTCGTCCTTGCGCGCGGACTGCGGCTCCACCTGGAAGACCGCGTGCTTGTGCACGGAAGAAAAACCGTCGTCTTTGATTAAAGGAACGAATACCGATGAATGAAAATCCGAAGAACTATCATCCCGCAAGCCACACGGCCGAACACATTCTCAATCAGACCATGAATAGAATGTTCGCCTGCGGACGGGCCTTCAGCGCCCACATCGAAAAGAAGAAGTCGAAATGCGATTACCGCTTCGTGCGGGATCTGACGGAGGAGGAAAAAGGGCGGATCGAAGCGGCGGTCAACGATGTGATCGCGCAGCATCTGGATGTGCGGGAGCGAATGCTCACGAGAGAGGAAGCCTCGCAGAACTTCAATCTCTCTCGCCTTCCGGAAGAAGCCGGAAACCAGGTGCGCATCATCGAAGTGGGTTCGTACGACGCGTGCCCCTGCTCGGGCATCCATGTCTCGAACACGCGCGAGATCGGGAAATTCTCGATCGCCTCTTC
>JBLMZA010000055.1:0-35198 GCA_050258555.1 Acidobacteriota bacterium | reverse complement strand
TCTTTGAATTGCGAGTTGTTCAAAATCGGTCGTGAATTGATGACAGGAGCTTGCGTTCGATGCCGCCGAACGGTACATTGGCGTATCGGACTGGCTCGCCGACGCGGCAGCAGTCGTGAGTCCAGCTCGAGAATCGGTGCTAATGAATGCCGAAGCGCTTCAAATTAGCCACCACCTCAATGCGGAAAAAACCTTTCTTCAACATTGCCGGTTTGCTTTTCATCATTCCGGCGATTGCGGTTTTTGGTCAATCTGTTGAGTTTAAAAGCCAGCACTTTTCAGTGGATAATGGCCTGCCTCACTCCCGTATCTGGGACATCTATCAAGATCACCAGGGATATTTATGGATTGCAACCCTAAATGGTCTTGCCAGATATGACGGTTATAAATTTAAGACCTTCCTGCCTGACACAAACAATCCGTATAGTGTCCCTTCAACCGGAATTATTCAAATATCTGAAGATCGATATGGAAACCTATGGCTGGCAGTTGCAGACGGGTATTTAACGAAATATGATCCCAGGACCAACCGCTTTTGGAGCTTCACACTGCGGGAGGATGATTCAACCACCATAGGCCGAAGTCAAAGAGGCTGGCACCCCTCTCGTCTTTTTATTGATTCATTTGATAATATCTGGATTGTAATTGGTAATGAAAATATTGCCCGGTTTGATATTCATTCGGAGAAGTTGGTTCACTATCATCACGATGCCGGGAATAGTTCAAGTATCAGTCATGATATTGCCGCTATTTCAATTCTTTATCCGCACCCATTGACTCCCATCATCGAGGACGTTCATGGAAATCTATGGATAGGCACATTACGGGGTTTAAACCTATATAATAGAACTTCTGATGATTTCATCCCTGCTTCACGAACTTCTTTGCGTTCCGGTATACTTGATACCGCAATGGTTGTATCACTGTTTGAGGATAACAGTAAAAGGTTGTGGATAGCTACGAGGGGACAGGGGGTCTTTCGGTTTGACCATCGCACTAAAAAATTAATTCAATATTCCCATGCGAATTCCACCAATTGCCGTGTGCCAACTGATTCTTGCGGGTTTATCTTGCAGGATGGCATGAACCGGTTGTGGGCATATACGAAAAGAGGTTTATCATATTATGATACAGAGCATGAAAATTTCATTTTAATCAATGGCAGTGAGGAGCGTCCGGGCAAGAACCGGCTATTGAGACCCTTTTACGGTGATAAAGACGGTACTGTGTGGACAGTTTCCGGTACAACAATATTTCTTGTAAAGGGAGAAACTCATCAGATACAAAAGTATGCAGATAATGTCAGCACCAAAAAGAACCTCGGTGAGGAAGAGTTAACTGCTTTTTATAAGGACAGTTTTAATTCACTGTGGTTCAGCAGAGACTTCCGCGGTGTTGTGAAATTGAATCCTTCAAGCTGCTACTTTGAGCATATTCCGGCTCCGATTGATAAAAACCAACAAAAGCCCACATTGTATGGCATCAAAAAATGCCAAAATGATCCTTCAAAACTTTGGGTCGGGAGTTCAAATGGACTTATGCAATATGATCAAGTAAACCGGAAACTCTCATTTATTCAGGATAAAAAACTGGATACGATGCTGTCTGATGGCATCGTGTTTTCGAAGATACCAAATGTTCTGGAAGACAAAGAGCATTCATTATGGATAGCTTCGTACGGCAGCGGTCTCATTAAACGCCTTAATAATGGAAAATACGTTCAATATCTTCCCAAAGAAAATGATTCAACAAGTATCAGCAGCCGCGATATCTGGTGTTTATTTCAGGATAGCCGGAATATGATATGGATAGGTGCACACGATGGTTTAAATAGCTATGACCCGGTCAGGAATTCTTTCATCAGGTATTCATCTGCATATGATTCCGGACCCCCGCCAGATGTCAATGTGATGTGCTTTGCTGAAGATGAAAAGCATAGAGTATGGGTTGGAACAGTGAATGGCCTATATTGCTATGATAGAAAGAAAAACACGTTTTCTTACTACCTTGAAGGCCTGCTTGTACTGACTCTATGTTTTGATTCCGGGGGACGATTATGGATTGGGACAGACGGGAAAGGATTAGGGCTTTTTAACAGTGAAAGCGGCACTGTAAAATTGTTCGCTCATCCCCTGGGGATAACATGCGACAAGGTTAATATTATTTTAGAGGATGAAGATGGGTTCCTTTGGTGTGCTACGGAAGGCGGCGGCTTGTTGAAATTTGATCCACAGTCTGAGAGATTCATCATGTTCACAGAACAACATGGTTTGCCGGGTAATTGCCTGCATGTTGGCGGCGTGAAGATGGATGACGGTACTATCTACTTATCTACGCTATATGACGGCCTGGTGAAGTTTCATCCAAAGAATCTCAAACTCAATTCAGTGCCGCCCAATATTCTTTTGACTGACTTCAAAATCGGAGATAACTCACTGCCTATCGGCGGGGATTCACCCCTCAAACAGGATGTCCCTTTTACAAGAGAAATTCAATTACATCATTTTGAAAATGATATTACCATTGAGATGACCGCTCTGCATTTTGCCTACCCGGAATATAATCAATATCAATATTGGCTCGAAAATTATGACGACGGTTGGAGACACGGGGGGACAAACAGACTGGCCGTTTATACAAATTTGAATCCGGGGAAATATATTTTTCATGCGATGGGATCAAACGGCGATGGGATATGGTCGGAAAAAGAAGCAACTCTCGTTATCATTATTCATCCCCCATGGTGGCAAACACGGCTTGCGTACATTGTCTATGTGCTTATGATTTTAGGCACCGCGTACATGATCATACGATGGGTCAGGCACCGCGAACAGGAAAAGTCCAGAATCCGCGAAACTGAATTGCATGCCCAGACAGCTGAGGCGCATGCTCATGCAGCGGAGATGGAAGCTATTGCATATAAAGCTGAAGATGAAAGAAAAACCAGAGAGCTTGAAGAAGCGCGCAATTTGCAGTTGGCAATGCTTCCCAAACAAATCCCCCACGTGCCGCATCTCGATATCGCTGTGTACATGAAAACAGCAACAGAGGTTGGCGGAGATTATTATGACTTCAATCTTTCTAAAAGCGGAGTTCTGACTATCGCTGTCGGTGATGCCACAGGTCATGGAATGCGTGCGGGAAACATGGTTGTGATCACAAAAAGTTTGTTCAAAGACCTCGGTGACGACATGCGTATCCCTGAATTCTTCCATAAGTGCACGGGTATCATGAAGAATATGAATATGGAAAAAATTTTTATGGCGCTGAGTATTGTCAGGATAAAAGGGAATAACGTCTGCATTTCTTCTTCAGGAATGCCCCCTGCATTTTTATTGAGAAAGGCAGAAAGCTCGGTGGAAAAAATCCTGATCAAAGGCATGCCTCTCGGAGCTGTGAATAATTTTCCGTATCAGGAGCGTTCATTTACTATGTCTAAAGGAGACATTCTCCTTCTTTTATCAGACGGTTTACCAGAGTTATTTAACGAACAGATGGAGATGTATGAGTATGAGCGGATCGTCTCAATTTTAAAGGATTCAGGAGAGAGTGCATCGCAGCAGGTAATCGATAGGCTGTTGAAGAGTGCTAAAAACTGGTGTGGAAATAAACCGCAGGCTGACGATATGACATTTGTCGTAGTTAAGGAGCTATAGTTTCATACTCGTTCCTATGATGACAAAAAATCAATCTTCGAAAACTTGGTCAGCATAAGGCGAATGCCCACAATACTCCCTCAAAATGAGGGAGTATTGTGGGCGTTATGGGACTTGAACCTATGACCTTTCGCGTGTGAGGCAAACTATGCTTTCGTTCAATGGGCCTTCTTGAGCAGCTTGAACGCGTGCGTCCAGCGGTTGCTGGTGAACCCCGGGATGCACCACAGCATGCACAATGGCTCGATGGCGCGCGCGGCTTCGGCTTTGCCGAGGTCCTCGACCTCCCAGCCGAACTGTGAAAGGATGTTCTTCACCTGAGACTTCGCCTCGTCGCTGTTGCCGCAGATGAACATCGTGGGCTTGGTGCCGCCGTAATCAGGATCGACCATTTGCTGATTGCCCACGCAGCTGAATGCCTTCACGAAATGCGCGTCCGGCACCTGCTTCTGCAGCCGTTCCATGAGCGAATCCTCGAGCGTCGTGAAAAATTTCAGCACGCCGTTGACCGGCGGGGCATCGGCGATCGGATTCGTGGTATCGATCACCGTCTTGCCCTTCAGATTGCCCGACTGCGCCGAACGCACCGCCGACTCGGCTCCGGATCCCTTGACCGCCAGCACGATGATGTGCCCGAAATGTGCCGTCTCGGTGAATGTTCCCACCTTGGCTTTATTCTCCGTCTTCGCTTCCAGCTCCTTATGCTTTTCCGCGTGATTCGTGCCGATCATGACCTCATGACCGTGCTTGATGAACCCGTTGGCCAGCGTCAGTCCGACGGGACCCGATCCCAATACACCGACTTTCATCGCGATTGCTCCTTCCCGTTGATGAATGATATGCCTGTATGGATAATGGAACGAGCAACGGCGTCAAAGAATTCCTGTCAAAGAATTCCTCGCGATGCTCTTGATTCCAGGACAATGATCCCGTATCATTGGATGAATTCGTGCTGCGGTTTATCAGATACATCGGGATCGCGCCATGAAACGAACGAAACTTCCGCGCTCGCTCTATAAGCAATATCCGCCCTCCGAGCCATGTTCGTGCCCTGTCTGCGTCGCCTACTGCCGGCGCCCGGGTTGGTGGACGGTGGAAGAGGCCGAGCGCGCCATCGAGGCAGGATATTCCCGACGAATGATGCTCGAACTCGCGCCCGAGCGAACGTTCGGCGTGCTTTCGCCCTCCTTCCGCGGCAATGAAGCCGAGTACGCCCTCCGGATTTTTTCACACAACAGCTGCACGTTTCTCCATGACGAACGCTGCGAACTCTTCGGCACCGGACTTCAGCCGCTCGAATGCCGGTTCTGCCATCACCTGCGGAAAGGGAAGGGAAGCACTTGCCATCGGGCTCTTGAAGAGGAATGGAAAAGCGATCGGGCGAAACGGCTCGTCATGCGCTGGGCAACGGAAATGGGACTCCTGCAGCGGATGGGGAACCACGTTGTTACCGCAGAAGGATGAACTTCCGCGTCATGGTAAAGAAGGAAGCCGGACGATCGACGGGACGCGCGTCCATGCGCAGGAAATACACGCCCGACGACAGACGCGCGTTCTCTGCCGCGCTCCATATCTGCGTGTGACGTCCCGCGCCAAAGAACCGGTCCTGCACGACCGTTGCCGCCGATGCTCCATATGCAGTATAAATGCGCAGCGTGACGCGTGATGCAAAAGGAAGAGAGAACGCGAAGGTGGTCGAAGGGTTGAAGGGGTTGGGATAATTCTGCAGAAGAATGTACCCGCCGGCGGCAATCAAAGGCTCCGTGACACGCGATGTATTCAGGCGCGGTCTCTGCACGAGGATCGTCCCTGAATCGCCAACGGCCCATGTCGCTCCGCTTGTGCAGAGGTGTATCGCACGAAGCTTCGAACCGGCAGGCGTCTGCTCGATCATCCATGTGACGCCGCGGTCGCTCGAGCGGATGATCAAGCCGGTTTCCGTCAGCGCGGCTGTCTCTCCCGACGTCCGAACGGACAGCGAGCGGAACGCTTCTCCCGTCTGCGTCCGGTAGCATTCCTTCCATGATGCGCCTCCGTCGTCCGTCTTCATGATCACGCCTCCGGCCGAATAGGCAAGCGCCATGCCGTGCATCGTATCGGAAAAGGCAAGCTTGCCGGGATAATACGATCGCCCGAGATTGAGGAGCGTCCAGGTCTCACCGCCGTCCGTACTGCGATAAAAGATGCCGTCCAACAGTCCGGGGGGATGCGGCGTCGTCCACGATGAGACGATCGTCGTCACACCCGGCATCGCGATCGATTCAAGCGGATAGCGCTGGGCAAGCGACAGCACCTGCGTCCATGTCCGCCCGCCGTCGCGCGTGCGAAAGATCGCCGCCGGCGCGGCGCCTGCCGCGCCGTTGGTTGAATCGAAAAATGCAATGTCGTTGAAATACACCTGCTGACGCGTCCAGGTGCGGCCTGCCGTCTCGGAGAGATACAGCGAGCCGTAAGCGACGACGGCAACTCTTCCCGTATCGACATACTCGATTGCGCGGATGCCGGGCCGGCTTTCGGGCTCGGGCGTAATATTCGTCCACGTCCTGCCGCCATCGGAGGTCCTGAAGAGCGCGCTGTCGTCGGCGATGATGCCGCGGAGCGAGTCGACAAATTCAATTCTGTTCCAGGAACGAAGCTCCGGCCCCGCAATGGTCTGCCAATCGACCGAAGGCAGCATGGAGGTGTGAGGCTGCGCCAACGCCGGAGGCCGGACGAGCCACAGCGCCGTCGCGATCGTAATAGCGAGACATTTTACCGCTCTTTCCCTCATGCATGAAATGTCGGGGAAATCCCGTCCCCGATCAAGTTAGAATGCTCTAAGCATGGGAATGGGCGGGCGCAAGGAGGGGATTATTAAGGAAAAAAATCGTATCATGGAGTGCTTTCCATTCCAATATCCCTATTGAAAGAGAGGCGGCATCATGCAGCTTTCAGGCCTGCGATACGGCGCGAAGCTTTTACAGCTTGTGGAATTTCCCGTGGCTGAATTCCTCACCGGATCGGCCACGAACGAAGAGCTCCAGTTCATGCTCGATAAATACAAGAAGCTTGTCGTGAAGCCAAGCTTCAACGGCGGAGTGGGCAAGAAGGGGAAGTCGGGCCTCATCCGCGTCGTGGACACGGTAACCGATGCGAGGCAGGCCGAGCGCGAACTCTTCTTTGCCGAACATGTCTACGGCAGCAGGACCATACGCGCCAACGGCGTGACATTCGAGGCGTTCATTCCCTCAGAGCTTGAAGTCTATTTCAGCATCACATCGAGCTCCGAAAAACGCGAGCCGGTGTTCACGATCACGCCCTTCGGCGGCGTCGATATCGAGTCGCTTCCGGCCTCGAAGAAGATCACGATCCCCATCGAGCCATTCATCGGACTGAAATCGTTCTCGATCACCAATTCGCTCTGCGATCTCGGATGTCCCGAGGAATACATCTCGCCGCTTGTGCAGAACCTGCCGAAGCTCTGGACGCTCTTCAACGACTACGGGCTCACGACCCTCGAACTCAACCCGATCCGCATGTTCAAGGATGCGCGCGGAAGGATTGTGCCGTATGCCTGCGACATCAAGGCGGGATTCGACCAAGACAATCCCGCATGGAAGCGCATCGGACTGCCGCCCACGGTCTTTCAATCCGACATTTCGCAGTTCGAATCCGAAATCAACCAGCTGCGCACATACCAGGGGCAGTCGGATGTGCTCGAACTCAATCCGAAGGGCACGATCATTCCCTTCATGTTCGGCGGTGGAGCCAATTCCGCGGCGACGGAGACACTGGGAAGCCTGGCGATCTTTTCATCGGACTTCGGCGGAAATCCCCCCTACGAAAAAATGTACGAGATCAGCCGCATTGTCTTCAAGTACTGGTATGACCAGGCCAATGTGCTCCTGATCATCGGCGGCAAGGCCAACAACACGGACATCTATGTGACGTTCAAGGGCATCTTCGATGCGCTGCGCGATCACGTGGCCATACACGGGCGCAAGCCCATCTATACGGTCATCGGCCGCGGCGGACCGAATCTCGTGAAGGGACTCTTCTACGGCAAGGATATTCTGGATACGCTGAAGCTGCCCTACCGGATCTTCGGCTACGACACGTCGATGATCCTGACGATCGAATATGCGAAGAAGATCGAGCGCTGGTGGGCCGAAAAAGGGAAGAAAGAATTCGCGGCGCTGCACGGTTGATGGCCTTCCATGTGGGCCCGTGCCGGCGCGAAGCCGCACATCACACAGACAATATTGAAACAGTCCGTCAGGAAAACCTCTTATGCGTCCCATTAAAACAAAACCCTTCGATTACTTCGTCGGCGTCCAGTCGCTCGAAGAGCTGGTGAACAAGGACTCGCGCGTCTGCGTGGTCAATATCCTCGGAAGCGAAAGCCGCAAGGTCACGCCGGTTTCCCATGAATACAGCGGCGGCAATATCGTGGCCGGCGTGCAGTACGGCAAGCACGGCGTATTGGAAACGAAGCTCGGCGATATCCCCGTCTATCAGAGCGTCCGCAACGTGATGCAGGAAGGGCATGCGTTCGATATGGGCGTGATCTATCTGCCGCCTTCGGCCGTCAGCCAGGCCGTCTCCGAAATGATACAATTGAACGACGATCTGAAGCGCATCGTCATCGTGACGGAAAAAGTGAGCCTGAAGGATTCGCGGAACATCCGCTACATCTGCCAGGAAGCGGGCGTCGATGTGATCGGCGCGAACTGTCTCGGCGTGGCAAACGTCTGGGACCATGTGAGAGTGGGCGGTGCATTGGGCGGCGACGATCCGGAATCGAGCCTTGCGCGCGGTTCGGTGGCGATCCATTCGAACTCTGGCAATTTCACCACGACGATCGCCGAATACCTGAAGACGAAGGGCTTCGGCATCACGACCGCCGTCTCGAGCGGCAAGGACGTGATCATACACTTTGCGCTGCCGGAATTCCTCTTCGCGGCGCAGAACGATTCGCGCACGAAGGCGGTCGTGCTGTATGTCGAACCCGGCGGCTATTACGAGCGCATGGCGCTCGAGATGATCAGAGATCGGAAGTTCGGATTCAACAAGCCCATCGTCGTCTGCGTGACGGGGCGATGGAAAAAGCACATCACGCGATCGGTAGGGCATGCCGGCGCGCTTTCAGGCAGCGGCGACGATGCGGAAAGCAAGGAACGCTGGTTCGACGAGTATTTCGGCGTCGGCGTCTTCGATCCGAACGATCCGAAGGTATCGAAGCGCGGCGTGCGCGTCGCCTCGATCCAGGCGATTCCCGATGCGATGAGGGCCGTCTATGAGAAGATCGATGAAACGCCGGATTTTCCCGCCACGGGCGATCTTTCGCTCAAGCCGTGGCTCGGCGACCGGCTCATCCAGGTGCCGGTCGAACTCGATATCCCGATCGTGAAGGCGATGCCGCCCTACGACAAGCAGATCCATGAGATCAACAAGCAGGTGGGTGCGCACTATCTGCGGCAGAGCATGCGCAACCGTTCGGGCGCGTCGAAGATGGATCCCCTCACGCAGGTGGCCGAGCTTCACGGCCGGTCGGTGCTCGAGCTGTCACGGAACACGATCGAAGAGAACATCTATTTCGCGCTGGCGCACGTGATGCCCGAGCCGGCCGACGTCCCGACGATCAATCTCATCCTCAACCTCTTTTTGAAGATGGACGAGTCGCGCATGGACTGGGTGGACATCGGACGCAACAACGGCGCCTCGCCCAATGCGTACATCGCCTCGCAGATCGCGTTGATCGGAGACAAGGCGCTCTTGTCGCGCACGCGCGCCCATGTGAAGGACATCATCGACCTCATCCGCGAGTTCGGCATCGACGAGCGCACGACGGAATTCCCCGGGGAGATGGACGAGTTCATCACGCGCACGATGCTGACCTCCGAGCCTCAGACCAAGAGCGAAGTGAGCGAGATGCTGCTGAAGGAAATCAAGAAGAGCACGAAGCCCTGCACCGCGGTGCGCGTCTGCCAGCACATCATCGGCATTGCCGAGCGCGCGCAGATGGAGATCCGCGGCACGTACGAATTTTTGCTGGGCTCGATCGCCACATGCATCTTCTGGACGCCGATGCTCGAGAAGCGTATCTCGCGCGAAGTGGTGGAAGATGCCATGTCCTATTTTTATGTGCTCTCGCGCATCGTCGCCTATTCGGTGATCGACCGCAAAAACAACAAGCATTGGAAGAAGCTCGTCGATCCGCGCATCTCGAACATCAACGCCTCGTTCACCGAGAATGCCTTCCGCATCCTCTTCAACCGCCAGCCCGATGCCGCCTCGCTCTACGAGTTCAAGACGCTGATCGGGCTGACGATCACGAACGGGCCCGGCACGATCTCGGCCAAAGGCGCCAAGGAGTCCGTTTCGGCGCGCAACCACATCTCGATGGCGTTCGTCGGATTCCTCTCGAATACGGGATTCGCGCACGGAGGCAACGGATTCGAAGCGGTGAAGTTCCTGCTCGATGCGTTTAAGGATGCACACCTGGAGGATCCGGGCGTGAAGGATCCCTCGACCGATCTTGGCGCGATTGCGCTCGATGTCGTGAAGCGGTATGCGCGTTACAAAAAGGAAGCCAAGGAGCTCGGCAGTCTCGATTATGCGCGCATCCCGTGCGTGAATCACCCCGTCTTCAAGGGCAACGACATCAACATCGATCCGCGCGAGCAGTTCGTGCGCACCGAATTCGAAGGAAAGGGAATCTACAACATCTTTCTCGATTTCTATCATCGGCTCGTGCAGAGCCTGTTCGACGAGGGCGTGACGCGCAACGTCTTCTGCGTCAACATCGACGCCGTGCTCGCCGTGATTTCACTGAAGCTGGTGTGGAAGGAGATGCGCGCAGGCGCGCTGACGGAAAAGCAGGTGCAGGATCTGGTCTTTACGCTTTTCCTCTACGGGCGCGCGATCGGCGTGGCTGCCGAGATCGCCGACCACCGCGACCGCGGCACCGATATGGACTGCCGCACGCCGCAGAAGGAACTGCGCTTTGTGCTGTGAAAAAGTTATTTCGCGGCGCGCTTGCGGAAGACTTCGTACATCATGAGCGCGCCGGCGACCGAAGCATTGAAGGAATTGAGCGTGCCGGCCATGGGAATCGTCACCAGAAAGTCGCATTTCTCCTTCACGAGCCTTCGCATACCGCGGCCTTCGTTGCCCACGACGATGGCCAGCGGCATCGTGTAATCGATCTGCATGAATGTCTGCTTTGCGCCGACATCGGTGCCCACGATCCAGACGCCTTTCTCTTTCAGGTCCTCGATGGTCTGGGCGATATTCGTCACCTTGGCAATGGGGAAGTGTGCGCTGGCGCCGGCGGAGGTTTTCGAGACGGTCTCGGTCACGGAGGCGGCGTTGTGTTTCGGAATGATGCCGCCGTGCGCCCCCGTGCAGACGGCGCTTCTGATCAATGCGCCCAGATTGTGGGGATCCTCGATCTCATCGAAAATGAGTATGAACGGCTTCTCGTTCATCTTCTGCGCCGCTTCCAGAATATCGTCCACGTCGCAATATGCCTTCTCGCCTCCGATCGCCACAACGCCCTGCGTCGTCTGCACGTCGGTATACTGCGCCAGCTTCTCTGGCTGCACATCGGTGCAGAGAATGCCGCGCTCGCGCGCCAGATGCCTGATCGTCTGGATTGCGTCGCCGTGCGCGCCTTTGGCCACGAGGATTTTTTCGATGAGAGTGCCCGAACGCAGCGCTTCGATCACGGGATGTCTGCCGACGATCAGATTCATGGCTTCACCCTGATGGCCGAGCGCCGCTGGCGGAAGAGCCATGCGCCGATGAAAATGAGAAAGACCGAAATGATCTGCGCTTCCGACAGCCCGAGAACGAAGCGCTCGTTGAGCCTCAGGAATTCGACGGCGAAGCGCTCCACGCCCGCCAGCATCAGATAGGCGGCAAAGACGGTGCCGTCCGGCCCGAGACGCTTGCGCGATTTCCAGAGGAAATAGAACATGACGGAGCAGATCAGGAATTCATAGACCGGCGTCGGGTGGCAGGGCACCGTGTCCGGCACGACGCCGTGCGGATATTTCGAGGTGATCTCCGGAAAATCCTTGAACGCGGCCGAGGGCGGATACGTGCCTTTCGAATAGTCGGTTCCCCAGGGAAGATCGGTCGGAAATCCGTAGTCGCCGTCGCCGGCCAGATGGCAGCCGATGCGCGCGATGCCGTAGGCCAGCAGCAGGGCGGGAGCGACCGCATCGGCCACGCGCCAGAAACTGACTTTCTGACGCTTCAGATACACGCCGATCAGGATCGTCGCCAGAATGAATCCGCCGTAAAACGTGAGTCCGCCGGGAGAGAATGCCATCGAGACGGGATTGTCGATGAAATCGCCCCAGTTCTCGATGAGATACAAAATCTTCGAACCAGCGATGCCGCCGGCCAGCGCCAGGAGCGTGATCGTGCTTCCCATGTCGGGATTCATTTTCTTGCGGCGCAGTTCGCCCGTCAATAACGTCGAACCGATGATGAATGAGATGCCCATCATCAGTCCGAAACTGTAGATCGGGATGCCGCCGATCGTGAATAACACAGGAATCATGCTCTCAGGAACTTCCTTATAATGTGTGGAGTGGGGGAATAAAAAAAGGGCGGCGCAAGTGTCGCCGCGCCGCGCTTCCGGTTACTTCTGGACGGGCGTCGTCCGGTGTATGTCGGGCTTGTGCACGGGCTTCTGCATGTCGGCGATGCGTTTCGCCTCGAATTCGTCCGTGCTCGTGTAGACCGTCATGAACGGATGCTCCGGAAGCTCGACGATCTTCACGCCCTGGGGCGTCACCTTGAGTGTGGCCGTGTTCTCGTGCCCGTCCTTCTTGATCATCGTGAAATGAACGGTGCCGTTCATGTCGAAATAAATCTTATCGAACTTCGCTCCTCCCACAGCCGGCATGCTCATCGCCGGCGCGCTCAGTCCGTGGATCTTCCAGGTGACGGTCCGTTTGTGCACGCCTTCTTCGATCAGGATCTGATAGTTGAAGTTCGTGAACTGCTTCACCGTTTCGACAAGAAAAAGCGTACCGTATTTCTGCATCGTCTCATCGTACGCCGGTACGACGAGCAGACGGTATTCGATCTCGGTTTTTTTCTTCGCGGTCATGAAGATTTCGGAATAGTGAACGTTGATGGATCGTGACTCTTCCGTCACAGACAATGTGCATGCGTGCCGCAAACAATACGTGCCGCGTTTCTTTCCGGATTACTGCGTCTTGAAAACGTCGGCCAGCGCGTCCAGCCGGATTTCCTGCTGCGTATGATCGTCAAGATTTTTCAGGATCGCCGTGCCCTGTGCCAGTTCCTGGGCGCCGGCCACGATGACCGAACGCGCCTGCTGGCGGTCGGCTTCGCGCATCTGCGCCTTGAGGCTTCTGCCCAGAAAATCGGTTTCCGCCGCAATGCCCTGCGCTCTGAGCTCCATCGTCGTTTTCATGGCCCATGAGCGCGCTTCCTGGTCGGCCGCCGCAAGAAACACGCGGGGCCTCAGGGCCGGGGGCGCGAACTGATTCTTTTCAAGCACCATCATGAGCCGTTCGATGCCGGCGGCGAACCCGACGGCGGGCGTCTGTTTTCCGCCAAGCTCCTTCGTGAGCAGATCGTAGCGGCCGCCTCCGGCCAGCGCGCTTTGCGAACCGAGCTCCGTGCTCGTGAGCTCAAAGGCGGTCTTCGTATAGTAATCGAGTCCGCGCACAAGCCGGGGATCGACCGTGAAGGGGATGCCCAGGAGCGTCAGCAGCTCCTTCACGCGCTCGAAATGCGCGCGGCACTCCTCATTGAGATGATCGGTGATGCGCGGCATATTCTCGGTCCAGTGGATGTCGTTCGGATCCTTCGAATCCAGCACACGCATCGGATTGGCATCGATGCGGTTCCGGCTTTCCACCGAAAGCTGATCCTTCACCTTCAGCAATTCGGCGCGCAGGATTTCCTTGTAGCGCGGCCGGCATTCCTCGTCGCCCACCGAGTTGATCTTCAATTCGAAATTCGTGATGCCGAACTGCCGGTAGATCTCGACCGCCATCGCGATCACTTCGGCGTCGGTTTCCGGCGTGGGCGAGCCGATCGCCTCGGCGCCGAACTGGTGGAACTGCCGGAGCCGTCCGGCCTGGGGACGCTCCTGGCGGAACATGGGCGCGATATAATACACTTTCACCAGGGGCTGCGCCTCGCCCAGATTGTTCTGAATATAGGAACGGATCACCGATGCCGTCCCTTCGGGCCGCAACGTGACCGAATCGCCGGAGCGGTCGGTGAACGTGTACATTTCCTTGCCGACGATGTCCGTCAGCTCGCCGATCGAGCGCGAAAACAGCGACGTCTGCTCGAACATCGGCGTGCGGATTTCCTTGTAATTGAAGCGGTGGAACACATCGCGCACAACCTGCTCAACATGCTGCCAGCGGAGCGATTCGGCGGGCAGTATATCCTTTGTACCTTTGATCGATTTTAGTATCACGGAAATTATGCAAAATGGTGGGAGGAGAGCACTCGATGAAGGAGCCGGGGAGATCCTTCATCGTTCAATTGTCCAAGCATGCGGCCTCTTCCGTCTTGAATATCTCCATGACTTCCTTCGGGGTGGGCGCATCCAATAATTTTTTCCTGAATTCTTCCTTGTTCATCAGTCGCGAAATCCTGCTCAGGAGCTTGATATGCGGACCGACCATGTTGCCTTTGCCGATCAGGAGGAAGACCAGGCGCACCGGCTGCTCGTCGAGCGCCTGGTAGTCGATTGGTTCCTTCGTCACGGCAAACGCTGCCACGATGTCCGAGACCGCATCCGTCTTTCCATGGGGGATGGCGAAGCCGTTGCCGACGCCGGTGGACATGATCTTCTCGCGTTCAAAAATCGCCTCTTTCACCTTTTCCTTGTCCAGCACTTTCGGCGAAACGGCAACGAGATCGATCAGTGTATTGATGATGTCCGACTTCGAGTCACCCTCCATGTTGGTGAGAATACGCGTTTCATCGAGGATATCGCTGATTTTCATGACTGCTCGTGCTCCGGTTGATAATATAGTTATTCAAATATACTGTTTTGCCGCAGCAATGTAAAGAGGGAAGCGGTTCCAGCGTGCAGACTCTGCGCATTACTCTTCCGCTGCGCCTCTGATCGGCTTCACCGGCTCGCGGCGCTCGAAGTCGTAGAGCGTTTTGCGCTTCAAATCGGCGATGCCGAGCCGGTATTCGATCTGCGCGGCAAGACTGTTGAGCTTCGTGGTCGTGAGGCGCTGCTGCGCCTGCGCAAGGTCGTTGCGGCTGATCGTGCCCGTACGGAATCGCTCGATGCTGATGTCGTAGCCCTTTTGCGCCACGGCGACGTTCTTCTGCAGCACGCGGATGCGCGACTCGGCCGCCGTGATGCGCCCGAGCAGATCGAGTATCTCCTGGCGCACCTGATCCTGCACGTACTCCTGGGCGGCCAGCGCATTGTCGAACTGGACTTCCGCGGCCTCGACTTCATAGGAATGCGCGCCCCAGTCGAACAGCGGTACAGAGACCGTGAGCGCCGCCGAGCGCGTTCTTCCGTAGCGGCCCAGAAGATCATTGGGATCGGAGGCGGCCTTGTTGTATCCGAACGTGGCCGAGACGTCGAGTCGGAACTGGCTTCGGGCGCGCGCCGCATCGATGTCGAGCTCGCGCTGCGCGATCGAACGGGCGGCCGACTGGATTTCCGCCCGGCTCTTCAGGGCCGATTCGATGGCGCGCGTGCTGTCGATGGCAACGGCCGTGGTCTCGACCTGTGCCGACAGCTCGATCGGGTCCCGGAGCGAAAGCCCGAGAAGGAGACGGAGCTGATTTTTCGTCCGCTCCACATCGCGCGAGGCGTTCAGCAGATCGTTCTGGCTCGATGCCAGGTCCACTTCCGACTGCAGCGCTTCGACTTCGGGAATGAGCCCGAATTCGTATTTGCGCTTCGCCGTCGAATACGATTCGTCGTTCTGCCGCACCTGCTCCCGGACGATCGCATAGCGCTGCGAGGCCTGATAGGCCGAGTAGAATCCGTCCGTGACCGCATAAACGATATCGAGCTGATTTTTCGTGAAGTCGGCCTGCGCCTGTTCGAAGGCGAGGCGGCTGCGCTCGTCGGAGAGTCGGAGCTGATTCGTCGTAAACAGCGGCTGGCGGAATTCGACGAAGAAATTGTGGAAGTAATCCTTTCCCGCGCCGGAAGAAAATGCGCCGTTGGTCTGATCGCGCCCGAAGACGTAGTCGCTCACGGTGAGCGTGCCGCCGGTGAAGAGAATGGGCTGATTGATCGAGAGCGTGCCCTGCATGCGCGTCGTGGTGAGCTCGAAATATTTGTACTGCTGCGAGAGGGGATCGAACTGGTTCGAGAGCGCCTGCTGATAGTTCGGCAGATCGAGCGAGAGCGAAACGGACGTGCGCAGACGCCGCCGCGCCGCTTCGTAATTCTTCTGCGAGGCGCTGTACTGCGACGAGGCGTTCTTCACGGCATAGCCGCCTGTGAGCGCGCGTTCGATGCAGTCGTTTAGCGTCCACGGGGCCGGGTGTTCCTCCGCCTGCAAATTCACAAAC
Source organism: Acidobacteriota bacterium (assembly GCA_050258555.1). Taxonomy (GTDB): domain Bacteria; phylum Bacteroidota; class Ignavibacteria; order UBA10030; family UBA8401; genus CAISDA01. Next base: position 18,999 of record JBLMZA010000055.1, on the reverse strand, counting down.
ACGAGTACAAGGAGAAGAGCTGAGAGTCTTTTCATTGGTTTCCAGAATTTATTCGTATCGGAGTGATTCGATCGGATTCTGATAGGCCGCCTTGCGCGCCGGATAATAGCCGAATGCGATGCCGACAAGCGCTGAAACGGAGAAGGAAATCAGCACGGCGGGAATCGAGACGACGGTCTTCCATTCGGCATAGAGCGTGATGACAACCGTCAGCGCGTAGCCGAGCACGACGCCGATGAATCCGCCGACCACGCTCAGGAAGATCGCCTCGAAGAGGAACTGTCCGAGCACATCGGAGCGCGTTGCGCCGATGGCGCGCCGTATGCCGATCTCCTTTGTGCGCTCCATGACGGAAGCGAGCATGATGTTCATGATGCCGATGCCGCCCACCAGAAGCGAGATGCCGGCGATCGCGCCCATCACGATGTTGAAGATGCGCTGCGTCTGCTGGCTCTGCTCCACGAGCGCCTCGGGCACGATGAGTTCGTAATCGTCCACGCCGTAATGCCGCCGCTCGAGGATGCGGCGGATGATCGAGGATGCCTCGCCGAGATCGGCGCCCGATGCCACATTGATCGTGAGCTGATCGATCGAGGGAGCCGTCGTCTGCTGGTCGGGATTCTGCTCGATGCCGTTGATGTACATCCGTGAGGCTCCCGCTCCGGCCTTGGGGTGCGCAAGCTTCAATTGCGCGGTGGTCAGCGGAATATACACATCCATATTCAGATTGCGTATGCTGACGCTTTCCATCTTCGATGCCGGCTCGGCGCGGCGATCCATCACGCCGATCACGGTGAACCAGATGTTGTCGATCTTGATCTGCCGGTCGATGGGATTCTCGAACTGGAAGAGCGCGTCCTTCACGTCTCCGCCGATGACGCAGACGTTTTCCTGCGCGCGAAGGTGATGCTCGGCGAGAAACATTCCGCTTTGCATATGGTAGCTGAACGTTTCAAGAAATGCGGGCGTCGTGCCCACGATCTTGGCGTCCTTCCGCTCGCTTTTGTACTGGACGGCCGTTGTCTTTTCCCACTGGGGCACGATGGCCTCCACAAACGGGCAGATCTCGCGCACGGCATCGCCGTCTTTCATCTCGAGACCGGGAGAGAAGTTCGCCTTGGCCTTGCCGAAGCTCTGCGGCGTGGGCTCCTTCGTGCGGATGAGGATGTTGTTGACGCCCATGAGCTGGATCTGTTCGAGCGCTTCCTGCCTGGCGCCTTCGCCGATCGACAGCATCGCGATCACCGCGGCGACGCCGAAGATGATGCCGAGCGCGGTCAGGACCGACCGAAGCTTGTGCGTGAGAAGTCCGGCCATGCCGATGGCGATGTTCTGCGAAACGTTCACGGCTTCTTCGCTTTCTGCCCGGCTGCAGGCTTCTCGGCCTTCGTGTCCTTCAGCGTCGGATCGCGCAGCGCCACTTTGTCGCCTTCGCGGATGCCGTCCTTGATGATCACATTGTTGCTGTTTTTGACGCCGACTGTGACCTGCTGCATCTGGGGGCGCATGCCGTTCATCGAATAGACGACCGTATGCCCGTCCTTCTCGAACACCGACTCGATCGGGATGGAAAGGGCGTTGGGAATGGTCTCGATGATGATTTCATTGCCGGTGGTCATGCCCGGCTTCAGGATCGGATCGGTGCCTTGGATGCCGATGACGACTTCGAATGTCTTGAGTGTCGAACCCTGCGTCTTCTGCTGTCCGATCGTTCCCACCTCTTCGACCATGCCCGCAAACTGCTTGTCGGGGAAGGCATCGAGCGCGATCTTCACCTTCTGTCCTTTTCTGACCTTGCTGATATCCACTTCGTTGATGTTCGTGACCACCTGCATCTTCGACAGATCGGGAAGGCTCACCAAGGCCATTCCGGGCCACGGCGTGTTGCCCACCGAGATCTTGCGTCCGGTGTTCCAGTTGATCTCATAGACGACGAGTCCGGGAATCGGCGCCTTCATCGTGTAGAGCTCCTTTTCCGCCTTCGCGCGCGCGATATCCGATTCGATCTGATTGATGCGCAGAACGAACTTGCTCTTTTCCGACTTGTCGACGATCACCTGCGTGGCGATCTTCTTCTTCGTCTGTTCCATGGCCAGACGGCTCTTCGTCAGGCTGATGTCGGCTTCCTTGCGTGCCACGTCCGATTCGAACTTCATCTTCTCGACCTGAAGCTTGGCCTGCTCGTATGTGAGCTCCGCATTGGTGAGCGAGGCGTCCTGGTCCGAATTGCGGTAGGCCTGGTCGGCGAGCATCTTTTCATAATCCGAGCGCGCGATGCTCAGTTCGTTTTCCTTGTCGGAAATCTGCTTGTCGACATCGGTCGTCGCAAAGCGCACCACCGTGTCGCCTTCCTTGATCGTCGAGCCTTCGGGCACCAGATACACGATCTGCAGCTGCCCCACGCGCGTGCGCGGCGTGGTGAGCGTCACCGAATTGGCGGCGCGGATCTCTCCGCTCACGCTGATGCTCACGATGAAGTCGCCTTTTTTTGCGACTGTGGAGGCGATGGAGGAGGCATCGGGCACCGCATAGATGATCATCACGGCCAGCAGCATGATGCCGCCCAGGCCTGGAATGATGAACTTCTTCTGCCGGAAGCGCTGGAGATCAGGGATCAGAATTTTCATGAGAGTCCTTTGTCATAGGAAGAGAGTGCGGGAGAGAATATTGCAAACTATTCGGTCGGAAGCAAGAGAAAGGAAGTGAATTTCACGGGATAGACGCGCCTGTCGTGTGCAGGGGAATCGGGCGCAAACTCAGCGCGCCCGATTCTTCAGAAATTGCAGGGCATTCTTGAGCACGCGTTGTTCCACCGCTTCGGGAAGCCGCACGTGTCCGATCGCATCAGGCAGCACGAGGCGAACCTGTCCGTCCTTCGCCTTCTTGTCGATGCGCATCGTCGCATAGAGCGAAGCAAAGTCGAAGGGGAATTTTTTGAGCGAGGGCAGGGGAATGCGCGCAATATCCTGTTCGAACGCATCGAACTCCGCCTGCGGCAGCAGCCCAAGCGCGACGGCCGCCCAGGCCTCGGCGAGCATGCCGAAGAGCACGCCTTCGCCGTGCTTGAGTCTCCGGTAACGGCCGGCTTTCTCCAGCGCGTGGCCGATCGTATGTCCGAAGTTGAGGATGGCGCGGCGCCCTTGTTCGCGTTCGTCTGCGGCGACGACCTCGGCTTTCATGCGGCAGCATTCGGCCACCACGCGCGTCATCACGTCGCGGCGGCACTCGAGAATGTCCGCGCACCGGGCGATGACATCGGCGTAGAAGGGCGCATTCATAATGACGCCGTATTTGATCACTTCTCCCAGACCGCAGACGATTTCGCGCTTCGGCAGCGTCGTGAGCGTTTCCACGTCGGCCATGACGAAATCGGGCTGATAGAATGCGCCGATCATGTTTTTCCCGAGCCGGTGGTTGATCGCCACCTTCCCGCCGACCGAGCTGTCCACCTGGGCCAGGAGCGTTGTGGGCACCTGCACGAAATGCACGCCGCGCTGGTATGTTGCGGCGATGAATCCCGACAAGTCACCGACCACGCCTCCGCCCACGGCGATGATCGTTGCCGAGCGCTCGATGCGCTGCGTGAGGAGCTCGGCATAGATCGCCTCGGCGCGCTTCAGGGATTTTTCGCCCTCTCCCGCAGGAATGGTGATGGAGTGGACGCGGTATCCCGCCTTTCGGAGTCCGCGCACGATGGGCGATGCATAGAGCGGGGCGGCATTCCGATCCGAGATGACGACGGCGCTCGAAGGAAGCCGGTGCCGGGCATAGACCTCGGCAAAGCTCCCAAGCAGGCCGGTGCCGATCGTGATCGGATAGCTTCTCTCGCCGAGATCGACAAGGATCGTTTCGACCGTGTCAGTTTTCAATGAGGCCGCGGAGCTGTTTTGTGAGTTCATCGATCGTCATTCCGATCTTCTTATCGTCCGTGTGCATGATGATGTCGGCGCGCTCATAAAAGGGCGTGCGCCGGTCGAGCAGGGCGCGGATCTTGGCCATGAGAGGTTCGCCGTTGAGCAGCGTCCCGCTTTCATCGCGAAGCATCGGCCGGTCGCCTTTGGCGTGCAGGCGCTTGTAGATCTGGTCCTCGTTCACTTTCAGATAGACGACGATGCCGGTCGACTTCACGTACTGCAGCGTTTCTTCGCTGGCCAGGGTGCCGCCGCCAAGCGAAATGATCGTCTTGCTGGCCGAGGCGGCGATCTCTTCCAGGAGCTGCCGCTCGATCGAGCGGAAATAGGGCTCGCCTTTTTCCGAAAAGATCTCATTGATCTTTTTCGCTTCCCGCAGCTCGATGGCGATATCGAGATCAATGAAGTTGTAACCGATGGTGTTGGCGAGGATGGGGCCGATAGTGCTTTTTCCGCTTCCCATGAATCCGACAAGAAAGATGATCTTTTTGGCGCTCGGCGGCTGTTTTTTCACACGCTTTCCGTTCATATTCCGGCGGGGCGATGAGTGATCCCCGCTCTCTATAAAAAAATAAATCCCGCTGCAGAAAAAACGCGCGGGATCGATGCGTCACCTGATCGACACTATAAAAAATGAAATTTAGAAAACAATCGCAAGTCCCGCCGAATAATTAATTCCGTTGAGATTGATCTGGGTATGCGAAGGCTCCTGGGAAAGGGGCACGCGCACCCGGTCGATCACCACCCATGGTTGGTCGAAGACGTTGACGGCGCTGATCTGCGGATCCCTGAAGCGCAGATGTCCGTCGATGCCGAGCCATGGCGTGATCATCCAGCGCAGGCCCGTCGAGACATGGATGCCGAGCGTGCTGTTCGTCCCGGTCGATCGGGACTGGATGCCGGCCAGCGAATAGTTCCGTTTGCCGGAATAATAACCGATGCCGCCTCCCAGATAAAAGACGAACGTGTTCGAGCTGATGGGAACGGAGTAATAGCCGCTGACTTCAATCGGCATGAGCTCGTAGCCGTCCGTGCGGTTGACGAGCATCTGGCCAAATGGGCTGTTGTAGAGCATGGGATCCTCGCGGCTGCCTTTGATGCGCTCGATGGCCAGGCCGACGAACCAGCGCTCCCAGGGCGTGCAGACGCGGATTTCCGCGCCGTAGCCGAAATTGGACGACACATTGGTCATGTCGGCAAACGGGGAGGGGATATTCGTATTATAGAAAATGCGCGTGTTGGTGGTGAACGAGGCCTTGGCGAGGATCAGGACGGAGTTATCGGCATGTGCCGCAAGCGCGGCACATGCCGATATCATGCTTATGAGGATGAATCTTCGAAGCACGGAGTGCCTCCGTTAAAAATGGCCTCTGCGTCTGTGTGGAAGCAGGGAGTGAAGCGCGGTCTCTTACCGGTAGAACTGATCGCGGTTGTCCTCGATCTTCGCCTTCTCCTTCGCTTTTTCAAGCCATGCGGTGACGGCGCGCTGCTTCTTTTCCTGCTGGATCTGTGCGGCGATCACGGCGCGCTGCGCATCGAGCGCGGCCTTATCGATGCCGGGACGCGACAGAACTTTGACCAGATACACGCCGCGGGCGCCTTCGATCGGCTGCGAAACTTTTCCGATTTCAAGCGACTTTGCCGCGCCGGCAAATGCGAAATCGCGGCCGATGCCGGGGATGCCGCCGCCGTAGGCGAACGAGCCGGTCGTGTCGACTTTGATGCGCGGATCGCCGGAGGCAAGCGTGCGAAGATCGCCGTTGTCGCCCACCGCGCTGCGCTTCTGGCCCGCCAGCTCCTTCAGCTTCGCCACCTTCATCTTGTACAACACGCGGGGCTGGAGGTTTTGTTTCACTTCGTCGAAGGGACGGACGCCTTCCTTCTTCACCTCGGAGATCGTCGCGACGACGTAGCCGCCGCTCACATTGAACACTTCGCTCACGTCGCCCAAGTCGCCCTTGAACGCGAACTTGTTGAGCGCTTCAAAGTAGCCGAGGCCGGGAACGATGGTGCCCTTCTGGAACTCGGGCGTCTCCTGGACCTTGAGGCTGAAGCTTTCGGCGTCCTTTTCAAACTTGCCGTCTTTGGCGACATAGGCGAAATCCTGCGCGCGCTGGAATGCCGCATCGCGCGTCTGGCCGCTGGCTTTCACGGTCATGAGAATATCGGCGACTTTCAGCTCGCGCGATTCACGTCCTTCGATCTTGATCACATGGATGCCGAACTGCGTCTTCACCGGACCGATCACATCGCCCGGCTTGCCCTTGAGCGCCGCATCTTCGAATTCCTTCACCATGCGTCCCTTGCCGAACCATCCCAGATCGCCCCCCGATCCGGCTGCGCCGGGTTCGGTGGAATACTGGCGGGCAAGGGCCGCGAAATCCTCGCCCTTCTTTGCGCGCGCCACAAGTTCCTTGGCAAGCGTCATCGAGGCGGCTTCCTTCGAACCGTCAAGCAGGATGTGGCGGGCTTTCACCGACACTTCGCCCGGCTTTTCTTCGACCACCTTCATCAGATGGATGCCGTCCACATCGTTGATCGGTCCGATAATATCGCCGACTTTCGCCGCAAAGATGGCCTTCTCTTTGGCGGGCGTCGTTTCGCCATGGCGCACGACGGCGGGCTCTGTCTGGCCTTCGGAATATTTCTTCTGCAGTTCCGTGAAATCCGTTCCGGTCTTCGCCTGCTGCACCACGCTGTTCACCTCGTTCATCACATCCGACGAATCGGAGGAGGAGGGCTGGTCGTTGAAGAAGACGTACTTCAGCTTGCGCAGCGCGGGATTTTTGAATTCAGCCTGATGATCGTTGTAATACTTCTTCAGATCGTCATCGGTCACTTTCACTTCCGCATCGGGAACGAACGTGTTCGGATCGAAGAAGGCGTACTCGGCGCTCACCTTCAGGTTCTGGTCCATGAAGCGCTGCTCGACTTCGCCCGGCGTGGCGCGCACGGTCGAGAGCACGACGCTCTGCATCTTCTCGGCCAGACGCTGCTGCTTCAGCGCGTCTTCGACCTGCACCCAGATGTCCTTGTTGCGGGGATCGGCCAGCGCGTTTTCATACGCCGCGCGGTTGAAGCGTCCCGTTGAATCGCGGAACTGCGCCGCAAGGAATTCGGGCGGATTCTCGCCGCGCACCCAGTCCACGATCTCCTGGTCGCTCACTTTGATGCCGGCGCGTTCGCTTTCCTGCTCGACGAGCGTCTGCGTCACGAGGCTGTTCCACACCTGTTCGCGGATCATGCGGTAGGCGTTTTCATCCGGCTCCTGCCGTGTCTGCATTTTCTGCTGATCGGCCTGACGCTTAACGAGCTCCGAGAATTCCGTGTTCGAAATTTTCTTTCCATCGATGACGCCGATTGTATCGTGCTGCTTTGAACGGATGCCGACATAATCCATTCCCCATTCGAAAACAATGGTGATCAAGAAGACAACAACGAGACCAATTAAGATGGCAGGCATGCTGTCTCGCATTTTCGTCATAATAGCCATACTGAAATAGCGCTCCTAACTGCAATGAACGTGATAGTGATTAATGAACTGGAATAGTCATAAGTAAAAAAATATAAGGGAAATACGCGCGAAAATCAATGACAGAATGACACGGGGAAAAGATTTACGGACGCGCCGATACGTCTTGCATTCCGCATCCAAATTCCGTATCTTTGTATATCGTTAAACATAGCGGCGTGTTCGTCTAGCGGCTAGGACGGAGCCCTCTCAAGGCTTAAACACGGGTTCGATTCCCGTACACGCTACGATGCGCAAAGGAGCCCGGCATGGAAAAAACATGCCGGGCTTTTTTTTATGGCACGCGGCCTTCCATTGGCATTTTTCACGGGACTTCTGTATACTGCACCCTATGGAGCCGATTTCATTGCATCGAAGCAACGGCGCTTCGGATGAAGAACTCCTCCGGCGCATCAAAACGCGTGACGACCGTGCGGCGCTCAAAACACTCTTCGAGCGCTATTACGAGCAGCTCTGTCTGTACTCGGCATCGATCACGCGCTCCGATGAAAGCGCCGAAGAGGCGGTCGCGGATGTCTTTGCGGCGCTGTGGCTTCGGCGCGCCGAACTCGAAATCCGCACGGGCGTGCGGCCCTACCTGTTCGGTGCCGTGCGCAATCAGTCGCTCAATGCCCTGCGCTCTCCCGGCGTGCCGGCCGAATCGATCGAGGAGGATGCGGGCTTCCCGGCCGATCCGGACTACGACGCCGACCGGCTGCTTTCCTTTCACGATCTCCAGTCCGGCATCAACGCGCTTCTGGAAAGAATGCCGCCGCGCCGCCGCCTCATCTTCCGCATGAGCCGACTCGACGGCCTGAGCTATCAGGAGATCGCCGACTCGCTTTCCATCTCCGTCTCCACGGTGCAGAACCAGATGGTCGAAGCCGTGAAATTCCTCTCGCAGTACTCCAGCCGCTTATTCTGACCGGACATTTTTTCTTCCGGCAATAGCAGATCGTTCCCCGATTCCGTGTCGTAGAAGATGAGAAGGTACAGCTGTCAGCACACCGATACAGGACATCATCCAATGACTGAAGAAGCATTCATCGAACTGGCATCGCGCTATGTGGCGGGCGTGGCGACATCCGAGGAAATGGAACTCATCGATTCGCTCGTGAAGGAGCCGCAGTATGCGCAGCTCTTCCGGAAGGTCAACACCGTGTGGCTCGATGCCGGAAGGGCGGCGCGGAAGAAGAAGTTCGACTCGGAGCGCGGGCTCGACCGTCTGGCCGAAAAGCTCCGGCACCATGAGCCCGCATTCCGCTGGGGACCGAACCGAAGGCGTTTCCCCGCGCCCAACTATCGTGCGATGCAGTTTGGCATCGCCGCCGCGATCGTCTGCATACTGATACTGGCCGGACTGCGTCTCTTGAAGATCGACACGGGCCGGCAGGCCGAACCGGTCATCTGGAGCGAGAAGAAGGCGCAGATGGGACAAAAAGCCGTGGTCGTGCTTCCCGACGGTTCATCGATCACGCTCAATGGCGGAAGCCGGCTCACATACCCGGCGAAGTTCGATCGGACGCCGCGCATGGTCTTCCTCGAGGGCGAGGCGTATTTCGATATCCGTCACGACGCGGCGCATCCCTTCATCATCCATGCCGGCAGCATCGCCGCAACCGACCTCGGCACGAAGTTCACCGTCCGCGCATTCGCTTCCGAGAGCACCCTCACCGTGTCGCTTGAAGAAGGAAGCGTCCAGGTTGCGCCATCCGAGACCGGCAGCAGGCACAAGGGGGTGATCCTTGCTCCGCTGCAGCAGTTCGTTTACAATAAGGACAACGGCGGCACGGGCGTCCGTTCATTCGACCCGAAGCGCGTCTCGGGATGGAAGGAGAATCTCTACGTGTTCGATGATGCGCCGCTTTCGGAAGTCTTCCGCGAGATGGAACGTGCCTACGGCGTGAAGTTCGAACTGGCCGATGCATCCTATGGCGCCCGCCGCATCCGGGTGCACTTCACCAACGAATCCGTCTGGACGGCCGCCGAGATCCTGAAGAAGGCCGCCGGATTGACCACGGCGGTAGTCAGGGACGGCGACCGTCTGAAAACGATCATCTTCTCGAAGAAATGACATGAGACCATCATGTGTGATCGGACGAGCCGCCCTCGCGCTGTTCTTCGCGCTGCAGGCCTTCGGCGCGGACGCCGCGGCGCAGACATCGCAGCCATCGGCACGGCAGGGCGATGCGGTGCAGGATCTTCGCGCCTTCCGGGTGCGCGTGGGAAGCGAAGCACAGACGCTTGCGGCCATCCTTGCGAAAGTCGAGGCGCAGACGCGCTTCACATTCGTCTATATGAAAGATGAAATCCCGCCTGCCGAATCCTTCACGCTCGATCATGAATCTACTACGCTCGATGTGCTGCTGGGGGAATTGTCCCGGCGCTTCTCGCTTGCCTTCAACAGGATCAACGACCGCATCATCATCCGGCGGCTGCCGCAGGCGAAGACGGAATCGGTCACGCTCTCGGGCGAGGTGCGCGATTATTCGACCAACGAGCCGCTTCCTTTCGCCACGATCGTGATCGAAGGCACCGCGCTCGGCGCATCGAGCGATGCGGCGGGACGGTTTTCGATCGCGCTGCCGCCGGGACCGTGCCTGGTGCGCTGCGCATTCGTCGGCTATAAGACGGAAGAGCTGCCGATCGAGCTTTCCAGCGACACGCACACGGTCATCATGCTCACATCGACCGATGTCATCCTGCAGGATGTCACCGTCTATGCGCACCGGATCGACGACGGCACAGAATCGGACGTGAATGCGCTCACGCTCCAGAGCGAAACGATCAAGCACGTGACATCGCTCATCCCCGATGTGATGCGTTCTGTGCAGATGCTGCCCGGCGTCTCGACCAACAACGAGTTCAGTTCGCGCTTCAACGTGCGGGGCGGCAACCAGGACGAGAATCTCGTGATCGTCAACGGCACGCAGGTCTACGATCCCTTTCACGTGAAGGAAGTCTCGAATGCGAGCATCGGCATCTTCAATGCCGATATGATCAGGAAGATGGACCTCATCACGGGAGGGTTCACCGCGCGCTACGGCGACAAGATGAGCTCCGTGCTCGCGATCGAATACCGCGAAGGCAGCCGCGACCGCTTCGAGGGCATGGCCGGACTGAGCCTCTTGGAATTGAATGCGGTGGCCGAAGGGCCGATCGGCGATAAAGGATCGTTCATCATCGGAGGGCGCAAAAGCTATTTCGAATATCTCATGAAGCTCATCGACATGGAGGACGGCGCGTACTTCCATCCGTCGTTCTACGACGTGCAGGGAGTGTTCTCGTATGCGCCTGCGCCCCACTCGAAGCTCGTGCTGAAGCTTATCCATTCGGGGGACGATTTTTCGGCCGATGCGCACAGGAAGTACGAACCGGCCTTCACGTGGATCGGACAGGACCAGACGGGCGCACGCTATACGAACCATCAGCAGATTACCGATTCGTCCATGGCCCATGCCACCTATTACAGCGACATGGCCGCGCTGCAGCTCACGCAGATCCTTTCATCGCGTGCCGTCATACGCAGCGAAATCTCGTTTTACGGGCAGAGGGAGAATGAGAATTCCTGGCGGGACAATATCTACGATTACACCGGCGTGAATCCGCAGCGGACGTATTTCTACAACAGCCGCTGGGTGCGCGACTATCGGAACGAACTGCGCATCCGCACGGTCGAGTTCAACGCATCGCTCGATTACCAGTTCTCCTCGCGCTACGGCTTCAAAGCGGGGGCCGATATCCAGTCCATCGAATACATGCAGTCGATGCTTCAGAGCGAGACGATCGACGAGTTCACGAACGAATACTCTTTTCCCGACACGACCGCTTCGCACCGGCTCGTGAACACGGCCGATCAGGTGCAGGACGGCATCGATGTGCGCTCCTATAAGTTATCGGCATATCTCGAGAACATCGTGCAGGTCTCGGATCGTCTGCTTCTCAATGCCGGAGCGCGCGCCGATTATTTCGATCTCAACAGGGACCTGACGCTGAGCCCTCGGCTCAATCTCTCGTATCGGGCCGCGCCAGGGCTCATGCTGCGCGCGGCATGGGGGCATTATTATCAGTCGCCCGTCTACCGGCAGATCGCCTATCCGTTTGCCGCCGATACCAACACGCAGTCGCAGCATGCCGTGCACTATATTATCGGACTCGACTACGAGGCCGCGGCCGGGGAGTCGTCCACGGATTTCGTGCGCATCAAGGCGGAGATCTTCCGCAAGCAGTACGACAATCTCATCACCGCCTCCGTCACGACGCAGGGCGTGGTGAATTATTCTCGAAAGAACGATGCCGAAGGCTATGCGCACGGCATCGACATGCAGCTGATTTATTCGACGCCCGTCTTCTACGGCTGGATCAGCTACGGCTATCTGGTGGCGCGGCAGACGGCGATGCTCAACGGAATCGAAACGACATTCCCGCGCTACACCGATCAGCGCCACACGCTGGCTGCGACCGGAGAATTCCGGCTGGGCAGGGACTGGAGTCTCAGCACGCGCTTCGTCTACGGCAGCGGGTATCCGTACACGCCCTCATCGGCGGCGATCAATTTTACGAAGCGCATCTGGGAATGGCAGCCCGCTCCGGTTCCCAATTCCGATTATCTGCCGGTCTACACGCGCGTCGATCTGAATATCGCGAAGGAGTTCCATCTCTTCGGCAGCCTCTCGACGGTCTTCCTCGATGTGAGCAATCTCTTCAACAGCACGAACATACAGGCGTATCATTACCGGTTCGACAGCACCGGCCGGCCCTACAAGGAAGAGATCAAGCTATGGCCGATCCTTCCCTCGCTCGGCTTTGCCGTCAGGCTCTGAGAGCGTGTGTGCCGGTCGGGAAGGGAAGAGACCTCTCCATCTTACGGCCGCGCAGGCTCGTACTTCACATCCATCCTATATGACCAGGTGTCGAAATAGAGATTGCCTCCGCGCCACTCGAGCTCGCCGCGCTGAAAGTCGACCGTCTCGCTGCGGGGAAAGATTTTCGCCGGATAGATCTCGCGGCTGTAATCGTCGTTCACGATGAAGCGGTAGGAATCGGTGGCGCCGAGATAATAATACTTCACGCGCTCGTCCTTTGCATCCCGCAAACCCGCCGACTGATCGACCGGTACCCAGCCGTATCCGTCCAGAAAGATTTCGCACCAATCATGCAGATTTACCTCCACAGGATGAAGCATCCATCCGCTCTGCCACTTCGCAGGAATGCCGTTGAGGCGCGCGAGCGTCATAAAAAGCAGCGTCTTGATGCCGCAGTCGCCGTGCTTCGTTGCCAGACAGTAGGAGGAGATATTGGGGATCGTCGAATATTCGCGCGCGCTTGCCCAGGGAATATGCGTGCTGATCCAGGAGAAGATCAGCCGCGCTTTTTTGAGCGGATCGCGCTCGGCGCCGACGATTTCCTGGGAGAGCTTCCGGATTTCCGGCGTGAAGACGATATGCGGCGGACGCTCGCTCGTGAATTCCCGCACCGAATCGGGCGAGAGCGTAAGCCCGGGCACAAGCGGCGAGCCGCCCGCCCCGTAATCGTCCGATGCGCAGACATACTCGACCGTCATCGTAAAAACGGTCGGCGCGCCCTTCGCCGCCTTTTTTTCCGCATAGAGCGTACGCTGAAGCCTGTTGCTCTCGGCGATCAGATACTGCGGCTCGCTCATCGAGATCAGGCGCACCGCGCTCTGCCTCTCTTGCGCTTCACGGGGATACGGCATCCAGCAGCGCACGATCTCGCCGTCGGGGACGGCATCGGGCCTGACCGTGATCGTGTATGTGAGCGTCAATTTCTGCGGCTGCAGAAGGCGCCTTCCCGTTTTCTCATGCTCGGCCACGAGCGCCGGCGCGAGCGAGTCGAGAAACGACGCGAGCCGATCTTCCGGCTTTCCTTCCATCGTGATCCGATGCTCCTTCGCCTCCGCGTTGATGCGGAAGAGATTGGGCACCGCATTGCTGAAATATCGTCTTTCTCCGTCGATCGTCATCATTTCCAATGAGCCGTCGGCTTCGAACCGGCGCAGCCCCTGCGAAGTCAGATCGGGATAATATTTTTTGAGCGCCGAGAGCACCTGTGTTTCCGTCCGCCGGAAATCCTTCCTGATGCGGTCCATCCGCTCGATTTCGAATGCATAGTCGAGACGCGCCTGTGCGGAGGTTTCCTTCAATGCGATGAGCGTGCGAAGCGATGCCTGTGCCGCAGAGAAGTCGCCCCTGTCTATAGAAACGCGGATGCTGTCGGGAATCGTCTGGGCGCAAAGGAAATGGGGGAGCAGAAGAAGCGAAAGAATCAGCGAGCGGATCGTCATGGACCGATACTCCGGAATATGAGCAGAATCGTGAAGGTTCAGAGAGCATAAGGCATTTTTCCCCGAGATGCAAGAGGAACCATTTGGGATTTAGGGCGGTTTTATCTATATTAGCGCACCATCGAACCCTCATGAAAGCATTTCTCAATGCAGACAACCGAACCGTCGTCGTTCATTAAATTAACTCGTTTTACCTCCTGGTTTTCATACGGCAAGTATCTTCCCTGGATTGTATTTCTGGCATTCTCCGCCGCCACACTGTTTCTGTGGGATGTATCGGACCGCTCCGTCAAGGAGGACATGCAGACAAGCTTCGATATCCGCGTCCGTGAAACCCTTCAGCGCATACAGCAGCGCATGCGGACATATGAGGAGGTGCTGCGCGGTGCGCAAGGACTGTTTGCTGCTTCAGACCATGTGACGCGAGCGGAGTTCCGCCAATATTATCAGTCACTCCTTCTCGAACACCAGTACCCCGGCATACAGGGACTCGGCTTCGCGATGATCGTGAAGCCCAATGACCTTGATCGGCACATACAGACGGTGAGGCGGGAGATTGATCCCTCGTATACGATCACGCCCAAGGGCGCGCGCGATGTGTATTCCTCGATCATCTATCTCGAGCCGTTTTCCGACCGCAATCTGCGCGCATTCGGCTACGACATGTTTTCTGAACCGGTGCGGCACAAGGCGATGGCGCTCGCAGTCGATTCGGCACGTCCGGCGATCTCGGGAAAAGTGACGCTTGTGCAGGAAACCAATCAGGGCGTGCAGGCGGGCTTTCTGATGTACCTTCCCGTCTACAAAACAAAGAACGTCACTCCGTTTCCGGCCGCGCGGAGAGCGGAGCTTTTGGGATGGGTCTATTCGCCGTTTCGCATGAACGATCTCATGTCGGGTCTCTTCAGCGAGCAGGCAGGCGACGCCGATATGGCGATCTACGACAACCGCGCGGTTTCCGACACATCGCTCATGTTCATTTCGGATAAACACAAGCCCGGACAGGTGCCGCGCTTCAGAAGCGAGAACTGGGTGGAAATCGCCGGGCATCATTGGACGGTCATCATCACATCGACGCCGCAGTTTGAAGCCGGATTCGATACAAACCGCCCGATTCTTGTGGCGGGCATCAGCTTTGGGGCGAGCATTCTTCTTTCGCTCATGACGATGATGCTCGTCAACAGCCGCGCCCGCGCGTTCGATGCGCTGCGGGTCGAATCGCGCTATAAGAATCTGATGTTGCAGGCCAACGACAGCATTCTCGTGATCGACATGAACCGCCGCATCACCGACGCCAATCAGCAGGCGTGCGATCACTACGGCTACGGGCTCGATGAGTTGCGCGGCAAATCTATCGAAGAACTCCATCCGCCGGAATCGCGCGATGCAGTCATCGCCCAGTTCGAGTCGCTCAGACAGACCGGATCGGCGCGGTTCGAGGAACTCAACCGGAAGAAGGACGGCACGCTCGTGCCTGCGGAGATCAGCGAACGCATCGTCAGGATGGGGGAGGAGGACGAGCAGGAGGAATACGTGCTGAAATTCGTGCGCGATATCTCGGAGCGCAAACGCGCCGAACACGAGCGTGAAGAGCTCGTCAAGGAACTTCAGGAAGCGCTCGCCGATATCAAGACATTGAGCGGACTCATTCCGATCTGTTCCTCATGCAAGAAGATCAGAGACGACCGCGGGTACTGGAATGTGCTCGAATCGTATCTGGCGCAGCACAGCGAAGCGCAGTTCACGCACGGCATCTGTCCTGACTGCATGAAAAAGCTTTATCCGGAGTTTGCGGCAAAGCTGGAAAACGGCCAGGAAGGCTGATCAGAATTCCGCGCTGATGCCGATCGAAGGCAGAATGCCGATGCTTCCGGTGTTCTCGATCTGCTTCAGCCGGGCGTTGTAGCGCGGCGCATCCACCGGCTTTCTATTATAGATGTTCTGTATGTCGAGATTGGCCGCGAGCACCCACCCGTTCATCGCCCAGCGCCGGTCGATGCGGAGATCGAGGCTGTGATTGACATCGATGCGCGCGCTGTTGTAGCGCGATGGATCCTGCGTGCCGTCGGCATTGAATGGCGTATACGGCCGGCCAGTCGCAAAACGGAATTTCATGCTTGCTTCCCACTTTTCATCGAAGATGTATCCTCCTCCGGCATTGACGATCCAGCGCTGATCGAAGCTTCCGGGACGCTCGATGCCGTCCATCGCCGTAAAATCCGCAAGATTATAACTGACGCTCACCAGTCCGTAATACGGCGTCTCGGACGCCTTCTTCTGTATGAAAAATTCGATGCCCCGCGCGCGTCCCGTGCCGTCGCTTGAAAGCGGATCGGTGCCGAAGGAGGCGAATCCCTCTTCGGCTCCGCCGAAACCCGCGCCGGTATTGGCCATCACAAGATACGTGCGCGTGAGGCTTGCCGGATAGTCCAGATAGCGCTTCGCGTAGACTTCGAGGCTGACTTTCAGATCGGATGCAAGCAAGTGGTCGATGCCGGCGACGATCTGCGTTGCCGTGAGATGCTTCAGCTTCCGGTTCACCGAAGGATTCGAGACGAGCCAGATCATGGAAGGCGCCTGCGTATAGCGCCCGATGCTGGCTGTGACAGTCGTGAGCTCATCGACCGCATACGAGGCCGTGAGGCGCGGAGACCAGGCAAGCGTCCGGTCGATCGCGCTGAAGTGATCGGCGCGTATGCCGGCAGTCGTGCGCAGCCGGCCGAGCTGCATCGAATACTGGAGATAGGCGGCCGCTTTGTAGGCGGTCGTATCGGATGCGGCGTCGACCGCAAGGGGAGCGCCGCCGAGATTCGTCGCAAAGGGACGGAGCCGCATCGCGCTTGCAAAGCGGATGATCTTGCCCTGGACTCCCGCACTGACTTCGGCATGCTTCGAGAGCTGGTAGACGAGATCGGCTCTGAGCGACGATTCGTATTCATACGAGGTGTTCGTGAAGATCGGCACCAGAAGCGAATCGTTCTGCTGCGTGAAGAAATCGACATACGACTGGCCGAGCGTCACGGTCGTGTAGCCGTTTCCGAGCAGATGCCGCCAGCTTATTCCTCCCACAGCCTGCGTCTGGTCGTTCGAGAGCACGCGCGAATTATCGAAGCGTTTCTTTTCCGTGTCGTTGAACTGCTTCACATTGTCGAGCGCGGCGATGGCTTCGATGGTGAGCCGGTCATGCTCCGAGAGCCGGAATGTCGACTTGCCGAGGAAGTCCCAGTACTCGGGCACGAATCCGAATCCCGCCGCCTTGAAGATGAAATCGAGATAGCTGCGCCGCGCCGAAAAGATGAACGAACCGTCGTCTCCCGTCGGACCCTCGAGGTTGAGTCCGAACTGCGTCGCCGCCACCATGGCCTTGCCGCCGATGCGGTCTGTGCGTCCGTCCTTGAGTCCGATCGTGAGCACGCTCGAGAGCTTGTCGCCGTACTGGGCGCCGAAGCCTCCGCTGCGGAATGACGTCTCGCTCACATAATCGAGATTGATGAAGGAAAGCGGGCCGCCGCTGGCGCCCTGCGTGCCGAAGTGATTGATGTTGGGGACTTCGATATTGTCGATGACGAAGAGATTTTCCGACGGCGCTCCGCCGCGCACGATCAGGTCGTTACGTCCGGCCTGCACCTGCGCCACGCCGGGAAGAATGGACACGGCGCGTACGACATCCTCGAGCCCGCCGGGAAGCCTGCGGATTTCTTCGGCGCCGAGCGTCTGCACGCTCACCGGCGATTCGACATTCTTCTGGAAAAAATCCGTCGTCACGGTGACGCCTTCAAACTCGAGCACCGATTCCGCGAGATCGATCGCAAGCACGGCAGGCCGTCCGTTGGTGATGACGACATCGGTCTTCACCACCGGCATGAAACCGACGGCGGTGACCTTCACCTGATAGGAGCCGACCGGGATGCCCGCAATGTCGAAGCCTCCGTCGGCGTCGGTTGCCGCGCCAAGCGGTCCGTTGTTGAGAAGAATGCTCGCACCGACAATGGGCTCCTTCGTCACGGCATTGAGCACCGTGCCCCGAAGCCGGCCGGTCTGTTCCTGGGCTTCCAAAGTGCCGGTGAGAATAGTACAAAGTGAAATGAGCGCTGCGAGTGCCGTGCGATGCATACAATTTCCGCCTTCGTGAATGGAACTATTGAATTGCCATCATAACGCGCAAACCGTGCACGAATGTTCCCTTCCGCGCCGGATTGGAAGATTACTCCTCTATTTATTCAGAATATCATGCACTGCCGATTCAATATCCCGGAAGAGGATGGGCACATACTTCGTGTGTTCCGGCTTCATCAGGACCGATCGGATCACCGAGGCGGTCGGCCGGTCGCAGACGAAGTCGGGATACCTCTGTGCAATAGCCGCGCTCTCCACTGTGAGCAGTGCAAGATAGACCGGACGCTCCTTGCGTTCCATGAGCGTGCGAAAGAGCGTTTCCGATGCCTGCGTGACGGACGAGGCGGTGAACGCATCCGTGCGCGGCAGATAGGCGACGATGTCGAGATCCGGTTCGCCCAAGGGCAGAAGCACGGGACTGGCCTTCACGGCATCCTGCCACAGAAGCGCTGCGGCGCGCGTGGCGGCAATGACCGCTCCGAGCCCGCGTTCGGCTTCCAGAGGAAGGCACTCGAGCGTGCACCAGAGCGCCGCAGCCGAGGCGCCGGCGCGCGAACATTCAAGCGAGATTTCTCCGAGGTGAAGGTCCTTCGACGTAAAATATGTGTATGGCGATTCATGCTTATAGAGCGTGCCGACCGAAGGATCGCGGAAGACGATGCAGCCGCAGCCGTAGGGCTGGAGTCCGTGTTTGTGCGGATCGACGACGATGCTGTCGCAGTCTTTGAGCGCAAGAAATGGTGCGGGATCGATTGAAGGATTCGTCGCACGCGCATTGAGCATGAAGAATCCTCCGTAGGCCGCATCGGCATGAACGCGCGCGCCGAATTTCTGTGCAAGCGGAATGATCCGATCCAAGGGATCGACCGCGCCGAGCGATGTGGTGCCCATTGTGGCGACGATGGTGCCGATTGCTCCCGATTGAAGCGCCTCTTCAAGCGCGTCGAGATCCATGCGGCCGTTCGTGTCGATGGCGATTTCTCGGAAGGGAATCTGGAGCACGCCGCACATGCGCTTATGCGTGTAGTGTGCGGCCGAGGAAAACGCGACGGCTTTTGACGGATGCAGCGAGCGCGCGACCCAGAGCGCCTCGATGTTGGCCATCGTGCCCCCCGAAGTGAGGTGTCCGATATGCAGCGGGAAGCCGAACATGCGCG
>JBLMZA010000054.1:0-49898 GCA_050258555.1 Acidobacteriota bacterium | reverse complement strand
CCTCGATCGAACCCGCCCCGAAGCTGGGCATGAAGCTCGAGACCGAGTTCATCAAGGGCATGGGCAAGCGCGATGAAGGCTTCGTCATCATCCTCGATATCGAAAAGATCTTCTCCTTCGGTGAACTCGAAACGGTCATCGAAGCGGAAGACAGTCCCGCTCTATAATTGAAAAAAGGGAATTATCTCCACGGCGCCTGTGTTGTTCTATCATCCATGAACAAACACAAGCGCTGTGGAGACGATGGAACACTTCAAGCATTGTTCGCTGACCATAGACAAACACACCGCCAGGGTCGTTCTCAACCGGCCTCCCGTCAACGCACTCAACCGTGAATTCGTTTCAGAACTGACAGCACTCGCCGGGCATCTCGGCTCCGACGACCGCATCCATGCGGTCGCGCTGAGTTCCGCACTGCCCGTATTTTGCGCCGGTGCGGATCTGAAGGAGCGTGCATTTCTGCCTGACGGCGATGTAGGGTCCGCCGTAAAGAACATCCAGTCCATGGTGCGTGCATGGTGCAGCCTTCCGCAGCCGCTTGTGGTGCAGATCAGGAATTCCGCACTCGGAGGCGGACTTGAGCTCGCGCTGGCCGGAGACATCATCATCGCCGCGGACGATGCGCAATTGGGATTTCCGGAGCTCCGGCTGGGCATCATTCCCGCCGCCGGCGGCACGCAGCTGCTCACGCGCCGCGCCAATGCGGGGGTCGCCAAAAAATGGATTCTCACCGGCATCCGCTTTTCCGGCTCCCAAGCCGCACGCGACGGCGTGATCGACACGTCCGTCGCCTCTACCGACATCGACAACGCATTCGAACACATCCTTCAATCGCTCTCGCAGCAATCACCTCTGGCGCTCCGCCAGGCCAAGAAAGCAATCAACGACGGACTCGGGCTGCCGCTCGAGGCCGCACTCGACATTGAACAATCGTGTTATGAGCCGCTCATCCGTACACGGGACCGGCGGGAAGCGCTGCAGGCGTTTCTTGAAAAACGGGATCCAGTCTGGACCGGCGATTGACCGTCACAGTCATCATTCATCATGTATTAACGCTGAGGGAAAGGAGTTCCGATGGAGTTCTATCCGGATGCAAATCGCATTGAAAGCGTCGCTCGGATCAGGCATGCCGCACGGGAATTTGCCGAACATGAACTGCGGCCTGCGGTGATGACACGCGATGAATCGCAGGAGTTCCCATTCGCCATCGTGCGCAAGCTGGGCGAGCTGCACTTCATGGGCGCGCTCGCCCCGAGAACGTTTGAAGGTGCGGGCTTGTCGGTCCTTGAGTTCACCGCCATTATCGAAGAGCTGTCGCGCGTCGATCCTTCGGTCGGACTGACGGTATCGGCGCACAATGCACTCGGCGTGGGGCACATTCTCGCATTCGGATCGGATGAACAGAAGCGGCGCTATCTGCCCGATCTCTGCACCGGGCGCGCGATGGGAGCGTGGTGCCTCACTGAACCGGAAGCCGGCAGCGACTCGTCGGGCATGCAGACGCAGGCGGAACGCGACGGGGACTGCTGGGTGCTCAACGGAACGAAGGCGTTCATCACTCACGGCAGCGTGGCCTCGACGTATACGGTCATGGCTGTGACCGGCAGGGAGAATGGAAAGAACCGCGTGTCGGCATTCATCGTGGAGCGGGGCATGGAAGGTCTGCGTCCGGGCGCGCCGCTGAACAAGCTCGGAATGCGCTCGAGCGATACGGCCATGCTCACATTCGAAAACGTCCGCGTGCCTTCGGCGAATCTGATCGGCAGCGAAGGCGAAGGACTCCGTCAGGCTTTGTCGCTGCTCGACACCGGCCGCATCGGCATCGCCGCCCTCGGCGTCGGACTGGCGCAGGGCGCGCTCGATGCAAGCGTCGCCTATGTGAAGAAGAGGAAACAATTCGGAAGGGCGCTGGCGGAGTTTCAGGCGATACAATGGAAGATCGCCGAACTGCATACGGAGATCGAAGCCGCGCGGCTTCTCACGCAGAAGGCGGCGCTCATGAAGTTCCGCGGCGAACGCTTTTCAAGCGAAGCATCGCAGGCGAAGTACTTTGCGGCCGCAGCGGCTGAACGCGCCGCCAACGAAGCGGTGCAGATGCTCGGAGGAAACGGATTCATCAAGGACTATCCGGTCGAAAAATTGTATCGTGACGCCAAGCTGCTTTCGATCGGCGAAGGGACGACCGAAGTGCAGAAGATGATCATCGCAAAGCATGTGATCGGTTCCTATGCATGAAACGAAGCGACAGAAAAACGGCGTACCATCGGTCGAAGACCGGAACGCCATATCGGTGATCGGATCGGACATCCCGCATACGGACAGTTTCGTGCGAAACGATGCGTCGCTCAAGGCGATGATCCGTTCGCTCCATGCTCTGGAGAAGGACGTGATGCAGGGCGGCGGAGAAAGAGCCGCCGCGAAGCACAAAGCCAAGGGCAAGCTCGGTGTGCGCGAGCGGATCGACAGGCTGATCGATGCCGGCACATGGTTCCTCGAAGTGGGGCGCATGAGCGCCTACGGCATGTACGAAGAATTCGGCGGAGCACCCTCCGCCGGTACAGTGATGGGAGTCGGCATTGTGCAGGGGCGCGAAACCGTCATCGTCGCAAACGATGCGACCGTGAAAGCGGGAGCCTGGTTTCCGATGACGTGCAAGAAGAATCTGCGCGCGCAGGAACTTGCCATCGAAAACCGTCTGCCCATTGTTTACCTCGTCGATTCAGCCGGAGTCTTCCTGCCCCTGCAGTCCGAGATTTTTCCGGATAAGGAGCATTTCGGAAGGATCTTCAGAAATAATGCCGTGCTCTCGTCGATGGGCGTCGTGCAGATTGCGGCCATCATGGGACCCTGCGTTGCCGGCGGAGCGTATCTGCCCATCATGAGCGATGAGGCGCTCATTGTCGATAAGACCGGAAGCGTCTTTCTGGCCGGTTCGCATCTCGTCAAGGCGGCGATCGGAGAGGAGATCGACAACGAACGGCTCGGCGGAGCCGAAGTCCACTGCGAGATCAGCGGCGTCACCGACCACAAAACGGCGAACGATGAGGAGTGCCTGAAAAAGATCCGCAGCATCATGAGCCGGATCGGACATGTTGGAGCGCCCGTGTTCGACCGCATCAAACCGCAGCCGCCGCGCTTCGATCCGAAAGAGCTCTACGGCATCATACCGGAAGAACGGTCGAAGCCGTACGATGTGCATCAGGTGCTCGCGCGGATTCTCGACGGGAGCGAACTGGACGAATATAAGGCAGGGTATGGAAAAACCATCGTCACGGGATATGGACGAGTGGACGGATGGGCCGTCGGCGTGGTGGCCAATCAGCGCACGGCGGTGAAGACGAAAACCGGCGAGATGCAGGTCGGCGGCGTCATCTACAGCGACAGCGCGGACAAGGCGGCGCGCTTCATCATGAACTGCAATCAGAAAAAGATTCCGCTGGTGTTCTTCCAGGACGTCACGGGGTTCATGGTCGGCAGCCGCGCCGAACAGGGAGGGATCATCAAGGATGGCGCGAAGATGGTGAGCGCAGTGTCAACGTCTGTCGTGCCGAAATTCACGTTCATCACAGGCAACAGCTACGGCGCCGGCAATTATGCCATGTGCGGAAAGGCGTACGATCCGCGGCTTATCTTCGCATGGCCCACGGCGCGCATCGCCGTGATGGGGGGGAAACAGGCGAGTGAAACGCTGCTCTCGATCAGGATGCAGGCGATGGAGCGCACAGGAGTCGAACTCTCCGCCGAGGCGAAGAAGGCCTTGCTCGATGAAATCGCCGATCGGTACGAGAAAGAAACCGAGCCGCTGTATGCGGCCTCACGTCTGTGGGTTGACGGCATCATCGATCCGCTCGAGACAAGAAACATCATCTCGCGCGGCATCGCCATGGCGGCGCAGAATACGCACCTGCCTCCGTTCAATCCCGGAGTGATACAAGTGTGAATACCACAACGAATCGGGGGCTGATGAATGAAGCGGATGATACGAATCGCAAGCGGTCAGGGATTCTGGGGCGATCTGCCGACGGCGCCGGCGGACCAGGTGCGCAAGGGGCCGATCGATTATCTGGTCATGGACTATCTTGCCGAAGTCACGATGTCCATCATGCAGAAGCAGAAAGCGAAGAATCCCGCGCTCGGGTATGCGCTCGACTGCGTGCCTCTGCTGACGGGACTGATGGAAGAGATTGTCGAGCGGCGCATCACGGTCATCACGAATGCCGGCGGCGTCAATCCGCTTGCATGCCGCGATGCGCTATTTGCGGCCGCCCGGTCGAAGGGCATCGACACGCTGAAGATCGGCGTCGTGCTCGGCGACGACATCCTGCAGCAGATCGACGTACTGATTTCGGAAGGCGCCGGGTTGTCGAATATGGAAACGGGCGAACCCCTTTCGCTTGTTCGGCCGAGGCTCATGAGCGCGAATGTCTATTTCGGGGCATGGCCGATCGTTGAAGCCCTGCGCGAGGGGGCGCAGATCGTCATCACCGGACGGACGACCGATACGGGACTGACGCTCGCGCCGATGATCCATGAATTCGGATGGAGCAGCGATGACTGGGACAAACTCGCCGCAGGCACCATTGCCGGACATATTCTCGAATGCGGCGCGCAGTCGACCGGCGGGAATTTCCTCGGCGACTGGAAATCGGTTCCCGATCCGGCGCATATCGGCTTTCCCATCGCCGAAGCGTTCCCCGACGGCAGTGTCGTGATTACGAAGCACGAGGGCACCGGCGGATTGGTGAGCGAAGCGACGGTGAAGGAACAGCTGCTGTACGAGATCGGAGATCCGAAAACCTACATCACGCCCGATTGCGTCGCCGATTTCACGTCGATCCGGCTTGCACAGGAGGGCACCGATCGAGTGCGCATGACCGGAGTGCGCGGTGCGCCATCCACCGGCATGTACAAAGTCTCGATGTCATACCATGACGGGTATACGGCCTTCGGCACACTGACCTATGCATGGCCCGACGCGCTCGAGAAGGCGAGAAAAGCCGACGAGATTCTGCGCGTGCGGCTTGCCGATGCAGGATGCGTGTTCGACGAAATCCGGACGGAATATCTCGGCTATGATTCCTGCTTCGGACCGCTGGCAGGCGAAGGCGGGGAGTTGAACGAAGTGGTCATGCGCATCGGCGTGCGCGGAAGGGACCGGGCTGCGATCGAGCGCTTCACGCGGGAGATCGCTCCGCTGATTTTGACCGGTCCGCCTTCCGTCACCGGCTTTGCCGGGGGACGTCCGAAGCCGAGCGATGTCATCGCCTACTGGCCGGCATTGATTCCGAAAGCGCTCGTGAAACCGGAAATCGTCGTCGAATCGTCGGCGCGGCATCTCGAAGCAATGAAAGAGGATGCATGACCATACAACTCATCCAAATAGCGCATGCGCGCTCAGGCGACAAGGGCGACACGGCGAACATCGGCGTGATCGCGCGCTCGATGCGGTTTTATCCCATTCTGGAAAAGTATCTCACCGCAGAACGCGTGCGCGAATACTTCAAAGGCATCTGTCAGGGAGACGTCGAGCGCTTTGAACTGCCGAACCTTGGCGCGCTCAATTTCCTTCTGCATGCATCGCTTGGCGGAGGCGGCACCACATCGCTCAAGAACGACGCGCAGGGAAAGACGCTCGCCAGCGTCATGCTTCGCATGCGCCTCACCATCGACGAGGACATTTCCATATGATCCCTGCGCTCGAATACATGACATATGCTGCCGTGGAAAGCGCCGGCGTGATCACGCTGAACAATCCCGCATCGCTCAATGCGCTTCATCGGGCGATGATCGGGGAACTGGGCCGGCTCTTCGAGGCGCTGAAGCTGGAGAAGAATCTGCGCGCCGTCATCATACGGGGCGAAGGGAAGGCATTTGCCGCCGGCGCGGACATCCGGCAGATGCAGACAATGACGCCTGAAGATGCGCGCGCCTACTCGGCTCTCGGCAACCGCGTGTTCGACCAGATCGAACAGTTTCCTCTTCCGGTCATTGCCGCGGTGCACGGCTATGCCCTCGGCGGAGGACTCGAACTCATGATGAGCTGCGACCTGGCGTTTGCGGCCGGGACGGCGAAGTTCGGACTGCCGGAGCTCACGCTCGGCGTCATTCCGGGATTCGGCGGAAGCAGCCGCCTTGCGCGGCGCATCGGCATGGCACGGGCGAAAGAGTTGATCTATACCGGCCGTCTCATCCCGGCCGATGACGCGCTGCGCATGGGACTCGTCGACCGGGTCACGGCTGCCGATGATCTGACGGGACAAACGATGGCGCTCGTGCATGAGATGAAAAAAGTCAGTCTTCACGCATTGAAGACGGTGAAGAAACTTCTCAATGCCTCGCGCGACACGCCTGCAACCGAACTCACGATCATCGAATCGCAGGAGTTCGGAGCGGCGTTCGGCCATCCCGATGCGAAGGAAGGCATGGCCGCATTCATCGCGAAAACCACACCGGTCTGGAACGAATAAACGCGGCAGAACATAAAGGACGGCGCAATGGGCACGACAACGATCGGCGTCATCGGCGCGGGAACCATGGGAAGCGGCATCGCCCATGTCAGCGCGCTTGCAGGTTTCTCCACGATCATGGTTGATGTCGATACGGCGATGCTGGAAAAAGGCATGTCGTCGATCGATGCGAATCTACACCGGCAGGCGGTGAAGCTCGAATTGGATGAGACAGGCATCAGGGATGTCATCGCCCGCATCACGGCGGCCGATTCCCTCGATGCTCTCAGGGAATGTTCCGTCATCATCGAGGCGGTGATTGAAAAAGCCGATGTGAAGAAGCAGCTCTTTGCCGACCTGTCTCTGCTGACGGATTCCGAATGCATCCTTGCCACGAATACCTCGACCATCTCGGTCACCGAAATCGCGGGCGCCTCGTCGTATCCCGAGCGCGTGATCGGCATGCACTTCATGAATCCCGCGCCGGTGATGGAACTGGTCGAAGTGGTGCGCGGTCTCCAGACATCGGACGCGGTCTACCGCACGATCATGGATCTTGCGTCGAAGATGGGAAAGATCCCGGTCGCAGTCAACGACTCTCCGGGATTCGTGTCGAACCGCATTCTGATGCCCATGATCAACGAGGCGATCTTTGTGCTGCAGGAAGGCGTGGCCGATGTCGAGGCGATCGACACCGTGATGAAGCTCGGCATGAATCATCCCATGGGGCCGCTGCGCCTAGCGGATTTTATCGGACTGGACGTGTGTTTATTCATCATGGAAGTGCTGCTTCGGGATATGGGCGATGCAAAGTACCGTCCCGCTCCGCTTTTGAAGCGCATGGTCTCGGCCGGATATCTCGGGAAGAAGACGAAAAGGGGATTTTACTTGTATTGAGCAGGCGGGAAGAAAGGGCTGTGGACATGGAGAAAATGAGGATCGTCACGGCGGCGGCATTGTTCGACGGGCATGATGTGTCGATCAATATTTTTTCGAAGCTCATGTACAGGCGCGGAGCGGAAGTCGTGCACATCGGCCACAATCGGTCGGTGGAGGAAATTACGGCGGCAGCCGTGCAGGAAGATGCCGATGCCGTGCTTGTGAGTTCGTATCAGGGAGGACACAACGAGTTCTTCCGCTACTTGGTGGACCGTCTTGCCGAACGCTGCGCTCCGCACGTGCTCGTCTTCGGAGGAGGCGGAGGCGTGATCCTGCCCGAGGAGATCCGCGAACTCGAACGCTACGGCGTTGCCCGGATCTATCATGCGGCCGAGGGACAGACGCTCGGCATTCACGGCATCGCCGATGATATCGTGCGGCGGATCGGTGAGGCGAAGGAAGGACGCCTCCAGGATGTGCTTCCGTTCAATGCGGCGGAGGAACTGGAGAAGGCCGATACCTCGGACCAGCTCACCATTTCCCGATTATTGTCGCACATCGAGCGCACGATTAACCAGCCGGAGCGCGTCGAAGGCCTCCGGGACCAGATCCGGCATGCCGACAAGCTTGCCTCGGCCGTGATCGGCGTGACGGGCACCGGAGGCTGCGGCAAAAGTTCGCTGATCGATGAGCTTGTCAACCGCTTCCTGAAAGTCTCTCCGGACTGCCGCATCGGCGTGCTCGCCGTCGATCCTTCGCGCAAGCTCACCGGCGGCGCGTTTCTCGGCGACCGGATCCGCTACAACAGCATTTATTCCCCCCGCGTGTTCTTCCGCAGCTTTGCCACGCGCGAAAGCGCGAACGAACTCAGCCTCTCCATTCACGATGCCGTGCGCGTGATGAAAGCCTACGGCTTCGACATCATATTCGTGGAGACAAGCGGAACCGGACAGGGAGACAGCGAGATCACGTCCGTGGCCGATCTGTCGCTCTTTGTGATGACGCCGGAGTTCGGCGCGCCGTCGCAGCTGGAAAAGATCGACATGCTCGATATGGCGGATTATATTGTGATCAACAAATTCGAGAAGACGGGAGCCGAAGATGCGCTTCGTCATGTCACGGCGCAGTATACGAAGAGCCGGAACATGCGCATGCCGCGGCGCGTGCTTCAGGAAGAATCCGGATTGCCGATATACGGAACCATCAGCAGCCAGTTCAACAATCCCGCGGTCAACAGACTCTTTGCGGACATGCTGAAGCAGGTGCGCGCCAACGAGTCGTGCCGCTTCACCGCCGATCAGGCCGTGCTCGGGGCGCTCCCCGTTGCGCAGCAGTCCGAAGGAGGATTGATCGACCACCGGCGCCTCCATTATCTCACCGAGATCGCCGATGCCGTGCGCGCCTACAATGAGGAAGCGGAGGAACAATCCGCAGTCGCAGGCCGCTGCTATGCGCTCAAGGAAACGATCGCGGAGTTCGAGGGCGATGAGAGCGTCAAAGAGCCGCTTGTCGCCAAGCTCTCGGAGCGCTGGAAGGAATTGCTCCCCGGCACGCGCGCATTTCTGGAGACGTGGGAGGAGAGGCGGAAGGTCTACGAACAGGAGAGCCTTACCTACCGCATACAGAATGAAGAGCATGCGATCAGGCTCGCCTCCGTGAGCCTTTCGATGCTGCCGATACCGAAAGTCGCGCTGCCGACATACCGCTCCTGGGAAGAGCTTGTGCGCTTTTTCTACAAAGAGAACCTTCCCGGATATTTCCCGTACACGGCGGGCGTCTATACATTCAGGCGCACAACGGAAGAACCGCGGAGGCAGTTTGCCGGAGAAGGAAGTCCGGCGCGCACCAATGCCCGCTTCCGCTTCCTGAGCAGGAATGATGCGGCCAAGCGTCTGTCGACCGCGTTCGACGGCATTACGCTCTACGGAGAGGATCCCGATGAAAAGCCGGACATCTTCGGCAAGATCGGCGAGAGCGGCGTGAGCGTCTGCACGATCGACGACATGGTACAGCTCTACGACGGCTTCACACTGACCGATCCGTTGACGAGCGTCTCGATGACGATCAATGCGCCGGCTCCGATCATACTCGCCATGTATTTCATGGCGGCGTACAGGAAGGAACTAGCCGCCCGCGAGAAGGACGGCGTTGTGCTGAGCGGTGAAGAGCGCGCCAGGCTGAAGCAGTGGACATTCAGGAACCTGCGCGGAACGGTGCAGGCAGACATCCTGAAGGAGGATCAGGCGCAGAATACATGCATTTTCTCGATCGACTTTGCCATGCGCCTGCTAGGCGACGTGCAGGAATATTTTTCGCGCGAAGGCATCGACCGGTATTATACGCTCAGTATCAGCGGCTATCATATCGCCGAAGCGGGAGCCAATCCGATCACGCAGCTTGCCTTCACGCTTGCCAACGGCTTCACATATGTGGAATATTTCATGAACCGCGGGCTGGATATCGATACCTTCGCGCCTAATCTTTCATTCTTCTTCAGCAACGGCATGGAGCCGGAATATTCGGTGATCGGCCGCGTTGCGCGGCGTATCTGGGCTGTGGCAATGAAGCGCGTGTATCATGCGTCGGACAAGAGCATGAAGCTCAAATATCATATCCAGACATCGGGCCGGTCGCTGCATGCGCGCGAAATCGATTTCAACGACATCAGGACGACATTGCAGGCGCTGCTTGCATACTACGACAACTGCAATTCGCTTCATACGAATTCCTATGATGAGGCCATCACGACTCCCACCGAAGCATCCGTGCGCCGCTCGGTCGCCATACAGCTTATTCTTGCCGGGGAATTCGGAATGACGAAGAACGAGAATCCGAATCAGGGCTCCTTCATCATCGACACGCTCACCGACATGGTCGAGGAAGCCGTGCTCGAGGAATTCGAACGGATCTCACGGCGCGGAGGCGTGCTCGGCGCCATGGAGTCGCAGTATCAGCGGGCGAAGATCCAGGAGGAATCGCTGTATTACGAAGAGCTGAAACAAAACGGAGAATATCCCGTGGTGGGCGTCAACACGTTCATTAACGAGGCGAAGGAGGATCTCGCGCAGCCCGTGCCCGTCACGCGCACGACGGACGATGAAAAGCGTGAGCGGCTGCAGCAGCTTGCCGAATTCCATGCGCGCCACCGCGGGCATGCGCCCGGGGCGCTTGCGAACCTGAAGGATGCCATCCTGAGCGGCCGCAATATTTTCGAAGAGCTGCTCGAGACGGTGCAGCATGCCTCGCTCGGAGAGATCACGCGCGTGCTCTATGAAGCCGGAGGAAAATATCGGCGCGGCTTCTGATTGAGTATTTCAAAACAAATGCCTATTTTAGCGGAATACTCACGCATCACATTGCATGCGCAATCCTCTCACTGACCCGGGATGACGATGGTAAAGACGATCTCTGCTGCCGCACTCTGCCTGCTGCTGTGTTCCTTCACCGCCGCTGCTCAGACACTTCACAATGGAACTTTCGACGCTTCTGTTTCGGAATGGACGCTTCCGGCGGGATCGGCCGCCTATGACGCATCGGCAGGCCATGGGGGAAAAGGATCCGTCCGGCTCACACACCAGACGCCGGCCCACTCGACGGTCCGTTCCGTGCCGGTCACGCTGACGATCGGATCGCTGTATCGGGTCAGCGCATGGGTGAAGACCGAAGGGGTCCGCACCGCCGGACATGAACAGTACCCGACGCCGCTCGGCGCGTGCCTGTCCATGGCGTCTTTCCCGTTCACGAATCAGTCTACCACAGCGGGAGGAACATCGGACTGGAAGAAGATCGAAGCCGTCTTCATCGCCACACAGGCAACGGATGCCGTTTGCCTCCATCTCGGCAAAAACGGCGATGCGCAGGGTACGGCATGGTTCGATGATGTGACGATCGAACCGGTCAGCGACATCACGCAGCTCATTCCGATGGAAACGGTCAAATGGTATGGCGATGCATTCCGTTTCGAAGACAGGGGATGGATCTTCGTGCACATCGAGGGCGCTCCCTACAAACGCGGATACCAGTACGGATATCTTGTGGCAGACGAGATCCGGGAATTCGTCAACAAGCTCTCGATCAACAAAAACAACGCGGCGCCTCAGGCGGGTTGGAACGAGACGCGCTTCGCCGCCGACGCGCTCATGCTGCGCAAATTCGATGCGGAATTTCTGGAAGAAATGAAAGGCATCGCCGATGGCGCGAACAAGGCCGGAGCGACGATCTTCGGCCGTCCGCTTTCGCTCATCGACATCGTCACGCTCAATTGCGCGGTCGATATTTCCTATGCGGGCGACGCGCTTCCCGTGACTCCGACCGCGCTCACAGGCAAGTCATTCCTTTCGGCGGAGGACGAGCTGACCGTGCAGGAACGCTTGCATAAATGCTCGTCCTTCCTCGCCACGAAATCGGCCACAAAGGACAAACGCATCGTCTTCGGACAGCTGTTCATGTGGAACGGCTACACCGGCATCCATTGGAACGTGATCGTCGACGACCAGCCGGCGGCAGGACATCGCCTGGTCTATGAAACGTTTCCCGGAGGAATCCATTCGGGTGCCGATTGGTACATCAACGATGCGGGCATCATGATCGGCGAGACGACCGTCAATCAGGGACCGTTCGATGCGGATGGAACGCCGCAGTCCTACCGCATACGCAAGGCGGCGCAGTATTCCAATTCGATCGACGACGTTGTGCGCATCATGACGGAGAAGAACAACGGACTCTACACCAACGACTGGCTCATCGGCGATGCGAAGACGGACGAGGTCGCCGTGCTGGCCCTCGGCACGAAGACGCATACGCTCTGGAGAAGTTCGAAGGGACAGTGGTATGACGGACAGAAGGACTGGTATTGGAGCGACAACAATGTGAAATCGGACAATGTGCGCAGGGAATACGCCGTCAACGAAGACAATGCGCCGTATGATGCGGTCTTCCGTCCCGTGAACCGCGACATCAGCTTCAGGAAATTCTACGATACAACCTACAGCGCGATCGATGCCAATGCCGGCATCGATGTGCTTGCGACATCGCCGATCAACCGGCCGCACGCCTGCGACGGGAAAGTGACCACCGGCGCCATGGCCGATCGCATGATGTTCTTCGCGCATTACGGCAAGGTGACGCTCCGTGAAAAATTCGTGTCGGAAAACGGACGCATTCCGGATCTCCCCGGTGCGCAGCCGCAGTTCACGCTCGGCTATTCGGTGATCGCTCCGAAATTGTTTGTCGACGGCCTGAAGAAGGCGCACGCGGCCATGGCGGCGGATGCGCCGAAGCACGCCGCGCCGGAGAATTTCGACAGCGTGAAAAACGTATATGCCTTCGACAAGCAGATGCTCTGGCACGGTTCGGTGTTTCCTGCATCGGCAAAAGAGAACTGGTATACCAGCGGCACCGCCGCATACTGGAACATGCTGAATGCGATGCCCGCCGGAGCGCCGAAGGCGTCCGCCTATCTGCGCGACGAGTTGAATGAATTGAACTGCCGCATCGCCTATACGACGGCGCGCGAAGGAGCGATCGCCGCGAACGAGGCGAAAGTGTCGTATGAGCAATTCAAGTATTATCAGGTTCCGCGCATCCGCGGCACATTCGCGCTGCATCAGCTGCGACTGCTTCTCGGCAATGCCGCATTCTCGAAAGCCATGACGGCACTGCACAATGCCTTTGCCGGAAGGGAAGCAAGCACGCAGCAGATCGTTGCGCTGCTGGAAAAGGAAACCGGTCGGCCGCTCAAGGCATTCATCGGACAATGGCTCGAACGCCGCGATCTTCCCGCATTCACCGTCTCTGCTGAGGTGTCCGCGGACAAGGCGTCGGGTCCTCTCGCCGAAGCCTCGGCGGCGGCCCCTGCATCGGCAGGCGCGGCGCATTCTGCACAGTATACGGTCAATGCCGTGATCACGCAAAAGGGAACACCGTATCACTTCCTCGTTACGGCTGCACTGCAGACGGAAAAGGAAACGATCCATCGGCTGATCGAAGTCGACGGCGCGTCGACATCGGTGTCCATTTCCGTCGTCGATAAGCCCCTCTCGCTCACAGTCAACAGCGGCGCCGACGTCCCGACGGAACGCGAGAACTACTTTACGTTCTCCAACTTCTCCGACGACTTTTCGACCACGGCGATCGTCTACGGCACATCGAGGCAGACCGAAGCCAATCATACGCTCGCTCTGAAATTCCAGAAGATGGCTGCCGACCGCTTCACAGAGAGCCTCCTGCCGCTCTATAAGGATACGGAGATCAGCGATGCCGAACTCGCCTCGCGCGATCTCGTCGTGCTCGGCAGTCCCGCGGATAATGAATTGGCGAAACGCATCGCGGAAAAACTCAGCCTGCAGTCGGGCGGCAATTGGTTTGCGTGGAAGGGCACCGTATACGGCGCCTCGGATGACGGACTCTTCATTGCTGCGCCGAATCCGTTCAATCCCTCCAAGGCGGTGTATTGGTTCATCGGCAACTCGATTCTCCAACAGTATGCCATGACCAAAACGCTTCCGCGCATTCCGTCCTGGGCCGTGTTCAAGAAGGATGCAATCGTCGAGAAGGGGTACCGGCCGGCGCCCGCTGCGGAACTCCCGCATTGATGCCGCGGCGCACGCGCCGCTGAACTCCCGCATGGATCCCGCCGCAAAATACGCTGCGGAACCTTACTTCGCCCCTGTCTGTTTCGGTTGTGATAGGGGCGAAGTGTTTGTTCATCTCCAGACCACGCCGATCGTTGGGCGGATCGAAGGCTCATCTCTTGCTGAAAGGCAATTGTCATGGCGTCATCCCGCTACGATTCTCCGGCTCATTCCTTAAAAAGCGACCCGTTATTGAACGCACTCTGGCAGTCCACGATCGACGGCATACGGGTAATCGACGAACAGTGCCGCATCGTGATGGTCAATGCGGCCTACTGCCGTCTGGTCGACAGGACGGAAATGGAACTCATGGGCTCCGTCTTTTATGACGTGTACAGTCGCGAATTCCATGAAGAAGCGCGGCATGCCGTGACGGAGGCGTTCAAGACCAGGAATTCGCCTCCCGATCTCGAGCGGGAGGTCGTGCTGTGGAACGCGTCGAAGAAATGTTTCGAGATCTCGAACGTGTTTGTCGAAACGGAGAAGAAGGCACTCTATATCCTTTCGGTCATCCGCGACCGTACGGAATACAAGGAAACGGAGCGGAAGACGGCGGAGGCGGAACGGCATTTCCGTGGATTGTTCGAGAACGCACCGCTGAGCTATCAGTCGCTCGACGCCGATGCGGTGATTCTCGATATCAATCCGACCTGGCTGAAGACCGTCGGCTTCGAGCGCGACGAGGTGATCGGGAAGAAATTTCCCGACTTCCTGACGAAGGATTCCTCCGTTCATTGGCGCCGGCTGTTTCCGGAACTCATGCGATCGGGCGAAGTGCACAATGTGGAGCTCGAGATGATGCGAAAGGACGGAACGTCGTTTTTCATCGACTACGAAGGCAAAGTCGCCTATGACGGGAAAGGGACCGTTGCCCGCACGCATTGCATCTTCACCGACATTACGGAGCGGAAGCGGACCGAGGAAGAGCTGCAGAAAATGTACATACAGACGCGGAAGCACGCCCATCTCAAGGACGAACTGCTGAACGAAATCAACCACCGCGTCAAGAACAATCTGATGACGATCCTCGGACTTGTTCTTGCAGAAAAGCGGCGCACGCGCGACGTGCAGATGCGCAATGCGGAATCGATCTGGGATGACTTTGAGCAGCGGATCAACGGGCTGCTGAACGTTCACCAGATGCTCTCCGATTCGAAGTGGGCGCCGCTGAATATCAGCGACCTTTCGTGGAAGATCGTGAGCGGCATCATCTCCGTGTACGAGCCTGAACGCTCCGTTGCGCTCATGGTGGGACCGAGCGACATCACCGTATCGCCGCGTCAGGCGAACAATCTTGCGCTTGTGCTGAACGAGCTGGCCACGAACAGCATGAAGCATGCATTTGCCGCAGTTGCGGAGCCCGAGATACGCATCAGCTTCTGGATGGAGGAGGAGATGATCTGCATCGAGTTCAGCGACAACGGCGCGGGATTTCCCCGAGGGACCATCGCAGCCGGCGACGAGCATGTCGGACTTCATCTTGTGGGACAGCTGGTCGGCGAAACGCTCAGGGGAAAGGTCAAATATATAAATCGCAACGGCGCAGTCACCATGATGTCGATCCATGTGGAAGAAGAATCGCGGACGTAAGGAACGTATCTCGCGGCAGGAGACATGAGGAGGAGGGGACGATGACAGCGGAAAACGTGCGTGTGATGGTTGCCGAAGACGAGTCGCTTGTGGGCGACGTGATACAAAATCATCTGGAACGAAGCGGTCACCGCGTGGTGGCGCGCGCGGCAGACGGACGGCAGGCGGTGGAGCTTGCGCAGGCGATGAAGCCCGACGTTGTCTTTATGGATATTGAAATGCCGGAAATGAACGGTCTCGATGCGACGCGCATGATCATCGAGCGGGCGCCCACGCCGGTCATTCTGCTGACCGCCCACGACAATCCGCGCTACATCGTTGAAGCCAGCGTGATCGGCGCCGTGGGCTACATCGCCAAGCCGTCGAGCGCGAGAGAGATGGACACCGCCATTACCATCGGTATTGCCCGCTTCAATGACATCATGGAACTGCGGCGGCTCAATGCCGAACTGCGCGATGCGATGCGCAGCATCAAGATGCTTTCCGGTCTTCTGCCGATCTGCGGCAATTGCAAGAAGATCCGCGCCGACGACGGCATATGGCATACGCTCGAAGGATATATCATGCAGCATTCCGATGCGACATTCACGCACGGCATCTGCCCCGAATGCCTCGGGCGGCTGTTCCCCGAAAATGGAAGCCGCCAGTCCCTCTTTTGACGACGTCCGGTTTGATGAGAAACGTCTAATGCATCATAGAAATTTCTAACCTGCTATAGAACTTTCTAAGTTGATGTACCAACTTCCCCGAAGTATCATGTGGATGACGGGTGCGAAGGATTCGACTGTCTTCTTCGCATGCGGTTGAAACACTGTATGCAGACCTATTGGTGAGAAGGGTTGCGGCGAGTCAGGGATAATAGCGTATGCATCGATCTCGAAACTCATCTGCATCATTCTCATCACATATACTCAAGGGGGAGGGTATCATGAAAAGGTCTGCAAGAGATGCTGCCGTGCGTTGGTTAAGAGGAGCAGCCGCAGCCATGCTTGTCTGCATCCTGGCCGCAACATCCGTTGCCCGCACTATCACCAGCGCCCGCAGCGGCGTCTGGACTGCACCGTCCACATGGGTGGGCGGTATCGTTCCGTCCGCTTCCGACGCCGTCGTGATCGCCAAAGGACATACCGTCACTGCGGACGGCTCGGGCATTACGGGATCCTACGGAACCGTCTCGATAGAGGGCAATCTCGCCTCGGACGACGGCGGAATGCTGAATTTCGGATCGAAGCCGGTCACGATTGCAGGCGATGCGCCTGAGCAGACGATCGCCGGATTCCAGACGAAGGGGTTGATCTCCGTCACGAAAAAGGCGGGCGTCGCCGTGCTGACGGGCAATGTCGACGGATCGTCGATCACCATCAATGCTCCCGGCGGAACAATCCATCTGGGGAGCGGCCTCACCCATACGTTCACCGGCATCATCATCTGCCTTCGGGGCACGGTCGATTGCGGCTCGAGCACACTGACAATCGCGGGCGAGGCAGGAGGCATCGACTGCAAATGGATTCCCGGCAGCGGCACCGTGAATTTCACTTCGAACTTTTTACAGATCATTCCTCCCATCGCCTACCATCACCTCTGCTTTTCAGGAAGCGGCGTCAAGGAGGTCTTCACCGGCAGCGCGCTGAAAATATCCGGTGACTGGGTCGTTAACAGCCGCACCGTGCTCATGGGAAACGCTGATGCCGAGGTCGCGGGAAGCATCTCCGGCACGGGGGCGATCACACTCGGCAAGGGCACGATTGCTGTGGAAGGAGACTGGACGAACTCCGGAGTCTTTAGGCCGGGAGATGGAACGGTTGTCTATAGCGGGGCCGGACCGCAGACAGTCGGCGCGGCAGAATATCACAACCTCACTTTCGACAAGCCCTCCGGCATGGCAGTTCTCGGAGGAACAGTCACGGTGCATGGGGCGCTCAAACTGCGGAAAGGCATCGTCTCGGCGACGGAACCTGTCTTGCTCATTCTCGACTCGACCGGCAGAATCGAGGGAGGAAGCGAACGCAGCTATTTGAACGGAACATGCGCAAAATACGTCGATCACGGAGCGGACAAGTTCACATTCCCCATCGGCGACGAATTTTCGTATGCGCCTGTCCGCATCTCCTTCGAAAAAGTCAAAAGCGGAGGACTTCTGAAAGCATCGACGCGCCGCGGTGTGCATCCGCAGATGGATGCATCCGGCAACGATCCTTGGGAGACCTCAAATCGCTATTGGACGCTCGCCGGAGACGGACTCGTCTTTGATTCCTATACGGCTCACTTCCGCCCGGATCTTTTCGACGTCCCTAAAGGGGCGCAAAAGGACATCACCGTAAAGAAATATTCCGATCATTCCTGGAGCGATTGCAGTTCGGGTTCAGTCGATGGGGCCGGCGTGCAGACGGTCGCGCTCACGTCGTTCGGAGATTTTGTTGTCGGAATGGAAGAGCCTTCGGCGCCATTCATCACGGTGAATGCGAAAGCATTGCTCGCCGGAGCCTATTCACGAGGCATCATGTCGACCAGCCTGCGTTCGCAAGGACTCATTCCGCTGTCGTCGGTCGCGGCCTATGCGGAGACGACGTATCACTATAGACCGAAAGTCGTGAAGGCCATTCCGGACAGCGTCGTGGACTGGGTGCTGGTCGAACTGCGCCGCGATACAACGGGTTCGTCGAAAGCGGCGATGCAGGCGGCATTCATCCGGAACCGGGGTGAGATTGTCGACACCAACGGTCTCGGGCCCGTGCGCTTCGATGGCATTGCGCCGGGAGCGTACCGCATCGTCATACGGCACCGCAATCATCTTCCCGTCATGAGCGCGCTTCCTGTCGCACTGAGCAAGAATAGTCCCCTGTATGATTTCACGGCGTCGCTTACGAGCGCGTACGGATCGAAGCCGATGTTCCCGCTCGAAGGCGGAGTATTCGGCCTGTGGCCCGGCGATGCAAACAGAGACGGCAATGTGAAATTCAGCGGCGCGCGCAACGATCGCTCCGTTTTGCTGACGGCCGTGGGCCTGGCGGATCTCACGCTGCCGAAGCGCGGCTATTTCGATGCCGACCTCAACCTTGACGGCGGAGTGAAATTTACCGGCGCCGGAAACGACCATGCCATTTTACTGAAAGCCATCGGCATGGACGATCTCACGCTCGGGCTGCATTCATCTGTGCCGGACGTCGACAGCGCGGGACGGCCGTTGTTCTCAGCGCAGCAGGAGGGAATTCCGTTCGCACGCGAGGAGGCGGAGGCGATCGTGGCCGTGCCGAAACGGTTCTCGCTGTCGCAGAACTATCCGAATCCTTTCAATCCGTCGACAACCGTACATTTCTCGCTTGCGGAACGGAGCATGGTCACGCTGAAGATATTCGATATCACTGGCAGGGAAGTGATGACGGTCGTCGACGGCGAGAAGGATGCCGGATATCATACCGTGTCCATCGACGGGAGCGCGCTCTCGAGCGGGGCGTATTTCTACCGCATGACCGCCCTTCATGGCGAATCGATGTTCACCGATATCCGACGGTTCGTGCTTCTGAAGTGATGGGAAGTGAAGAAAATGCAAAGGCAGCCTGCGAAGAACACAGGCTGCCTTTTTTGTTTGCAAAGCACAGGAGTGAAGGCCTACTTCACGAACAGCATCTTCTTCGATGCGGTGAACGAACCGGCGTGCACGCGGAAGAAGTACATTCCTGATGCGACCACCTGTCCGTTATCGTTCGTGCCGTTCCATGTGACCGTGTAGAAGCCCGCCGGCATTTCGGTGTTGATGAGCGTTCTGACCAATCCGCCGGTGATGCTGTAGACCTCGAATGTCACATGCGACTGCGCCGGGAGCGCAAAACGGATGTCCGTCGTCGGATTGAACGGATTCGGGAAATTCTGGCCGAGTGCGAACTCGGTCGGTATGCCGCCGGTGCGTTCGACCGATGTGACCTTCATGCTGAATTCGCCCGAGTACGGGCCGGCATTGCCGGCTTTGTCGATTGCGCAGATGCGGTAATAATACGTCGCGCCCGCCGTCACGACGGAGTCGATGAACGACGGCGCCTTCACCGTCGCATGCGGAGCGGCGGGATCGGGCGTGAATCCGGCGGAGAGCCCGCGGTAGACCGCATACTGGGCGATGTCGTTATCGCGCGGATCGATGGACTGCTTCCACGACAATGAGACTCCCTTCGAGCCCGATGTGCCCGTTACGCCGAGCACGGCGCTGGGAATGAGATTGTTCACCGAATATCCGCTGTCAACCTGCGACTGGTACACGGTGTTCGTGCCGTCCGATGTGTTGCCCGCGATGAAGAAGGCCGAATATTTCATGCCGCCTGTCTTCGTCGAATCGAACAGCGTCGGCGCGATGTACGAATACATGGTCTGACCCGACACCGGCACCGTGCCCACGAACGTCCAGACCGCTCCGCCCATCGTGAACTTCTCGCCGACCGATGCGGCGTTCAGCATCACCTCGAACGATTTCACCGTGTTGGCGAACTTGTTCAGCGAAGGAAGCAGCGGATCGCGGCGCCACACGCTGTACGACGTGAGGCGGCCGTAGCTGTACGATTCTGCGGGGAACTGGTTCCAGACAATCTGTACGGCCGAGCCGTTGTCGCCCGGCACATCCTTGATCTGAGCGATCGATGCGGCGCCCTTGCCGAGCTTCAGCTGCTCGATGCTCGACTCCAGCAGGCCTTTCGTGTACATGAAGTTGTGCACGCCTCCGCTGCCTTCGGCTTTCACGAAAACAAAGTTATAGGCAGCGGCGCGTTCGATCGCCGTGAGTGCGCGCTTCGCGCTCGCAGGCGTCTTCGAAGAATTCTGCCAGGTGACCGTATCGGTCGGACTGATGGGAGATCCGCTTGTGTAGCGGTCGGCAACGGAGACGGTCGAATCGCGTTTCGGCAGGAGCGCGTAGAGCTGGTCGAGCATCTTCTGGGTTTTCGCCTTTGTACGCTCGACGAACTCGATCGATGTGCCTTCGCCGTGGCATTCCGCGCACCCCGTCGGATTGAGCGTCGTCTTGCCGGCGGGATCGGTGTATGCGACCATGAACGTGTGTCCGCCGAGC
Source organism: Acidobacteriota bacterium (assembly GCA_050258555.1). Classification (GTDB taxonomy): domain Bacteria; phylum Bacteroidota; class Ignavibacteria; order UBA10030; family UBA8401; genus CAISDA01. The sequence goes on along the minus strand of JBLMZA010000054.1, from coordinate 29,298 downwards.
TTCGTCAGCATCGAATCGCCCTTCGTGAAATTCGCCGCTTCATTGGCGATATAGGAAGGCGACTTTGCCATGTGGCAGGTCACGCAGCGCTCCTCGATCGCACTGTGCGCCGAGTTTTCATACGTGTATCCGGGAAGCTCCCATCCGCCCCAGTTGCCAACGTTTGTTTCCATGAGCGAGCTGTTCTTCCGGTATGCTTCCATCACGGCAAGCGTTGCGTGGGGCGCATTGGCGCCGATCAGCATCGATCCCTGGTGCGACGAATGCAGTCCGCCGCGGCTGCTGATGCGCGTATTGTGGCACCCGACGCACACATCGCCGATGCTGGCTGCACGAAGCTGCGGGAATGTGAAGGCGCCTGTCGCATCGACTTCCGAAGGATGGTTGTTCGTATGAGGATCGTGACAGGTGGGGCATCCGACCGGCATCGGGTTGTTGTAGACAATCCCGCCCGAGATCGTTGCCGTTGGCTGGGGATTTCCACCGATCACTTCATTGACATATCCCTGCGATGTGTGGCAGCGCGCGCAGCTGAACCGGTCGGTGTACTGGAGCTGCGCTCCTTCGTACGTCGACTTGGCGTGCGCCGATGCCTGCCATTGGTATCCGATTGCGTGACGGTCGCTCGAGAAATGACATGGATCGCAGACCTTCGACGACTGTGTGACCGCAACCTTCGTTTTGTCGCCGGTCTTCGCATGCTCGCTTGCGGGACCATGGCAGTTCTCGCACTGAATGCCGGCGCGCGCGGCGAGATTCGGAAATTCGGCGACGAAGCCCTCGTAGTTGCCCGGGCCGTTGGGACGAAGCGGCGCGAACCACTTCTTGTATGTGCTGTCGATGCCGGCGGTGAGATTATCCCAGCCGTTGTTGTTCGCGGCGGGATTGCCTCCAACACCGATCGCATGGCACGACATGCACGATGTCGAGTAATGGCCTCCCGTCTCATTGAGGCCTCTCTTCACGCCGTAGGGATGGTTCGTCTTCAGCAGGTCGGTGAAGTTCTTCGAAAGCGAACCGCCGCCGTGGCAGGGCAGACAGGCGTTGGCCACGCCGTTCGTTGCCGGCGCAGCAATGCCCGTGCCGACGAACTTGGCGGCCGTCACCGTCAGCGTTCCTGCCGAGGCCGTCCCAAGCGACGTTGTCGCGGTCATCGAGATGGTGTATGTGCCGACGCTGTCAGGCACGAAATACATGACGCCGCTCGGGGCGCCGCTGCTGGTATCGGCCAGCGTCGCAACCGTGGACCCGGCGGGCTTCGAGGTCACGGTCCATGCCGCGGTGTTCACTTTCACGAGCGTATCCGCATATTTCGTTCCGCCGGCGCCGCCGTAGACCAGCGGCGAAAGAACAATGCGCTGCCCGATGCCGACAACCGGAATGCCCGGCGTGGCCTGGTTCTTGTTGGCAGACTTGAACCGGTCCGGAACTCCGACGACGTTGATCCGTCCGGTCAGTTGAGCACTTGCAGGAAGAACAAGAAAAATGCTGCATACGATGGTAAACAGATATTTCTTCATAGCACCTCCTGATGTGACGTGGCAAAATCCGTGGATTGAACCATTTTTAACGGAATCAATTTCAGTGCCACATTCTCAGCGCGTCGAAGCAGAAAGCGTACAGAAATCATGAAGAAAACGCAGTGGGAGGGAAGAATATCGGATAAATAGGTCCGCAGGAATTCGCAGAACTGCAACTTTTATTCTTAAATATGACAGGCGCGGAGCTCAGAATGGATAGCCGATGGCGATATTGAGGACGAGATTGTTTTTGCGCCAGTCGGCGTCCCAGAATTTGACGCGGTCAAGGATCCATCGTTCCCCGGGGGGAAGAGAGGGAACGCGAAGGGGCCAGGCGAGATCGAAACGGATGACGAAAAACGAGAGATCGAAGCGGATGCCGAATCCCGTTCCGACGGCGATCTCATCGAGGAATGTGCTCGAAGAAAATCGGCTCCCCGGCCGTCCCGGATCGTCATGCAGCAGCCAGATGTTGCCGGCATCGAGAAAGAGTGCGCCTTTCACGATGCTGTAGATGGGAAACCGGAAATCAAGGTTCGCTTCCAGCTTGATGTCTCCGGCCTGATCGTTGAATGCCCGGTCGGCGAGGCTGTCGGGAACTTTGTATGTGCCGGGACCGAGCGTGCGGGCTTCGAACGCGCGGATGCTGTTGCTTCCCGCGATGTAAAACTGCTTCACATACGGAAGCGAAGAGGAGTTGCCGTAGGCGAATCCGGCGCCGGCGATGAGGCGGCTGGCCAGCATGGTGCTCTGTTCGGCGGAGTTGTAATAGTGCCGCACGTCGATGTCGAACTTCGAATACTGCGAATACACCGTGCCGAGAATCTTATGCGGCTTTTCGGTCGTGCCTTTGACTCCCGTCAGCAGCGACTGTGCGGCGTTGAGGATGTTGCCCGAAAAATCGGCGCTGCCCTTGAAGTAAAAATGATTCTTCTTCGACTCGTCGAGCTGGTCGTTGTATGTGAACGAATAATTCGGACCGACGATGAACTGCTCTTCATAGCTCTTGCGCAGGAGGGGATTCCTTGAAAGAAGATCGTTGAATTTATCCGTGCGTTTGATGAGATGCGCAAAGGTGAGCGAGAAGGGATTGAGCGCATGTTCCTTCTCCAACGTCTCCTTCCAGAGGTAGCCGAATGACGCATTGCCCGAGATCATCTGATAGTATTGGACTCTGTTCAGCAGACGGAAGTCCACCGACATCTTTGTCTTCGGAACGAAACGGCTCGAGACATTTTCAATTTCAAAAGGCGTGACGAAACGTGGCATCTGCAGTTCGGCGCGCGCGCCGAAATCGTACGAGCTTCCCGTCTGCTTCCGGCTGACCGAGACTTCATATCCCGCATCGAAGCTGAGTTTGAACAGATTGGCGCTCCTGAAGAGATTCTTGTTCTGATAGCTTGAGTTGAAGACGGGACCGGCAAAGTTGTTCGACTTCGAGACGCCCTGCAGTTCGAAGCGGATGGTCTTCATCAGCTGCGGCGTCAGATAGATATGCGTATCGAGCCGCGGAACGCCGGCCGAGTCGGTGTCGTCGAAGCGGACGTTCACGAACTTGAACACGCCGAGATTCATGAGCCGGTTCAGCGTGAGGTCATGGTCCTCGCGGCGGTACGGCTGCCCCTTTCGGAAGAAGACCGAGCGGAGGATCGCCTGCGGATCGAACTTTCGGTCCATATCGATATACCTGTAGCCGTCGAACCGGATGGTATCGCTTTGCTGAAGATTCGCCAGGCTGTCGCGCGTGAGCGTGTATCCCGAATACAGGTACACATCTCCGATGCCGTACACCTGTTCCGCCTCTTCAGGGATGCCCTTTTTCAAAGAGAGAAACAGATCGACGCTTTTGCTGCCGGCAGTACTGTCGGCTTTGTAGAAGAGATAATCCGGCGAGAAGTAGAAGAATCCTCTGTTCTTGAGATCGAGGTCGATGCGCTCGCGCTCTTTCCTCAGCGTTTCAAGATCGTAGGGATCGCGGTGCTTCAGAAGCGTTTCGGGCATGACGGCGCGTATCGAATCGAGCAGGGGAGTGCGCTCGCCGGCGACGGTCACGCTGTCGATCACATACGGCGTTGAAATATCGGCGATGTATTCGATGTCGGCTTTCTGGCCGTCCTGGTTGACTTTATAATGGACGTTGGCGGAGAAGTAGCCCTTGTTTCCGAGGACCGCTTTCATGCGCGTGGCTACGCGGTCGGGCTGAACCGACTGCAGCGTGACCGGCGGTTCGCCCATGCTCTCTTTGAAGATCCCCGCATTGTAGAGCCACAGTTTCAGGCGGAAGAGTCCGAGCACCTTGCTGTTCGGCTGGGGAGTGATGAGCTTTTCGAGTTCGGATGCGAGCTCGCCTTCGTCGGGGATATCGCCCTTGGCCTTGATCGTGAGATCGGCGCCCGTATACAGCTGTTCGCCTTTTTGGAGCGATGAGGTGCTGCTGCACGACGCCGCAAGCAGCGCCGCACAGAAGGAAAGGAAAGGAAGCAGACGAGCGGATCCCCTGCGCATACGCATTTATTCCGACCCCTCCTTCGTATCAAATTCACGTTCCGGCGTGAGCGAAATGCCGATGAGCTTGTCGTAATCGATCGTGAACACGAGTCCCACTCCTGTCTCGATGATGTCGCCTTCAATGAAGCCTTCATAGGACTGCTGGCGGAAGACCTGCATCTGCCACCGTCCGTCTTCGGTGAGCTTGTAGCCGACGCGGACATTGCCGGCGAAGTTGTTGAGCGAGTTCTGCTGGCTGCGCGGTCCCTCAAGGTCGACGTTCCCGCCGACCTGCACGGTCATGCGCTCGTCGAACAGGCTTTTGGAAAGCGCCACCTGCAGCTGGGTCCGGTCTTCGGCCGTGCCGCTCGAATAATCCTTTCCCGATTCGACGCCGACGTTCAGATCGACTCCCTTCACATATTTTTTCGAAAGCCGGTTGAGCTGGGCCGTGAGCACACGGCTGACGCTCGAGCGCGCCAGGCCGGAAAGACCGCTTCCTTCGTCGGCCGACGTCAGGGGATCGGACGAGACGAAGCGTCCGAGCACGAGCAGCGCGAAGACCTGTTTGTTCAGTTCCGCCTCCTGCTCGTTCACCTGCGTGAGCTTCGAATAGATGGCTCCGCCGAGCGCGCCGCGCTGTTCTTCCGGAAGATCGATCTTGAAGCTGATATCCGGTTTCATGAGTCGTCCCTTCATCTGAAGAAACACCTGAATGGGAAGCTCCTGCCGGTATTTGGTGCGCTCTTCCTGGCTCATACCGGAGATCTGATCCTGCACCAGATCGAGCGTGGAGGTCTTCACCGTGTAGATGGCCGTGATGTCCATATTCGCATCGAAGGGCGTGCCGAACCAGGTGAGGCTGCTTCCTTTGCTGATCTCGAATTCCCGCTTGATCAGCGCGTTGAACGAAACCTGATAGGATCCTTCCGAAATCTCGTAGCGGCCGGTCAGAGACAGCTTGCCGCTCGGATCCATGGCGACGCTGAATGTCGCATCGCCCTGCACGACGAGCGAATCGCCGGTGGTCGGATCGACGAAAATGCGGAGCTTCGAATCTTTCGTCACTTCGATGTTGGCCGTAAAGTCGATGGCGGATGCGGATTTCCGGAGTGAATCGTCGGTGCGGCGGTCCGGCGTCTTCCGCGTCATGATGGGATTGCCGGGATTTTTCATGTCGACGAACGTGACCACGCCCTGTTCGCTCAGATCGCCTTCTCCCGGCTCGGGAAGCACGAACGTGACGGCCGATGATTTGCCGAGTTTGGCCTGCATCTCGACAACGGGCCGGTCCTGATTGCCCCCCACATGGATGTCGCTGTCGATGAAGAGCGTTCCGTAATAGAGCGCCTTCGGATCGGGAGGCTTGTTCATGAGAAGGAAATCCTTTGTACGGATGGAAAGGTCGAACGCGAACCGTGAATAATCGGTCGTCGTGATGAAGCCGCCGAACGATGCGGTATTGCCGAGCGTGTCGGTCAGATTGATGGAATTGAGTTCGATGCCGCCGGCGCCGAGCGTGACGCGTCCGTTGTTCAGCTTGAGATAGGAATCGAGCGCCGTGGGATTGAAGGCGGCATCGGCGAACGTCAGCGTGCCGGAAGGCGAGGGCTTCGCTGAAGAGCCGGTCACGCGCAGAGAACCCGTCATCGTGCCGGACATGCGTGTAACGGCCCCGAAGGTGAACGGTTCGAGGCTGGCAAGATTGAGTGCGTCGAAATTGATCAACATGTCGAGCGCGCTGACCGTGTCGCGCGTCCGGTACTGTCCGCGCAGATCCACCCGGTTGCCGTTGCCGGTCAAACCCGCGGCCATCTCGTACGTATCGGCCGAAACGCTTCTGGCGCGGACCGTAAGATCGCCCACGGGCTTGCGGAGCAGTGAAAGATCCTTGATCGCCAGATCGGAGGTAAACGCCATGGTCTTGCCGCCCATGCGCAACTCGACGGATCCATCGAGAGCGCCGCCGACGAATCCGCTGTCGCGTTCGGCGATCTGCGAGAGCGTGGAGAGGCGGAAATTCGAGAGATTGATTTTAAGCGGAGAATTCGGCGTGGCTTCATCCTGCGACTGCAGAGAGACCGACTGTCCCGTGTCGCTGATGAGCACGTTGTGCGCGACGAATCCTTGTTTCCGGAACTGCATGTAATTGTCGGGAGCGGCCGACCACCGGCTGTTCTGAAAAACGATTCCGTCGGGCTTGAAGCGGAACTGATACCCGTCGCGTATGCTGCTGAGGATGCCGGACAGCAGCATTTTCGTTCCTCCGTTGTAATCGAGGCTCTGCATGCTCACATCGATGCTGTCGTGTTCCACGACGGCGTTGACATCGAGATTGGTGACGGCAAACTGCGAGTCGACCGCCGAGCTGACATGAAGTCCTGTGCGCAGCTGACGCTCATCCGATGCTACCGTCAGAAGGAGCGAATCGACCGTCGTTGTGCCGTATGTGAGACGATTCATGCCGATATTGACGGTCAGGCTGTTCTGCAGGCTGTTGAAGCTTCCTTCGATCACGCCTGCATCGAGCCGTGTCAGAGATGGCAGGAGCACGTTCGTGATCGTTTCGGGATCACGCAGCTGGATGGAGAACGTGAACGACTGAGAATCGGCCGCCGCCGGCGGCGAGGCGGTGTCGTGCAGCGTGAAATACTGGCGAAAATGATGATCGAGCGCCGAGGAAAGATCGCCGAGTGCGACCGTGCCGTCGAACTTCGCGCCGAAGATCGTCGACTCGAGACTGACGTGCGTTTCGCGGTCCTTGTTCACCGAGGCATACATGAGCGAGTCGACGGCGAAGCGCTTCCCATTCTTGATGATGACGACGTTCCGAAGATCGAGATGTCCGTTGAGGTCGTTCACGCCGCTGCCGGTGAGGTCCGATACGAGCGATGCCGACACACGCAGGTCATCGCCGCTGAGCCGCAGCCGATGCAGGTCGGCACCCTTCAGATCGAAAGTGAAGCGGTAGGCGGGATGCTCCCGGCTGAAGTTCATCACGCCGTCATAGGTGAAGACAAGATTCGAATCCTTCATGTCGACGGTTCCGGCGAAGCTGTCGGCGGCCGCCGCGCCCTCGACGGAGAGTCCGCTGTAAGGATAGCCGAGCAGTACGGCCTTCGACACATCGACGCGCAGTCTCGCAGCCAGATCCTCCTTTTTCAAGCCGCTGCCGTCCGCCGAAGCGGTCAGCGAAAGCGGCCCCAGCGTGCCTGTCGTATCGTTTGTCAGTGCGCCGAGATTGAAATCGTCGATGGTCACTTTCGCATTCCATCTGCTTGTCCGGCTCGACGCACCGCCGCTCATCGCAGCGGATGCCGCCATCGATCCGATGGATGTCACGAGGTCGGCTGTGGCCGTGAAATCGCTCATCGTTCCCTTGAACGCTCCAGTGAGCGTGACGGAAGAAGGCACCGCGACGGATTTCGGGAGGAGCGTGTCGACTGCAAAGAGCCGGATGTCGTCGCGTCCGGTGGCGATCTTCTGCAGCGTGATGTCGTATGCGGCCTTCTGTGCATCGGGAAGACCGCGGATTCCCCCTGTGATATCGATCACGGTCGCGGAGCCTGCATTTGCCGTACATTCGTCGATGTGGAGATCCTTCACCGTGCCCGAGAGCGCGGCAGAGATGCCGATAGAGCGCTCGGACTTTTTCAGCGGCAGCGTCGGATTGAACAAAAGGAGATCGGGAATGCCGATGTGCGAATCGTCCACCGAGAGATTCACGCGCACATCGCCCGGATGATTTTTCAGGACGGCAAGCGACGGATACCGGAGAAGGATATCCTGACGGATGGCGGTCGTAGGCGTCTCGAGGACGAAATCGGAAAGCTGCGCATGCAGCGAATCGAAGACGGCATAGAACGACAGATCGCTCAGATGCAGGCCGCTTTGATCGGAAAACGAGAGGTATTTCAGATACGCGCTTGCCCGGGAGGCGCTGAAGGCGAGATTCTCGGCATCGAGGGCGAAGCCTGTCAGATGAAGATGATTCGGGTCGAATCCGCGCTGCCGCTTGGCGCCGTTCACCGTGTACTGGATGCTGGAGAGTCCGAGATTGAGCTTTGCAAGACTGAATGTCCATGGAATGCCGGTCGTGTCCGGTGCCGCCGTCGTGTCTTTTGCCGAGGGCGGAAGAACGACTTCGATCTCCGAATTGCCGAGAGAGAACTGCTTGAGCGCGATCTGCCTGCCGGGAATGTCGATACGGTTTGCCGCAAGGTACGCATTGCCGAGGTCGGCTGCATACCGGGCTCCTTCTGCGGTGTTTTCATATCGCACGCGGACATTCGACAGGGAGGCAGAATTGAGTCCGATATCCGACGGCTTGGAGGCCGACGTATCGGGCGGCGAGCTTTTGGATTGGATCACAGAGGCGTCTGTATTTTTCACCGTCACAGAACCGATCAGGAACTGCCTCTTTTCAAGATCGAATGCATCCATCGACAGGTCAAGCGATCCGAGGCGCACGCGCGCATTCATGCCGCCGACCTCATCGATGAAGGCGGCATCGATGCCGCGGAGCGTCAGTCCGTACAGGGCGAACGACCACGAGCTTGCCGATGTATCGCGAGGCGGCTCGGGCGTCTTCTTGTCGGAGGCCATGGCATCGAGCAGAAAATCGAAATTGAATGCGCTGTCGGGAAGCGTGCGCGTCACACGGGCGGTGAGCGAATCGATGCTGATGTTGCTGATGCGTATCGTGCGCGACAGCAGACCGAACAGGTTGACGTCGGCCCTGATCTCGCGGACCGACAGCAGCGTGTCGCGGGCCTGTCCTTCGATGAAGATGCGTTTCAGCACGATCGAATTCGGGAGCGAAATGGTGACCGATCCGAGTTCGATGCGCGTGTGCGTCTTTGCGGAAATCGGCGCGATCGCCTGCTGCGCAATGTAATTCTGGACCTGTGGCATCTGAAGTGCAAGCGCCAGGACGATGATCAGAGCGATGAGAATGCCGAACACCCACAGAATGGTCTTTACCGTACGTCGGAAATATGTGTTCTTCCAAAGCGTGCCCACGATGCTCTCGGAAAATGGATGATGCACGAGCGTGCAGGAGGCCGAATCGGCTTTTCTGTACCTTCATGATAAAAAATCGCCGGTCAAAAGAGCATCGGTCAAAAGGATGAAAGAAGGATTAGATATTTAGTATGAAAAATCGTACTATAGAACAGACACTGATCGCCGGCATTTTGTAGAAATTTCACGGAGATTTCCGAAATCTTCCGAATGCCGACCGCTTTTGCGCATTGTTGCGATTGGCGTGATTTTTGCAGCTTTAACCATGTTGCCATTTCCATGCCGGACGGAATACCGGCGGGGAACAGGCAACTTCAACGAATTCCTCACAGATACCGGCTTCCCATGGGACAGACACTCCTTGTGCTCTGCGCGATGATGCTGCTTGCGCTGGTCGTACTGCAGGCGAACGGGCTGATATTGTCCAAGTATTCGCAGACATACGATATGCATGCGACGCTCGAGGCGGTTTCTGTCGCCGAGGCGAAATTGGATGATGTCGTGCGCAAGGCGTACGACGAGAAGTCGATCGCGAAGAAGATTTACAATCCCTCCGATTTCACCGCCGTGGCATCGATCGGTGCCGAAGCCGGCGAAACGTCGCCCGCGCAGTACGACGACATCGATGATTTCAACAATGCCACCGTCACATTCTCGACGCCGACACTCGACAATTTCACGATCGTCTACGCGGTCAATTACGTCTCGGAATCGAATCCCGATGCCGTCTCGTCATCCCCGACATTCTTCAAGCGTGTCAAGGTGACGGTCACCAATCCGAGCATGCAGCACGAAGTGGTCTCATCGCGCCTCGTCGTCTACAGGCGGTATCAATAGAGGGCTCCATGAATACAATGTTCGATATCATTCTGTCGTCGATCATCGGCGGTGCGCTCATGCTCTCGATCTTCGCCGTGGGCAGCAACCTGTCTGAGGTGTCGTACAAGAATAATTTCGACTATTCGGTTCAGCTTGCGGCCATGGATCTGTCGCAGATGATCGAATATGATTTCAATAAGATCGGCTACCGCACGGCAAAGCCGGCCATCACGGCGGCGGACAGCACAGACATCACATTCAAATCGGACATCACCAACACGCACACGGTGGCCACCATCCGCTACTATACCGGCACACCTGACGATCTTACCTCGACGAAGAATCCGAACGATATCCCGATGTATAAGAAGCTCAACGGCGGCACTCCGGCTTCGATGTATTACGGGCTGACGAAGATGCGCTTTTCCTATTACGACTCGGTCGGCACGAAGTTCGCGATGCCGGTGACAGCTGCAAACCTGTCGAAGATCAGATCGATCAAGGTCGAAGCCGTCCTTCAGTCGGCGGTCTCGTTCGACAGCACCTATTCCACCATTTATTGGGAACGGACGTTCTTCCCGAAGAATCTATAGGATCCGCTCATGGGACGCACAGCAGTGCTGCTTGTACTCGGCCTTTCGGCGCTGATCGGCACATACAGCTACATCATCAACAGCACCGAGACGGAAGGCACGAAGAACATCGCCAAATTCTACTATGCCGCTCAGGCACGCGATATCGCGCACAGTTCCGTCAACCTGGTGCTGCACAAGCTCGATGAAAACATCGGCGTGAGCGGAGACACGACGTTCAACGGATCGTTCCAGGGCGGATCGTACACGATCAAGAAAAAGGCGAGCGCCGACACCGTCTGGCTCGATGTGAAATCGGTGTACGCCGATACGAACTATGCGATGAAGCTGAAGCTGCTGCGCTATCCGAAACCGTTTCCCGTCATGGTGGGGGCGGTGAATATCTCGTCGGACAGCATCAGCTTCAGCATGAACAAGAACTCTGAAGTGAATGGCAACGATACGAATCCCGACGGCAGCGCCGGACCGACGGCAGCGCTTCCCGCTGTCACCGTGTCCACGGCGCTGGACAGCGCGCGCGTAGCAGCAAGCGGCGGTACGCTTGTCGGTCCTTCGCGCGTGCGCACATCGCCGAATCTTCCGCGCGTCACGGATTACATCGATGAATACTGGGCATATGCCACGGCGGTGCTGCCCGCATCGGTCTCCGGAAACAACGTGTACGGCAGTACGGCCAATCCCGCCATACTTGTGCGTGATGGGGATCTTTCGATCAGCGGCGGCACGACCATCTACGGCATCCTTGTCGTGAAGGGAAATCTTGAACTCAAGGGCACGGTGAACGTGTACGGCATGATCATCGTCTACGGCGAGACCGTGGCGGTCGACCTGAACGCCGCCTCCGGCACGCCGCAGGTGTACGGGGGATTGCTCCTGACGGGGCCGAGCCACAGTTCGTTCTCGATGAACGGAACAGGAAATTATTATTACAGTTCGAAGGCGCTGAACGACGTGAAGAATGCGAAGGCCCTGCGCGCGTATTCCGTCGTCGAATGGTGGGAATGATGACACAAAGACAAGATCGGCGCACGATGGAATGCCCGGACACGCACTGTCCGGGCTTTTTTATGTCTGCGGGCGGCGATCGACCGGTCGGGAGCTTGACCTTTGACTATTTTTTTGTAACTTAGTGGCGTCCGGATATTGGTCCATCAATCAAGGAATCTTTATCGATGCTTCTTCATCAGGAATTTGTTCGCGTTGCAAAAAGAAACGGGGGAAAGCTTGCCATTATCGACAGGACGACGGGGAGGCGCATCACATACGGGAAAGCGCTGATCGCCTCGCTCATCCTGGCGGAAAAATTCAAGAAGTACGAATCGGGATTCATCGGCATCATGATTCCGACATCATCGGGCTCCGCTCTTGCCATGCTCGGGGCGCTCATGAGCGGCCGGACTCCGGTGATGATCAATTATTCGACCGGTGCGGCTTTGAACGTGGAATACGCGCAGAAGAAGTGCGCCTTCCGCACCGTCATCACATCGAAAGCGCTTCTCGAAAAAATCAACTGTCCCGTGCTGCCCGGCATGGTCATGATCGAGGACATCATGGCCTCGATCGGCGCGGCGGACAAACTCACGGCGGCGCTGAAGTCGAAGCTTCCGGTGCCGTTCCTGCTCTCCGCGATCCACGGCGGGCAAGAGGATGACAACCTCGTCATCCTCTTCACCAGCGGAAGCGAAAAGGAACCGAAGGCGGTGCAGCTTACGCACCGCAACATCTGGTCGAACGTCGCGGCGCTGAACAAGGCCTTCGACTTCACAAGCAGCGACATCTTCCTCGCGAACCTTCCGTATTTTCACGTATTCGGACAGACGGCCAATCTCTGGGTTCCGTTCATGAAGGGCATGACGATTGTGACGTATGCCAATCCGCTCGATTTCAAGGCGATCTGCGATATCGTCCGCGAAGAAAAGGTGACGCTCATGTGCGGAACGCCGGCGTTCTTCTGGGGGTATCTGAGAAAATCGGAACCGGGAGACTTCGCAAGCGTGCGCATCATGCTCACCGGAGCGGACAAGTGTCCCGACACGCTGCGTGAAGGCTTCCTTGCCAAGCACAACAAGGTGCTGCTCGAGGCCTACGGTACGACGGAGACCAGTCCCGCCATCACGGTCAATACGCCATCGCACAACCGACCCGGCTCTGTGGGCCGTGTGATTGCCGGAGTGCAGGTGCGCATCGAGAACTACGAAACCAGCGAGCCGTGCAAGATCGGAGAAACCGGAAAGATTCTCGTCAAGGGCGAGAATGTGATGAAGGGATATTTCGACGACTTCGAAGAAACGGCGCTGCACATCCGTCACGGATGGTATGACACGGGCGATATGGGCGTGATGGACAAAGACGGATACCTGTGGCATGTGGGGCGCCTGCGGAGGTTCGTCAAGATCGGCGGAGAAATGATCTCGCTCATACGCGTGGAAGGCGCGCTCGAGCACGTGCTTCCGGCCGACATTGAATGCTGCGTCGTGGAAGTGCCCGATCCGCTCAAGGGAGCGAAGATCGTCGCCGTCACGACGAAGCCGATCGACGAGAAATCGGTGCTCAGGCAGATCGCAACCCAGCTGCCGAACATCGCGCTGCCGCGCCAGTTTATTGTCATGGAGGAACTGCCGAAGATGGGAAGCGGGAAGATCGACTTCCGGACGATCACGGAGAAGGCGAGGGATATTGTGCAGGGATGATTCCATTGGATTTTATCAAACATATTTCTTAATATGCTTCGCGCTTCACAATCCGCTCCATCAACCACTAAAGAAAGGATTCATATCTTGAAAAAACTGTATACGCTTTCGGTGCTGATTGCCCTGTTCGCGCTTCTGGGCGGGAGAGCATCCGCGCAAATGTTTACAGAAGATTTCAACTATGCTGCCGGAGACAGCTTGACAGGACATGGCTGGGTCGTCAGCAGCGGCGGCACCACCAATACCATTTTTGCCACATCGCCGGGACTGACGTTCACGAACTACCCCGGTTCGGGGATTGGCAGCGCCGCCCGCATCATTAATACCGGACAGGATGTCGCCGCGAATTTCGCACCGGATAGCACAGGCTCGGTCTATGCTTCGTTCCTGTTCAGCGTCGATTCGGCACAGACCGGAGATTATTTCTTCGCGCTGGCGAAGACCGGTTCGCTCTCCTCGATGTACGTCCGCACATTCGTCAAGGCGACAACGGGCGGATATTTCATGGGCGTGAGCAAGAACAACGAGACGCCGCAGTCATACGGCACAACCGTGCTTTCCTATAAGACGACGTATCTGGTCGTGTTGAAATACACATTCGTGGCGGGAGACAAGAACGACCTGATCAGCCTGTATGTGTTCCCGCAGGGCGGATCGTTTGCAACGGAACCGGCCACGGCGGAAGTCGCATCATATAACGGTTCATCGGTCGGCGATGCGACAAGCCTCGGACACGTTGTGCTCCGCCAGGGTTCGACCGCATCGTCCCCGTTTGTGACCGTCGACGGCATACGCGTCGATTCGACATGGAAAGGCCTGTTCGCGAAACCGATGTCGTACTCGGTCGGTTCGGCAACAATAGCCGGCGAAGACGGACATTTTGCGAGCATGAAGGCCGCGCTCGATTCGCTGAGCAACGGCATGCCGATCGCATCGAACATCACGTTTTACATCACGAGCGACATCACGGAACCTGAAACCGGCGGCATCGGTCTCGGCCTTGCGGTCGATCCGTCTCCGTACGTCGTCACATTCAAGCCCGCTCCTGGCGTGAAGCCCGTTGTCACGCTGCAGTACCCGTCGGACGGCAACTCGGGTCCCTCGGGCGCCTTCATCATCGGCATGAACAGCGCGAAAATGGCATGGGCCGATCTGAAGAAGACACGCAACATCGTGTTCGACGGATCGAACACCGTCGGCGGCACGACGCGCGATCTGACGATTCAGACCACCGGCACGCAGCGCAATGCCATCCCGATGGCGGTCGTGGGCGACGTGTCGAACGTGACAGTCAAGAACTGCAACATTCTGTATAAAGTGACGCCGGCGGCGAACACATCGGGCAACCTGCTGGTCTATGCGTTCCTGATCCGCTCTGCGACGGCCGGCAACACCGGGTCTGTCGAAAAGATCCCCTCGAACATCACGATCGACAACAACTGGCTCAGCGTCAACAATGCCGGGGTCACTGCATCGGTCGGCGGCGTGGGCGGCTATTCCGCAGGCGCGATCTCGACGTATCCGAGCGGCATCGTCATCCGCAACAACAAGATCGAAGGCGTGCGCCACGGCGTTGCGATGTATTACATGGGCAGCGCCGATGTGTACGGCAACGAGATCATCACGAACCAGGCTATTCTTGGCAATGTGACCAATGACGCCATTTATGCGGCCACCACGCTTCCTTCGGCGACGTACAACATCTACAACAACCGCATCACGAAGCTCGCGGTGAGGGATTCTTCGCTCACAACGGGCGGCATCGCCGGCGTTTCGATCGAAGGCAAGGGCACGTTCAACGTGTACAACAACATGATCTCCGGCTTCTCGCTCATCGGTTCGGGCGCGAACAAGAACGGATATCTCTACGGCATCCGCGTCGCCGATTCGGCCGTCGCCAACATTTATAACAATACGGTGAAGATGGATACGGTTGTCTCCATCGGCACGGGCACGGTGAACTACCGCGGCATCTACCTCCAGAACGGCATCAACACGGTGAAGAACAACATCGTGGCGAATATGGAAGACGACTTCGCTTCGGTCAACGTCTACCGCGCCAATAACGGCACCGTCGGCACATTCAACGGCACGCTGGCTTCCGATTTCAACAATCTCTACCGCGCCGGCACGAAAAACGCCCTGACCGGTGTCTATGACACCACGAAGACGGCTGCGCTTGCCGCATGGCAGACGGCATCGGGCCAGGACGCAAAATCGGTGAGCGGCTCGCCGCAGTTCGTTTCGGCTTCCGATCTCCACATCAACACGAAGGCATCGCCGGCTTCGGCCGCATCCGATGCGGGAACCCCGATCGCCATGGTGACGAAAGACATCGACGGCGACACGCGCAACGCGACAACGCCCGATATGGGCGCCGATGAATTCACCGCGGAGACCACAGGACCCGTCGGATATCCGACTGTCACCATCGGTGAAGCGCGCAAGGACCTGAACAAGGACTTCATCGCAGACCGCGTGGCCACGAAGGATACGCTGGTCGTCTACGGCGTCGTCACTTCGCCGAACTACAATCAGTCGCAAACCTCGTACTTCATGCAGGACGCCACAGGCGGCATCAACGTCTTCTCGTTCACGCCCATGACGCGCTCGTTCGCCATCGGCGATTCGATCAAGGTGACTGGATTTGTCGCGCAGTATCGCGGTCTTGTCGAACTCACGCTGCTCGATACGTCGTCGGCAAGCATCTCGGTCGTCAAGAAGAACGCCGTCGTTCCCGCGGCGAAGCGCCTGTCGGTCCAGCAGTTCGTGGCCGATCCTGACAGCTATGAGGGTCAGCTCATCGAGATCGACTCGCTCTACAAGACGTCGGGAACGTGGCCTGCCACCGGCTCATATTCCAGCGTCTATGTGACGAACAACAAATCGAAGGATTCCGTCCAGCTCTTTCTCGACAACGATACGGATGTCGACGGCGCCACGGAGCCGAAGTATCCGATCAACGTCACGGGCATCATCAGCCAGTACACTTCCTCTTCCAGCGTGTACAATAACGGCTATGAACTGATGCCGCGCGGCATGTCCGACATCAAGCCGATCACCATTACCTCGGTCGACGGCATGGAATCCGGACTGCCCAAGACGTACGAGTTGGCGAACAACTTCCCGAACCCGTTCAATCCCTCGACCGTGATCCGCTTCGCGCTTCCCGCACAGTCGATGGCCAAACTGGTCGTCTATGACATGCTCGGACGCGAAGTCCGCACGCTCGTCAAGAGCATGCTGAACGCAGGTTATTTCGAGACGACATGGAACGGCAAGGACAACGCCGGTCGCCAGGTTTCCAGCGGCATCTACATCTACCGCATGGAAGCAGGCTCGTTCGTGTCCGCAAAGAAGATGATGCTGCTGAAGTAATCCGATGCAGTGATCCATCCCGCATAGGACGGCGCCTTTCCGCAGAGAAGCGGAAGGGCGCCGCCGTTTTATCCACTCAGTCGTCCCGGGAAAAAAGAATGCCATGATGATCGAAGAATCGCTTCTGAATGAATACCATGCGACCCTGCTTCAGGTGAAGAAGGGCGAGATGCTCTTCCAGGAAGGGGAGCAGGCGCTGAATTTCTTCATCGTGAAGACCGGCCGCATCAAGATGGTGAATGTCAGCAGCGAGGGGCGTGAATTCGTGCAGGGATATTTCGGCCCCGGCCAGAGCTTCGGCGAGCCGCCGTTCTTCTCGCGCGTGGCCTATCCCGCATCGGCCTATGCCGTCGAGCCTTCGTCGGTCTGGAAGATCGGCTATGACGCGTTCATGATGATGCTCCGCAATAATTTCGATGTCCATTCCCGCCTCCTGAAGGTTCTTTCTGACCGCCTCATCTATAAATCCACCATGCTCTCCGAAATTGCGGTCGAGGAAGCCGAACACCGGCTCACGACGCTCATCGGATATCTGATCGAAAACGGCGCGGCGTCCCCGCCGGGAGAGACGAAACTGTCGTTTACGCGCCAGCAGCTTGCCGATATGACCGGTCTGCGAGTGGAAACGGTGATCCGCTCGATCAAATCGATGGAGCAGAAACACCTGCTCGAGATCTCGCCCGACGGCAAGATCGTCTGGAAACGCATGCCCCGTCCGTAATCCTCTTTTTTCGAAAAAAAACGCCGCTTTATGACATATGTCATAAGGTCCGTTCCCCCTGTACTCCTATATTGGAAGTAACGATCAAAAACACTTTCAATAGACAAGGAGTACCACTATGTCACAGACAGATGCAGCAGTTCTGACGCTGAAGGAAATCGTCACGCATAATTTTCATGCGGCGGCCGTTTTTGAAAAATATTCGCTCGACTTCTGCTGCCGCGGCGGCAAGACGATCGACGAGGCCTGCACTGAAAAAGGACTCGATACGGCAGACGTCATGAACGAAGTCATGCAGGCGCTCTCCGCCACCGCGCAAAACACAGAACGCTTCGCCGAATGGGATCCCGAGTTCATGATCTCATACATCGTCAACAATCATCACGCCTACGTTTCGAAGATGGTGCCCGTGCTCACGGCGCACACGCAGAAGATCGCCTCGGTCCACGGCCGCAACCATGCCGAGCTTCCGGCCATCGCACACCATTTCCAGGTGGTCGCGCAGGATCTGCTGACGCACATGCACAAGGAGGAAAAGATTCTCTTCCCGTACATTCTCTCGCTCGTCCAGGCGAAGAAGGAAGGACGTACGATCGACTCGCCGGGGTTCGGCACAGTGCAGAATCCCATCCGCATGATGGAAGCGGAACATGAAGCCGCCGGCGATACGATGTATGCCATCCGCTCGCTCAGCAGCGGGTATACGGTGCCCGAGGACGGATGCACGACATACCGCATCACATATCAGGAACTGCAGGACTTCGAACGCGACCTGCACCAGCATGTTCATCTGGAGAACAACATTCTTTTCCCGCTAGCCGTGAGGCTCGAGAAAGAACTCCTTGCCGTAAATTGATGTTTTAGCCAAAAATAGAGTCGCTGTCTTCCACCAGAGCGTGTCACCCAAGGGAGTGTGTATGAAAAAATATTGGATTGGCTTCACCGCTGTACTGGTCATCTCATTTTCCATATTGGCATGGGTCGGCGTGCGCATCTATCAGCAGGCGCCGCCGATCCCCGAATCAGTCGTCTCATCCGACGGGACCGTCGTCATCCCGAAAGGGGATATACAGGCGGGACAGAATGTGTGGCAGGCGATGGGAGGGATGGAGGTCGGATCCATCTGGGGCCACGGCAGCTATGTGGCCCCGGACTGGTCCGCCGACTGGCTTCACCGCGAAGCGGTCTTCATTCTCGACGCATGGTCGCAGAAGGAATACGGCGTGAAGTACGACGCCGCCTCGGCGGAACAGCAGGCGCAGCTGCAGTCGCGCCTGCAGACGATGATCCGGAAGAACACGTACAATGCCGATTCGAAGACGGTCACGATCGATCCCGTGCGCGCACAGGCATTCGAAGCGAACCGCGCGTATTATTCCGACGTCTTCACCCAGGGCAGGCAGGAGTATGCCGTGCAGAAGAACACGCAATCGGATCCGGAAAAGCTCCGGCAGCTCTCCGCATTCTTCTTCTGGGCGTCCTGGGCCGCGGTCACGAACCGTCCCGGCGAAGATATCACATACACGAGCAACTGGCCGCATGACCAGCTCGTGGGCAACCATCCGACGGGCGATGCGGTCGTGTGGACCGGCGTGAGCATCATCCTTCTGCTTGCCGGCATCGGCTATATGGCATGGTTCCACGCGCGCCGGAAGGACAATGAACCCTCCGATACGATTCCCTCGTCCGATCCGCTGCTTGGCACCGTCTCGACGCCGTCGCAGAAAGCGACGCTCAAATATTTCTACACCGTGCTCGGACTGCTCATCCTGCAGATCGTGCTTGGCGTCATCGCCGCCCATTACGGCGTGGAGGGCGATTCGTTCTACGGCATCCCGATCGCAAAAATTCTTCCGTATTCGGTCGCGCGCACATGGCATACCCAGTTGGGCATCTTCTGGATTGCCACCGCATGGCTTGCCGCCGGTCTCTACATCGCTGTCGCTGTCGGCGGAAAGGAACCGGCCGGTCAGCGCCTCGGCGTGAACGTGCTCTACGGCGCGCTGCTGGTCGTCGTGCTCGGCTCGATGGCCGGACAGTGGATGAGCGTGATGCATCACATGCCGGACTCGCTGTGGTTCTACTTCGGACACAGCGGACTGGAGTACATCGACCTTGGCCGCTTCTTCCAGATCGCCCTGTTGATCGGGCTCTTCCTCTGGCTGTTTCTCATGGTCAGGGCCATTTTGCCGGCGCTGCATCGCAAGGATGAGCAGCGTCCGATTCTTGCGCTCTTCCTCATTGCCAGCGCCGCGATCGCGCTCTTATATTCGGCAGCGCTCATGTACGGCCGTCATACGAATCTTGCCGTGACGGAATACTGGCGATGGTGGGTCGTCCATCTCTGGGTGGAAGGATTCTTCGAGGTCTTCGCATCGGTGGTGATCGCGTTCCTGTTCGCCCGGCTCAGGCTGATCCGCATCACGGCAGCGGCCGAAGCGGCGGTGCTCACCGCCACGATCTACCTGTCGGGCGGCATCATCGGCACGCTGCATCATCTCTACTTCTCGGGCACGCCGACCGTGGTGCTCGCCTTCGGATCCGTCTTCAGCGCGCTCGAAGTCGTGCCGCTGGTCTTCGTCGGCTTCGAGGCATGGGAAAATATCAAACTCTCGCGCGCCGCCGAATGGCTCCGCCACTACAAGTGGCCCATTTATTTCTTCCTCGCCGTCGCATTCTGGAATCTCGTCGGTGCGGGTCTCTTCGGATTCATGATCAATCCCCCGATCGCACTCTACTACATGCAGGGCCTGAACACGACACCCGTCCACGGACACGCGGCGCTCTTCGGAGTCTACGGCATGCTCGGCATCGGACTGCTCCTGTTCACCATCCGCTCGCTGAAGCCCGGCGTGCAATGGAACGACAAGATGATCGGCTTCTCGTTCTGGTCGATCAACATCGGACTCTTTGCGATGGTGACGATGAGTCTGCTGCCGGTAGGCTTGATGCAGACATGGGCGTCGGTCGAACACGGGTACTGGTATGCGCGCAGCGCGGCATTTCTGCAGACGGACATCATGTCGACATTCCGCTGGCTGCGTCTCTTCGGCGACACGATCTTCGCCGTCGGCGCCATTACGCTGGCCATCTTTGTGTTCGACCTGACGTTGAAACGGAAAACCAGAGACTGAGGGCGCGGCAATCACAGTGAGGCCGCACCGTCCGGAACGCACGCCCCAGTGCGTCCCAGGCGGTGCGGCCTTTTTTGTTTTCGGTGTCGCCGCCCGAAAAAGGTTTGCAATAAAGGGCATAAAAATGTATTTTATAAGATTATGCCTTTTTTACGATCGACAACATGACCATGACAACAACACGAAAAGCAGTCGTCCTTCTGAGCGGCGGACTCGATTCGGTCACTGCCGGGGCGATCGCCCGTGCCGAGGGATACGACATTCATGCCCTGACGTTCGACTACGGACAGCGGCACAAGTGGGAGATCGATGCCGCGAAGCGGCTTGCCGCCATGCTGCAGGCGAAGGACCATAAGATCGTGACGCTTGACCTGACGGCGTTCGGAGGCTCGGCGTTGACGGCCGATCTGGCTGTGCCCAAGGGACGAAGCGTTGAGCATATGGCGTCCGAGATTCCGATCACGTATGTGCCGGCGCGGAATACCATCTTTTTATCCGTGGCGCTCGGATGGGCTGAAGTGCTCGGCGCTTCGGACATCTTCATCGGCGTCAATGCCGTCGACTACAGCGGATATCCCGACTGCCGGCCCGAATTCATCCGGGCGTTCGAAGCGCTGGCGAATGTCGCCACGAAGGCCGGCGTGCGGGGCGAAGCGCGCTATTCCGTGCACACGCCGCTCATCGACTTGTCGAAGGCCGACATCATCCGCCGGGGCACGTCGCTGGGCGTCGACTATTCGCTCACGCATACCTGCTACGATCCCGCCCCCGACGGGGCATCGTGCGGCGTCTGCGACGCGTGCCGTCTGCGCCTGCGCGGCTTCGCGGAGGCCGGAATGACCGATCCGATCACATACGTTGCCGCCCCATGAAGACGCTGAATATCAACGAAATATTTTACAGCATACAGGGGGAATCGACGCGGGCCGGAGAGCCCTGCACGTTCATCAGGCTGCAGGGCTGCGGACTGCGCTGCGCCTGGTGCGACACGCCGTATGCGCTCGATCTGCATGAACGGTCGGAAACGCTTTCGATCGACGAAATCGCATCGCGCGTCGATGCCGTCGGATGCGGGCTCGTCGAGATTACCGGAGGTGAGCCCCTGGAGCAGGAAAACGTGTACGGCCTGATGGAGCTCTTGTGCAATAACGGATATACCGTGCTGATCGAAACGGGCGGATACAAGGACATCAGCCGGATCGACCGCCGTGTGAAGCGGATCGTCGACTTCAAATGTCCCTCGAGCGGCATGTCGAAACGAAACCTGTTCGACAACGCGCATGTGCTCGCTGCGGGCGATGAAGTCAAGTTCGTCATCGGCAGCGAAGAGGACTATGCATGGTCGAAATCCGTGATGGCCGAGTATGGGCTCTCCGAAAAAGCGACCGTGCTCATGTCGCCCGTGTTCGGCGCGATCACGCCTCTTCAGCTGTCGGAATGGATCCTGCGGGACCGGCTTCCGGTGAGGTTCCAGCTGCAGATGCATAAATTTATCTGGCCTCCGGACAAGCGGGGCGTATAGGAGCAGGAGAGACATGAATATTGGAAAAGAATTTCGCTGGGAAATGGGGCACCGCCTTCCGTTCCATACGCGCGGCTGCCAGAACATGCACGGCCACTCGTACAGGCTCATCGTCGAGATGGAAGGCGAACCGGGTCCAACGGGCATGGTCGCGGATTACACCGACCTGAAGGAGATCGTGAAGCCGCTGGTGGACCGGCTTGACCACGCGTTCATGTGCGACGCGACCGATGCGGCCGTGTGCGCGTTTCTTGAGCAGAACGGGATGAAAGCCGTCAATGTGCCGTTCGCCACCACGGCCGAGAACATCGCACTCTACATACTGCATCACATCACCGAAGCGATCGAGACCGCGCGGAAGCACACCGGCGTCTGGAATGCCGTCAGGAATGTCCGCGTGCGTCTCTGCGAGACGGAATCGACGTATGCGGACTGCGAAGCGGCGCTGTAAGCATGTGCGGCACGCACAAAGAGAATTCACACTATCAACCACGCAGAATCAGACAAGCAGCAATGAACACGAAAAAGAAATCGCCGGCGAAAGCGGCACACAAACCTGAACTCACCATTCTCGGCCACACGGCTCAGCCGTCGAAGAAGCTTGAAGCCTTTCCGAACCTGCATCCGGGACGTGACTATGTGGTCACGCTGGAGACGCAGGAGTTTACGTGCATCTGTCCCATCACGGGACAGCCGGATTTTGCGAGGATCCTGATCCAGTACACGCCTGACAAGTACATCGTGGAATCCAAATCGCTGAAGCTGTACCTCTGGTCATACAGGAATGAAGGCATCTTCCATGAGCATCTGACGAATGTGATCCTCAACGATCTCGTTTCCACGCTCGATCCGCGCTGGTGCAAGGTGACGGGAGAGTTTATGGCGCGCGGGGGCATCGCCATCACGGTCGAAGCCGAACACAAGAAGAAGAAATGAAACGGTCATGACGGCCGGCGCGACCCGTCGGCTCCGTCGGGCTGCACGACGCGCCGGAGCTGGCGCACATCCACATTCGTCGTGATGCCGGTTTCATGCCAATGTTTGTTGCAGCCGCACTGGTTGAGCAGGATGCACTGCGCAGGCACATCGTAGCGCTTCAGTTCCCATCCGCCTTCGACCAGAACGGAAAGGCAGGCGACGCCCACGACGCCGGACGACGGCGCGCCGGGCTTTGCCGCCCAGCGTGAGAGATCGGATGAATGGGGAATGACCGCCACTTCGAAACCGTGGCGCAGACCCGTCTCACGGAGTCGGTTCACGGGACAGGAGGCTTCGCATCCGGTACAGCGTATGCCGTCCGCTGTCTTCACGCCCTCGCACGCATCCTCGGGCCGTGCGCGCATGCATCCGGGAGCCAGCACCGTTTTCCGTTCGCAGGCAAGAAAATCCCGGCGGAATGCGCGGTTCATGATTTCCGCCCCCACCATGGTCAGGTGATATTCCGTTCTCGACCGCAGACAGGCGAAGCGGTCTTCCCGCCACCGATAAGCCGGCGTCCGCTCGCGCACGAATCCTTCCACATTCGGCGTGAAGGCGCCCATGTGCAGTTCGCTTTCCACATCGAACCAGTCGGCGAATTCCAGGACCGTCCTCATCGTTCCATAGAGCTCGGCATTGCTCATCATGCCCAGATACCCCAGCCAGCGCACATAACGGAACGCATCCTCCCTGAAATCTCCCGTCGCCTCGAGCCACGTCACCAGCCGTCCGATATCGGAAATCGTGCGCGGGGGATAGTAGGTGTGTTCGACCGGGACCGGCACGAGACAGAGCGAAAGCAGAACGCCCCGCACCCTGTCGATGGACGGCTTCAACCGTGGATGCGTCTTGCGCCATTCCCCGAGGTTTGCCAAAAGGTGGAAGGGAGCGAACCGGACGGCAAGCGCCGTATTGCCGTAGGCGCGCCAGAGGACGCCGAGATTCAACAGTTCGAATGTGTATTCCTCGACCGTGCGCGGCTTCTCGAGTCCGTGTGCCACGAGGTATTGGCGGAAGGCGCGGGCGATCGGGGCGGCCGTCGTTTCCGCGCGGCGCAGCACATCGTCCGTGAAGGAGGCAACCGACCGGTAATAAACCGCGGCGGAAGAGCCGTCCGTCGCGAGTTGATAGGTGATAGGCATTGTCTGCATGGCGTTCATGAGCATGAAGTTCAAAGGGACCGACAGCAGTAGAGCATACGGCAAAACGCGGGGATTGGAGCGGGAAAGGGAGAAGCGGAGGAGTAAAAAAAAATGAAGAACCGGCTTGACATTCAAAACAATTGCCCGTAATTTCAGTTAACGTTAAAGTAATCGATATAACCTCCGCTTCGTCCGGAAAGAGTAATCGGTAAAGTTATCGATACCTATGGAATCCTGTGCATTTCACCCTTTCGTGTTACCATGGAACAAGGAGCCGCAATGACACACCGCTACAGCCTGCACACGCACATCTCCCGATCCGCCGCATCGGTCAAACGGGGATGGACACGCATCGCCCTCGGCATCGCCGCACTGATGATCGCATCGGCTGCGCTGCTTCAGGCCCAGACAGCCGGTAAAATCTCCGGCACCGTCCGCGACGCACAGACACGCGAGCCGCTGGTCGGCGTCAACGTCCGCATCATCGGCACCTCGTTCGGCGCGGTGACGGATGTGGAAGGCGCCTATTTCATCCTCAATGTGCCGGCAGGCAAGTACGTGGTCCAGGCCTCGATTGTCGGCTTTCAGAAGATGTCCCTGCGCGACGTGATCGTGAACTCGAACCGCACGACGACGGCGGACTTCAGGATGACGTCCGAGGCGATCGAGCATGCGGAAGTGATCGTCGAGGCCACGCGCCCCGACGTTGAAAAGGAAAAGACGTCGACCAGCGAGATCATCCGCTCGGACGACGTGAAGGCCTTGGCCGGCATGCGCGATGTGCAGGATGTGATCGCGCTGGCGGCCGATGTGACGGACGGTCACTTCCGGGGCGGACGCGAGAACGAGGAGCTCTACACGCTCCAGGGTATGGGCATCGTCAATCCGCTCGACAACGGCAGCGCGTTCAGTCCCATCATGAGCGCCGTCGAGGAAATCGAAGTGATCACCAGCGGCTTCGGAGCGCAATACGGCAACGCGCAGTCGGGCGTCGTGAATATCACGATGAAGGAAGGAAAGTCGGACCGCTGGCGCTCGCGCTTCGAAATGCGCATGCGCGCTCCCGAACGGAAATATTTCGGGCCGAGCGTGTATGACGAGAGCGCAAACCCGTATATGCAGAAGCTGAAGGATCCGAACTTCTGGCGCTACGGCGACGAGTCGACCGGCAACCAGCCCCTGATCGGCTGGTCGTCTTCCTCATCGTCCTACGGCGGTGACATTGGAGTGCTGGTGCAGGTGTCGAAGGCGATCTACGAAAGCGTCACCGGACGCGACATCAACCGCAAATATTGGAACACGATCGATTATTCGCTCGAAGGCGCCACAGGCGGTCCGCTTGCCGACGGCGTCACGATGTTCCTCGCCCTGCGCTCGCAGGTGAAAAATGAAATCGTGCCCACCGAACAACCCGATGAGCAGCAGCAGGTGATGGGCAACCTCGCCTTCGACCTCGGCCAGGGCCGCGTGCTGAAGGTGAGCGGCGGCTACCAGTACTCGTTCGACAATGTGCTCGGCAGCGGCACGGGATTTTACCAGTGGGTCTGGGACCGCATCATGGGCATCTCGTACCAGAAGCGGACCAATACGCAGCTCGGCGTCCGTTTCTCGCACGCGCTCTCGCCGAGCACGTTCTACGACATCAAGCTCAACGGACTATTGACGCGACGCCGTCTCGGCACGGCGCCGTGGTACGACCAGATCACCGATGCCGTCCGCTCGATGGAGACCGGCTCGGCCATCATCACGCGTACGATGAATTTCCTCTTCTATCAGGCCATGACCGGCAAGACGTTCTTTTATCTCGGCAATAACCTGAGCAACTTCCAGAACGAGAAGACCAATACCGTCTCGCTCGATGCGTCGTTGACAAGCCAGGTCACGAAGTCGCATCTCCTCAATGCCGGCGTCCAGGGCAGCTATTATACGCTCGATGTGAACAACATCGGCAGCATCGCGCAGAAAGGCTCGATCACGCAGCGCCAGTATACGGGCAAGCCGTATGAAGTCGGCGTGTTCGTGCAGGACAAGATGGAGTTCGAAGGACTCATCGCCAACGTCGGCCTGCGCTGGGATCTGTGGAATTCGAACACAAACTATTACACCGATCAGTTCGACCCGTTCGTGCTTCGCGATGCGGCCGGAAATCCGACGCTCGAGTACGACGCCGAGCGTGCTCCTCAGGAAAAGGCCAAGGCCATCGGACGCCTTCAGCCCCGCGTCGGCATTTCGTTCCCGGTGACCGAAGCGACCGTCTTCCATCTGAACTACGGCACGTTCATGCAGCGTCCGTCATTCCAGTACGTGATCGGCGCGACAAAGAAGATGCCGCCTGCGCCCACGGTGCCCTCGGTGAGCAGTCTGTCGAATCCCCGGTTGAATCCGCAGGTTACGAACAGCTACGACGTCGGCGTGATGCAGGGGCTGGGCGAAGGCTTCACGATCGATGTGAGCGGATACTATAAGGACATCAAGGATCAGCTCGAGCAGGCGGTCTTTACGAACCTCTCGTCCGGAACGAGCTACTATTCCTACTTCAACCGCGATTATGCCGATGTGCGCGGCTTCCGCGTGTCGCTTGCAAAGCGCCGCGGCGCCTTCACCGGCTCGATCAATTATCAGTTCGGCGTGGCGACAGGCAAGAGCGCCTCGGCATCGAACGCTCCGGTGGCCATCACAAAATCGCCAACGGGCGCCATCTCGACCGATGCCGTCTCGAAGGTGCCGATCAAGGACGTGCTGCTGAACTTCGACCGCACGCACAACCTGATCTTCAGCCTCGCCTACTCGACGGAAAACGATTTCGGTCCGGAGATCCTCGGCTCGAACATCTTCGGCAACATCATTCTCTCCGGCAACGCGTTTGCGCGCTCGGGCCGTCCCTATACATCGCCCGACAACGCCACGGACGTGAACGGCATGCGCACGCCGGGCGAATACAATGTGGACCTGAAACTCACGAAGATCATCAGGAATTTCTTCGGCACATCGGCGACGGTCTACGCCGAATGCTTCAACGTGCTGAACAACAAGATCTTCAACTATAATTACGTCTTCAACTCCGCCAATAAGGTCGATCAGAATCCGATCACGGCCGCGTATGCCCATTACCCGCTCAACGATCCGAACTACGGCATCCAGTACTGGGACGATCAGAACACGGGCAGCGCCTACGGCGTGGAGCACACGTTCCTGCTGTATGAAAACTCTCCGCGTTCGTTCTGGTTCGGCATTGCGATCGACTTTTAAATTCTCACAATACTATTCAGGAATTCGAGATGAAACACATACGGTTGCTTTTTCTCCTGCTGGCTCTTGTTTCGTCCGCGGCGGTGTCGCAGCGTCTCTATGAAACGCACACGCGCAGCATGCTGCGCCAGACGGTCTACAATACCGGCGAACTCGGACGCGCGCTTGAAGGCTCCAATTCGAACATCATCGGCATCACCGAGGGAACGTCGTCGCTCGAGTGGCCGCCGAATTCTCGCATGACGCTCGATGGCATCCAGTACTGGGGGCAGCAGAACGGCTTCGGCTCGGGACTCGTGCTTCGCGCGAAGGTGAACGGCGTCTACGAGACCCGCGCCTGCGGCGGCATCACCGACGGATCGGGCAATGCAACGGCGATTGCCGGCGTGTATGTGAATCCCGGTTCGATCACGCGCACGGAGAATTATCCCTTGCTTGAAAACGGCGACCTCAATCCGGCATACAATCCGAACGAGGCCGAAGAGATCATCACGACGACATACACGACGAAAGCACCGATGAACATCACCGTCACGCAGACCAGCCGGGCCTGGAGCTTCCCCGGGTACGACGCGTTCATCATCATCGAATACGACATTGTGAACAACGACAATATCGACTATACGGACGGCTTCGTCATGTTCCAGAATGCCTTCTCTCCCTCGGCCTTCGGCATGCAGCGCAAGTACGGGGTGTGGAACGAGTCGAGCGTCACGAGCCGCAATCGCGAGGAGTACTCGCGCTACAATTTCTCGCGCCAGATGATCTACGTGCACACGCGCGACGGATTCCCTGATCAGGATTATTTCACGAAGTGGTCCACGCCGGGCAACCGCGGCGGACTCAATTCGCCGCAGGCGGTCGGATTCTTCCCGCTGCACTACGATTACGACCTGCTCCAGCCGAAACAGAACACCGTCTATGTGCAGTCGGACAGCGGCCGCGTGTGGGATGCGAACAACAAATTCAAGCAGCCGTATGCCGTGGAAACCAACGGCAACAGAAACCAGGAGCTCGCGCGCACGATCAATCTCGGACTCACGCTCGATCAGCACAATCCGGCCGCGTTCAACAACAAGTCGACGAGTTCGACCGCCTCGGCCGATTCCACGCTGTGGGCGAAGTGGTATGCGCCGTACAAGGACTGCCCGTGGAATCCCGCGATGGCGGATCCCGCCAGGAACCAGGAGTTCATCGACTACTGGCACGGCAAGGCGAAGCCCCGCGCGCTTTCCTCGAGCGGGTACAATAACGTGCTCTTTCAGTACACGTCGTACGGACCGTACGTGTTCCCGAAGGGCGCACATCTGAAATTCGCCGTGGCCGAGGTGATCGGCTACGGACCCGGGGTTGCGGCCGATTCCGTGTGGCGCGATGCGGGCGGAGCCAGCTCTTCGCAGACGGGATTCTATAATCCCGTCGTGAGCTGGTACGATTCGCTCCGCTATCCCGGCATTTCGGCTATTGCCGGCATCAACTCGATCGGCAGCTCGTATCTGAAGACGCATGAGCTTCCCTGGTTCGTGACGGCAGGCAGGGGCATCTCTCGCGTCGATACCGCGAAGGTGATCTCCATCCGCGACGCGGCCGACCGCGCCATACAGATGTACACCGGCAATCCGCTCACGAAGTATGACGGCATCCAGTTCAAGCCCGAGAATACGCCCGCATCGGGACGCTACAGTCAAACACAGACATACATCCCGATTCCGGCGCCGGTCATTTCCGTGAACGATGCCGCCGACATGAAGAACAAGATCGTCTGGGGGCCGCAGGTCGAAGGCTTCGCAACTGCCGCCAACCTCACTGCAGCGCGCGCAGCCGGACGCATCAAAACCGGACTCAGCCATTACCTTGTGCTCAAGTCTCCCGATGGTCTGGGTCCGTGGACACGACTCGATTCAGTGTCGATCCGCGATCCCCGCTATTACAATGCCGATCAAAAGTATCCCGGCAATTATTCGGTACGCGACACATCGAGCATCCTTTCCGAAAACTATTACTACGCCGTCGTCTCGGTCGATTCGCTCGGAGGCAGAAGCG
>JBLMZA010000053.1:0-58440 GCA_050258555.1 Acidobacteriota bacterium | reverse complement strand
CTCACCACCCGGCTCGCCGGCGGGCTCACCGAGTGGGCGCGCCGCATCACGGTCGAGCCGCACCGCCTGCGCGTGACCGCCACCGCGGGCAGCGGCAAGACCCAGCTCGCGCTCGCCGCCTACACCGACGCGCTCGCTGCCGGCCGGCGCCCGCTCTACGTGTGCTACAACCGCCCGCTCGCCGACCACTTCGCGCGCATCGCGCCAGGCGGTGGCGAGATCGCCACCTTCCACCAGCTCTGCGACCGCCGCCTGCGCGATGCCGGGCGCAAGCCCGCCTTCGGAGCGCCGGGCGCCTTCCGCCGCATGGAGGCCGACTTCGCCGCGCTGGTCGCAAGCCAGTTCACCGCCGCCTCACGCTTGTCCAGCCGCATGTCGCACATGAGCTTCATGATCACATCCTTGCGGATCTGGTCGTCTTCACTCATGCGGTAGCCGAGATGCGTCGGCAGCTCGCCTTGATCGAGCGCCTGGAAATATTCCTTCACCGTCTTCCTGTTCTGCTGATAGGTGTCGTGGAACTGCCCGATGGCCGACATGCCGAAACCGTAGAGGTCGCATCCGGCCTTGGTCGAATATCCCTGGAAGTTCCTATAGAGCGTGCGGTTTTTCTGCGCGATGGCCAGCTCGTCGGTCTGCTTGGCGAAATGGTCCATGCCCACATTCCAGTACCCGGCCGCCACGAGTTTCTCGATCGTCATCTTGAAGATCTCCAGCTTCTCATCGAGGCCGGGAAGCGTCGCCGGATCGATGAGTTTCTGGTGCGGCTTGAGCCACGGCACATGCGCATAATTGAAGACCGCAAGACGGTCCGGGGCGATATCGATCACCTTGTCGACCGTCTCGGCGAAGGTGTCGATCGTCTGATAGGGCAGGCCGTAGATCAGGTCAAGGTTGATCGAATGGAATCCGAGCTCGCGGCTCCACCTCACCGCATCGCGCGTGATCGACTCGGGCTGCACGCGGTTGACGGCTTCCTGCACCTTTGCGTTGAAATCCTGCACGCCCATGCTCACGCGGTTGAAGCCCGATTCCTTCAGCGCCCGCATGTGATCGACGGTGAGCCCGCGCGGATCGATTTCCACGCCGGCTTCGATCTCCTCTTCGAACGTGAAGCGGCTCTTGATGAACCCTCCCACATCGCGGATTTCTTCCGGATCGAGATAGGTCGGCGTGCCGCCGCCCCAGTGCAGCTGCGAGACGGTGCGGTCTTTGGCCACCATGGGCGCGATCATCTCGATCTCGCGCTTCAGGTAGTTGTTGTACTGCGCGATCTGTTCGCGATGGTTCGTGACCAGCATCGTGCATCCGCAGAAATAACAGAGCGTGTCGCAGTACGGAAAATGAAAATACAGCGACAAGGGCGCCTTCGAGCCGGCGTGGTTCGTCTGCTCGATCGCTTCTTTGTACTGGCGCGGACCGAATTCCGGGGTAAAGACCGGCGCGGTCGGATAGCTCGTGTAGCGCGGACCGGGTCCGCTGTACTTCTTCAGGAGCCCGATATCAACAGATTCAAATTGTTTCATTGCTTTCTTTCTTCCTCGTTAGTACATCATGCACACACACACACAAATTCCCGGCCGGGCGCCGTGCCTTCTCACGCATGATAGGCCGGGCTGTATGTCTTCACGGCCTGAATGAACGCCTTCACGTTTTCCACCGGCGTATCGGGAAGGATGCCGTGCCCGAGATTGAAGACATGGCCGCTTCCCTTTCCGTACTTTTCAAGAATCGAGCGCACGCCCCGCTCGATGCGCTCGGGTGTCGCATAGAGCATCGTCGGGTCGAGATTTCCCTGCAGCGCCACGCGGCTTCCGACAAGCGCGCGCGCCGCGCCGATATCGCTCTGCCAGTCGAGTCCCACGCAGTCGGCTCCGGTCCCGGCGATCTTTTCGATCGAGTGCCCGCAGTCCTTGCAGAAGACGATCACGGGCGCGCCCTTCTTCTTCACTTCGTCGACGATCCTCCGGATGTAGCGGAGCGAAAATTCCTCGAACTCTTCCTGCGCCAGAATGCCGCCCCAGGTGTCGAAGATCTGCACGGCCTGCGCGCCCGCATCGATCTGCGCCGAGAGATACGCGGCGACGGCATCGGCGAGCTTCGACAGAAGCGCATGGGCGTCATCCGGATGCGAGAAGATGAGTTCCTTGATGTAGCGGAACGATTTCGATCCGCGGCCCTCCACCATATAGGAGGCCAGCGTCCAGGGCGAGCCCGAAAAGCCGATCAGGGGCACGCGGCCGTCCAGCCGCTGCCGGGTGAGCTTCAACGCCTCCATCACGAAGGAAAGCGAGGCGACGGGCTCGACCGGCTTCAGTCCGTCGATGGCCTGGCGCGAACGAAGCGGCATGGGAAAGCGCGGACCGCCCTTGCCTTCTTCCACGATGAGCTCCATGCCCATCGCCTCGGGTATCACGAGGATATCCGAAAAAATAATCGCCGCATCCACACCCACAAGATCCACGGGCTGGATGGTCACTTCGCTCGCCAGTTCCGGCGTTTTGCACAATGTCAGGAAGTCGGCTTTCGCGCGGATTGCGCGGTATTCCGGCAGATACCGCCCGGCCTGTCTCATGAACCAGACCGGCGTGCGTTCAACGGGTTCGCGCTTCAGGGCGCGAAGGAAAAGATCATTCACTGGTTTCTGCGTAGTCACTGGTCCTCATTTCTGGGATGATGGATTTCCCGGTTGATGAAAAATTGTCCGATCGCGCGGACGAAGAGATCCACGCGCGGCTCCTCCGGCACGATGTCCGGCGTAATGCCCATGCGCACAAGCGCGCCGGCCGTGGTCGCGCCGATGGCGCCGATCACCGCCCGATCGGCGTGGGGAAGCTCATGCACGAGCGTAAAAAAATTTTCGACGCTCGAAGGACTGAAAAACGTGATGACGCACGGCGTCGGCCGCCTCAAAGCGTCGGTGAGAAACGCGGCGGCCTTCGCTCCTTCGTCGCTTCGCGGCATCACTGTCTCGTAGACAATGACTTCATCGACCGTGCCGCCTTCGGCCCTCAGCATCCCTGCAAGCTCCGATCCGGCACGCCGCCCCTTCGGCATAAGATATCGACGGTGACGCTGCACGCCCCGCGCCACAAGGGCCGATGCGAGTCCGTGCGCATCCCCGACATCCGGAAATGTCACAGCCGGCAGTCCGTAGAAGGCGGTTGCTTCCGCCGTTTTGCGTCCCACGGCATAGATCGTCTTTCGCATCATGTGCTGGGACCCGACGCCGCGCTCTCTGGCGCGCTCGAAAAAATACCGCACGGCATTCGAACTCGTAAAGATGAGCGCATCGTAGGCGCGGATCTCATCGATCGCACGATCGACCTCGCTCCACTCCGCCGGAGCCGCAATCTCAATGGACGGAAAGAAGAGGACCGAAGCGCCGGCGCGTTCGCACGCTCCGGCGAATTCCGCGGCCTGAAGCCTCGGCCGTGTCACGATGACGGTGACTCCTTCGAGCGGCATTTTTTCCATAGGCAGTGTGCTCACACAGTGAGACGGCATCGTCACATTCGCGGCGTCTGATGGTCGCGGATCGCCTCGAGCACGGCTCCTCCGCCCATTTCCAGAAGCTTCGCCGCAAGCTCGACGCCCAATCGTTCGGCCTGGTCTTCGGTTCCCTCGATCGACGCCTTGAAGATTTTCGTGCCGTCAAGGCTGCCGATCATCGCATCGAGGCAGAAGCGTCCGTTTTCGATGCGGCCGTATGTGCCGATCGGAATCTGGCATCCGCCCTCGAGCCGCCGCAGAAGCGCGCGCTCGCCCGATGCGGCGCGGCGCGTGGGCATGTGATCGAGCACGCCGACCAGCCGGTTGACGAACTCGTCGTCATCGCGCGTCTCGATGCCGAGTGCGCCCTGCCCGACGGCCGGCAGGATCACCGACGGCTCGATCACTTCGGCGATCGATGATGCGCGCTCCAGGCGCGTGACGCCCGCCTTGGCCAGCAGCATGCCGTCCCAGTCCGAGGCGGCAAGCTTCTCGAAGCGCGTCTTCAGATTCCCGCGGACATCGACGATCTTCAGGTCGGGCCGGAAGGCCAGCAATTGCGACCGGCGCCGGAGGCTGCTGGTGGCGATCAGGCCGCCTTCAGGCACATCGGCCAGCCGGGCGTAGTGTTTTTCAGGATGCGAGATGAACACATCGCGCACATCCTCGCGTTCGCAGATGGCCGCAATCGACAGCCCGCGCTCGACCTGCGTCGGCACGTCCTTCAGGCTGTGCACGGCAAGATCGATCGAACGGTCCAGGAGCGCCCGCTCGATTTCCTTCGTAAACAATCCCTTGTCGCCGATCTTCGACAACGGGGCGTCCAGGATCTTGTCGCCCGTCGTCTTGATGATCACCATCTCGATGGCAAGCGAGGGATAGTGCGTGCGCAATTGACCTTCCACCCAGCGCGACTGCCACAGCGCAAGTTCCGAGCCCCGCGTACCGATAATGATTTTTTCACGTTCGTTCATTCGTTCGTCTCCGGCGCGGACGCTTCGCCGTTGTCCGCCAGCTTTTGCAATCCGAACAGGCTCCTGATTGCATGGATGCGCCGATGCCGGTCCTCCATGCTTTCGGTGCCTGTTCCGTTTTTAAGATTCGTGGTGGGAAGGTGCAGGAGCTTGTTGACGATGCGCTTCGTGACCATCTCCACCAGTTCGCGGTCCTCTTTCGAAAACCGGTTGATATGCTTTTTGACTTCCTCCGAGCGCACCGATTCGAACATCTCGCGCAGATCGGTGATCGTCGGATTCACCTGCAGCGTCTCATGCCAGTGCCTGAGCGCGGTGAGTTCCTCCAGAATGATCGCGTTCACGGCCGGAATCTCGGTCTTCCTCCGGCTCATGTTCTGATCGACGATGCGCGAAAGCGAATCCATCGTGTGTACAAACACGTTGTCGAGCCTGTTCACCTCGGGATCGATATTGCGCGGCACGCCGATATCGACGATCAAAAGCGGGGCATTCGAGCGCTCGCGCATCGTGCGCCGCACCTGGTCCGCCGTCAGCACATACGTCGGAGCGTTCACGGACGAGATCACGATGTCGGCGCTTTTGAGCTTCGACGGCATGTCCTCGAAATCGATCGCCGTGCCGCCGAGCGCGCCGGCCAGCTCGTCGGCCTTCGAGCGCGTGCGGTTGGCGATGGTGAGCGAGCCGATGCCGCGCGCCACGAGATTCTTCGCCGTGATCTCGCCGGTTTCTCCGGCGCCGATCAGAAGCGCGCTTTTTTCCGCAAGGTTCGAAAAAATCTTGTTCGACAATTCCACGGCCGCGTAACTCACCGAAACGGCGCCCTCGCTGATCGTCGTTTCGGTGCGCGTGCGCTTGCCCACATGATATGCCGTCTGTATGAGCTTCGAGCACATCGTGCCGGTGGCATGCGCTTCGAGCGCGAGATTGTAATGGGTCTTGATCTGATTCAGGATCTGGATATCGCCGACGATCATCGAATCGATGCCCGCGGCGACCTTGAAGAGATGCGAGGCGGCATGGCATCCGAAGAGCACATAGAGCGCCCGACGCGTTTCGTCGTTGAGCACGGACTTGAACGTGAGCAGATAGTCAATCGCATCACCGGCCCGCTTGCGCGCATCGGCGCCGGCTTCGACGTATCCGTAGAGTTCGGTGCGGTTGCATGTCGAGATGATGAAGCACTCCGAAAAAAACTGCCCTTTCAGCACGCCGAGCGCCGAGCGCAGTTCTTCATCCGAGAACCAGAGCTTTTCGCGCACATCGACGAGCGCCGTCCGATGATTGATTCCGATTAAACACAGCTGCATAAGAATGATCTTTGCCTGACTTCAATAAAATCTGTGAAAGCCGCTGAAAAAAAGGTTGATGACCGTCATCGAAAACACCGTTACGCCGAAGGCGATGATCGAAAGGATCATCATCTTGCGTCCCTGCCATCCGATCGCCCGCTTCGACACGAGTCCCGCCCCGTACATCGCCCACACGACAACGGTTCCCACCAGTTTCGGATCGAAATAGGAAAACGTCTCGAACGCGCGCGGAAGCCAGATGAGTCCCACGCCGATGGCCACCGTCAGCAGCACGAAGCCGGAAAAGACCGAGGTGATCGCCAGGGCCTCCAGCTTCTCCAGATCGGGAAGATTTTCGTAGACCACGCCGAACCGGTTCGACTTGATGTGATGATAGAGCATCAGATAGAGAAAGCCGTAGACAGCCGAAATCGCAAATGCCGAATAGCCGAGGATGGCGCTGATTACGTGCGCGCCCAACAGATGGCTCCGGAGCACTGCACGCACGTCGGTCAGATCCTGGATGAAGAGCGTCGAGACCGTCTGGAATGCGAACGGAAGGATCAGTATGAAATACCCGGTGTTTCGCGTCTTCGTCACATATTCGATGACCGCATAGGAAAAGCCGATCGAAAAGGCGATCACCGTCATGATCTCGAAGATCGTCGTGATGGGAGGATGATCGAACAGCGCCGTGCGCGCGCCCAGATACAGGGCATGGCCCAGAAGCGTCACAAGCAGAAGCGGTGTCTTGATTTTCTTTGCGGCGGGAGAATTCCTGAAAAAAGCTTTCGCGTATGCCCATACCGTGCCAAAGTACGCAAGGGGAAGAAGGATATTCAGAACGACGATCAGGGTTTTCATTCACATCGACGGATTGTTGGTATAGTACCTAATATAGTCAAACAGATGAACGCACGCAATTGTTTCGAAGCCCAGCGCCTCCCTTTTTTGGGCAAAAGCGTGTTTACGCGCAGTTTTGCCCCTTTTCCAGTCCGGACACGCGGGCAATTTTCCGCTCATATTCAGACTTTTTTCTCTTTAAACTTCCCTATTCCCTGTGGTGTCACATAGATAAGCGGACAGAGAAGACACGGTCACAGCGGTCGGTTCTTCCGTTCACTCACAGATCAACATCATCATCATTGTAGAAAGATACATCTATGCGTGCATTCATTGTTGCCTCAGCCATCCTTCTTACAGGCGTTTTTACCGGACAAGGATATGCGCAGGTCAATTTCGGACTCTCTGTGGGGGACAGAGACGGCTTTTATCTGGAAATCGGAAATTATTACAGGGTCCCTCCGCGCGAGGTGGTCGTGATCCACGACCGGCACATCGACGACGATGAAATTCCGGTGGTCTTTTTCATGGCCGATGCGGCCGGCGTCTCGCCCGGCTTGATCGCCGATATGCGCCGCGACGGATGGTCGTGGCGGGAGATCGCCTTCCATTTCCACATCAATCCGGCCGTGTTTTATGTGCCGGCCTACGGACTGCCGGGACGCTACGCCCGGTTCAATTCCTACCGCGATTGGCGCCGCATCGACTGGCGCGATGACGACTTCATCCGCTTCTGCAATGTGAAATTCATCTCGGAGCGCTATCACCGCCATCCCGACGAGATCATGCAGCTGCGCGCCGAACGCCGGAATTATTACATCCTCTATCATGAAATGCGCAGGGAGGCCTTCCGCCGCCATCAGGAGGAATGGAGACACGATCGCGGCAATCATAACGGATGGAAAAGACGTGAATATAATAGAGAAGAGCAATGGAACCATCAGAACGATCCGCCGCGTGAAACTCCCCGCAACGACGAAGGCCGCATGCGCCGGCACGGATCAGGCCGCGACTGAGTCACGCAATCCACAGACTGGGCATTCCGCACACGGATGCCGCGCTCGTCGCGGCATCTCTGGCAGCACTCCCGCCCGATACCGCTCCTCCCCCCCTCGGGAGCGGATCGGGCGGGATTTTTTTGGGGGATGGAATGTTAGGGCAGGAACCGTTGTTATAGGATCTGAAGCCACCATCCGGAGATCACCCGACATCACCAATCCATTCACATCGTCTGTGAAGCGGCCCCCCAGCGGCCGCGTGCGCCTCTGGACAGACGGAGAGAAAGGAATGCTCATGAAACAAAAAGCAGCTGGATTATGGATCGACCACAAGAAGGCGATCATTGTCACGCTCACCAACGACGGCGAAGAGATCACGCATGTCGAATCGGACATCTCGAAGACGGACAGAATCGCCGGCAATGCAGACACTCCTCCCACCGAAAGCCAGCGCAACCGCCGCTTCGGCGAAGCGCTCAACCGATATTACGACAATCTCCTCATCTACATGCGCGACAAGATGGCGATCCTGATTATGGGGCCGGGAAAAGCCAAGATCGAATTCCAGAAGAGACTGGAAGAAAAAGCGCTGAGCCAGCGCATCGTCGCCGTCGAAACCGCCGACAAGATGACCGACCGGCAGTTTGCCGCGCGCGTACGCCGTCATTTTCAGAAGCCGTGAAGAATTAACTCCAATTTCATTCTTTCGAGCGATTGATTTCACAATGCCGCATCGATAGTTTACAGGCAGTTACCATCCATGCATCGTCTGAAAGGGGGCAGCCATGTTATTCACCATCGCGATCATTCTTATCGTGCTTTGGCTTCTCGGACTCGTCTCGTCCTATACGATGGGCGGCTTCATCCACATCCTTCTGGTCGTCGCCATTATCGTCGTGCTGATCCGTCTCATCCGCGGCGAAAGGGTGCTGTGACGATCCGATGAACCATTCTTCCCCATCCATACCGGAAGACTCTGATAGGGGTGCCCGTTCGCAGCCTCCTCAACAGGGGCGCGGACGGGCATATGAAACAGCGGTGATCGCCGTTGCGTTCGTCATCATCGTGGCCGGCATCCATCTTGCGCAGTCGGTGCTGCTGCCGTTTCTTCTGTCGGCATTCATCGCCGTGCTTGCCACGGGACCGCTTCGGTGGCTGAAGGCGAAGCATGTGCCCTCGGGAGTGAGCGTGCTTCTGGTCGTCATCGGCCTGCTTGTCATCTTTGCCATCTTCATGTTCCTGATCGTTCTTTCGGTGCGCAGCATCACCGAATCGCTGCCCCTGTACCAGGATCGGTTCCAGATGGAGCTGGCGGAGGTCAAAGCATTCCTGAAAGACCACGGCGTCGAGGGGACCGATCAGCTCTTCCAGAAGCTCATCACGCCGCAGGCGGCCGCCGATGTGCTCATCGGCTTTCTCTCGAGCGCCGCTTCCGCCTTCTCGAATTTCGTGCTGATCATCCTCACGATCATCTTCATCCTTCTTGAAGAGTCGACCTTTCCGGCCAAGCTCCGCGTGGCCTTCGGCGATCCCGACCGGGCATTCCCCCACTTCCGGAAATTTGCCAACGACCTGAAACGCGTCGTCGTCATTCAGACGGCGATCAGCCTCTCCACCGGCATCATCATCGGCATCTGGCTCACCGTGCTGGGACTTGATTTCACGATCCTGCTCGGGCTCTTCACATTCCTCTTCAACTTCGTGCCCAATATCGGATCGGTGATCGCCGCGGTGCCGGCCATCGCACTGGCCTTCCTGCAGTACGGCCTCACGCGCGCCATTCTTGTGGCGCTCGGATTCTTCGCCGTCGGCTCCGTGGTCGGCAACTTCCTCCAGCCGCGGCTGATGGGGGAAAATCTCGGGCTCTCGAACCTCGTCGTCTTCCTGTCTGTCATCTTCTGGGGAAGCCTCCTGGGCGTGATCGGCATGATCCTTTGCGTTCCCTTCACGCTCGCGCTCAAATTCGCACTGGAAAGCAGCGAGCAGACGAAATGGATCGCCTGTCTGCTCGAGCGCGTGCCGCATACGCATGGCACGCCGGTCCGGAGGGGCAAGGCCTGAGATGACTGCCGGAAAAAAATTCCTGCGTGCGATCACGATCGTCATCGCCGCGCTCGCCGCCATGATTCTTGTTGTCGCGCTCGGATTTTCCGATGCACTGTTGAACCGCTACGCGAAAGGCCGCATCGAAGCGGCATTCGCCGAAGCGTATCCGGGCTATGTGCTGAAGCTGGGCTCGCTCCACTATAATCTCTTTAAAAATTTTTCGGAAGGCCGGACGGTCTCGCTTCTTGCCTCCGATTCGTCGCTGCGGGCCGGCGCGCATTCGCTTTCCATCAGCGGCATCGGCTGGCATGAGCTGGTCATCCAGCGCGGCATCACACCCGATGCGGTGAAGTCCTCCGTGCTGTCGGCCGACGACGTGCTCATCCACCTTGCGCGTTCGAAGCTCGATATCCGGTGCGGGCATCTGCAGATTTCGGCCGCCGATTCGGCCTTCGCGATCGCCGACGCATCGGTGGAGTTTGCGGCCTCGCGCTATCATCTCTCGAGCCCGATGATCCGGGCCGACGCGCGCGACTCCCTGCTGACGGCAGAAGCAATCGTGCTGCGCCCGATTGCGGGCGATGACGATTTCTTTGCGGCAAGCTCCTACCGGCGCACGCGCGCGGCCCTGAAGATCCGGAAGCTGTCGCTTCAAGGCACGCCGGTCCTCGATCTGCTTGAAGGCAAGGCGATGCTGGCGCGAAGCCTCGAGTGCGACGCGCCCGAAATCAGCCTGCTTGTCAACCGCGACAAGCTCGGAGCGCCCGATACGGAAGCGCCTCTCATGCCGGCCGAGGCCCTGGCCGCGCTCGGCAGCTCCATCCGTCTGGACAGCCTCGTCGTCCGCGATGCGCGCCTGGAATACGGCGAGCGTGTCGATGCACAAGGAAAGCCCGGAGTGATCACATTCGACAGCGTGCAGCTCTCGGCCTCGGATATCGAGAATGCGCCGCGCCACACGATCGCCATCGAAGCCAAAGGACGCTTCATGCACGGCGGCATCATGAGCGTGTCGATGCGCATCCCCATGACGCCGCACGAGCTGTCCTTCCGCTATCATGGCGCGCTCACGGCGATGGACGTCACGGCGCTCAACCGCTTTCTCGAAACGGCCGAGCACACGCGCAT
The DNA here is from genome assembly GCA_050258555.1 of Acidobacteriota bacterium. GTDB lineage: Bacteria > Bacteroidota > Ignavibacteria > UBA10030 > UBA8401 > CAISDA01. The sequence continues at coordinate 47,667 of JBLMZA010000053.1, read as the reverse complement.
CTCCCGCGGCACGCTTCGCGAGGCATCGTTTGATGTCCGCGTGGAACGCGGCCGCGCCTCCGGCTCGGTCCGCATGCTCTACGATGATCTCTACGTCACGATGCTCGATCCGGAAACAGGAAGCGGCAAAGCCGTCGGCGAGCGCCTGGCAACGACGCTCGCCAATCTCGTCAAAATCCGCGGCAGCAACACCGAAGACCGCCTGAAAATCGGAACGGTGACGTATGTGCGCCGGCACAGCGACACATTCATGAATGTGGCCTGGTTTTCTCTGCGCAGCGGCGTCGGCAGTGTGGTCGGATTCTAGAAGTCCCGGATGAAAAACGGGGAACCTGCACACACCGATAGGGTTATACAAGATAAAAGGACGTCATGTTATGAAACGCTTATCGACTGCTCTTGTTCTTTTCATGCTTCTGCTTTCTGCACCGCCCGCGCTCCGGGCGCAGCAGCGCGGATTCGGCGTCGGCGTCATTGTCGGCGAGCCGACCGGCATCAGCGCAAAACTCTGGACCTCATCGATCAACGCCTTCGACTTCGGACTCGGCTGGTCGTACTGGGGCGACCGCATGGACGGGCGCTACCGCGATTACTACAACGGCGGACAGCGGGTCCACTTTCATATGGATTATCTCTGGCATTCATTCAATGCCATCCGGTCGACGGAACGCTTTCCGCTCTATTACGGCATCGGCGGCCGGCTCAACAGCGGCGCCGGATATGACAATACGTTCGCCATCCGCGGCGTCTTCGGCATCGCGTGGCTGCCGCGCAACACTCCGATCGATGTCTTCATCGAGCTTGTCCCTTCGCTCCAATTGACCTATTGGACCGCGTTCGGCATCGATGCGGGCGCCGGCGTCCGGTTCTTTTTCTGACCGCCTCCGGATGCAGAAGGCGCTCTCCGGTTGTATGAAAAGTCCCTTTTTAGTATCTTGTGCCTATGAAAATCCTTCTCGTCTGCACCGCCAATGTCTGCCGCAGCGTCATGGCCGAAGCGCTCTTCCGCCATGCCGCATCGCGCACGGCCCATGCACGCCACGATGAGTTTGCATCGGCGGGCGTCGATGCCTTAATCGGCGAGTACCCGGATGCATGCACGATCGCCGTCTGCCGCGAGCACGGCATCGATGTCGCGACGCATGCGGCGCGACAGCTCACCGCCGAGTTGATCGACACGTCGGATCTCGTGCTCTGCATGGCCGAAGACCACAAGCGCCTCATTCTGTCGGCCTATCCGCGCTTCAAGAACAAGGTCTTCCTTCTGCTTGAATACGGACATGCCAAGGCGCCGAGAAAACTTTCCATTGAAGATCCCACAGGAAGGTCGCTGCGAAGGTATGCGAAGTGCTTTAAGAAGATCGAGGAGGAAGTGACGCGGATCTACAAGCTCAGCCTGATTCCGAGCGAAGGCACGATACCGACCATGGCCGTTTCCTTGTAAGTCCCGGTCCGCAGGTCCATTTCAGGCGTGTCGAGCGGCTTTTTGTTGTACACATTCTGTATGTCGAGAAACACTTCGATCTGCGCCGCCTGCGTCTGCCAGCGGTGCGACAGGCGCACATCGAGCGAATGATTGATTCCGACGCGCAGCGCGTTGTACTCGCGCGCGAACTGCTCGAGCGTACCGTAATTGAGTATGAAACGGTCCGTATACGGATGCCCCGTATAGAGCCGGAACCTTCCGGTGAATTCCCACGACTCGCCCGCACGATAATCCACCACCGTATTGACGATCCAGCGCTGATCATGATCGGCAGGCCGCGTCACGCCGTCGAGCGACGTGAACTCGGTTTCGCTCAGGCTGACGGCAAACATTCCCGAAACCGGCGAATCCGAAAATTTTTTCTGTATCGAAAACTCGATGCCGCGCGCCGCGCCGCGCCCCCGGCTCGTGAGCGAATCGAGTCCGAAATCCTTGAAGTTCGTGCCGGGAGAACCCGAATTGAAGACGGTCATGCAGGGGGCTTCGATGCTGACCGGATAATTGAAGTAGCTCTTGCGGTAGGCTTCAAGCGCCACTTTCCACTCTCCGCCGATGTAGCGTGTGAGTCCGATCACGGCATGATCGGCGCCGGCATGGAGAAGATGGCGGTTATAGGGATTGACGAACCAGGAACCCGCCGGCGCCTGCCTGTAGCGCCCGAGGCTCGCCGTCGCCTCCCACTCGCTGCTGATCTGCCAGATGGCCGACGCCCTCGGAGAAACCACCGTCCCCTCATCGATGAGCGTGAAGCGGTCGGCCCGCACGCCCGCCGTCACTGTCACGCCGCCCAGACGCTTCGACAATTGAACATATGCGGCATGCTTCATGCCGCTTGTATCGGCGCGCTTCTCGATCGACGAGAGACTGCCGTTCACATTCAGAAACCACGGCGCTTCGGCAAGAAATACATGGTCGCGTATGCGCACAATGCGCGAGCGCGCGCCGAATGAGAGATCGACGCTGGGCGCGAGTGAAAGTGAGACGTCGGCGGAGAGCGAGGCCTCATTTTCATACGAATCGATCGTCGAGCGCCTCCGCGCTCCGTCTTCCGGCTGATAATAGGCATAGGAGCCGGTGCTGTTCGATGCGGCCACAAGAAGATAGAACGCCGAACTGTAATGCTCCCAGGTCACGCCGGCAGTCAGCATGTCCTGATCGCCGAAGACGAGATCGGCGTTGGAATTGCGCTTCGACTGCGTCTCGTTGAAGAGCCGCATCCGATCGGCGGCGCCGATGGCCAGCACATGCACTTCATCGGAGGCCCCGAGCCGGATTCCGGCCTTCAGGCACGCATCCCAATACACCGGCGCAAAGCTCATGTCGTACGCCTTGAAGACCGGTTCGAGGTAGCTTCGGCGCACGCCCGCAAGAAACGATCCCGAATGCAAGAGCGGCCCCTCGGCCGAAAGACCGAACTGCGTGGCCGAGAGCGTCAAGGAAGCGGAGCCGGTATCCCGGCTTCCCTCGCGCAGCGAGAGTCCGACGACCGATGAAAGCCGGTCGCCGCGCTTCACGCCGAATCCGCCGGAGGAAAACGAGACACGGTCGATAAAGTCGGTGTTGACCATGCTGGCCATCCCCGTGCCCGCTCCCTGCACGGCATAATGGCTGATCGTAGGAAATTCGATATGATCGACGATGAAGAGATTCTCGAAGGGCGCCCCTCCGCGCACCACCAGATCATGACGCTCGACGCGCATCGGCGCCACGCCCGGCATCAGTGCCAGCGTCCGCGCCGGATCATCCATCCCGCCTGCGATCATGCGCAGGTCATGCGGCGACAAGGTCCGTATGCTCACCGGCGTGTCGGCCGTCTTCGCCTCGGCTTCCACAGCGATCTCCACCTGCGCCAGCGCCACGTCTTCGGGCCGGATGCGCAGCGAGAGCGTATCGGCCTCTGCCTGCGCCTGAAGCACGACAGGCATCACAGCCGGCGCATAGCCGACGCCGGAAATGAGGAGCTCATAGCGGCCCGGAGGAATATTCCGGAGCGTGAACCAGCCGTCGGCATCGGTCGATGTGCCGAAGGCCGTTCCGGAAATGCGCACGGTCTGAAACGGCACAGAGGCGCCTGTCGAGGCGTCTGTCACACGCCCCCTGATCACTCCCGTCTGTTTCCCCTGCGCATCGAGCACACAGCATGAGGCCAGCCACAGGAGGACCAGCGCGGCAATCGTCATTCGCATTGTCATGGGCCGCTTGCTAGAGATGTTTCAGCTGATCGAGGGCTTTCTGCACGCGCTTCTGCTCCGCGGACGCATGGCTCGGCGCCTCGCTCCCATGCAGTCCGCCGGGCTCTCCGTTGCGCCGCACGGGATTCTTCAGCGCGGAACCTGCCGCTTCTTCGGGCCTGGTGATGCCGTTTTTGTACTGCACGACGATCTTGCGGAGCAGCTCCTCGGTTTCCTGATAATTGCCGGCCTTGGCCGATTGGATCAGGTCTTCGATGATGTCGCGGAAGACGTTGCTTGCGAGCGTCGAATGCCCGTTGGCGCAGATGAAAATCTTGTCGTGCTGCGAGCGCTCGGCGCGCTCGTTCTTGTAGAACAGCTCCTCGTGCATCTTCTCGCCGTCCTTGAGCCCCGTAAAGACGATGTCGATATCCTTCCCTTCGCTCAGTCCGCTCAAGCGGATCAGGTCGCGCGCCAGATCGATGATCTTCACGGGCTTGCCCATATCGAGCACGAACGTCTCGCCGCAGGCGCCCATCGCCCCGGCCTGCAGCACGAGCTGGACCGCTTCGGGGATCGTCATGAAAAAGCGCGAGACATCGGGATGCGTGATCGTCACCGGACCGCCCGCATTGATCTGCTTTTTCAGGATCGGCACGATGCTTCCTCTGCTGCCGAGCACATTGCCGAAGCGCACGATGACGAACGGCTTGTTGTTGCGCACGGCCGCATCGCGCACAACGAGTTCGGCCACGCGCTTGGTGACGCCCATGACGCACATCGGATTGACCGCCTTGTCGGACGAGATCATGACGAATTTTTCCACGCCGTAGATCGAGGCCAGCTCGATCAGGATCTTCGTTCCGAGTACATTGTTCGTTACGGCATCCGACAGATTCTTCTCCATGAGATGGACATGCTTGTGCGCGGCGGCATGGAAGATGATCTGCGGCCGGTACTCGTCCATCACATGGATCATCCGCTCGCGGTCGCGGATGTCGGCGATCACGGTCCGGTAGGTGATCGCTTCGGCAATGACGCCGTGCATGGTTCGCATTTCGTTGGCGATCTGGAAGATGGAATTCTCGCCGTGCCCGAGCATCACCAGCTCCTTCGGACGGTATTTCGCGATCTGGCGGCAGAGTTCGGACCCGATCGATCCGCCGGCGCCGGTGACCATCACCTTGGCGCCCTGGATGAAGCGCGCGACATTCTCCTCGTCGATCTTCACGATGTCGCGCCGCAGGAGGTCCTCGATATCGACATCGCGCAATTGCGCCACTGCCGATCCCGAAAGGATCTCGAAGATGCCGGGAATCGTCTTGCTCCTCACGTTGATCGACGTGCAGACATCCACGATATCGCGGATCGTCTTGCCCGACACGGTCGGCATGGCGATAATCACTTCATCGATCTGCCGCTCCTTCACCAGATCCGGAATGTCACAGACGCGCCCCATCACGCGCACATCATGGATGATCATGTTCTGCTTGGCCGGATCGTCGTCGACGAAGGCTTCGGGCTTCATGGCCAGTTGGGGCTTCGAACGCAGTTCCTTCACGATCATCGATCCGGTGAGCCCCGCCCCGACAATGAGCACTTTCTTGTCGTTGGCCGATCCTCCGCTGCGCTCGCCCATCACATACGTGAGGCGTATGGCAAGCCTGAGCCCCCCGATCACGACCATGGTGAGCATGCCGTCGACCAGCGGCACGGAATTCGGGAAGATTCCCGGAATGATCTCGAGCGGCTTCAACACGGTGAAAAATCCGAGGATGATCAGGCACCAGCTGGTGAACGTTCCCAGCGCCAGTACGATGATCTCGTCGACGCTCGCATATCTCCAATAACGGTCATAAAAGTTCATCGCCCGGAAGACCGAAAGCTTGAGCAGAAGCGACACGGCCGTATACAACGCCAGCGGAGACGCCAGATCGGTCGCGGCCTGGACGTGCTCCACCCTCAGCAGCAGCGCCGCCAGCGGCGTCATGGACAGCACGACGAAATCGATCATGAACAGATGCCTGTTTCTCACTCCCAGAATAAACGTGCAGATTTTCTTGTTCATCTCCTCCCCTTTCCCTTCTTCCCGTTTTCCGTCCTTAAAAATCGTAGTACAGATTCCTGAACGAGCTCCGCAGGCCCAGCATCACCACCATCGAATCATCATGATCCGCTCCCGCCCTGTGCCGGCGGTATGCCGTGCCCAATTCGATCCGCAGATTGGTCAGCGGATTGAGCACGTAGGCGATTCTGAAATCTGCGTAATACACATTCGAGGACACGCCCTGACCGGTGAAATTCCCGTAATCCTGAAGGCGCGTCGTATAGGATTTGAAGATATTGCTCCCGTAATTTGCCGAGCCCGAATCGGCGCCGTAGCGTATCATGTTGAACTGCGCGCGCAGTTCGAAGCGGTTCAGATGATACTGCGCGATCGAGACGGTTTCGTAAAAGTTCGCTCCTTCGGGATGCGCCAGACTCTGCTTATAATGTCCGTAATTTGTGATCGGATCGAAATGCGAATATGTGAATGGCGATGCCATATTGAATTCCGTCTGAAACGCCAGATCCGGAACGCCGAAGAGATTGAATGTCTTGACGCCGAGCTGGATGGCGTATTTGTTCGCCCAATATCCCTTGTTGTGGATATACTCAAGAGCCGAGAGTTCGTCAATCAGCAGCTGCGCATAGAGCGCGGAACTGGAGAACACTTTATAGCGCAGATTGAGCCCCATCATCGAATTATCCGGCGAACCGATCGAGAACTCGACGGGATTGAATAATATGATGGGATTCAGGTAATTGACGTCGAATCCGCGATAGCCGAGCGAGTCGCTGTTGCGCCAGATGATCGATTCGAACAGCCCGATCGAAAGACGCTTCGAAATATTCACATCCAGATAATGGAAGACGCCGAATTTCTTCGTGAAGGCGCGGTCGAACTCATGGTACGTGTCTCCGACGTCCTGAAACTGCGCCCAGATGTTCACATATTTGATCTTCCAGAACGAGGTGGTGATCTTCAGATACGGATAGTCGAACGCGTTGTCCGACAGGAGCATCGAACGGTAGCCGTCGCCGATGAAATTCTTCCCGTGTCCGAGCTGAAAGTTGAAGTACTTCGAGGGCGAATAGGAAATATGTCCGCTGGCATACCCGTAGTCGTGTGCACCGGTGCCGTAGGCGCGCTTGTAGCCCTGTCCGGGAATGACGAAGTTCTGTTTCACGAACGAATCAAGATACAGCGGAAAGCGCGACTGGCTTTCGTAATATTCCGTGCGAAATGAGAATTTCGTGCCGATGGCGCCTTCGAACAGAAAGTCCCGCGTGTTGCTCCAGATCCTGCGGCGCTCGCCGAACTCGTTTCCGAGATGCGCATCGGGCAGGATGTCGATCGCAATCCGGTAATCCTCCTCCCTCGCATCATAGAGATGCTCGCCGAAGAGCTTGCGCCGGAGCAGCGAGGATGTGTCCCGGTTCGGCATGTCATACCATCGGCGTTGAAGAAACAGTTCGTCATAGCCTGTGGCGCCCGGAAAGTCCGACATTTCGTAGGGCTGCACCGACGTATGGACATCGGCCGTGTCGGCATAGAGCAGCGGACCGAGACGCGTCGAGAGCTGATGCTCGAGCGGCAGCACCATCGATGACTGCGCAGAGGCACCCTCAGCAAGCATGAAGGAAAGAAGCAGCGCCGTCGATGCGGCCGCAGCCTTCACGCCGCCTTTGAGATGGAATACTCCGACGAGCGTGCGCACAATCACATCGAGATCGTCGCGCAGACTGTTGCGCCTGAAATACTCGAGGTCGATCGCCAGCTTCGACGGCATGACCTCCTTGATGTAGCGCTCCTCCCAGTCGGGCCCTTCGAGCATCGAGGCCTCGTCCTTGTATGTGAGCGAGGCGGGACTGGTGATGCCGGGGCGGACCAGGAAGATTGCCTGCTGCTCCTGGCTGTAGAGCCGGATGTAGCGCGGATCTTCGGGGCGCGGCCCCACGAGGTTCATGTCGCCTTTGACGATATTCAATAACTGCGGCAGCTCATCGAGCTTGTATGCCCGCAGGAAACGCCCCAGCGGCGTAATGCGCGCATCACCGGCGCTGGTGATGCCGGCGCCCATCTTGTCGGCATCGGGTACCATCGTCCTGAACTTGTAGAGAAAAAAGATCCTGCCCTTCAGTCCGACGCGCCGCGCCTTGTAGAAGACGGGTCCGCGGCGCTCCGAAAGAATCACCAGCGCGATGACAAGAAAGACAGGAAGAAGCGCCAGGAGTCCGAGCAGCGCCGCCGTAACGTCAAAGGATCGTCTCATGGAAGTATAGGAGTCGGGTGTGTTACCGGGCAAATTGGATGATGATATCCAGGACCGCATCGATGACATCTTCCACATCGCTTTCGCTCATCTTCGAATAAATGGGCAGAGAGATCTCGCGCATGTACTCACGGAATGCCACCGGATAATCCTCCGGCTTCGATCCGTACAGGTCCCTGTAATAGGGATGAATATGGAGCGGAATGAAGTGCACGCTCGCCCCGATATTCCGCTTTTTGAGCTCGTCGATGAAGCGCGCCCGGTCGATCGTGAGCGCATCGAGATTGAGCCTGAGCATGTACAGGTGCCAGGCGTGCTGCTGACGCTTGGAATCGTACGGCACCTGCAGCTGCGGAAAATGCGAGAAGGCGTCGGTGTAGGCATGCGCGATCATCTTCCGCCGCTCGTGCATCGCGTTGGCCTTCTGCAGCTGGGCCAGTCCCATGGCCGCCGCGATATCGGTCATGTTGTATTTGAAGCCCGGCGCGATGATCTCGTAATACCATGTGCCTTCGGCCGAATACCGCTTCCACGCGTCCTTGCTGATGCCGTGCAGCGACATGATCCGGCAGCGCTCCTCATACTCGTCCGATTGCGTGCAGAGCATGCCGCCTTCGCCCGTGGTGATGGTCTTGGTCGCATAGAAGCTGAAGCATGTCATGTCGGACAGCGCTCCGATCATCGATCCCTCGAAGCGCGTCGGAAAGGCATGCGCCGCATCCTCGATCACCGGAATGTTCCGCGCCCGCGCCGTCTCATGAATCAATGCGAGCTCGGCCGGATAACCGGCAATGTGAACGGGAATGATCGCGCGGGTGCGCGGGGTCATCGCGGCCTCGATGAGCGCCGGATCCATATTGAATGTGAGCGGATCGATATCGACGAAGACCGGCCGCGCGTCGAAGTAGCGGATCACTTCGGCCGTCGCGGCAAACGTGTAGGGAGAGGTGATCACTTCATCGCCCTTTTTCACGCCCGCGGCCTCGAGCGCCAGGTGCATGGCCGCAGTGCACGAATTCAGTGCGACGGCATGGCGCGCACCCACACGCTGGGCGAACTCCGATTCGAACTGCTTCGTCTTCGGCCCGGTCGTCACCCATCCGCTCCTGATCGCCTGGGCCACTTCGCGGATCTCCTCATCGCCTGTGTCAGGCAGTGCAAAGGGAAGGTACTGCCGCGAGGCAATACGCTCCTGCACCGATACGGATACCATCGGATCCCTGTTCATGAACGTTCCCCTTTTGTTTGTATGACGTATTCATTCATCCACCGGCCCTGCGGCGTCTGATACTCTCTGACCATGGAAAATCCCAGCTTGCGGTAGAACCCGTTTGTCGCCTCGTTGTCGTCGCGGTCGGTGGTCAGGCTCACCTTGTCCACGCCGCGCTCGGCCATCTCGTCCAGAAACCGCGCCACAAGGTCCGAGCCGATGCCGCGGCCCTTCCCCTCCGGAGCCACGGCAATGGACATCAAGAGCGCGGGACAGGCCGCCGCGCGAGACTTGCCGACGTACGCGAAGGCCTGAAACAGACGCGGAATGATCATCGGATGCGCAAGCGCGGCGCGCGACCCGGCCATGGCGAAGGCGAACCACCGGTGCACGGCCAGACGCCGGTAGAGACTCGCCTGGTTGGCCACGCCGACGGCAAACCCGACAACCTTCCCTTCTTCATCCGCGGCCGCAAGCGAAAGGCTTCCTTCCTGCTTCATGATCTCATGATACAGAAGCGAGAGAAAGCGCGGCCCGAGACAGCTCAGGAAAAATTTCTGAAAGCTTGCCAAATGGACGCTGACAATTCCCGGAATGTCCTCTTCGGATGCGGAACGGATCGTATGCATCATAGGCGGTCAGTGGAAAAGTGACGTGTAGGCGTCGATCACATTGCCGACGCCGATCTCAAAGGACATGCTCTCGCGATAGAAGCGCGCTCCGCTTTCTCCCATCGCCATGCGCTCCTCGCGCGTCTTCATGAAGAGGTGGCGCACGGCGTCGGCGATCTCGACCGGATTTTCAGGCTCGCAGCAGAGTGCCGCATGCGAATCCTTCATGATGCGGCCCGCCTCGCCGTCGGCGGCCATCACCACGGGACGCCCGGCCGCAAGATAGGCCTGAGTCTTCTGCGGAATCCCGACCACGCCCACACCCTCTTTTTTCAGATGAATCAGGAGGGCGTCGGCGCCCGCCAGAATCGGTCCCATGTGCCGGGCTTCGGCTCTCGGATAAAACGAGACGTTGGAAAGCTTCTTCGACGCCGCGTAGTCCTTCAGATGCTCCGCCTCGGTGCCGCTGCCGACGAAGGCGAAATGAATGTCCTTCATCGACGGCTCCAGGACCGCCGCCGCGTCGATCACCGATTCAAGCGCCTGCACCGGCCCCATCGTCCCGGCATAGAGCACGATCGATTTGCCCTGATGCTTGAGACGGCAGAGATCATCCGGCATCTCTCCGTCGGAATCCGTGAAGGACTCATCGCACCAGTTGTAGATCACGGTGATCTTTTCGGCCTCGACACCCGAGAGCACGATCTTCTCCTTGTAGCCGTTCGAAAGCACGATGATGCGGTCGGCCATCCGGTAGCACAGACGCACATACACGCCGATCATCCACAAGAGGATCCTGTTTTTCATCATGCCCGAGGAGCTCACGCTTTCAGGCCAGAGATCCTGCACATCGAGCACGAGCTTCGCCCGTGTGAGGCATGCAAGAATGATCCCGGGTATCATGAGCGTGGCCGGTCCCTGATAGACATGGACGATATCGAAACGGCTCCGGCGATAGACGAAAAGTGCGGCCGCCGCGGCCGTGAACGCAAAACTCACGTATGTGAGCATGCGGCGGAAGGAGGATGCGTCGTGGCTCGGGAACATCGCCGTTCTCGTCACCGGCACGCCCTCGAGCGTCTCGCGCTGCAGCGCCCGCATCGTGTAGCCGGGATAAAGCTTGCCGTAGGGATAGTTCGGGAAGCCGGTCAGGACTTCGATCTCGTGACCGCGCTCGCCGAGCTTCTTGGCGAAGGCAAGTCCCTTGAGATGGTTCGGCTCGGGCTGAAAGAGCTGTGTCAGAAGAAGAATCTTCATCGGGCGGCGCTTTCCTGTCCTTGCGCGAGAACGCCGGCGCCCGCTTCTCCATTGCCGTTCGTCTCGTAGAGCTTCCAGCGGTGCAGCTGGCCGTCGTTCTTTCTGATGGCCACCGGCGTGCCGAAGAGATATCCCGTCTTGTTCTCGCCCGAGGGCATGATGATGCGCCCGAACTGGAAGGCCGCCGCCTGGAGCGTCGTCGGCCACGACCAGCGGTCGACGCGCCAGCTGTGTATGACATGCCATTCGGAGCCGTTGCATGTGCCGTACATGAGCACCGAAGGATTGAAGTTCACGAGGCTCGGTTCTGTGGCCGTCGCAAAAAGCGACCAGTCGCCGACCTGGCAGCCGCCCAGGCAGCTTCCCACAATCGGACAGCGCACGCTCAGCTGGCCGTCGAATGTGAGATACTGGATGTAATTCTGTTCAAAGGGCGTATCGGTCGGCAGAAAATATCCGCCGTCGGTCGCAAGGATGGCCATCGCGCGCGAGCGCTGCGTGCCTTCGGCAAGAATGCGCACCGAATGAAAGCCGTCGTTCGTGAAGAGCACCTTCGACTCATCATCCGTGTCTCCGGTGAGCACGATGAGCCGCCCGCAGCGTTTGTCGAAGGACAGCGTGTGGATGTGCCGGATTCCGCCGGGCGGAAACCGATAGGCCGTATCCCAGGTTTTTCCTCCGTCCGTCGAGCGGAAGATCAGGACCTCGTCACGCTCGCGATTGTAGAAATATTCTCCGGCGTAAATCTCGCCGCTGGGCAGCACCTCGAGCTTCATGGTCCGGCCCGGCCGTTCGAAGACCTGCGTGAACCGGTCGTTGTGCGGCTCGCACCGGACGACGGCGCCGTAGACGACGCCGAGCAGGCTTCCGTCGTCGAGAGGACGCAGATGGAGAAATCCCCTGCGCAGCAGCCGTGTGGTGATGTCCCATTTCGATGACGCATTCATCAGCCATTTGGTTTCGATGCGGGTCCGGAATGTGAACGTCTCTCCGAAATCATCGCTGTAGTAGACATCGTACCCTCTCGTCACCCACAGGCGCCCGGATGCATCGATCACCTGCGCTCTGTATTCTCCGAGCAGATCATGCGGGAATTGCATTCATCCCCCTGAAGTAAGTGTAAAGAATGTGTTGACCGACTCCTGAACTGTATCGTGCGCTTCCTACTGAATTTATCAGATCAGCCGATGCAGATATTTTCCGGGCGTCGGCTCCTTTGCAAGCATCTTATCGTGAATTTCCCTGTCCCCCTTGTGCAGAAAGCGGTCGAAGACTTTCTTGGCCGGATTGCCCGCATAAATTTCATAGGGCGGCACATTCGTCAGCACGACACTGCCGGCCGCCACGATCGCGCCGCGGCCGATTCTCACGCCCGCTTTGATCACGACGCCATACCCGACCCAGGCGTCGGCCTCGATCACCGTCTTTTTCAGGATCGGCCGCCCTGAAAAGACAATCGGTGTGCCGGGAAGCCGGTATGCATGGTCCCCGCCGACGATCGTCACGCGGGGGCCGAGCATCGCATACGGCCCGAGCTCCACACGGGGACCGATCGAGCATTCGTAGCTGATCGATGAGTACTCATGAGCCACGAAATCCGGAGAGATGCGGCTCCCGCCGTTCATGATGAACGTGCGGTGCACATGCTTCAATCCGTACCGCTTGCGCTTGTAGGCCATCACGATCGACCGGTAGACCGAATGCACGATCTCGCTGTTTCTTACTCTTGTCAGCAGCATGGATGATTCCTCGATGATGTTAGACTCTCGCACTGTATCGCACGGCATCGATGATGCCGGCCGCCATGTTGTCAAGATTATACTTGTCTGCAATCATGCGGAATGCATTTTCGGACATTGTTTTCCGGAGCTCTTCGTTCTCGATCAGCAGGCACATCGATCGGGCGAAGGCATCGATGGCGTCGAGATCACAGATGAATCCGTTGTGCTGATCGATGACGAGCTCGGCTTCGGGACCGTGATCGGTTTTCCCGCGGCCCAGAATGAACGGAACGCCGTACGAAAACGCGTGCATGATCGCCAATCCGGCGAATGCCGGAAGCACCGCCGCCGTACTGTTCATATAGACAAGCGCCAGCTCACGCTCGTCGTAAATGGCGCCGAGCATCGTCACCATATGCGGGATGTCGAGCACCTCCACCGTGCGCCTGATTTCATCTTTCATCGGCCCGTCGCCGATGATGGCAAGATGCGTGTTGGCATGACATTCGACGACGCGTTTCATCGCCTGCAGTACGATGTCAATCCGCTTCTCGGGCACGAGCCTGCCGTCGAAAACGATGATCTTCTTGTCGCCCCACTGATGCCGGCTCCGGTACTCGATGAGATCGCGCTGCGTGACGGATTTTTTCACATCGAAGATCCTGCGCGTATCGATCGAGTTGTAGGCGACGAAGAGCTTGTCCGGATCGACTCCCTGCTCGATCCAGAAGTTCTTTCCGCCGTCGGTATAGAGCAGCACCGCATCCGACAGAGAGATCAGAATCTTGCGGAAGGCCGTGCGTAACCTGGTCGGATTCTTCGACAGTCCCTGCCCCCAGATCACCACGCGCCGCCTGAGCAGACGCGACAGAAGCAGGCTCACCCACACATCGATGCCCACCAGATCGTTGAGCAGGATGACGACATCATACTTGTTTGTGAGAATGGCGTTGATCGAATGCAGCTGAAGCGTGACATACTGCGGCATGAACGGAATCTTCCACTGCCATGAGCGGATCTCGCGGTGGCGCAGCTGCCGCACATCACCCAGCTTGATGGTCGGGTCATGATACGTCTTCGGCGTGCAAAACGTGAACTCGATTGTCGGATGCTCGCTTAAGAGCTTGAAGAGCGCCAGCCGGTAATGCGGCACCATCCAGTTGAATGCTCCGACGGTACACTTCCGTTGAACTTCGGCTTGCTCTGCGTGGATACGTGTGATGTCTGATGCTCTGAATGCTTCACTTCCTGTCATATTGAATGCCTCCATCATTCCTCCTTCATACTGATTGCAACACGCTGACCCATCTCTGCCCTCGGCAGAACGATATATTCGTTGAAGACGATGCCCCGCACGGTGCGCAGCGCCAGACGGATGAGCTGCCGGATGCGCTGGATGTGCGAATCGGCCTTCCTGTCGCGCCGGGCAAGTCCGTCGTCGGCCGAGAAGCGCAGCAGATCCTCGATATACGGCCCGTAGACATGACGCCGCACCGTCGGCGTGAGATAGACATAATTGCCGCCGAAGCTGGTGTTGAAGATGCGCTTCGAGAGCTGCGAAAAACACGCAAAGTGAAAAAAGATCAGCGGCGCGTCTCCCGCCATGAGCCTGCCGTCGGAGGAGACACGGACCGGATAGCGGGCGATATTCCAGGAGCCGATATTGGCGCCCGTGTGTTCGATCACGCGCACGCGGGCGAATCGCCCGGGCCACGCATCGAGATATTTCTGATCGGCGAATTTCCCATCCTCCACGCGGTCATAACACCATTCGATGCACTGGCGCCGCCACAGATCGAGACAGGCGAGTCCTTCCGCGTCGCGCCGGAATGAAACCCAGCCCACATTATAGAGTCCGTGCGCCTTGTGTATGCTGGCAATGAGCGAATACCGATGCGGAATGATGCCGATCGAAGAGTCCTCCATTTCGTCGAAGAGCGGCTTCGGATGCGCGAAAAAATACAGGTCCGCATCGAGATACGTCAGCAGATCGACCTGCCGGAAGCGCTCCATCACGAAGGAACAGAAGGCGGCCGTGCAGGTGAAATAATATTCCACCTTCGAGCGCCCGGATTTGACGCTCTTCAGCTCCGGATCGTGCGCTTCGAGCTCCGCCACGGGCACGGGCACGAATGAGGGAAGACCGAGCGCATCGACGAGCTGCGCGCTTTCCTCATCGAGACACAAGGCAAAGAGCGTGAAATCCACGCCGCATCGCACGAGCGATTCATGGAGCGCGCGCGATCGCGGGTAATAATTTTTATCGAAGTATGTGCAGAAATAATACATGCCTCTCCCTGGTTCTGTCTGCCTGTGTGTGTACGCACGGCGCGCTACGAGCCGAGCACGGCCGCGGCTTCGGCACCCTGATGCTCCGCCTCGGCATGCGGATGATCGGCCGGCATGCCCGATACCGCACAGTCGAAGACTTCAGCCATCCGGCGCGGTGAATAGGCTTCATCGACCACGGTCCGGCAGAGCGCTTCCACTTCCGGCGTCTTCGGCAGTTCTTCCAGCACCGCACGCATCGCGCGTGCCAGATCGTCCACGCTGCCGCGCCTGAAGCGGGCTCCATTCACGCCCTCTTTCACCGCCTCGACTTCCGGCCCCTGCTCGTCATCGTCATCGTGCACCACCACCGGCGTGCCGTAGGAGAGGCTGTGTATCACCGAGAGCCCTGCCGCGCCCGGAATCACCATAAGCGATGCCGAGGAAATCGCGCGGCTCAGAAACTGCTCGTCATAGCGCGCGCCCGGAAGCACCAGCGTCACGCCGAGTTCCATCGCCTGTTCGGCAAGAATCGGACGCTCGGGCCCTTCACCCACCAGCATGATCGTCACGGCAAGCCCCCGCTTGTTCAGGAGCGCTGCGGCTTCAAGAAGCAGGGGATACTCCTTTGCCGCATTCAACCGTCCCACGCTCACCACCATCGGCAGATCGCTCTTCGCGCCGAGCCATTCGCGCCGGAACTCCTGGCGCATCATCCCTGTGAGATTCTGCCTGTACTGCAGAATCGTCTCGTCATCCAGACTGTTGTACACCACAAAGAGCCGCCTGGGGTCGAATCCGTAGCTCTCGCCGATTGCCCGGGCACGCGGACTGTAGAGCAGGAGCGCATGAGCCATCCGGTAGAATGTATTTTTTGCGAATTTCCGGATGCCCGATTCCCTCCTTAGCCATCCGTGCGTGTACAAAAGCACGCGCTTTCCCCGGAGCCGGGCCGCGATCATCGCCGGCCAGTTGGTGAGAATCGTCAATCCTCCTTCAAGAATGAGGACGTCGTCCGGGCCGTAGAGTGCGCGGGCAACCGCCCTCCATTGAAAGGCGCAGTGCCGGCCCCAATGCCGCGTGCGGCAGATCGTATAGGGCAGCATCCGCCGCACTTCCTCCGAAACGGGCTCGATGCCGCTCGACAGCGGATCGCGGTTCTCCCCGTAAAACGTATAGGTGTGCCGGGACGATGCCGTGAGCGCCTTCATGAGCCCGGCCTGATAGTGGGCGAAGATCCGCTGGAAAAATGCGACGCGCATAGGCTCCTTCTATGCCTCCGCGTGAACCGCCTTGACCGGCAGCGGGTATGTGTCGGGAGCCTCGAGATTGAAGAGTTCGCTCGCCCAGAAAAGCACGACCAGTTCGCGCGTGCCGACGTTCTCGATCGAATGCGTGTAGCCGGGCGGAATATCCACCACACGGAAGTCCGTGCCGGCAACCGGATACGAGAGGATCTCGCCATTGGCCACATGCCGGAAGCGGATCACGGCGTCGCCCTCGAGCACGCAGAATTTTTCCACCTTCGTGTGATGGTAATGATTGCCCCGTTCGTATCCGGGATTGGTGCGCGAAACAAAGAGCTGCCCGAAATGCGGCGACTTCAGGAGCTCGGCCAGCGCTCCGCGCTGATCCTCGCGTTTGGAAAGCCCGTAGGCAAACTCCTCCTTCGGCAGAAACGAAAGATAGGTCGCATAGAGCGCCCGGCGGAACCGGTCCCCAAGATCGGGCACAAGCAGTCCGGCTCGGATGTCGCGCATCTGGTAGAGCTCCCGCACCAGGGCATCGAGCGTGATGGGCGTGACCGGCCCCACGCTCAGACGCCGCGTTCCCGGCTCCTGGGGCGCTTCGATCAGCGCGTCGAAGGCGGCCACGACATCGTCGATATAGACAAGCTCGACCACGCGCTCGGGATCCGAGACCGTGATCTCGAGTCCGCGCGCAATATTGTAACAGAATGTGGCCACCGCCGAATTGTAATTGGGCCGGCTCCATTTGCCGAAGACGTTCGGCAGCCGTGCGATGACGGCGCTTCCGCCCACGCCGCCGTATTCCTCGAGCGCCTCTTCGGCCTGGCGTTTCGAACGGCCGTAGGGATTGTCGAGCGCCGCCTGCGTCGAGGACGAAAGCACCAGCATGGGCTTCGTCGTGCGCTCGAGGAGCCGCGCCACGATGCGCATCGTGAATCCGACGTTGCCCGCGATGAATTCCTCTTCCTGCTTCGGCCGGTTCACTCCGGCCAGATGAAAGATGATGTCGGCCGTGCGGAGCTGCTCATTGAGCGTCTCTTCGGTGTCCGTCATGTCGAACTTCAGGACGGTGACATCCTCTTTGCGCTGCAGATGATTGATGAGGTTGCGCCCGATGAATCCGGCCGATCCGGTAACGAGTATTGTCTTCATGCGACGCTTCTCTCCGTCCATTCGGAAAATAGTGACCTGTGCTCGTACGACATCTCCTGCCCGATGATGCTTCCTGCGGCCTTGAGTTCCGAACGGATGTAATCGAGGGAGAGCAGGAGTTCGGCCATCTCGTCGACATTCAGGATGCGTGCGTTGTTCGAATTGAAATCCTCCATCTCGGCGATCTCGGTTTGGCCTTCCGAGAAGAACGCATTGTAATTCAGATCGCGGTTGTCCGCCCTCACGCGGAAGTACGATCCCTCATCCTCGGCCTTGGCCCGCTCTTCGCGAGTCAGCAGCGTTTCGTACTGCTTCTCCCCGTGGCGCGTGCCGATGACTTCGATCGGATTGGCCGCGCCGAAGACTTTCTTTACCGCCAGCGCCAATGTCTCGATCGTCGCCGAGGGCGCCTTCTGCACGAAGATGTCGCCCTGATGCCCGTGCTCGAACGCATAGAGAACAAGATCGACCGCGTCTTCGATCGACATCATGAAGCGCGTCATGTGAAGGTCGGTGACCGTGAGCGGCTTGCCTTCCCTGATCTGTCGGATGAAGAGCGGAATGACCGAGCCGCGCGAGGCCATCACGTTTCCGTAGCGCGTGCCGCAGAGCACGGTGCCCGAGCCGTTGGAAACGCGGCTCTTGGCCACCATGAGCTTCTCCATCATCGCCTTCGAGATGCCCATGGCGTTGATCGGATAGACGGCCTTGTCGGTCGAGAGCACGATGAGCCGCTTCACGCCTCCGGCGATCGCTGCGTTCATCACGTTCTCGGCGCCGAGGGCGTTGGTGCGCAGCGCCTCCAGCGGATAGAATTCGCACGACGGCACCTGCTTCAGCGCCGCAGCATGAAACACGTAGTCGACGCCGTACATGGCCGAGGCGATCGAGTCGTAGGCACGCACATCGCCGATATACGACTTGATCTTCGGACTGTTGTAATGCATCCGCACTTCCTCCTGCTTCTTTTCATCGCGGCTGAAGACTCGGATCTCCTTGATCGGCGTCTGGAGGAAGCGGCGCATCACGGCGTTGCCGAATGTGCCCGTGCCTCCGGTAATGAGCAGAACCTTCCCTTCAAACATACGCTTGTCCCCTTTCACGTTCATGATGTTGATCGGTCCTTGATGGTATTGTTCTCCTGCTTATACGAGCGCCGATTCGCGCTCGGGCTCATGCATGCCGGTCATCAGCCGGCAGATGGCCTCCTGAAGTTCTCCGCCCGAACAGGTGTCGACGATCACTCCGCGGCAGTCCATCCTGGGATGCGTCATGACTTCCACACGGCAGTCCCTGCCGTCCTTCATCGTCGAGAGCCAGGCGAGCACCTCCCGGTAATCGCCGAAATAGTCCGTACCGTTGAGCCGGGAGCGTTTCAAATACAAATTGAATATCGATTTATAGGCGCTGCGCGCGAAGCTCGAGTGGCCGAGGTTCTTCGAAATGCGCACGCTCGAGAACCCCCATCGCTTCAGGACGGGCTCGATCGCCTGAAAGATGAACCATTCGGTGTGCACATGATGATGCGAATCGAAGTACGTCGGACGGAGCCCGGCTTCATGCAGCCGGCTGACCTGCCGCTCGCATTCATCGGCGAGCGCCTCGCGTTCGGCGCGCGTCACATAGGCCTTCGAGTTGCGCCGATAGGTGAAGTGTCCGCTTCCGTCACAGAATCCTGGAGCGGCGGCCATGAGCGGACTGAGCGCCGGGCCGTTGGTGAGATTGAAATGAATGCCGACTTTGTCCTGGAAGCCGCGCTCGAAGGCGAGCGTGCAGCTTTCCGGAAAACACGGGGCATTGGCCAGCGCCGTGGTCCGGTCGATGAGTCCGATCCGGAATGACTCCGCAATTGCCGCGTTGACTTCGGGTGCGGCGCCGAAGTCGTCTGCCGTGATGACCAGTTTCACCTGTCCCCCCTTGGCCTCCTATCAGCGCCCCCTTGAGGCCATCCAACTGCATTGTGTGAACCGCTGCTGCCTGTGATGGTATATGCGCGCGCGCGGGGCCTCAGGCCGTCACGAGCGCGCTCCGCATTCTCTGCCGCTCGGCCGCATTGACCAGCGAGATTCTCAGGCGCTCGCGCACGACCGAGGCTTCATGATTGTGCCGGGCCACCTCGATGGCGCGCGCGGCCAGCCGCTCCTTCAGCCTCGTGTCGCGGTGCAGGCGCCGTATGGCCCGCGCCAGAAGATGCACATCCTGCTTGTCGACAACATACGCCCAGCCCGAACGCTTGGCATAGTCGAACACACCGGTCATGGGCGAGGAATAAACAAGCGTCGGCTTCTCGCTCATCATATAAAGCGGCGCCTTCGTCGAGACCGAGAGCCGGATCACATCGGCTTCGGCCGGATCGAACGTCTCGGGAAGAAACAGGATGTCCCCGCCCTTCAGGATCGAGGGAAGCTCTTCATGCGACGGCGGCACCTCGAAGCAGATGTTGGTCAGCCCGGCAAATGCCGAGACCGCCTCGGGCGGCACGGCCGGCGTGAAGACGGTGATCTTCAGCTTCAGCCCGTCGGCCTCCAGCTCATTTGCCGCACGCGACAGATCCACGAGCGATTTCCAGCGGTAATGCCCCAAGCCTCCGGAATAGATGATCGAGATCGTGTCCTCCGGCGCCATGCGTCTGGGCTCGGCGCGGCGGAAACGCTCGAGCGAATCGCAGATCATCAGCGGCTCGATGCCCACGCCGTAGCGCGAGCGGTACTCGGCGGCCATGCCTTCGCCGATCGCAAAGCGCACGCTTGCGGACTTCAGCAGATTCTGCGCGGCGCTTTCAACGTACCGGCGCATGAGGCTGGAAAAAATGCTGTTCGAGTACAGAAAGCGCGGCCAGTCGTCGACCGCATGGAAGCATCCCGGCAGCCTGAAACGCTGAAGAATCCACACGGCGAGCCAGGCGAAGGAAAGGTCATACCCCTGCGAGTAGACGATATCCGGATTGAAGTCGCTGATCCAGTTTTCCAGCGGCTGCGAAATGATGGGCGGGAACATCAGTTCCCAGATCCCGGAATTGATGGCCATCATGCTCACATTCTGCCTGAGGGCCTCGCGCCTCCGGAGCTTGGCATCGAATGTCGCGCCGCCCTTGTCCAGCAGCAGCGGCCGGTTGGCCGCGCCGAGGGGCGAGCCCTTCAGCTTGAAGAACATCCGGCTGAACCGGCGTTCCCCCTCGCCGAGGCGGAATGTGCGCCCGCAGAAGCGCTCCGTTCCCTGCTCATTTCCTGAATAGATCTGCGCCAGCCGCTCCTTCGGCCAGTCGGCAAACCAGTTGCGGAGCGACATGCAGGAGGCATCATGCTTGTTGATGCACGAATGGTAGACAATCAACACTTTCGGATACTTCATTTACTCTTCCTCATGATAGTCGTCGATGATGGAACGATAGATCTCTATCTGATTCGAGAGAACCGCATCGGGCGCATTGCGTTCGCACCCGACCTCGCGCCCCGCGCGCGAGAGGTGCTCGGCAAGTTCGCGGTCCTCGATCACGCGCTGGCACTGGCGCGCGCACATCACATGATCGCCCACGGGAAAAAAGAGCGCGCTTTTCTCGTCCTCCGCCAGTGAGGGAAGTCCGCCGGTATAGGATGCAATAACGGGTATACCTGCAAGCATCGCCTCCTGCATCGCCGTGCAGCAGTTCTCGATGTATGTCGGCACGAGCATGGCCGAGGCATTGTGCATTTCCTGCACGATCTCGTCGGCAGAGAGCATGCCAAGCCAGACGGTGTTCTGCGCCAGGCCCAGGCGCTCGATCTCCCGGCAGACCCAGGCGATGTATCCGTCGCGCCTCAGCCCCCAGCGCTGATGCATGCCGGCGATCCTCAGTTCGAGCTCCGGATAGGTCTGCTTCAGGATCGCGGCGGCGCGCACCGCGACGTGTATGCCCTTGAAGGGCGAGGAATACGAGGCCGAACAAAAGAGCACGGGCCTGCCGCTGTAGACCCAGGGCTGCGCGCGGTAGAATGCGCCGCGCAGCACGCAATTGCTGCGGTGTATGATGCAGGCGGGATTGATCGCCCGTACCTGCGATTCGGCCCAGTCGGTCTGCACCAGAATATACCGGTGTCCGGCAATGATCTCGCGCTCATACTCTCCCCACCGCCGATACTCGCGCTCCTTGTCGAAGATCGTCGAACGCCGCGCCAGTTCCTTCACCCCGATGCAGGCAAGCTTTTCGGCAAACGTCAGTCCGCCGCCGAACACGCGCCCGATGGCGAACTTCAACCCCTGCGTTTCCAAAAGCGCCGTGCGCCCGGCCGCCGTGCGCGCGGTCAAAAGACCCCAGAAGCCTTCCGTCCCCCAGACGTGAATGAGATCGGGACCGAACGACTCGATGGCATCGAGAATCTGCCCGGCGATCTTCTGCGTCGGAAGTCCGCTCGAACCCGACACTTCCGAGGCCGGAACGGCCCACTGCGTGAGGGCGCCGCCGTTCATGCGCGTCATTTCCCGGACGGGACCTTCGGAAATGTTGCAGAGTTCGGCCTCGCCCGAGCGCAGCAGCCCCTCGGCCATCGAGGAAAGCCACGTGCCCGTGCCGCGCAGATCATCCTGGGAAAGAAGCTTATTGCTGAGCCAAAGAATTTTCATGAGCGGTCGTTGTGAGAGACGCCGTCTGCGTTCATGCGAGCGAGTGTGTGTGGAGCGATGGAGAACGGTTGGTAAGAATGGTGCAACGCTTCTGGAGATGATGCGTCTTCCTGGAAGGAGAAGTGCCGCGGATCCCGGACATCCCGCAGAACGGGAGGTCCGGAATCAGCGGCGTCCGCTGAACATGGAGTGTTACCGTGTTACTTCTGAAGCAGGAGCTTCTTCACGCTCGTGAAATTGCCGGCCGTGAGGCGGTAGAAATACACGCCGCTCGGCATGTCCTTCGCATTCCACTGCACCGAATACTTGCCCGCTTCCATTTCCTGGTTCACCAGCGTCGCCACTTCGCGGCCGGCCACGTCGTAGATCTTCAGAAGCACGCGCGCATGGCTGGCGATGTCGTAGGCGATGTTCGTCGACGGATTGAACGGATTCGGGAAATTCTGTCCGAGCGCGAATTCCACCGGCACGGCATTCGATTCAACGCCGGTCGTGATGAACTGGACTTCCTTGCTGTAGGCGAAGGCTCCGTCGCGGTCGATCTGCTTCAGACGATAGGTGTAGTTGCCCGCGGCGCCCGAGGCGTCGGTGTACGAATAATCATGCGCCGTATTGCTGGTGCCGTTGCCGGCCACAAAGCCGATCTTCGTCCAGGTCGCCGTCTGCGTGCCGTTGGTCGAGACGATCTGCTTCTTTTCGATGTCGAATCCGTAGTTGTTCGTCTCTGTGGCCGTTTTCCAGCTGAGGACAGCCGCCCCGTTTTTCGATGCGACCGTGAAGCTCACGAGCTCCACCGGAAGCGGAATGTTGACGCGCACGGTGTCGCGGATGAGGATGCGCGAGGCATACGGCGCCAGCGTCACAGACACCGACACGGGATTGCCCTTGACGTCATGATAGAGATAGGGCGAAAGCTGTATGGTCTGCGTCGAACCGGTCTGGTTCGTGACGATCGTGTCGCGCTCATACGAAGCGATCTTCTTGTAGAGCTCGCTGCCGTTGGCATCCTGACCCGAGAAGCTCCTCCACTGCGTAAGATTCATGTCGGTCTTCACATAGCCCGAGGGATTGTAGACGCGGCTCACGGCAGAGGTGCCGCTGCCCGGATTGCAATACACGTTCGAATCGAGCGTGGCGAAGGCATGATAGTCCGCCGTTCCGTCGATGAAGTAGAGTCCGGCCTGGCTCGCCGATGTCGTGTAGAAAATGTTGCCGGCGATGCGGTTGTTGCCGTATGTGTAGCCGGTGTTGATCGAATGATACATGCCGTTGTTGCCGTTCTTGTAGAACGTGTTGTTGCGCACCGTGTTGTTGTAGCAGGCATACTGCATGAACAGACCGTTGCTCGAGGCGTTGATGACCGTGTTGCCTTCGGCCGTCATGTCGCGGCTCCTGAAATCCCAGTAGAGGCCGTGCGCTTCGGTGTAGGGAGAGTTCCAGCTTTCCACGTTGCCCACCGCGTTGATCACGATGTTGTTGCGCCAGATCGTGCCGTATGTGAGCTGATTTTCGTTGTACGAATAAATCGCGCCGCCGTCCGAAAGCTGAAGCAGCGTGTTCTTCACGACATTGTTTTCGGCGAGATTGTACGAGCCGTCGGTGCGGATGCCCTGATACCCCGTGCTGTCGACGATGTTGCCGCGCACGGTGTTGCGCGAGCCGCCCAGGATCACGATGCCCGATTCGCCGTTTTCATTGTCGATGCCGAGACCGGCGATCGTGCCGACGCTTCTGACGGCATTGTTCGAGATCATGGACGATGAAGCGCCTTCAAAGGAGATGCCGCGGCCGTTGACGTTCTGAATCGTGTTGCCGTCGATCGTGTAGCTCGTGCCCGTGCCGGCGACCTGAATGCCGTAGACATTCGCGCCGTAAATCGTGCTGCCGGTGACCTTGTTGCCGCTGGTCGAGCCGGCGAAGTTCACGCCCGCCACCGCCGCATAGCGGATGTCGAGCCCCTGAATCGTCACATTGTTCGTGGTGACGTTGAAGCCGTAATCCTGCGTCGAACCGACGACTGTCATCGATGCGGGATTCGCGCCGCCCGGTGCATAGAAGTACACCGTCTTCGTCGATGCGTCGCAATACCATTCGCCGGGGGCGTCGAGCGCCGCCAGCTTGTTGTCCAGATAGAAACCGACGCCGGAGGGAATGCCGAAGGAGAAGTCGACCGGATAATTGCTCACATGCGAGGGAAGCGTGAGCGTGCTTCCGTCATACGAGGAAATCGGACGCGTCTCGTAGGTGAATGCCGTGGTGCGGATCCTCAGGTTGCCGCCGTTCCAGTACCCGGAAGGCTGATTGAGCCCGCTTGCCGAAAGCGTCGTCGCGCCGTTGGTCGAGGAAACCTTCAGATATCCGCTGTTGGGATAGCGCGCCAGGGTCATCTGCTGACCGTTGGCAAAGAGATTCTTCACCGCCGCCGACGCCTGCGCCTTGTAGATCGAGCCGCTGTAGACCGTCCAGCCCGTGATCTGCTCGCCGCTCTGGATGATCGGCAGCACAGAACCGCCGTAATTACCGAATGTCACACCGGACTGATTCACGTTGACTTGGCCATTAAATGTGTCGCCGGCGCGGAAATAGATCGCGTCGCCCGAGGCGAATGTGGTTGAATTAACCTTCGATATTGACTTCCAGGGTGTCGATGTCGATGTGCCGTTGTTCGAGTCGCTGCCATTGGATGCAACATAGTAGGATGTTAAACCATATGCTTGAGAAGCAATAAAAAGAACTCCGAAAAGAGCGATTTTAACTGCCTGCTTGAAGAAATGGTGCTGTTTCATGTGTGTCCTTATTTGTTGAGTGGTTCTGTTACCTATTTACATAGATGTCAACATCCATGCCAAACAGGTACGAACCTGGACACACTGAAATCAGACTAAATTCGCCGCTTTTTGCTTCCCTTCTTTGTAAATATTACAAGAGTGCTTCTGCTTCCACACATACACTCATGAGACTGTCTATTGGAACATACAGATGGTTGTAAAGTTATCATCTGACCAATATTCATCAGGTGATTGGAGAACCGTCGTCATGGCTCAATTCCGCTTGAATCGCGCGAAAAACGATGCGGGCTGGCGGAAAATCTCCTGCGAGTGCCGGTCCTGCCTGTAGGCGGCCTTCCACTCGGCAAGCGTATACTCCTGACTTTTCCACTCCCCGTCCTTATACACACGGCGCACGGCCGGATTTTTGGCGCCGGAGGAATAATAATTGCTGTCAATGACGCCGATATCCAGCACACGGGCATCGGCAAACTGCAGATAGAGCGATGCGGGCTTGCCTTCCGCATACAGGATATTCCGCGTCACCCGGTTGCCGCCGTAGGCGTATTTGGCGTCGGTATAGATGTGTATCGGATTGCCGGTGCACTTGTAAAACGTGTTGCCGCGGATCGTGTTGTGATGACAGGCATACTGCATGAAGAGCCCGCTGCTTGCGGTGTGCTCGACGGTGTTGCCTTCGGCCGTCATGTCGCGGCACCGGAAATCCCAATACAACCCGTGCGCTTCGGGCTCGACGGCCGGCGTGCCTTCGATGTTGCCGACGGCGTTGCGGATCACATTGTTCTTCCAGATGGTGCCGTATGTCTGTCCGTTTTCATTATAGGCATAGAGCGCGCCGCCGTCCGAGAGCTTCAGCATCACATTGGTGATCGTGCAGCCTTCCACCCGGTGATGTGCGCCGTCTGTGCGCATGCCGGTGTAGCCCGTGCTGTCCACCCTGCAGTTCCTGATTACCGTGCCCGATCCCGCCAGAAGCGCGATGCCGACCATGCCGTGTTCGTTGTCGATGCCGCAGCCCGGCACGAGTCCGATGTTCCCGATGCGCGTGTCTGCAATAACGGTCATCGACGATCGCTCGAGCAGGATCCCCCGTCCGGCGATGCGATCGATGCGGCATCCCTCGATCCGGTACGAAGAGGATTCGCCGGCGATCTCGATGCCGTGCATGAGCGCATCTTCAACCGACACCTGCACGATCGATGTGCCGGAAGTCGTTCCTTCGAACTTCAGTCCGGACTCGGCCTGGCGCCGGAAATCAAGCGAGCGGATCACGAGCCGGCTTTTCCGACTCACAATGCCGTAGGGATGGACGCTCGCTTCAACAATCATCGATGAGGGATCGGCGCCCTGCGGCGCATAAAAATACAGCGTGTGCGTCTGCCTGTCGTAATACCACTCGCCCGGCTGATCGAGCGCCTCGAGCGCATTATCGAGATAGAAGCCGTATCCCTGCTTGATGCCGTACGAAAAATTTTTCGGATACTCGTTCGCATGCGGCTCGAGCACGAGCCGGCCCGATTCAAGCACGCGCACGGGACGCGTTTCATATGTGTAGTTCGTCGTGCGGATCCTGATCTGGCTTCCCTTCATCGATCCCGGCGCCTGAGCCAGCCCCGCAGCGGTGAGTTCCGTCGTCCCGTTGGTCGATGTGACGATGAGGAATCCTTCGTTCGGATAGCGCGCCAAGGTCATCGCCCTGCCGCCGGCAAAGAGATTCTTCACCTCCTCTTCGACATGCGTCTTGTAGATCCGTCCCCGATAGAGGCTCCAGCGGCCGGTCCTGACGGCCCCGTCGATCACGGCGTGGACATTCCCCCCGTATGTCGTATACGTGATGCCGGAGGCCTGCGCTCTGACCGTGCCCTGAAACGAGGCGCCCGAAAGGAAGCATACGATATCTCCCGGAGCAAGATGCGCCTGATTCAGTCTCGCGATCGTCTTCCAGGGATGCTCCTGTGAGCGGCCGTCGGCGCCGTCATTTCCCCTGGGAGACAGGTAATACGTCGAGCCGATTGCCGGCACGGCTCCCATACACACCATGCCGCAGAGGACGCACGTGAGCGCGCGCCGAACGGACGCTTTCATGGCCGAAGCGTTCTTCATTTGGCCGAGAGCTGGAAGATGGGCGTGCGCCGGAAGCCGTCGCGCGTATCCTGCATGCGGCCCTTTCCGGTGAGCAGATGCGGGCCCTTTGACGACGAGCTCTGGTGTCCGCTTGAAGCGGCATGACAGCACGGTCCGCTTTCATAAATGGGCATGGGTGCATGGCCGAGAAGTCCGAGGGCCAATTCCACAAGCCGCTCCGCGGCCACGCGCGGGTGCCAGAGCGCATGCATGCGCTCCCATGCCCGCTGCCGGATCTCCATGCGCTCTTCATAGGCGCGGGCGGCATGGGCGATGACCGAGGCCAGGTGCGCCGCATCCCCGTCGCGGAACAGGTACCCGGTCTCGCGGTCCGTCACGAGCTCCCGCGCCGAACCGGCGGTTTCATTGGCCACAACGACGCAGCCTTCCGACATCGCCTCGCCGGTGACCGCGCCCCAGCCTTCATGCCGGTTGCTGGGCAGCACGTACAGATCGCTGGCGCGCATGCGCGTCCTGATTTCCGCAAAGGGAATCGCATGTTCGATCGTCACTTTTCCTTCATCGAGCGAGAGGCGGCGCGCCAATGCCTCGAGCTTTGCGCGCTCGGCCCCGTCGCCGATCACATTCAGGCTTCCGAACCACGGCTCATGCTGTATGCGCGATACGGCGCGCAACAGGACGTCGACCTTCTTCCAGTCGATCATGCGTCCGGCCCACATGATGCGCACGGGACGGTCCCCGGCCGGCGCCGGCTTTTCCGGATTGACGTCCACGAAATATCCCCAGCGCCATACCCGGCTGCCGTAGGCGCCCATCTGATGCAGATCCTCGGGCGCATGATAGCCGATCGTGAGCGCATGGACGTTCGGATGATTCACCATGCCACGGAATCTTCGGATGCCGCGCGCATAGCGCGGATTCATCATGCGCAGCGCATGATACGGCTTCTTCAGCATGCGTTCGGCCTGCACGAGCGTCAGCTTGCCTGCCAGCGCGCGCGCCTTCAACAGCTCGTCGGGACAGGCGCCGAAGACCATCACATCGGCATCCATGCAGAGCTTCCACAGCGCCTCGCGTTCGCGCTCGTCGGAAGGCGGACCGGCCACCCAGGGCAGACTGCGGCGCTCCTCCCATCCGAGCGTGCGGCGCTCTTCATCCAAGCCGTGAAAGACCGCCATGCGGAAATGTTCCGCGCCCAGGATGTCGGTGAATGCTTCGGCAAGCGGCACCTGGAGATGCGTCCAGACATTCGTTCCCAGCACAAGCGAAAATGGTTTCTTCATAGAATGCGTTCCATTGGCTTCTGTTCAGTCAGTTAAGATTGATGGCCGCTTCGTACGGCTCTTCCTCTTCTTCTGCCGCTTCTTCGGCTTCCTCTTCCAGAGGCGGCACGGTCATGGCAAAGAGCGCGCAGAGCGTCGCCTGCGAATGCCAGATCGGATTCAGGATGCCTGCCATCATCAGCACGATGAAACTGATGGCCAGTCCCCAGCGGTCGAGCGCAGCCGTGGAATTTTTCCAGTTGTAGCGGAACATTCTCCACAGCACGGCCATCCACAATCCCGCTCCGAAGAGTCCGAAGAGCACGAGCGAATTCGAGAGAGAGCTGTGCCCGTGCCCCGGCTCTCCGCTCACATCGGGAATATAGCCCAGGAACGGCTCCTGGGAGAATTTTTCCATTTCCTCCACGAACCATTCACCGCGCTTGGTCTCGTCCCCCTTGGCAAGACCGGCGCTGGTGAGTCCCTCGTAGAGACGCTCGAATTTCGCGGTGATGAATTTCGTCTGCCGGTAGTTGCCCGCCTCATTATAGAGCATGGGGATGAGCGCCAGCGGAACGATCACCGCCATCGCGCGCGCGCCTCGCCCGATCCCGCGGCCGTCGGCCACCCAGATCAGGAGCGTGCCGATGAAACTCACCACGAGCATGAGCGCGGCCATCGTGAATGTCGACATGATCACCGAGACGGCGGCAAAAAACACCAGCACGAGCGCCGGGATCCTCAGCCATCCGTTGATGTGCCGCGCAAGCAGGAGCAGCGGCGCAAAGCAGACGCTGAGCGACGTATAGATCGTGTATTCACCCACGCCGTACGGCGCCCAGATCGCGGCATTCTCTGCGGCGAAGATGTTGCCCATCGTGAGCCGGGCCACGCCCGGACGATCCAGAAGTGTCGGCACACCGAGCGCAAGGCTCAGGCACCAGGTCAGAAGAAACGCAACGCGAAGCCACTGCACGGGACGCCCTCCCAATCGGCTGAAGGCGAGAATCCACCAGAGCACGACCAGCGTGATCAGGGGCCCGTCGAAGAACGTATGCCAGAGATTGGCCGCATACGTCCGCTCGTATGTGAAGCGCAGCGCCGCCTGCGCAAGAAACAGCACGCCGAGAATGAAGGTGATCACATGTTCCCTGATCGTCTCGGAAAACGCGCGCGGCTCCAGGCGCGTGATCGCGATTGCGGCGCCGATCAGTGCCGGAATCGTCGTGCGCAGCCCGCGCCCCAGGATGCCGATCTGCGGCGAGACGAACGACAAGAGCGCGAGCGTCATGAAGCCCGCGGCGGCGGCCTTCCAATACAGCTCCCCATGATGATGCTGCAGCGTATAACTCACGATGAAGAATTCCTTTTACGATGCGGTTTCAGGAATGGCGGCGATCTCCTTCCTGCCCGGATTGAAGGCAAGCGAAAGAAGCGAGATGCCGACGAATGAAAAGCGCCCGGCGATCGTTCCCCACACCACCGACATCTCACGCAGGCCGGCCGAATGCAGGAGAACGGCTGTACCGGCAAAAACGCCGAGTCCGATGAGCGCCGCGGCCGTCTGCGTGGCATAATCCTCGAGCACCTGCACCATGAACATCGGCAGGCTCAGTCCGACGATGATCGTGTCGAAGAGCAGCACGCGCACCAGAGGCACGGCGCCGAGATAATTCGGAAAGAAGCGGCCGATCAGGAGCGGCATGATGAACCATGCCGCGCCCGTAATCACGAGTGCGATCGCCGTATTGAGCAGCGTGGGCTTGTATGCCAGACGCAGGCAGGCCGAAAGGCTTCCTGTCTCCCCGTACTTCTGCGCCATGCGCGGGATATACACCTGGTTGATCGCCGTCGAGAGCTGGATCGCCGCCTCCACAATCATCAAACTGAAGACAAAGAGGCCCACCCCGGTATCGCCCGCAATCCAGAGCATGAGCCACAGCTCGACCGTCAGCCAGAAGTTATATCGGATGTATGTGCCGACAAACAGCCGCATGCCCCGCTTCACGAGTGTGAAGAACTCGCGTGCGGGAAGGATGAATCCCACGCGGACGGGCCGTACGGCATGAAGGTATGCCGATTGGACGGCCGTGCCGGCTACGGAGCGCAGTACAAGCGCGCTGAAGGGCCACAGGGCAAAAAGCGGAAGGACGAGTATGCCTGTGAGTGAGGAAAGAAAGCTGCCTTTGGCAAGACGCACAAATTCCTGCCCGGAGCGGAATGTCGTGATGAGGTATCCGCCGTAGAGAATCGACCAGACCGAGACGATCTGTATGAAGAGCGCACATCCCTCGCGCCACCGGCCCTGGATGAATTCGATCACGCTCAACACGGCGAGCACGCCGCAGACTGCGGCCGATGCCAGGAGGCACCATGTCTGCCCGATCGCCGCCGCCCGGCGCGCCTTCTCCGTCTCGCCGCGCCCGATCAATACGGGGTATTCCCGCTGCAGGATGTTGAAGAGCCCGAAGCTGAGAAAGATCGCATAGCCTGAGACGATCGAATACTTCCGCACGAACCCGAGATCATCCGGCACGATGAAGTGCGCCTGAACCAGCGATCCGAGCACCGCAAGAGCGGTCGAGACGATGTTCGCCGAGGCGATCATCCCGATCGATGCGAATATCCGCCGACGGTCTCCACCCTGCTGCGGATGCTGTGCATTCGACGCGGAGCCAAGAGAGCGTATGGAATTGATGCTAACGCGTAACAATGAACGCATGCGCCTGCCTGAGATTAGTACAGAAGGTTACCGTCTCGTCGCGATGATGACCTGTGAAACGGCAGTGGCGATGATGGCGCCCGATACGACAACGCTGAATCCGTCCCTGAAGGCCGACCAGGAGGTCCGGTCCATTGCCACGACGTCTCCCGGTTCGAGCATGAGGTCCTGCGCCTTGACTTTCGTCAGGTCCTCAAGGTCCACATGGATGTCCTTCCACGACGTTCGATCGCCGTTCTTGACGATGCGCGTGATCGTGACCTTGTTGAGCGCCCCGTCGGGCATGGGACCGCCGGCAAGCGAAATGAGGTTGATCAGATCGATCGTGCTGGCGATCTCGTAGCGCCCGGGACGCTGGACGAATCCGACGACGTTGACAATGATCGTCAGATCGTTGGGACGTGCAAAATAGTAATTGGTGCTGGTGACGCGGTCCGATGTTGCCGAAAGAAGGCTTCCCAAGCCGATCTGTGCGGAAGCCGGTGTCTGGAAATACAGGGTCAACGCTGCCAGGATGACAAGATAGATCGCTGCGGTACGGTTCACAGTCTGTTCTCCTTTAGTTTTTTCTGACTTTCGATTCGCCGTTTTTTCTGTGGTATCCAAGTTCGTAACCGTAATAGCCGTAGTGATAGCTCGCGTATGTCGAATATCCCGTGCCGTAGGCCTTGCGCGCATCGAAGCGGTTCAGAACGACGCCGAGCATCTTTACGCCGACCGATTCAAGAAACTCCGAGATGCGCTCGAGTCCCGCGGCATGCGTTTCTCCCGCCGAGGCCACCAAGAGCACGCCGTCGGCTTCCGTGGCCAGCACGGCGGCGTCGGTCACGGCCAATAGCGGCGGGGCATCGAAGAGCACGATATCGTATTTCTGCTTCATCTGCGCGATGAAATCCTTCATCCGCTTCGATCCCAGGATCTCGGCCGGGTTCGGCGGCAGCATGCCGCAGGTGAGCACATCCAGA
The DNA here is from genome assembly GCA_050258555.1 of Acidobacteriota bacterium. Taxonomy (GTDB): domain Bacteria; phylum Bacteroidota; class Ignavibacteria; order UBA10030; family UBA8401; genus CAISDA01. The sequence goes on along the minus strand of JBLMZA010000053.1, from coordinate 15,803 downwards.
TTCGGCAGCACTTCCTTCTGTATCACTTCCTCGGCGCTGGCCTTGCCGAAGAGGTGCTCGTTGAGGCCGTAGAGATTCCGGAGACCGAAGAGCGTGTGCACCGAGGAGCGGCGCATGTCGGCATCGACCAGAAGCACCTTGCGTTCGGTCTGCGAAAAGCAGATCGCAAGATTCGCCGTCGTCGTGGTCTTGCCTTCCTTCGGATTGCAGCTGGTGACGACGATCGAGTGCAGCGGCTTATCGACCTGCACATACTGCACCTTCGCGCGCAGATGCCGGTACGATTCGGCCATCGGCGAGAGCGGCCTGTAATGCGTGATCAGATGCGGATCGAGATACCGCTTGAGCTTGCTGGCGGAGATGTCCTGCTCGATCTTCTTCATCTCGCCGTTCATCGTGCTGATGGTCGAAAGCGGCAGGAACCCGCAGCGCTTCAGATCCTCCGGCGTGCGGATGTAGCGGTCCATCATCGCGCGCACGAAGACGATGCCGATGCCGAGACCCAGGCCGAGGAAGAATCCCACGAAGAGGTTCTTGCCGACCTTGGGACTCACCGGCGCCAGCGGCACAACGGCATGATCCATGATGTCGACGTTCCCGAATTCCGACTTCTCCTTGATCGCGGCCTCGTTGTATTTCTCCTCCACCAATAGGTACAGCTTCTCCGAGCTCAGCCGGGCGCGCTGGAGCTTCGCCAGATTGATCGACTTCTGCGGAATCTGGTTGAACTTGCGCTCCGATTCGGCGATGACGCCGTTCAGGGCGTTGATCCGCGCCGTCAGTCCGGTGAGCGCGATCTGCTGCTCGATGATCTTTCCCTTCACCTGCGCAAGGAACGTCGAGTTGCCGTGCCCGGCCGAGGTTTCGGTGCCGGCCGGCAGCAGCGTCTTCAGGTAGCTCTTGGTGCGCTCATCGAGCTTCTTCTTGATTTCCTTGATCTGCCCGTTGATTTCCTGCAGCTTATCCGAATAGAGCTTCTCCTGCACCGCGCCGGGATTCTGCGCGATGGTCACATCGCGCTGCACTTCGAGTTTGCCCAGCTGGTCCTGCAGGAGCCGGATGTAGCTGTCGTCCGATTCGGCGATCGAATGGGCCGCATTCGGCTCCAGGCGCGTCAGCTCGTCCTGATAGGAGGCGAGCGTCTTCTGCATCGAGCTTTTTTCCACTTCCATGGCATCGCGCTGCGCCTCGAGCTGCGAGAGCTGATCGACCGTCTTATTGGCCTCGGCATCAAGCGTGACGACGCCCGATTTTCTCATATATTGCTGCAGCTGGTTTTCCGTCGTGTCGAGCATCGTGCGCTTCGAATCGACCTGCGACTGCAGAAACTCCCTCAAGGCCTGGGAGCGCTGTCGGCTCGCGTCCAGGTTGCGCGCCGTATAGACTTCCGTATAGGTGTTGGCGATGAGCGCCGCCTCCCACGGATCGGGGCTCTGGGCCGTGATGCGGATGATGTCCGATTCCCGGACCGGCTGGAAATCCACCGAGTGCGACAGCCGCGCGATCACGGTGTTGATCGGCGCCACGGAGTCCTTCGAGAACGATCCCTCGCTCTGCCGGACGATATCCAGGATGCGCGGAGGATAATACGTGTCGGAATACTTGCGCGCGATCAAGGCCCTGGCCACGGCGGCCACGTTGGCATTCGATTTCAGCGCCTCGATCTCATTGGTGATCTTGTTGGTCGTGGCCGTTCCGATGATGTCGAACACCGGCAGCGAACCGTCCCGGCCCTTCATGTCGATGAGCACGAGCGAGCTTGCTTCATAAATCGGCTGCACCGTGAACGTATAATAGGCGATCAGACCGAAGACGAGGAGGAAGGTGACGAGCACCGTCCATTTCCCCCGCATGATGATGGACCAGTATTCGTGGAGCATCGATTCCTGCATCAGATCCGTACTTCCTGATTTCCCCTTCGAATGCTTTTCCGGATGGTTGATAGGATTCATGGATTCTTCCCTTCGTTGATTAGAAATGACAACCGGATGGCCATGAGCAGAGACGGCTCCGCCCTTTCAGTCACATATGCCGTTCTCTCGTTCTGAAAGGGCATAGTACATCAGCTGCATATGGAAATGCGATGACCGCTGCGCAACGTGGAGACCACTGCGTCAAGGCCGTACACTATGTTGTTTTGAGATGTGTAAACCGGAATGAAACCTACACCAACATTACTTCAGGACCCCTCGAACGACTCTCCCGATGAAACGATGATTATAGATTAATGATGTGTGTGATAACGCCTCTGGTAACTGTGACCTCAGGACCCTGCGTACAACTTCCCCGATACTGCGTTGAGCAAAATGAAATGATCGACTGCACCTTCTCGAAAGCTTACGCTACTATTTAGTTACATTGGAAACGAAAGTCAAGTTAGAATGTTCTAACAAAGAGCGCGGCAGCGTCATTGACGCTGCCGCTTCCATACATTCGCATTGATGTAATCGGTATACGAAAGAATAATGCGCACGATTTTTTCGGACACCGCCGGCGCGCTGTAGTCTTCGACGATCTCGAGCGTGCGCTCGCCTCCGCGCTTCTGCGCTTCCACGACCGAAAGTCCCTGCCGCACGCGCTCCCACGAAAGCCCCGTCATGATCACCGCGCCTTCTTCCATGCCCTCGGGCCTCTCATGCGCCTCGCGTATATTGAGCGCGGGGAAATTCAGGATCGACGATTCCTCGGTGATCGTGCCGCTGTCGGAAAGCACCGCATGCGCATGCTCCTGCAGATGCACGTAGTCGGTGAAGGCGAAGGGCTTCATGAGCTCGACCTCCGGCGGCAGCACCGTGCCGCGCTCGGCGATGCGCTTTCTCGTGCGCGGATGCGTCGAAACGATGATCCGCTCCTTGAACTCCCGGGCGAGATTGGTGAGCGTATCGATCAGCTGCCCAAAGCGCGCCTCATCGTCCACATTCTCCTCCCTGTGCGCGCTCACGACGAAATATTGACGTTCGCTCAGATTGAGCGCCGAAAGAATCGACGACTGCCGGATCTTGGCGCGGAAGCACGAGAGCACCTCATACATGGGACTGCCGGTCTTGATCACGCGATCGGGCAGCAGCCCTTCCCTGAGAAGATATTCGCGCGCAATCGAGCTGTAGGTGAGATTGATGTCCGAAATGTGATCGACCATCTTCCGGTTGATTTCCTCCGGCACGCGCTCGTCGAAGCAGCGGTTGCCTGCTTCCATGTGAAAGACGGGGATTTTCCGGCGCTTGGCCGGCAGTGCGGAAAGGCAGCTGTTCGTGTCGCCCAGGATCAGAAGCGCATCGGGACGGTAGTCCATGAGCGCCGCATCGGTGCGGGCGATCACGGCTCCGATCGTTTCGGCGGCCGTGGCGCCTGCCGCATCCAAATACCGGTCCGGAGCGCGCAGGCCCAGGTCCTTGAAGAAGATCTCGTTGAGTTCGTAGTCGTAGTTCTGTCCCGTATGGACGAGCGTGTGGCGTATGGCGGGTTCTGCTTCAAGCCGTGCTATGACGCGCGAAAGACGGATGATTTCAGGCCTGGTACCGACAACAGTCATGACGTGAAGCTGCTTCATAAAGAACGTTCCCCGTATGTCACCGTGTGTGAAGAGTTGAACAGCGAAAAAGTGAAAACGATTCCCCGTCCGTGTAAATATTTTTTTTGCGCCTGTAGTATACGCTTCCCTGGCATGAGAAGCAACACGCCCCGGCGTTTCTCTTGCCTCTGGAACGAGGAATTCTTACATTATGATGCCGAGTTTCATCTTTCTTTTTCTTTTTGTGGGGCGAAGCTTCATGTGGGGCGAAGTGCCACTTCGCCCATTGCTTCATCTTCCTTTTGCTTTTTGCTTTCTTTCTTCATACAGGCAGAATCTTGCAGAGTCGTTCATGATGAAGTGCGTTTTTTCCTGGTGTTGTCTCGCTGCAGCGCTGATCTTGGTCACTCCCGCACAGGCGCAGAAGCGGCATGCCGTGCTCTCCGGCACGGTGATCGATGCCGCCACGCGCGCACCGATTGAAGGAAGCATCATCCTCATCCTCGATTCTCCCTGGGGCGCAATTACCGATCGCTCGGGCCGCTTCACGCTCTCGTTCGTTCCATCGGACCGGATCCGCGTGCAGGCATCGGCCCTGGGCTTTGCGCCGGCCGTGCTCCGCACGGGCAGGATTGCGGAAGGCGACACGCTCGAACTCTCGATCGCGCTGCAGGAAAAAACCATCCAGGTGGGTGAAGTGCTCGTTTCGGGAATTGTTCCCTTCGATTCGTCGCTCTCCATCCAGCCTGTCCATGTGATGGATGCCCGCCTGGTGCGCAACACGGCCGGCGCATTCGACGATGTCGTGCGCACCGTCTCGATTCTTCCGGGCATGGCGCAGACCAAACCCGAGCACAACGACTTGTATGTGCGCGGCGGATCGTCGACGGAAAATCTCTTCTTCATCGACAATGTCGAAGTGCCGAACATCAATCACTTCGGCGCACAGGGGTCGACCGGCGGAACGATGAGCTTCGTCAATTTCGAATTCCTGGAGAATGTGACGTTCTCCAACGGCGGCTTCGGCGTGCGCTACGGAGACAGACTTTCCTCCGTGCTCTCGCTCGGACTCCGCTCCGGACGCACGGACCGGATGCGCGGCAAGGCGTCAATCTCGGCCACGATGGCGGGACTGAATCTCGAAGGACCGGTCGGCGGCGCCGGCTCGTTCCTCTTTTCGGCGCGGCGCAGCTATCTCGATCCCGTCTTCCGCTTCTACGGATTCGGCTTCATTCCCTACTTCTGGGATTTTCTGGGGAAGGCGACGCTCGCGCTCGATGCCTCGAACTCGATCGACATCCTGAGCGTCGCCGCGATCGACCGCATGACGGTCAACAATGCGACCGAACAGAACCGGTACGACAACGAGCGGATGATTTTTTCCGACCAGAATCTCGTAGTCTCGGGCGTCACCTGGAAGAGGAAGCTCGCACGCAACGGATCGTTCTCGCTCACGGCCAGAAAGAGCTACGCCGATTTCAATTACAATCAAATGGGCAAAGTCTTTGGACATTACCTGAAAAATATTTCATACGAGGATGAGAACTCGCTGCGCGCCGATCTCAAGACGCGCCTGTCCGATCAAGGCGTGCTCTCCTCGGGCATCGAGGGGCGCCTGGCAAAGCTCGACAGCCGCATGGTGGCCAAGGTGATCGCCACGGGGTTCGCCGAATACAAGTACACGATTCCGGTCGATACCACACAGCGCTCGACGGCATACAAGGCCGACGCCTATGTCGAATACGCGCACACGCTCGGACGCCTCACGGCATCGGCCGGTCTGCGCGCCGATTATTTCAGCATGATCGCCAACGAAACGGTCGTGGCGCCGCGCCTGAGGCTCTCGTACGAGGCGAATGAGCGCACGACCGTCACGGCAAGCGCGGGACGATTCTATCAGTCGCCCTCATACATCTGGCTCATGACCAATCCGTACAATCGCGGATTGAATCACCTGGGCATGAACCAGTATACGGCCGGAGTGACGTATCAGCCTTCAGCCGACTGGAGTGTGAGCGTCGAAGTCTACGAGAAGCGGTATTTCAACTATCCGGTCAGCCTCACGCGGCCCTATCTGGTGATGGTCAATTCGGGCGAGGATGTGACCGATATCGCCGAAGCCTACACCGCATTCGGACTCGATTTCCTGCAGAGCCTCGGCACCGGAAGAGCCCGCGGCATCGACATTCTCGTGGAAAAGCAGCTTTCCGGCCTCCCCCTTTTCGGACGGGCGAGCCTTTCGATCGGCCAGACGCGCTTCCGGGCGCTTGACGGCAACGAACGTCCGGCATCGAGCGACCAGCCTGTCGTCTTCAATGCCGGAGGCGGATGGCTGCCCGATGAGAAATGGGAATTCACCGGCACGTTCCGCTATTCGAGCGGACGGCCGTATGCCCCGATCGCACGGACGAGTTTCTATCTTCGATCCTGCGCCGAATATAACACCGCGCGCACCGACGCCAATCATCGGCTCGATCTGCGCGCGGCGCGCAAATGGGAGACCGATTCGTTCCGCCTGAGCGCGTACATCGACATACAGAATGTGTATAATCGTCCCTGGCGGGGCGTGCCGTTTTACTCTGATCGCAACAAGCGGATGGAGCTGCCGACATCGACCGGCATCGTTCCGTCTGTCGGCTTCACCGCCGAATTTTGATCTCATCTTGTAGGGCGAAATGCTATTTCGCCCTGCTTCATCTTTCTTTTTTTCTTTCATCATTACATTTGCAAATGTCTCTTTTCCGAATCCGTCATACGCTCTTCTTTGCCGCAGCGCTTGTGCTCTCGTTGTATTCTTCGGCGCATGCCCAGCCCGGCATGCCCCCTTCGGTCATACAGGCGACACCGGCGGGCGTCTCTTCCGGCGAACTGACGCCGCAGCTCACGGCCATGTTCGGCTCGGCATTGCTGCCGGCTTCCGTCACGCCGTCGAACTTCATCATCACGGGCTCGCGCTCGGGACGGCACGTGCTCACCGTGACCTATAACGCCGATGAGTACACGGCGTCGCTGCAGACCGCGCGCCCCTTCATCGCCGGCGAGACCATACAGGCCGTCGTGCGCTCGGGCGGCGTACAGGCCCGGCTCGGCGGCAAGCCGATCACGCGCGGCTATGCATGGAAGTTCACCACCGGCGCACAAAACGGTACCTGCGAATTTTCTCCCGATCCCCGCGCGTACACCCCATCGGGAAGTCCCTCTGCCGTGGCGGCGGCGGACTTCAACAAGGATGGCGCGACCGATCTCGTCTGCGCCTCTGCCTCGGGCCAGTCGATCGATGTCTACCTCAATACCACTCGCCAGCAGTTCGTGCATCATGCCACGTTCAGCGCCGGCGGCGCCTCCGCGGCGCTTGCGACGGCGGACTTCAACGGCGACGGCGCGATCGATATCGCCTCGGCCGGACCCGCGTCCATTTCCATCTTTCTTAATGACGGCGCGGGAACATTCACGCTCGCCTCATCTGCTTCGGCAGGAAGTTCGATCAGCGCCATTGCGGCATCCGATCTCGATAACGACGGCGCGACGGATCTTGCCGTGACGAATGCCGGGGACAACACGGTCACGTTTCTGAAAAACGATGGGAACGGCTCCTTCTCCATCCTGCAGACCGCAGCTGTGGGCAAAGCGCCTTCCGGCATCGCACTCGAGGATCTCAATCACGACGGACTCACCGACGCGCTCGTCTGCAACCGCCAGTCGAACGACGTCTGGGTGCTGAAGAATTCCGGCGCGGTATTCGCCAAGGACAGCGTCTACCAGATCCACCGCGGACCCTCGGCCATTGTCTCGTTCGATTTCGACAACGACGGCTATATGGATCTGGCCGCGGCCAACAGCGAAACGAACGACGTCTCGGTGATGCTCAACAATAAAGAGGGACGCTTCATCGGTCCCGGAGATTTCGATCTCGTGGGCAATGCGCCTGTGGCGCTTGCAGGCGGAGATTTCGACGGCGACGGCGACATCGATCTTGCGGTCGCCTGCGCCGGATCCAACACGGTTGCAGTCATGCAGAATAACGGCTACTCCTTCCCCACGGTCAAAAGCATTCCGTGCGGCTCATCTCCTGCCGGCATCGCCGCGGTCGAAATGAGCGGCGTCTACGGCATCCTCGATATCGCGTCGGCCAACGAAGGCTCGGGCACGATTTCGATTCTGAAGAACACGTTTTTCACGCCGCCTCCGGCCAAGCTGACGCTCTCCGAGTCCTCGCTCACGTTTGGGGAAACGGCCGTCGGTTCTTCAACCGACGCCGTCGTGCAGATGAGCGCCGACTTCTCGCCGCTCACGATCGATTCCATCTCGTCATCGAGCGGACAGTTCACCGCGCTCCAGCATCTGCCCCTCACGATCGGCTCGTTCGCCGCGGAGCATGTCGCGATCGGTTTTTCGCCGCGCGCATTCGGAACCGTGGAAGATGTCGTCACCGTGTATTCAAGCGCGGGCGCGCAGCAGATCGCCGTTACGGGATCCTCTCCCGTGCCGACTCTTTCGGTTCCTGTGCAGTCCGCCTCATTCGGCGATGTGAAGCTCATGAAGGAAGCCGCGCAGAAGATCCTGATCACCAATCCGTCCTTGAATGACGTCTCGATCGACAGCCTCGTCGTTTCCGGCTCCGTCTTCCGCGCCGCGGCTTCGAAGCGCACGATTGCGCAGCATGAAACCCTCACGGTGTCGGTGTTCTTTGCGCCGCAACGCCTGCAGCACTATCAGGACACGCTTCTGATTGCAAACACATCGGACCGCCGCATGATCCCGATCGCGCTCTCTGGCAATTCGCCCGTTCCGACTGTTTCGCTTTCCGCCCGCATGCTCTCCTATGGCAATGTGAAAGTCGCTCGAAGCTCCGTGCAGACGCTCGTGCTGAAAAATCCGTCTCTCAACGACGTCGTGATCGACAGTGCGCACACCGCATCGCGCGTCTTCCTGCCGGCGGTGTATGCGGGACGCATCGCATCGGGCGACTCGCTCGCGCTTGCCGTGGCATTCCAGCCGGGAACGCTCGGGGACTTTTCCGATACGCTGCGTCTGCACACGAATACCACGACGCCCGAAGTGCCGATCGCGCTTTCGGGCAACTCTCCCGTGCCGTCGCTCATCGTCTCGGCATCGGGCATGCAGTTCGGCAACGTCCGCACCGGCGACACGGCCACGGCGAAGATCACGCTCTCGAACCTGTCGTTCAACGACGTGGTGATCGATACGATCGCCGCCGGCACGCGCTCGTTCCGACCCGCCGTGACAAAATGCCGCATCGCGCAGTCCGATTCGCTTGTCTTCACGGTGCGCTTCACGCCCGATGAGCTGCGGACGTATGCCGATACGATCCGGCTTTCGACCAACTCGGACCGCCGCATGATCCCGATCACGCTCTGGGGGAATTCGCCCGTGCCGGATCTTACCCTATCACAGACGGCGATCGACTTTGCGACCGTTCCCGTACGGAAACCCGTGACGAAGCAGATCATGCTTTCCAACGGATCGCTCAATACGGTGAAGATCGATTCGCTGAAGCTCCGAACGCGCGTCTTCACGACCGGAAAGCACGCGCTGCCGCTGGCGCTCAAAACCGGCGACACGACGAGCATCACCGTCACCTTCCTGCCCGATTCAACGCTGCAGTATGCCGACACGCTTTTCCTGCATAGCTCGACATTGCGCGCGCCGGCCGTGATCGTTCTTTCCGGCAGGGGCGAATCCGCAACGGGCGTCACGCAGCTGCATGCGGGCATACCGCAGCGCTATGCGCTCAATCAGAATTATCCGAATCCCTTCAATCCGGTGACGACGATGCAGTTTGCCGCGCCGCAGCCGTCGTTTGTGACGATCAAGGTGTACGATGTGACCGGGCGCGAAATTGCGGAAGTCTTCCGCAACAGCGTGATGCCGGGATATTTCAGCGTGCAGTGGAACGCGCAGGGCATTTCGAGCGGCATGTATCTCTATCGCATGCGCGCGGTCTCGGCCGAAACGGGCGCCGTCTATACCGAAACGCGCAAGCTCGTCATTCTCAAATGAAAACAACCATTTCCCATTTCATCGTCCTTGTGCTGCTTCCCTGGATGCTGCAAGCTCAATCCGCCGCGGACTATCTTCCCTCGCGCATGGGTTCGGTCTGGCGCTATCAGCGCTACACGCTCGATTCGATGCAGAACCAGATTCCGCAGTCGAAACGGATCGAGACCGACAGTCTCGCCGGCACGACGCTCCGCGGAATGATTCGCGCCTATCTCTTCCGCAATCTCTCGAACATGAACCGCGATTCCGTGATCGCCGATGTGCACGGAGACACGGTCGCCTTCTTCAACGGCGGCTACCCGAAGGAAGGTCTGAAGCTCGTGTCCGATTCACTGGGACTCGGCTTCCTTCCGCAGGCAAGCGGATGGTATCCGTACATGAAATGGAAATCGCCCCCCATCGATAACCGCGCCGACACGCTCTACCGGCACGATTCCACGATCACGGTCGACGGCACGGAGTTCGATCTCATGCTCATGATCACGCGCACGCGCCGTCCCGTGGGCAGCGTCGTCGTGCCCGCCGGCTCGTTCAATACCGTGACGCCCTTTGAAATCACGCTCACGCTCAACTGGTGGGTCTGGACGCCGCTCGGGCGGAGAGCCAATCCGTTCCTGAAACTCACAACGGTCTATTATATTGCGGCGGGAAACTGGATCGTGAAGGAAACGCAGAATTCGACATACTTCCCGCTCACGGCAACCGACAACGACAGCATTCCGAAATTTTCGATTCCGGGCTACGTGCGCGTGCTCGAAAAAATGATCGCAACCGGCGTGGAGGAATCCCCCGGCGCTCCCATTGCCGCGCCGGAGGCGTTCACATTGCTTAATAGTTATCCGAATCCGTTCAACGGCGCGACGACGATCCGTTTCGATCTGCACAGGCGCTCGGATCTCGCCATTCGCATCACGGACATCCTCGGCCGCTGCGTCTGGGAGCGCGCGGCGGAGTGGATGGAGCCCGGCGCGCACGCTCTCACATGGGAAAGCGGCGCGCTTCCAAGCGGCATGTATTTCTGCCGCGTCACAAGCAGCGGCTCCTCGCGTACGCAGAAGCTCATTCTTCAAAAGTAGCCTTGCTTCATCTTTCTTTTGTTGTTCATGTGGGGCGAAGCGCCATGTGGGGCGAAGCGCTGCTTCGCCCACTGCTTCATCTTTCATTTTCATTTTCATTTAAAGGAACCCTCTTGATGTTCCGCCACGTGCTCATTCTTTCAGTGCTTCTCGCGCTTCTTGCGCTTTCCTCCTGTTCGAAGGACCTGTCGATCGACGGAGACACGAGCACGATCGATCCCGCTCTCGTCGCCGTCTGGTACAACCGCGCGGACACCGTCGGATTCGAGGCGCACGCGGACGGCTCGACGCGCACGCTGACCGTCAACACCCAGGGACGCTTGCAGTACATGCCGGCAGCCGATACGGTGAAGCGCGGCACGATCATTCTCACGATCAAAAAAACCGAAGGTCCGGACATCCATCTCCACATGGTCTACCGGATCCCCCGCTTCATCGATACGACCGTCTCTGTGGTCGGAACATACCGGGTCTCGGCGAACAAGGACACGCTTCACCTCACCATTCCCGATCCCGAAACGGCCGAACCCATTCCTCTTGCCTACAACCGTTCCGAAATCGGCGCGCTCGTCGTTCCGCCGAAGCTTTCCAAAATGCGGCGACAATAAAAAAATCCCGCACCGGCCGTCGAAGGCGCAAACCTTCTCTCGTACCGCGTGCGGGATCGGATGATGTCCGTCGCTTCCCGGCTTATTTCACTGCAGCCATCGGCATGTAGACGAGCTCGATGCCTTCCTTCTTCCCCATGTTGCGGCTGTACTGTTTGTCGATCATGTTGTTCCAGTGCTCCATCACGCCGAGGCTCTTGAGCCGCGTGCCGTCACGCTCGGGATCATACACCGTGCCCGAGGGCGGATTGTCGGCCAGTGCGGCCTCGATCAGATAGGCATCGCTGTAGGGCATGTCCGGCGCATCGGGCCATTCCGACCGCAGAAAATCCAGTCCCACCGCATCGATCGCCACGCCGTCCTGCGATGCAAACAGGCTCGAGGCCCAGTGATCATTGAAGGGCGGCATCTTCCATGTGCGCGAGGGCAGCCCGTTCACGGCGCGGGCGCCGTAGAAGCCGTCGATCAGGAAGAGCATCGTCTTTCCGCCCAGGTCCTTGTGCCCCAGGAAGTCGACGAACGTCATGTATTTCGGCTTGCCCGAGCGGTCCTGATCGAAATTGTTATGAAAATTCTTGCGCCAATCGGGATCGATATCCGTGACGCCGTAAAAATTCTTCGCGCAGAGCGTCACGCCCTGCCCAACATGTCCCTTCAGCACGGCAAGATCGATCAGGTAGTCGGCCTCGAGGGCGCAGAGCGCGAGCCCCTGCGCAAGTGGACCGTTATCGACCGAATACGGAATTGCCTTCGGCTTGAACTCCGCCTTCGCACGGCCTTCCCCGCCCACATGGTCCATATACACGACATCGGGATAGACGCTGTGGCATTTGTCATAAATATTATCGGTGAAGAACCGGCTCGCGTCGAAGACCGTGATGTTCTTCTGCGGCACATGCGCCTTTCCGATCAGGCTTTTGAGCAGCGCAAGCACGCTCTGCGGCGAGGCGTTGATCTCGTTCGTGTTGGCATGGCGGTCGGTGTTGTTCGTATTGATCTTGATCGCGATTTTTTCCGTGGACCGGCAGCCGCGCCTTCCCCGTCCGTGCCGTTCATTGAAATATCGGAAGAGTTTCTCCCACGCCTTCGCTTCATTGTTTTCACCGGCAAGCGTCGTGACGGCGCGCGATACCATGCGGTCGGCTTCCATCTGGGATGTGCAGGAATCGGACCACCAGAAGCCCGTTTTGCCGTCCCATGAGGCCACACCGGGATCGTGCACCCAGACGACGCGTCCGGGATAAATGCCGCGCGCCGTGCCGAGGGGCTGGTTCACCTTCACATCCGGCGGCATGGCCGGCTGCGACATCGATGGCGAAACGAAGAGGAATGTGAGAAGAAGGACGGACAAGAATGAGCGTGACATAGAAGGCGATATTCTGATATTCAAAAAAAGTGAAATGCCGTGTAAAATACGGAATGGGAGGCTGAGGCGCAAGACGCGTGTTGCTTTCCTCGCGCCAATGCCGTACTTTTGTGTATCACAATCTGAAAAAACAAGGAGGGAGGAATGTTCATCATGACACTTCCGTTCATCTTTGCCATGACCACTGCGACGGCGACATACGAAAAGGACGTCATTCACACGAGTGCGGGCGATGTGGAAATCACGTTTCTCGGGCACTCATCGCTCATCCTCACGCATAACGGAAAGCACATCTACACCGATCCCTACGGCGACGTGGCCGATTATTCCGAATTTCCCAAGGCCGATCTCATTCTGGTCACGCACGATCATTTCGATCATCTCGATATGACGGAAATAGAAAAGATCTCGGGCACGCACACGCAGATCGTCACCACGGCGCTCGGCGCGAAAAAAGTCCCCGGCGCGGTCGTTATGAAAAACGGCGACACGCGCACGATCGGCGAGATGCAGATTGAAGCCGTGCCCGCCTATAACATCAAGCACCTGCGCGACGGACGCAATCCCTTCCATCCGAAGGGCGACGGCAACGGGTACATACTCAAGATCGGAGAGACGCGCCTCTATTTTGCCGGCGACACCGAGGACATCCCCGAGATGGCGAATCTGAAATCGAAGCAGATCGACATCGCCTTTCTGCCCATGAACCTGCCGTACACGATGAACCCGGCAATGACCGCGCGCGCCGCGCGCATGGTGATGCCGAAGGTGCTCTATCCCTATCACACCGGCGAGACGGACACGAGCCTCATCACGAAGCTTCTGAAGGACACGCCGGAGATCGAAGTGCGCATCCGGCACATGAAATAAGCGGACAGAAATTTCGGCATCATGAGCGCCGGCGCCCATGTGAAGACCGTTCGCATGACGCTGCAGAAATAAAAAAATCCCGCATCCTGACGCCCCAACGGCGTTCAGAATGCGGAATTTCCTGTTTCCTGCTCTATTATATAACAACAATTACGGCAGCGGGCGTCCCACTGCAACATTTTCCACCGGCTCATCGGGAATCAATGCCGGTTCCGCTTGCGGCGCGGGCGCCTCTATGCCGGCATCGTCCGCGTGTCCCTTCGGGAATTTCAAAAGGATCTTATCGGCGCCGATCAACGTGGCCGCGGGATTGGCCGCGATGAACGCCTTGTTTTCCGCCTCGGTCCGATCGTTATGCGTCCGAAAAATCCGGTCGAGCACAGGATTCGAATATTGCGGCACGATCTTCTTCAGGAGCTCGTTCGTATATTCCGCATCTCCCTCGTGCGCGGCGATCAGGAGATGCTCGATCGAGAATTTGAACGCCTCGCGCTCCTTCTCCGCAAGCCGTGCACGATGAAGTTCCTCGCCGAATTTTTCGAGATCCGCCGACGCATCTCCGAGAACGCCGGAGAGATCCTGCGCCGGAGCGTTGCGGCAGACGAAGATCTTCCGGTGCGTCGAACGATCGGCATGCTCGTGTTCGTAGAAGAGCTCCTCATACATCTTCTCCCCCTCGATGAGGCCGGTGTATTTGATATCGATATCCTCCCCTTCCCTGAGTCCGCTCAAGCGGATCAGGTCCCGGGCCAGATCGACGATCTTCACCGGCTCGCCCATATCGAGCACGAACGTTTCGGCGCAGCTGCCGAGAGCGCCCGCCTGCAGCACCAGGCGCACCGCCTCGGGAATCGTCATGAAAAAGCGCGTCACCTCAGGATGCGTGATCGTGACCGGTCCGCCCGCGGCGATCTGCTTTTTGAAGATCGGCACGACGCTGCCTCTGCTTCCGAGCACGTTGCCGAAGCGCACGACGACGAACGGCTTCTTATGCCTGAGGGCCGCATCGCGCACGACGAGTTCCGCCACGCGCTTCGTGACGCCCATCACGCACATCGGATTGACCGCCTTATCGGACGAGATCATGACGAGCTTCTGCACGTTGATCTTCGCCGCAAGCTCCACGAGATTCTGCGTGCCGAGCACGTTGTTCGTCACGGCATCGGGCGCATTGACTTCCATGAGTCCCACATGCTTGTGCGCCGCGGCATGGAAGATGATCTGGGGCCTGGTCTCGTACATCACGTGCTCCATGCGCTCGCGGTCGCGAATGTCCGCGATCACCGTCGTGAATGTGACCGACTGCGCCGCCACCACGCCGTGCTTCGTCTGCAGTTCCTTCGAGATGGCGAAGATGGAATTCTCCCCGTGCCCGAGCATGATGAGCTCCTTGGGACGGAAGCGCACGATCTGCCGGCAGAGCTCGGAACCGATCGATCCGCCCGCGCCCGTGACCATCACGCGCGCGCCTTGTATCAGGTGCTCCACATTCGCTTCATCGATCGTCACGATATCGCGCCGCAGGAGATCTTCGATCGACACGTCGCGCAGCTGCGCCACGGCCGAGCCCGAGAGGATTTCGAATACGCCGGGAATCGTCTTGCTCTGCACGCCGATTTCCTTGCAGGCGTTCATCACCTCGCGTATGATTTTGCCGGGGACTGACGGCATCGCGATCACGACTTCCGTCACTTTCTTCGCCTTCACGATCGCGCCGAGTTCGCGGATCGTTCCCAGCACTTCCACGCCGTGCAGGTACATGTGCTGCTTGCGCGGATCGTCGTCGACGAATCCCACCGGCACCATGGCCAGCTGCGGATTGGCGCGCAGCTCCTTCACGATCATCGATCCCGCCACGCCCGCGCCCGCGATGAGCACATTCTGTATCTTGCCGTCCGACATGCCCCGCTCGTTGTACACATAGACGAGCCGCACCGCAAAGCGGAGACCGCCGATGAAGAGCATCGTGAGGATGCCGTCGATGAAGGGAATGGAATTTGGAAACGAGGAAGGAATCAGACCGAGCGGCTTCAGCACGGCGAAGAATGCGATCACCCCCAGGATCGACGTCGTGCTTGTGGCCTGGGCAAGCGTGCCGATTTCATCCACGCTCGCATAGCGCCAGAACCGGTTATAAAAGTGGAACAGATGGAATGTGCCGATCTTGATCAATAGCAGCACGAGCGTCACCATCACAAGCGGCAAGGCGAGCCCCGCGATATACGGAAACGATTCGTTCCGCAGGTAGAGCGACAAGACCGGCGTCAGCGACAGAATCACGAAATCCAGCACAAACAGATGCCTGTTCCTGATCTTCAGCACCGTTGTATAGAACTGTTTTGCCATCGATC
>JBLMZA010000052.1:0-118342 GCA_050258555.1 Acidobacteriota bacterium | reverse complement strand
ACATCCTCACGCTCGATCCGTCGAACAGCTCGTTTGCCGTCGCGCCGAATCTCGGAACGGTCACAGCAGCCGGAGTGTTCACCGCGGCGGTGAAGCCGGACAGCGGCTACATCTATTTCCTGTACAAGGGAAGGAAAACCGATTCGGCCTACGTCGTGATCAAGGGCGTGAAGCGTGTGACGATGACGCCGGACAACATCATGACCGATTCGATCCGCACGATCCAGTTCAAGGCGACGGTCTCCGACTGGGACAATGCTTCCCATACGATCGGGTTGAACTAATACACATGGACGGTGATGAATCCTTCGGTGGCATCGGTCGACGCCAACGGCGTGCTGAAGGGAAAGGCCAACGGCACAACGAAGGTGATCGCCGCTTACGGCGCAGCTGCTGATACCGCAACGATCACGATCGAAATCGGCGCCGGCGCGGTGCTGCTCGATTCGATGGACGCCGCCGGCTCATGGAAAGTCTCCGGCATGAATATCGACACCGCTGCGCTGAAGGTGACGGAAGTATCGGACATGAAGACGATGGGGCAGAAGAGCTTCAGGATCGATTATGCCTTCACGTATACCGGATCGACGCAGACCTTCGTCTTCCTTGAAAAGGAAATTCCGGTCTTCGGCGTGCCCGATTCCTTCTACGTCGATCTGCGCTCTGATTCCGCGGCGCACCGTGTGAGCGTGCTCGTGACCGACGACAATGGCGAGCAGTTCCGGTATTATACGAACCGGTATAATCTGAAGGTTCCCGAATTCGATCATCTCAGCATCAATGCAAAGACGCCGTCGGCTCTTTCGACGACATCGGTGTTCAATTATCCCATCGCGCTCAAGCGCATCGAAGTGCAGCTGGGAAGCGCGCGCCAGTCGAACACGCGCTACAGCGGAACATTCTTCATCGACAATTTCCGTATGAGTTATCCTCCGGCGCAGGCGGCGACGGGCGTCTTTGACAGCGGCATCATGCCGGCGTCGTACACCGTGGGGCAGAATTATCCCAATCCGTTCAATCCCTCGACAACGGTGAAATTCACGCTCTCCTCGACGCAGTTCGTCTCGCTCAAAGTCTTCGACATCCTGGGCAAGGAAGTCGCGACGCTTGTGCAGAATATCATGCATCCGGGCACATACACCGTCACATGGAATGCGCGCACGAGTCCGAGCGGCATTTATTTTTATCAGTTCCGCGCGGGCAGTTACGTCGAGACGCGGCGCATGATGCTCCTCAAATAGCCGGAAGAAAAAACGCCGGCAGAAAATATTTTCCTTGACAGGAAGATGAATAAATCGTATACTACCGGCAGAAGAAACTGAATACACCTTTATAGTTTCCATAGGAAATGAAAGAACGGCCGCCTCGGCGGCCGATTTTTCGCGCCCGAGGAAACTGAAAATACCATTATAGTATTTTATGAACCCCATGACCATGGAGACAGAGCAGGCCGTGAAACAGCGCATTCTCTCACTCATGCGCGACCGGATGTTCCAAGCGGGCTTCAGCAAAGTGACGCTCGACGAGCTGGCCGACGAACTCGGCATCAGCAAGAAAACGCTGTATAAATATTTTTCCGGGAAGGAGGACCTCGCACTCCAGGCGATCCGCTTCCAGTTCGCCGAGGTCGGAGAGGCCTTCACCGCGATCCATGCCTCGCATCACACGTTCATGGAGAAGCTTCATGCGATCATGATGATGATGCGCGAGCACGTGGGACGGATCTCGAGCTATGCGCTGCAGGACATGCGCAAGCATGCCCCGCAGCTGTGGGAGGAAATCGAAAAACTGCGCCGCGAACGCATCCTGTCGCAGCTGGAAACGATCATCCGCCGCGCGCGCGAAGAAGGGGTGCTCCGGCCCGAGGTGGAAGAGCGCATGCTGGTGAAGATCCTCCTGGCATCGGTCGAGGCCGTGGCCAATCCCGCGGCGCAGGCGGAGCTCCGTCTGCCGATGCATGAAATCCTCTCCTCGATGTTCCGCATCCTGTTTGAAGGCGCGCTCACCGACGAGGCGCGACACTCGCTGCGGATCTTTCCGGAGGCCGAGGAAACAGATCCGGCATCGCCCCGCCGCAGCCCATCGGGCCGTGAACAATAACGACATTCCGACACACATCTCACAAAGGACACATCACATGAATCGTATCGCCGTTTCATTTCTTGGGAGCCTCCTGGTGGCGCTCTGCGCCGGATGCTCGGACAATCACAAAGGAACACTGGAAGCCAGCGGAACACTCGAGGCGACGGAAGTGAAAGTCAGCGCGAAAGTGCCGGGACAGGTCGAGCGCCTTTTCGTGCAGGAGGGAAGCAGAGTGAAGGCCGGCGACACGCTCGCCATGCTCGATCATGCGACGCTCGACTTTCAGTACAGACAGGCGCAGGCCGGCGTGGAGCTTGCCGATGCCCAGTACCGGCTCCTCGTGAACGGCGCGCGTGCGGAGGACGTGCAGGCCGCCGATGAGGCGGTCACGCAGACGCAGTCGGCTTTCGAGAATGCGCGCACCGACTATCAGCGCATGAAGGAGCTTTTTGCCACGCATACCATTTCGCAGAAGCAGATGGACGATGCGGAATCGCGCTACACGATCGCCGAGGCCCAGCTGAACGCCGCGCGCCAGAATCTGCAGAAGCTGAAGCGCTTCGCCCGTCCCGAGGATCTTGCGGCGGCCAGGGCGCGGCTGGCACAGGCGCAGGCCAGTGCCGATCTGCTGAAGAAACAGGTGAACGACTCCTATGTCGTGGCGCCCGTTGCGGGCATTGTGACGCAGAAGCCCGTGGAAGCCGGAGAGCTCATCGGCGCGGGCTCCGCTGTCGCATCGATCGCACAGCTCGAAAAGCTGAACCTGATGATCTATGTGAACGAAACGGATCTCGGCCGGATACGGCTCGGCGGCAGCGCCGATGTCGTGATCGATACCGATCCCAACCGGCAGCACAAAGGCACGATCGTCTACATTTCCCCCATCGCCGAATTCACGCCGAAGAACGTGCAGACGAAGGAAGACCGGACGAAGCTCGTGTTCGGCGTGAAGCTTGAAGTGGACAATGCGGACGGCGTCCTCAAAGCCGGCATGCCCGCCGATGCGTACGTGCACATACAGCCGTGAGCCTGAGCGATGAATGCACTCTCATTACATAGCGTGACAAAAAAATTCGGCGGCGTCAGGGCGGTGGACGATGTGACGCTCGATGTGGAGAAGGGCGAGATGTTCGCCCTTGTGGGACCCGACGGCGCCGGCAAGACCACGATCATCCGCATGCTCTGCGGCATCACCGTGCCCGATGCGGGCGGGCTTTCCGTGCTGGGATACGACGTCCGCACGAAGATCGCCGATGTGCGGAGGCATATCGGCTACCTCTCGCAGAAATTCAGCCTCTACGGCGACCTGACGGTCGATGAGAATATCGAGTTCTTCGCCGAGATTCACGGGCTGAAGAATTTTTCCGAACGGCGGACGCAATTGCTCGATTTCATGCGTCTCACGCCCTTCAGAGACCGGCTTGCCGAGAAGCTGTCGGGCGGCATGAAGCAGAAACTCGCCCTGGCCTGCACGCTCATCCACACGCCGGATGTGATCTTTCTGGATGAGCCCACGACGGGCGTCGATCCCGTCTCGCGTCGCGATTTCTGGAAGATCCTTTCGAGCCTTCTGAAATCCGGCATCACCATCGTGATGACCACGCCGTATCTCGACGAAGCCGAACGCTGCACGCGTGTGGCGCTCATGAGCGAGGGGCGGATCCTCTTGTGCGACACGCCGCAGAACGTGAAGCGCGTGATGAAAGGCGAGATCGTCGAGATCGTCTGCACCGATATCCGCCGCTCGTTCTCGCTTCTGAAGCAGCATCCGGCGGTGCGCGAAGTCCAGGCATTCGGCGACAGGCTCAATGTGCTTGTGGCCGATGCCGGGCGCGATATGCCGGAGATCGAGCATCTGCTCCAATCGAACAACGTCACTGTCAATGCGTGGCGCGTCGTGACGCCCTCGCTTGAAAATGTCTTCATCTCGCTGATGAGCGAACAACACCATCAGACAAAGGAAATGCAATGAACCATATCCAACGACAACCTTCCGGATTGAAACGCGCGCTCCTGTGCGCGGCGGCGCTTCTTCTTCCTGCGCTTCTTGCGGCGCAGGTGCGCACACTCACGCTCGAAGAAACCATCGGCATCGGCCTGGAAAACAGCCGGCAGCTTCATTCCTCGGCGATGCGCTCCGAGTATGCCGGCGCCAAGGCGAGCGAAGCCGCGGCCGCGCGCTATCCGTCGGTGAAAGTGCAGGCCGGATACACGCGCCTGAGCGACGTGCCCCAGTTCCGGATTCCCGTGCCGGGTATGCCGATCGTCTTTCCGGTCATCCTCGACAATTATCTGGCCAAAGCCACGCTCACACAGCCGATTTTTACGGGATGGAAGCTCTCGGGCGCGGCCGAGGCGGCCTCGCTCACGGCCGATGCGGCGTCATCCGATGTGGTGAAGGAGAAGGCCGAACTCGTGTATTCCGTGACCGCGGCATACTGGAATCTCTACCGAGCACGCGAAGTGAAGCGCCTGAGCGATGAAAGCGTGAAGCAGTTCGAAGGCCATGCCGCAGACGTGGCCAATCTGATGAAGCAGGGCATTGCCGTGACGAACGATGTGCTGAAGGTGAACGTGCAGCTTGCCAATGCGCGCCTTCTGCAAAGCGACGCCGACAATGCCGTGAAGCTCGCGCAGCTTTCGCTCAACTCGCTCATCGGCCTGCCGCTCGAAACCGAAACGGAGGCGGCATCGGAGCTCACGCCCTCCACGCAGACCTATCCGGCGGTCCAGTCGCTCATCGCCTCGGCGCTCGGCGGCAGGCCCGAGATGAAAAGCGCCGATCTGCGGCTTCGGGCCGCCGAGACCGGCGTGAAATCCGCCCGGGGAGGATGGCTGCCCCAGCTCATGCTCACCGGAAGCTATACGTATGCGAAGCCGAATCAGCGCATCTTCCCGGCGCTCGATGCGTTCCGCGACACCTGGGATGTGGGCGTGTCGCTGCAGCTCGATCTCTGGAACAATCTCACGACGCTCTACCAGACCGACGCGGCGCGCGCGCAGTACGAACAGGCGAAGGACGCGGTCGGGCTCATGAAGGATGCCGTCGTGCTTGATGTGACGCAGAGCTGGCTCTCGTTCGAGCAGGCCAAGAAGCGCATCAGCCTCGCACAGATGCAGGTGGACCAGTCGGCCGAGAACCTGAGAGTGAACAAGGAAAAGTTCGCGCATGGCTACGCCATCAGCTCCGAGCTGCTCGATGCGGAAGTGGCCGATCTCCAGTCGAAGATGCAGCTCACCCAGGCGCTCGTCGACTTGGAACTGGCGAAGGCGAAGCTCGATAAAGCGATCGGCGGAGGACGGTGATGCCGCAGCATGCCATTGAAGTGGAGAAGCTGACGCGCAAGTTCGGCGCGTTCACCGCCGTCGACCACATCTCATTCGAGGTGAAGCAGGGGGAGATCTTCGGATTCCTGGGCGCCAACGGCGCAGGCAAGTCGACCACGATCCGGATGCTCTGCGCGCTCCTGCAGTCGACCGAAGGAACGGCGCGCGTGGGAGGCTACGACATCAACACGGAAGCCGAGAAGGTGAAGTCCTCGATCGGGTACATGTCGCAGAAGTTTTCGCTGTATGAAGATTTGAGAGTCGAGGAAAACATCAACTTCTTCGGACGCGTCTACGGGCTCTCGCAGTCGGAGCTTGCCGAGCGCAAGGAATGGGTGCTCGAGATCGCCAATCTGAAAGGACGCGAAAAGAGCATCACCGGCACGCTCTCCGGCGGATGGAAGCAGCGCCTGGCGCTCGGATGCGCCGTGCTGCACCGGCCGAAGATCGTCTTCCTCGACGAGCCGACAAGCGGCGTCGATCCGCTTATGCGCAGAAAGTTCTGGGAGCTCATCAACGATCTTTCGGCCGAAGGCGTGACCGTGCTTGTGACGACGCATTTCCTGGAAGAGGCCGAGTACTGCAACGACATCATCTTCATCAATGCCGGCAAAATCATCGCCGGCGGCAGCCCGACGGAGCTGAAGCAGAATTATCTGCGCACGCCGATCCTCGAAGTGCAGACATCGCGCGCGGTCGACGCCATGTCGATGATCGACACGCAGCCCTGGGCGCTCGAGACGTCCGTCTTCGGCACGCATCTTCATGTGAACGTTTCGGACGAGCAGGCCGCGCGCGAGGGCATACGACGGCTCTTTGCCGGGCAGCAGATGGAGGAGCCTGTGGTGCACCGGATCACGCCGTCGCTCGAAGATGTGTTCATCTATCTGCTGGACGAGGAGGCGAAAAAATGAAAGAGCGCATCTGGGCGATCATGAAAAAGGAAATCCGCCAGATCAGGCGCGACCGGCGCGTGATGGCGATTCTGATCGTGGTGCCCGCGATTCTGCTGCTTCTGAACGGATACGCGATGAACTTCGATGTGCAGCATATCAAAATGGCGGTCATCGACCAGGAAAAGAGCCGGGAAAGCCGGGATTTCGCGCAGGCCTTCATCTCGTCGGGATATTTCGACCATGTCTACGAGCTGGAATCGAGCGACGAGGCCGAAGCCCTGATCGACGATGCGAAGATCAAGGCGGCGATCGTGATTCCGACGGATTTCTCGAGGAGCATGCTCTCGGGCTCTCCGGTGTCGGTGCAGGCGCTGGTCGACGGGATGGATGCGAACTCTGCGACGACGATCGTCGCGTACATCAACGTGATCACGGCGCAGTATTCGCAGAAAATCGTCGTAAAGAATCTCGCGAAGGTCGGGCGGGCTCCGTACATTCCCGTCACATTCGAGCCGCGCATGTGGTACAACCCCGAACTCAAAAGCGCGAAGTTCCTCGTACCCGGCCTCATCGGATTCATTCTCGCCATCACGGCGGTCATTGCCACATCGCTTTCGATCGTCAAGGAAAAGGAGCGCAACACGATCGAGCAGATCGACGTGTCGCCGGTGAGCTCGTTCGAACTCATCATCGGCAAGATGATTCCCTATGCGGTGATCTCTCTCATTGCCGCGACGCTCGTGCTCCTTGCGGCCTATGTGCTCTTCGATGTGGTCGTGAAGGGAAGCCTCGTGCTGCTGTTTTTTGCGACGCTCCTGTTCATCATCGCCGCGCTGAGCATCGGGCTCTTCGTCTCGAGCATTTCGGACAGCCAGCAGGTCGCCTTCCAGCTCGCCTCGCTCGTATCCATGCTGCCGACGATCATCCTTTCGGGCTTCATCTTCCCGATCCGGAGCATGCCCTTGTTCCTGCAGATCGTCTCGAATGTCACGCCGGCGAAATTCTATCTCGTGATTCTCCGGTCGATCATACTCAAAGGCGTGGGGCTTGCGGCATTCTGGGATCAGATGCTCTATCTCTGCCTGTATATCACGGTGCTGCTGTTCATCAGCGTGAAGCGCTTCAAAAAGACTCTGGGGTAAGGACTATGAACTCTCAACGCGTCGTCGCTCTGCTGAAAAAGGAATTCGGACAGCTCCTGAAGGACAAGAAGCTGCTGCCGATCGTCTTCATCGCGCCCGTGCTTCAGCTGATCTTCATGGGATACGCCGCATCGCTCGACGTGAAGAACGTGAGCATGGTCGTGTGCGATCTCGACAAAAGCGCCGAGAGCCGGGGATTCCTGGAAAAGTTCACGAACACGGGCTATTTCACGATCGAGTATGCGACAGACAGCCATAACGAAGTGCGGTATTACATCGACAACCATCAGGTGAACGTCGGCATCGTGATTCCTCCGGATTTCAGCAAAAAGCTGCTGCGGCATGAGCCGGCCCGGCTGCAGGTCATTTTAGACGGAAGCGAAGGCAACACGGCCGCGATCGTGATGGGATACGTCAACCAGATCATCACGAGTTATTCCTCCGGCATACTGGCCGAAGTGACGGGGCCGGGACCGTCGTACGGAGCCGTCACGGTCGAGCCGCGCACGTGGTTCAATCCCTCGCTCAAGAGCCGCAACTACATGGTGCCGGGCGTGCTGGTGCTGATTCTTCTGATCACGACGATGAACCTCACATCGATGGCGATCGTGAAGGAAAAGGAAATCGGGACATTGGAGCAGCTGATGGTCACGCCCATCACGCCCGCCGAGCTGATCCTGGGCAAGCTCGTGCCCTTCATCATCATCGGCATCTTCAATGTGGTCGTCGTGCTGCTGGTGATGGTGCATGGCTACGGCATCCACGTGCAGGGAAGCTACATCACGCTTTCGGCGTATACGGCGTTCTTCCTGATGACGACGCTCGGGCTCGGGCTCTTTGTCTCGACCGTTTCGAAGACGCAGCAGCAGGCCATGATGACGAACATTTTTTTCGTCGTCATGCCGATGATGTATCTCTCCGGATTCGCATTCCCGATCGAGAACATGCCGAAGCCGCTGCAGATCCTTTCGCTCGGACTGCCGATGCGGTACTTCCTGACGGCCGTGCGCTCGATCACGCTCAAGGGCGTCGGCTTCACGAATCTGTGGCTCGAGGGCGCGGCGCTCGTCTTCATGGGCGGTATGATTCTTCTGGCAAGCATACTCCGGTTCCGTAAAAAACTCGATTGACATACACACACCACTAGAAGGAGGATACGCATGGATCTCGGATTACAGAACAAGGCGGCGCTGGTGACGGCATCGAGCCAGGGGCTCGGACGCGCCGCGGCCGAAGCACTGGCCGCCGAAGGCGCGCGCGTGGCTGTCTGCTCGCGCAGCAAGGAAAAGATCGAAGCGGCCGCGCGCGAGATTGCCGCCAAAACCGGCGCCGAGGTGATCGCCTTTGAAGCCGACATGAGCCGGGCGGGCGACATCGAGCGCGTGGTGCGCGAGACGGCCGAACGGTTCGGCGCGCTCCATATCGTGGTGAGCAACGCCGGCGGTCCCCCGGTCGAGACATTTGACCGCATCAGCGAAGAGCAGTGGGCCGAAGGCGTGCAGCTTACCATGATGAGCACGATCCGCCTGATCCGCGCGGCGCTGCCGCACATGCAGAAGCAGCAGTGGGGGCGCTTCATCACGATCAATTCGATCGCGGGCAAGCAGCCCATCGACAACCTCGTCATCTCTTCGACCATCCGTCCCGGCCTGATCGGTCTGCAGCGCGTACTGGCCACGAAGTATGCGAAGGAAGGGATCCTCTTCAATACGGTCTGTCCCGGACTGATCTTCACCGATCGTCAGCGGCAGATCGCCGAAAAGACGATCGCCGAGACCGGCATCACGCTCGATGCCTGGCTTGAACGCGCCGCCTCGTCGATACCGATCGGACGGCTGGGAACGGTCGAAGAATTTGCGGGCGTCGTGGCCTTTCTCGCTTCCGAACGCGCCGGCTATGTGACAGGCGCGACCGTATCCATCGACGGTGGGTCGACAAAAGGGCTGTTCTAAACGCGCCACATTAGAATATTCTAATCGAATTCGGCGAATATTAGAACATTCTAACTGGCTTCATTCCGCTGAAAACTCCACATTGCACACGGTGAGCGTGCACACGCCACTCGTGTGCATCTGGAGCAGCATCGCACCTGTGCCGGGGATCAGAAAACTATTTCTGAAGAACGGTTGTCATCGCATCGAGGAGCATCACATGACGATGGTTTCCGGCGGCACACGCGCAATGGCCGGCAGCATGCCCTGTCCGGCATCCGACGATCTTACCGCATCATTCCGCCCGGGAATCTCCGCATCCCATCGTTCATTATTCCTCTTCATCGGCTTATTCTCTTTCTCATCGGCACATTTCAGACCAAAACAGGGGGAGCAGCTATGAAATCGTACAGCAGCATCGCAGCCATCGCCGCAGCGCTTCTGATCATGGGCGGCAGTGCACAGGCACAGTGGACGTATGCCAACGGACCGAACAACGGCGTCATCCGCTGTGCGGCCGTCAGCGGATCAACATTATTCGCCGGCACGGCGACAGACGGCGTGTTCGTGTCGAGTGATGCGGGCGGTCACTGGATGCCGGCCAATACCGGCATGACGGGGAATCCCGTGCAGGCGCTCTATGCCGACGGCACGAATGTGATTCTCGGTTCGTACAACGCCGGCATCTTCGTCACCTCAAACGGCGGGATGACATGGACGCAGAGCAACAGCGGGCTCACGACGACCGACATCCGGTCCTTTGCCTCGCTCGGATCGAACCTCTATGCCGGAACCAACGGAGGCGGCGTATTCCTTTCGACCGATCATGGCGCAAGCTGGAGCGCGGTCAATTCCGGACTGGGCAATCTTTCCGTCTATGCGCTTGCGTCGATGGGGACGGACCTGTATGCCGGCACGGAAAACGGCGTCTACCGCTCCACCGACGAAGGCGCGACATGGGTTCATACCAGCGCGGGGCTCGGCAACTTGACAATCAGTTCGTTCGTGGTCAGCGGCACGAGTCTCTATGCAGGAACCGGAGGCGGCGTCTACCGGACGGATGATATGGCCGCAAGCTGGGCATATGCGAGCACAGGCATTGTCGATCCGACGGTGCATGCACTGAGCGTGATCGGAACGGACCTCTTTGCCGGCACGAACGCGGGCGTTTCCATTTCCACCAATAACGGCGCCTCGTGGACCACCGTGAACAACGGACTGGAGAACGTGAAGGTCAGCGCACTCGTGGCCGCCGGCGCAAGCCTGTATGCCGGCACCGAAGGAGGCATGTATGTGACAAGCGACGAGGGGACTGTATGGAACGGAGTGAATGCCGGACTCACCAATGCGCGCATCCGCTCGTTCGCCATGAACGGTTCGACGATCTTCGCCGGCACCGAAGGCAGCTATCTCTATCTCTCGCGCGACGGAGGGACCACGTGGAATTCCTCAACGGCCGGATTGACCGCCAATACCATTCAGGCCCTCGTGCAGACAGGCGGGACCGTCTTTGCCGGCACATGGGGAGGAGGCGTGTTCATTTCCTCCGACGACGGAGCCACATGGGGCCAGTCGAACAGCGGCCTCACGACATTGGATGTGCGGTCATTCACCGTCAACGGGTCGAACATCTTCGCCGGCACCAATGGAGGCGGGGTGTTTCTTTCGACAGACAACGGCGCCACATGGGTCCAGTCGAATACCGGCCTGATGAGCTCGGCCGTGCCGGCGCTCGGCGTCTGCGGAGGATATGTGTATGCGGCATCGGTCGACGGGATTTTCCGCTCGGCAGATAACGGCGCCACATGGACCGAAGCGGATGCGGGACTCGTGAACAAGACATCGCATTCGTTTGCGGTGATGGGCTCGACGCTTTTTGCCGGCACGCTGGCCGGGGTGTTTTGCTCGACGGATTTCGGCGATCATTGGACGGGCGTCAATAACGGTATCGGCGATCCGACGATCCATTCGCTGGCAGTATACGGCTCCACGCTGATTGCCGGAACGAACGCCGGCATCTACGTCACGCACGACAATGGATCGAGCTGGGAAGGACTGAGCGCCGGATTGACGAATTCGGTCATCCGCGCCCTCATCGTCGACGGGACGACGATGTTTGCCGGCACATACGGAGCCGGCGTGTTCCGTCAGCCGGTCGCGTCGGCACTGCCCGTCGAACTCGTCGATTTTACGGCAAGCCGGACAGGAACCTCCGTCATGTTGCAGTGGAAGACGGCGACGGAAACGAACAATTACGGCTTCGAGATTGAACGCAAAGCCCTCAATGCGGATGCATGGCAGAAGATCGGCTTCGTGCCGGGAGCGGGCACCGTCAACGCGCCGCGCCAGTACGCCTATGCCGACCGCACGCCGGCAGGCAGCGGCACGGCTGCCTACAGGCTGAAACAGATCGACCGGGACGGAGGCTTCGCATACAGCCGCGTCGTCACGCTGCAGTCGGCATCGGCAGCCGCAGCGTTCACGCTCGGCCAGAATTATCCGAATCCGTTCAATCCGACGACAGAGATCAGGTTTTCGGTGCCGGCGACCGGACGCGCGACACTGACGGTGTTCAACACGCTCGGGCAGACTGTGGCGACGCTGTTCGACCGGGTGGCCGAGGCCGGCATGGAATATGCCGTGCCCTTCACTGCGGAACAGCTCTCGAGCGGCGTCTATTTTTATACATTGCGCGCGGCAGGACGGAACGAAATCCGGAAAATGGTGTTAATGCGGTAGCACTCTTCATCTTCCTATCAACGAAAGGACATTCTGTAATGGCAGGCAGCGAAACAGCAGTGAATGCGGCAGATGCAATGATACAGTATCAGACCGATGCGGTGGTCAGCCGCATCATCATTAAAAAGAAAACCGGCAGCGTCACGCTCTTCGCCTTCGACGAAGGACAGGAGCTGAGCGAGCATACGACGCCATTCGACGCGCTGGCGCACGTGATCGACGGGCAGGCCGAGATCACGATATCCGGCACGCCGAACAAAGTGGCGGCCGGAGAGATGATCGTCATGCCGGCAGGAGAGCCGCATGCGCTGAAAGCGGTGAAGAAGTTCAAGATGCTGCTGACAATGATCAAGGAGTAAGCGAGCCGGACGCATGCCGACGCGGAGGACAGCGCGGCATGCGTTCAGGCCAATTTTGCCAATGCCGGATGCGTACAGTAGGGGAGCATCCATTCGACGAACTGCCGCCTGGTCGGCGGATTCGTCATCCACGATGTGTCGGGCTCCGGTATCGAGAAGCATTCTTCGACGCACAGCAGGCGCGGAACGTGCACGCATTGCGGCTTGCCGGCATTGCTCGTCCACCGGATGATTCTGTCGCGCTCGATGATTTCGGCCAGCCTGAGCGGCTGCATCACATCATCGCGCAGATACGCCAGCACCGCGTCGTATTCGCCGTCCGCCCACAGCTTCGGCGCAAGCGCGCCGTTCATATCGGTAAGAGGCGTGCCGTCCCGGAGCGTCACATGCTTGAGCTTCCCTGAGAGTCCCGCCCCGACGAGCGCCTTCTGCAATCCCAGGAAGTATCCCTTCGTGAACGTCACGATCATCATCATATCGATGTGCTTCGCATTCAATTCCGCGCACTCCTTATACATGCCCGACTCTTCGGCAAGCACGTTGAAGTCGAACGACGATCCGTTCCATGTCAACAGCACGTAGCCGCTGTCGACCAGGTCCTTCAGCGCGGTGACGAGATCGCAGCATTCCTTTTGGGTCATCTGCGGTTTCCCGTACCAGTAGAGGGGGTCGTCACGGTCGGTGAGCGCGGCGGCTGCGCAGGTGATGCCGAGCGGCGTTTGTGAGCGCCAGTCGGGTGTATCGTTCTCAATGACTTTCGCGATTTCGAGATCGAACGATGCAAATTTCATGAATGTCTGCGTATGGAAGTGGAGGGTTGCGTAAAGAATCCGTTTAGGGCGCTGGTATCCGACACATCTTTGCGCGCGTCATAAATTACTGAGAAATCGGCAGACAAGCAACGGTTCGGCCTTTCACCGTGCGGGTTCGTTGATACTTGGCGGGATTCTCCGTATATTACCGTATTAGGATTTTCCCGTCACAATACACAAAAAAGGATTTCAATGTTAAGCTTTTTCAGCAAATTATTCGGCAGCAAGCATGATGCGGACATTAAATCGATGCTGCCTATTGTGAATGAAATCAACAGCCACTTCGAGGCCTATCAGTCGCTTTCCGATGATGCCTTCAGGGCCGTTACCGCCGGACTCCGCGCACGCATCGCCGAGGCCGTGAAGGAAACGGAAGAGGAACTTGCCGCGGCTCGCCTGAAGCTCTCTTCAGACGGCGCGGAAACCGACAGGGAAAAGCTTTTCTCGGAAATTGAGGAACTTGAGAAGGAATGGTATGAGATCGTCAAGGAGACGCTCGATGAGATCCTTCCGGAAGCCTTTGCGGTCGTGAAGGAAACCTGCCGGCGCCTGGTCGGGCAGTCGTGGGAGGCCGCCGGCTCGAAGATCACCTGGGATATGGTGCCTTTCGACGTGCAGCTGATCGGCGGCATCGTGCTGCATCAGGGCAAAATTTCCGAAATGGGCACAGGCGAAGGCAAGACGCTCGTTGCGACGCTGCCGCTGTTTCTGAACGCGCTGGCCGGCAGGGGCGTGCATCTGGTGACGGTCAACGATTACCTGGCGCAGCGCGACAGCCAGTGGATGGGCAAGATCTTCGAATATCACGGACTCACGGTCGGCTGCATCACATCGAACATGGATCCGTTCACGCGCCGCATCCAGTACAACTCGGATATCACCTACGGCACAAACAACGAATTCGGCTTCGACTACCTGCGCGACAACATGGTGATCACGCCCGACGACATGGTGCAGCGCGGTCATTTCTTCGCCATTGTCGACGAAGTGGACTCGGTCCTGATCGACGAGGCCCGTACGCCGCTCATCATCAGCGGTCCGGTCGACGTCGACGATCAGAAATTCAACGAAATCAAGCCGTCGGTCGAGCAGCTCGTGCGCGCCCAGAAGTCGTTCATCGCCAAGACGGTCGCCGAGGCCGAGCGTCTGATCAACGAAGGCAAGGGGTCGGAAGCCGGCGTGCAATTGCTGCGCGCCCACCGGGGCGATCCGAAAAACAAGAAATTATTGAAGCTGTTCTCCGACGGCGGCATCAAGAAACTCATGCAGGACACGGAAAACGTGTTCATGGCCGAACAGAACAAGCGCATGCATGAGATCGACGACGAGATGTACTATGCGATCGACGAGAAGAACCATTCGATCGATCTGACGGAAAAGGGCCGCGAATTCCTGGCGGGTCCCGCCGACAAGGAAATGTTCGTGCTGCCGGATATCGGCACCGAAGAAAGCATGCTCGAGGGCGATACGACGATCGATCCCGAGGAGAAGACCAGGAGGAAACACGCGATCACGCAGCTCTATGCCGAGCGTTCGGAGCGCATCCATACCGTGCGCCAGCTGCTGCGCGCCTATGCGCTTTTCGAAAAGGACGATGAATATGTGGTGACCGAGGACGGCAAGGTCATGATCGTGGACGAGTTCACGGGACGTCTGCTGCAGGGCCGCCGGTATTCGGACGGACTCCATCAGGCCATCGAGGCGAAGGAAGGCGTCACCGTCGAGCGCGACACGCAGACATTGGCGACGGTCACGCTGCAGAATTATTTCCGCCTCTACAAGAAGCTCGCCGGCATGACCGGTACGGCCGAAACCGAAGCGCCGGAATTCTTCGAAATCTACAAGCTCGATGTCGTCGTGATCCCGCCCAACAAGCCGGTGGTCAGGGAGGACCTCGAGGACGTGGTCTACAAGACGAAGCGCGAAAAATACAACGCCGTCATCGCCGAGATCGAAGCGCTGCGCGAAAAGCGCCAGCCGGTGCTCGTGGGCACGACGAGCGTCGAAGTGTCGGAAACGATCAGCCGCATGCTCAAGCGCAAGAACATTCCGCACAACGTGCTGAATGCGAAGCAGCATCAGCGCGAAGCCGAGATCGTGACCAACGCCGGTCTTCCGGGCGCCGTGACGATCGCCACGAACATGGCCGGCCGCGGCACCGACATCAAACTCGGACCCGGCGTGCGCGATGCGGGCGGACTGGCCATCATCGGCACCGAGCGCCATGAGGCGCGCCGCATCGACCGTCAGCTGAGAGGCCGCGCCGGACGCCAGGGCGATCCGGGACAGACGCAGTTCTATCTGTCGCTCGAAGACGATCTGCTCCGCTTGTTCGGAAGCGACCGCATCGCCAGCATCATGGACCGTCTGGGCGTGGAAGAAGGCGAAGTGATCCAGCATTCGATGATCACGAAATCGATCGAGCGCGCGCAGAAGAAGGTCGAAGAGAACAACTTCGGCATCCGCAAGCGTCTGCTCGAGTACGACAACGTGATGAACCAGCAGCGCGAGGTGATTTATGCCAAGCGCCGCCATGCGCTTCTGGGCGAACGGCTCAAGGACGACATCATGACGATGCTCTCGGAGTTCATCGACGAGATGGTCGACAGCTATTATGATGCGGGCAACATCGAAGGGCTGCAGGAAGACATGCGCGTCAACCTTCTGGTCGACTTCAAGATGACGCCCGAGGAATTCCAGCGCGCCGGAGCCGACGGTGTGAAGCAGGCAGCCGTGAACGCCGCTTCGGAATTCTACCGGCGCAAGGAAGAGATGATCGGCTCGGAGGCCATGACGGCGATCGAGAAGATGGCCATGCTGCAGGTGATCGATGTGCGCTGGAAGGAACACCTGCGCGAGATGGACGATATGAAGGAAGGCATCTACCTGCGCGCCTACGGGCAGAAGGATCCCGTGCTCGAGTACAAGGCCGAAGCCTACCGCATGTTCGTCGAGATGCTCGGCATGATCAACAAGGAGGCGCTCAATCTGATCTTCAAGCTCTTCCCCGAACAGCAGCAGCAGTTTGAAACGCGCACCCGGCGCCGTCCCGTGCGTCCTGCGCAGATGACGCTGCAGCACGAGAGCGCGGCAGGCATGGGAATGCGTTCGGCTCCTGCCGAAGAAGGCGGAGCCCCGGCTGCGGCGGCCGCCGCCCCCGCGCAGCAGGTCGTGCAGCTGCATGTGGAGGAAAAAGTCGGACGCAACGATCCCTGCCCCTGCGGCAGCGGCAAGAAATACAAGCAGTGCCACGGACGCGCCAATTAACATATGCACCATCACATCGATGAGCCTGAGAGACGGCGACGAAAGGAAGGATGCAATGAGAGAAAATCTGTATCATTACAAAGCGCTGGTTACGGAAGTGGAAAGCGTCGATACCTGCTACGCATATCTTGATCTGGGATTCGGCATCGTGCTGACGGGAACGACGCTCAAGCTGAACCGCATCGCGCCCGTCCGGCAGAAACAGGCGAAGTCGAAGAAAGCGCCGGATGACGGAATGAAATTTCTCGCATCGCTCCTGCTCGACCAGGACGTGACCGTGGAAACGATCAAGTCCGGGGGCGCCTTCACCGCCGAACTCTGGGTGCTGGACAAGAACCGGAAGCGCGTGAATGTGAACGATCTGCTGGTGGAAGAAGGATACGCCAAGTACAAGTAACGCGCGGGCGCGCTCATGCCGTGCGCTCTGTGAGGATCATCGATCCCTGTTCGTTCTTCCCGTCCCGCTCATGGGCACGGGAAGCGGACAGGGATTCTTTTTTTCCGGTCACAAGTGAAGTAATAACGACCTGCACTCGGTCAAAATTACCTGGCGGATGAAGCCATCCTTGAAAGTGCGCCACATTTTACGGAGTTTCGGAATTGGCATGATAGTTGAAACTTAAGAGGGCAAGAAGTTCACGATATACACCATGTTCCATCAGCATCATTAACAAACAAAAGGAGGCACTTATGGGTCAACAGCAACTTTTGCTCATCATCTTGGGCGTTATCATTGTCGGTATCGCCGTGGCAGTCGGTATCACCATGTTCCAGGATAATGCCGTCAACGCGAATCGCGATGCGGTTTCGAACGATCTCGTGAATCTTGCGGCACGCGCACAGCAGTACTATCGTCGTCCCCAGGGTCTGGGCGGCGGCGGAAACCAGTTCACCGGTCTGTCCGCTGATGCGGCCGGCATTGCGAAACTGACGAATTCGGCAACGAACGACAACGGTACCTATACGATCGAAACCGCAGGCGACGCGGATAACGTCGTTCTGAAGGGCGTCGGCACGAGCGAAGGCGTGACATTGTATTGCAACGTCACCCCGACGGGTTACACCGTCTCCGCAACGGCTCCGGGCGCCGGATCGTAACGCATCTCAGTTGAGAGTGAATTTCAGAAGCGGGCGGATCGAAAGACCCGCCCGCTTCATTTTTAAACCGGCTGAACATGTGAACGCCTCAGACCGAGGGAAGCCGGGCGATGCTCTCTTCGATCGTCTTGAGCGGCGACTGATGCTCGTTCAGATGGTTCTGCAGATACGCGTCGTACGATCCGAGATCGAAGAAGCCGTGTCCCGAGAGATTGAAGAGGATCGTTTTCGCCTCTCCCGATTCGCGGCATGCGAGCGCATGGCCGATGGCGGAGCGGATCGCATGGGAGCTTTCGGGCGCCGGCACGATGCCTTCCGTTTCGGCGAACATGACGGCCGATTCGAAGACCTCTTTCTGCGCATACGCCTCGGCTTCGATCGTCCGGTCGGCGTACAGCTGCGAGACGATGGGACTCATGCCGTGATAGCGCAGCCCGCCGGCGTGGATCTTGTCAGGAATGAACGTGTGACCGAGCGTGTACATTTTCATGAGCGGCGTATAGCCCGAAAGATCGCCGAAGTCGTAGGCGAAGACGCCGCGCGTGAGCGTGGGGCAGGATGCGGGCTCGACGGCGACGACGCGCATGTCACGACGCACACCGCTCAGCTTGTCGCGCAGGAAGGGGAAGGCGAGTCCCGCAAAGTTCGATCCGCCGCCGACGCACGCGATGACGATATCGGGCGAGGCGCCGGCCTTTTCCATCTGCAGGCGCGCTTCCTCTCCGATGATCGTCTGATGGAGCAGCACGTGATTGAGCACGCTGCCGAGCGCGTACTTCGTGTCGTCGCGCTGCACGGCGCATTCGACCGCCTCCGAAATCGCGATCGCGAGCGATCCCGGCGAATGCGGATGCTCTGCAAGCACACGGCGCCCCGCCTCGGTCAGTTCCGAGGGGCTCGCATGGACGTCCGCCCCGAAGAGCTGCATGAATGTGCGGCGGTAGGGCTTCTGGCTGTAGCTCACCTTCACCATGAACACTTCGCAGCCCATGCCGTAGCGCTTGCAGGCGGCCGAGAGCGCGCTGCCCCACTGGCCCGCGCCGGTTTCGGTGACGAGCCTTTTCACTCCCGCCTGTTTGTTGTAGAACGCCTGGGCGAGTGCCGTGTTCGATTTATGGCTTCCGGCCGAATTGACTCCTTCGTACTTGAAAAAGATTTTCGCCGGCGTGCCGAGCCGCGCTTCAAGCGCATAGGCGCGTATGAGCGGGGAAGGACGGCTCTGGGCGTACGCATCGAGGACCTCGTCCGGAATCTCGATGAAGCGCTCGGACGAGAACTCCTGTGCGATGAGATTGTCGGGAAAGATGGCGGAGAAATCGGAGGCGACCGCGGGTTCTTTCGTGCCCGGATGCAGCGGTGGTGCAAGCGGCGTCTTCAGATCGGGCAGAATGTTGTACCATGCGGTCGGCATCTCGCCTGCGGAGAGAAGGAATTTATTTTCTTTCATGGACGTGGTTCCTTGTGATTCTTGTGTGTGTGTGGAGTGTGGATGCCGAAGGAGAGGGAATGACTGCAGCCTGTACGGAAGGGGAAACGTCTTTAAAACGGAAAAAGCCCGGACAGTCTGAGTTTCACTATCCGCGGCTTTGATTGAAATACAAATGGGTCGATAGGGAAACCGGTTATTTCCGCCACCAACGCCATGCAATGATCGTGCGCATCTGATATGTCTGAACAGTATCCATGTGGACAATATACGCAAATTCGCCTCCGCAATGCAAGCGAAAATTTCCTGCGCCCCGAAAAAAACGCTCGCCGCGCGTTTTTGTCCGCGGGGGGAAAGGGGCACGATGATTGTTGCTTTTTAGAGGAGACGGCCTTATCTTATAAGGACCATGCGATCTTCCAGCGCTGTGCAAACCATTTTTTTTCCCAGTTGAGTCATCAATGCCCGAGTACCGAATTGAAGGAGTATCGTTAGCGGGAAAGCCCGTCCAGGGCATCATCAACGCCGATACATTCAAGCAGGCGAAATCGCGCGCCGATCAGATGGCGCGCGACAAGAAGTTCAAGGTGTCTGCCGTCCTTCCCCGAACCACATATCTCTACCGCGTCAAAAAAGGATCCGACAAGCCGATCGACGGCGAGCAGAAGGCGTTCACGAAGCAGGAGGTGAACGATGCGCTCGCCAAGATGGGATACACGGTTGTGTACGTCCGGAAGAAACTCTTCGACGGCGCCGGCAAGGTGCCCTCGACCGAGGTGGTGGGATTCGTGCGCGTGAGCGCCGACCTGATCCGGCAGAAGCTGCCGTTCAACGACATGATGACGCTGCTGATCAACGACATCGAGAACAAGACGCTGCGCGAGTGCCTGCGCGACATCAACCAGGATCTGAAGCAGGGCAAGGACAGCGAGAAGACATTCATCAAGCATGAGCGCGAGCTCGGCAAGTTCGCCGCGCACATGCTCGGCCTGGCCTCGAAATCGGGCAACATGGCCGAGATCTACGAAAGCACGGCGAAATTTCTCGAGCGCAACGCGCAGTTCAAGAAGGATCTGCGCAGCGCGCTCATCATGCCCCTGGTCACGCTCGGCGTGCTCTTTCTTGCGGTGGGATATTATGTCGGCTACATTTTTCCGGCCACGGCAAGCATGTTCGTGAAATTCCGCATCGAGCTGCCGCCGATGACCGCGGCCACGCTCAAGATGAGCGACTTCATCGTGGGGAATATCTTCTGGATCGGGATCGCCTTTCTCATTCCGGTGGTCGCGTTCCTGCGCTTTCTGAGGACCGAGAAGGGGCGGCTGCTCGCCGACAAGTATATGTGGAAGATCCCGTACATGGGACCGCTTCTGCACAAGACGAGCATCGAAATCTTCTGCCGCGTCTTTTATTCCCTCTATTCCGGCTCCGGCGAAAACATCGAAGTGATCAAGCTTGCCAGCGAGGCCTGCGGCAACAAGTACATGGAAAAGCAGATCAAAGGCGTCGCGCTGCCGCTCATGGTCGAAAAAGGCATGGGCCTGGCCGAGGCGTTCGAGGCCAGCGGGGTCTTCACGCGCACGGCGCTGGCGCGCTTCCATTCGGGCGCCGAGACCGGCAACGTGAAGGCGGTCGCGCTCCAGCTTGCCGAATATTATGAAAAGGAGACAGGCTATCGCATGCGCAATGCCATCGACATGATCCAGCTGGTGATCTCGATGATCATCATGATCGTGCTGACGGCGCTCACGCTTGTATCGTCCGAGACGGCGACCATCCGTCCGAAGACGCCCGGAGGAGCCATGATCCACAACACAATTTCTTATCATCGGTGAAAGGCGGACACGGAGAAGGGGTCCACTGTACCAAATTCTTCCCCTCCATCGCGAATCAATATGGCAGACGATATTACCGATAAAATAGGATACACACTCCTCAAAAAAGGCATCATCGATTACGAAACGCTCGAGAAGTCGCTGCGCGTCAAGGAATCGGAGCAGAACAAGAAGGACCGGCGCAATCTCGGCCAGATTCTTGTCGCCGAATTCAGCGCCGATCACGATGCCGTGTTCCGTGAAGTGGCAAGCCTCTACGCGTTCAGAGAGATCTATCTTGCCGACGAGCTGATCGATCCGGCGCGCATCGAATTCATCCGGAAGCTCGTCGACAGTCTGCCCGAGCAGATGCGCGAGCTCCTGGTGCAGACGCGCATGCTGCCGCTGCGCTTCGACGAGAAGCAGACCGACAAGCTCATCATCGTCTGCGCCGATCCCACAGACCGTTCCATACCGCTCATTGCCCGCAACTTCAACGTCAAAAAATACGAAATCACA
Organism: Acidobacteriota bacterium; assembly: GCA_050258555.1. Lineage (GTDB taxonomy): Bacteria > Bacteroidota > Ignavibacteria > UBA10030 > UBA8401 > CAISDA01. The sequence continues at coordinate 96,930 of JBLMZA010000052.1, read as the reverse complement.
TACGTCCGCCTGAAGGAGCTGCAGACGCTGCTCGAGCAGGTGATTCCGCCGCAGAACGAGTTTCTGAAGCTGCTGGAGGACACGCAGATCTCCGTCGATACGGGCGAGGACGATTCGTTCGACGAGGAGGCGCTCAATGCCGAAATCAACAAGAGCGCGCTGGCGAACCTGTTCGAAGGCGCGATCGTCGAAGCCGTGCGCCAGGGGGCGAGCGACATACACATCGTGGCCAGCGAAGGCAACCGCACCAATTTCTTCTTCCGCATCGACGGCGACCTGAAGCTCTGGCACAGCCAGGAAAACACGCTGCCGGAAGCGGTGCTGGCGGTGATCAAGGACCGCACGAAGAACGTCGACCGCTTCGAGCGCGAAGCCTCGCAGGACGGCTTCATCCAGCGCGTGATCGACGGGCATCAGCTCCGCTTCCGCGTCTCGATCATGCCGATCGTGACGACGGAGTTCAAGCACAAGTTCGAGTCGGTCGTCATCCGCGTGCTCGACGACCGCAAGGTGATCACCGATCTGAACAAGCTCGGCCTTCAGGGGCCGGCGCGCGAATATTTCTACAAGGCCATCAGCAAGCCGCAGGGCATCGTGATTCTGACCGGTCCGACCGGATCGGGCAAATCGACGACGCTCATTGCCGCGCTCTATCAGGTGATCGATCCGACGGTGAACGTGCTCACGATCGAAGAGCCGGTCGAATACATCATCAAGGGCGCTCGCCAGCTCAAGATCAGCAACAAGATGACGTTCGAGGAGTCGATCCGCGGCATCCTGCGCCACGATCCCGACATCGTGCTCGTGGGCGAGATGCGCGACAAGATCACCGCCGAAACCGCCATCAAGCTCGCCAACACGGGACACCTGGTCTTTTCGACGCTGCATACGAACGATGCGCCGAGCGCCGTGGCGCGCCTCTACAAAATGGGCATCGAACCCTTCCTGATCGCCTACGCGATCAATATCGTTGTGGCGCAGCGCCTCATCCGCACGCTCTGTCCGCACTGCAAGCAGCCCATCGACGACGACGACAAGGAGGATCTGCTCCGCTTCGGCTTTACGCAGGAGGAAGTGGACAAGCATCAGTTCTATCGTCCCGCCGGATGCGAGCGCTGCAACGGCGGCTACAAGGGCCGCGCGGCCATTCATGAAGCCCTCTTTTTTTCGAAGGAAATCAAGAAGATCATTCTCAATGCCGGCGAGAAAGTGGACGAGAATGCCATCCGCGATCAGGCCGCGCGCGACGGCATGTGGACCCTGCGCCGCTCCGGCATGGAGCGCATGATGGAAGGCACCACATCGCTCGATGAAGTGATCGCCAATACGGTCGAAGACGACTGATGATCGCGGTGTGACTGCTGTCACAGCCCGCCGCCGAACCCTTCAGTATTTTGTAGAAACTTCAACACAGGGCTTCCGATATTCCCGTCATTCTTCATGAAAAAATAATGGCATCCTTGTTGAAGGAATAAAGACGGATACATGGTCCCCGTGCGCACGCACCGGGACCGAACAACGCGAGCGCCGATGGGAACCGGACAGACGATGATGACGATCCTGGCGATGATCCTGATGGGCCGCCTGATCGTCATGGTCAACGAGAACAACGCCAATATGGGCGAAGCCGTCAAGATGAGCGAGTACCGCATCATGGCCACGTCGCTTGCCACGTCCTATCTCGAGGATGCGGCAGGGAAGGAATACGACGAGAAGACGCTTCCCCCGAGCGATCCCCCGACCATCACCTCGGCCACATGCACGGGCCGCGGCTCGCTCGGTCCGGAGCCGGGCGAAGTGTATCCGAATTTCGACGATTTCGATGATTTCAACAAGCTCGACCGGCTCGACACGCTGCGCGATATCGCAGGCACGAAGATCAACGTCGTCTTCCGGGTGCGGGGCACGGTCGAATATGTGAAGGTCGAAGGCGGGGCGGTTATTTCGGAGCCCGGCATGCCGACATACACGAAGCAGCTGACGATTACGGTGACGAGCGAATCGATGCTGACGGACAACTTCAGCCATGCGATGAAGAAGGAGGCCGCGGCCGCGGCCAATGTGCAGGACACGCTGGTCTTCCGGACGCTCTACAGTTACTGGAGACTCCGGTAACCACAAGCGGCCGTAACGGGCCGATCATCATTCCCGCCTATGGGCACGCAAACAATTATCGATATCATTGCATCGACCGTCGTCTTCGGATCGCTGATGCTCATGACGCTGCGGATGAACACGGCGCAGAGCGAGATGATGCAGGCGGCGCGTGCCGACCTCATGGTGCAGCAGGCGGTTGTCGAAGTCTCGCATCTGATCGAGTACGACTTCAGGAAGATCGGATACTGCCGCAACGCGTCGCAGATACTCAACTACGCCATCATCACGGCCGACTCGAACCGCATCGTCTTCAGAACCGACGTGGACAACAACGGAAGCGTGGATACGATGCGCTATTATCTCGGCACGACCGCGGAACTGGCCGAGACGCCCAATCCGAGGGACCGCATTCTCTACCGCGTGATCAACCACGACACGCCCAAGGGAGCGAACCTGGGCGTGACCGTCTTCGATCTCCGCTATTACGATCAGGCGCGAAAGCTGATGCCGTTTCCCATCACCGGAGCGGCGTTGAACACGATCAAGGAAATCCAGATTACCGTGCAGGTCGAGAATATCATCGCTCCGGCGCTCTCGGGAAATTCGGCGTTCAGCGGGTACACCGATCCGTACGCATCGCAGTATTCGGGCGCATACTGGCGGCAGGTCCGCCTGTCATCGCGCAATTTAAGCAAACGGTGAGAAATGAAGGCTCTGAAGTGACATGGGACGATCGGCGCTCATCATGGTGATGGGGTTCTCTCTTTTGTACTTCATCCATGCACAGAATTATTATTCGGTGAATGTCGATGCCTTCCGCAACGCCATGGCATATTACGACAGCACCGCGATACACGAGATCGCCGTGGCCGGAGCGAACCTCGCCTGCACCGAGATCTACCGCGCGCCGAACTGGCGTACGGGATTCTCGAACATCGCCTATAACGGCGGCACATTCACCGTCACGGCGGCGAACATCTCCGGCACACAGCGCGTGCAGATCGTCTCGACGGCCACGCTCGGCGGCAGGCACTACTCGGTTGTGGTCGTCATACAGCCGAGCGTCTTCTGCAAGTTCGCCTATTGGGGCACGGGATCATCGGGCGGAGGCGGCACGGTCCGCTGGGAGACAGGCGACACGATCACCGGTCCCATGCACACGAACGGCCTGCTGCGCACGACCGGCGCTCCGACGTTCCAGGGCAAGACCACGTCGAAAAACGGCATCGACTCGATCAACGTCTCCCCGCGCGGGCCGCAGTTCAACGCGCCGTTCGACTGGGGATACGACATCCCGCTGAACGCGTCGTCGCTCGGCAAGCTCGATTCGATCGCCATGGCGGGAGGGAAGCGCCTGCAGTCGACGGCCGATTCATCGCTCTATCTCAAGTTCAACGCCAACGGCACGGTCACATTCAAGCACCGGTTCACGGGGCCCGAGACGACGAAGACGCTCGCGCAGTTCGCTCCGAACGGCGTGATTTCGATCGACAAGGGGAATCTGTATGTGCAGGGCACGGTGAACGGACAGGTCACCATCCTTGCCAACAAGAGCAGCGGTTCGCGCGGAGGCACGGTCTACATCACCGGCGATCTCACCTATGCGACCGATCCGCGCTCCGACACGTCGCAGCATAGCATGCTCGGCATCGTGGCGCACAACGATGTGATCGTGCGCAACAACAATGCCGCGTCGTTCACCGTCATGGGATCGATCTACAGCGCCAATACCGGCCTCGAAGTCGAGGATCTCGATACGCGCCAGGCCGGCACGCTCACGCTCGTGGGCGGGCTGATCGCCCCGGTGCTCAACGCGACATCCAACGGAAGGACCGGATGGCAGCGGCGCGGATACAATCTCTCGATCCAGTACGACGAGCGCTTCATGAACGGCTCGCCGCCGTACTTCCCGACCACCGGGAGCTACGAGATCCTGTCGTGGTATGAATGAAGAAGGGAATGGCGACTGTCTGTGTAAATTGTTTCACTGAAAAAAATCATATTTACAGTGTAAAGAAACCGGAGAAGGTGCCGATAATAAAGAGGCACGCAGAAATGAACCCGGATGTCTGTTGACTTTCTCTGTATGTGATGATATATTAACAAACGTGTTTTTTACCAGGCGATCTCACAGTCGTCAATACTTTACGGTTCATTTATGCAGCAATCTGAAACTCCCTCCGTTTCAATCGCCGGCGACGACATAGCATTGAAGGCACGCAAATCGCTCGAGGATCTCATCGCTGCGACCCCGTCGAGTCTGATGGGGATCGAGCGCCAGATATTCTTCGGCGATCTGATTGAAAAGCTTCCGCTCAACAACAAGGCAATTCTCCGTTCCTATCTTGAAACGTTCCTGCTGCGCATGTCCGTATTGAGCGCGTCCGATATCGACATGGGCGGCTACGGCGGAAACGAGCAGATCTGGTACCGCATTTACGGCGTCAAGAAGCCCGATCCGACATTCGACCGGCTGACATACGATGAATCGAACATCCTGATCATGTCGCTTTTGAGCGCGCGCCAGCGGCAGTTCCTCTTCGAGAACAAGAACCTCGACTTTTCCTACATGATCATACGCGAGGGCGTGATGCACCGCTTCCGCGCCGACGCCTATATGGACCTCGATCAGGTGGCGCTCAACATGCGCGCGATCAACGCCGTGATCCGTCCCTATAAATCGCTCGAGCTGCATCCGAACGTCACGAAGATCGTCTCGCTGGCGCACACGAAGGAAGGCATGACGCTCGTCACGGGCATCACGGGATCGGGCAAGTCGACGACGCTCGATTCGATGGTCGATTTGAACAATCAGACCGTCGACGGCCACATCGTCATCATCGCCTCGCCGATCGAGTACGTGCACACATCGAACCGCTGCATCGTGCGGCACCGCGAGGTGGGGCGCGATGTGATGTCGTTCAAGGACGGCGCGATCCAGGCGCTGCGCCAGGATCCCGATGTGATCATCATCGGCGAAATGCGCGACCCGGACACCATCTTCACCGCGCTCGAGATCACGGATTCGGGCCACAAGGTCTTCTCGACGCTCCATACGGCGTCGGCCGTCGAATCGATCGACCGCATTATCGGCGAAGTGCCGCCGACGGAGCAGGAGCGCGTGCGCAACCGCTTCGCCGACGTCTGCCGCTGCGTCATGTCGCAGAAGCTCATTCCGAGCCTCGACGGCAAGCGCGTGCTGGCGCGCGAGATCATGATCATGACGCCGAGCGTGCGCGCCGCGATCAAGAACGGGAATACGGGCGAGATCTACCAGATGATACAGGAGTCTGGCGAGCTGGGCATGGTCACGATGGAGCAGGACCTGAAGCGCCTGGTCGCCCAGAAGAAGATCACGGTCGATTCCGCCATGAGTTTTGCCAACAACAAAAAGCGAATGCAGCAGCTGCTCGGCGGCGGCTCGCTGCTGTCGTAATGCGAGAGTACACACACCATGCCCTACAGTAAGAATGAAGGAACGACCGCGGTAGCGCTCTTCGTCGACGGCTTCGACGTGAAGTTCGTGCACCTGGCGCAGAAGAACAAGTCGATCGTTCTCCACGACTTCCGCACCGTCACGCTCGGACGGAAGCTCGAAGAGACCGGCGGGCTTGAACTCGGCGGTCCCAACATCCTCGAGATCAGCGATTCGACGCTCGACACGCCGCTCATGCAGGAGGGGCTGGGCGAAAGCGGCATGGACACCGAGACCAACAGCAGCGTCATCGTGGGGCTGCTCAACGAGTTTCCTCCGGGCAAGTACAAGCTTGTCTATTCCGTCTCGGAGCCGAGCGTGTATTATCAGACGCTCGACGGCGTGGCGACCGCCAAAAAGGGCGACAAGCTCACGAAGAACATCCTCGATGAGCTCTCGAAGATCCGCTCCGAGCGGCCGCAGTCCGACCAGATCGCCTCGATCCCCGCGGCCGAAGAGCAGGTGCTGGCCATTGTGCGCGAAGACGGGCTGAGCCTGCTGCACCTGATCGAGAGCGTGAAGGACTTCATCGGCAAGAGGATTCCGCAGATCCCGTTCGTCGAGACATCCGACATCTCGCTCATGAACATGGTGCGCGCGAACTACGACGTCTCCGACGAGGAGATCTCGCTCATCGTGTATGTGGGAAGCGAGTTCAGCCGACTGATCTTCATGAAGGGGCGGCAGTTCTATCATTTTGCACCCGCGATTTCGGAAGGCCGCCAGACCCCCAACATCGAAAACACGATCTATTCGCGCATCCTGCTCGAACAGGACAGCGCGGGCATCCAGCGCATCGACCGGATCTTCCTTGCCGGCGAATCGCACCGTGTGGGACTGAAGCTGTTCCTGGGCCCGCAGTTTTCGAACGCGCCGATTGAATATCTCAATTCGGGCGAGCTCGATACGGGCGACCTGCAGGAAAGCGTCCCCGAGATCGTCTCGGAATACGCCATCCCGATCTCGGCGGCCATGCGCGCCCTGGACCGGCGGAAGGAGGACTATTACGCGATCGATCTTCTGCCCAACAGCTTTCGCGAAGGGCAGAAAGTCTTCAAACTCGCATGGCACGGCTATGTGCTGCTGCTGCTGATCTTCTTCTCGACGCTCTTTTTCACGATGCGCACGATTTCGATGAACGAGCGCGTCAGGCAGGCCAACAGCGAACTGGCCGTCAAGCGCATGCAGCTTGCCGAAAACCAGCGTCTGCAGACGATTCTCGACAGCCTCAACGCGCAGAATCAGCAGTATCTCGGCGCGCTCCAGACGTACGACGCCGTCGTGCCGAATTACAACCGCTGGAGCAAGACGCTCTACCAGCTCACCAACAGCGTCGACGACATCAAGTCGTTCTGGGTTACCAGCCTCGCGCAGAAGCCCGACAGCTCGATCGATCTCGGAGGCGTGTCGCTGCAGCGCTCGCGCATTCCGCGCATCTCGAGGATCTTCGAAAAAGGCGCGCTGCAGTCGGTGCTTGTGGACAGCATCCGCGGCCGCGAGGTGTACAAATTCCTGGTGAACGTGAAAAAAACGGACGCCGACCAGTGACAGGCCGCGCGTCGCATCGACAATTGACAAGGAAACACCGTGTCGTATAAAATCAGAAATACCATCGTACTCGGCGTGCTGCTGCTCCTGGTGATCGTGATCGGGACGTACATCACCGTGTTCTATCAGCCTCGGAAGATCGCGGCCTACAACAAGGAGGCGAAGAAGATCGAAGCGCAGCTGATGGACGACACCGGTCAGCGCCAGGCCATCGCCGGCCTTGAATCGACGCTCCGCGAGACGGTGCTGCGCTGGGAGAACCGGACGAAGGAGTTTTCCGGAAGCGACGCCGCAGCCGAGACCTATGCGTTCCTGAGCGATGCGATGGATGAGAGCGGCGGACAGAACCTGAAGGTCAATGTGACATTCAGCGGCACCAAAAGCGTGTCGCCCAAGATCAGCTACAATACATACAAGCTTTCCGGCGTTTCGGAATTTGCGAATATTTTCCGGTTCATCTGGCTCATCGAAAACGGCCGCCGGCTCTACAAGATCAATGCGCTCTCGCTCAGAAGCGAAGAAGAGCAGCTGGCAGGATTCAACGGCATCCGCATGGTCTTCGATTTCGAACTGCAGGCGTATTTCACCAACGAGGCGGCGCTGAGCCAGCCGGTGATGCGTCCCGATTCGGCGCCGCAGCCGATCACGTCCAATGCGTTCATGCCGCTTATCTTTGCGAATGTTCCCCCGAATTTCAAGAACCTCGTCGATCCGGATGCGATCGCCGTCAAGGCGCTCTCGGCCGGACGCGCGCTTGTGCTGGCGCAGGACGGCAGGCTCACGGTTCTTCGCGTGGGATCCGAAGTCTATCTGGGCAAGGTGACCGCGATCGATGCGCGTGAGGGGTCGATCACATTCACGCTGAACAAGGCGGGCATCACCGAAGTGAAGAAAAAGTTTATCGTGTTCGAGAAACAACAGCGAGGTCTACACCAATGAAAAAGATTGCAGCCGTTTGTGTTTGCGCACTGATCGTTTTGCTGAGCGCGTCGGGCTCTGCGCAGACGAATCGGGAGCGGCGCCTGATGCTCAACGAATACATCGCACCGGATGAGATCGTCTCCATCTCCCAGTCGCTGCCGTTCGACAAGGCGATGCTCGTGCTGAGCGATGTGAGCAGGAAGTACGTGAAGAAGATCATCGTGGACGATACCGGACTGAAGACGGCGATCGGCGTCGATATCCAGAACATGTACTGGCTCCAGGCGATGGAAACCATCCTGCGCGCCAACAACTGCTGGTACGAGGAGCGCGAGGAATACTTCCGCGTCTTCACGCTGCAGTCGCAGAAGGTCCAGCTCGGCGCCGACAACAAGATCGTGCCCCTGGTGGCCGACACCAGCGGCCGGGTCGTCCTGCGCCGCCGCGACGTGAAGATCTCGTCTTGGTTCTTCACGCTCGATGTCGCCAAGAGCCTCAACTACGGCATCAACTGGAATTTCTTCTACGCGGGCGACACGACCGGCACGACGCGTCCCGTGCAGTTCGGAGGCAATCTGACGGGCGGTTTGGTCGATCCGTCGAAGATCACCACGACCACGGGCGGCTCCGGCTCGCAGCAGCAGGGGCAGGACAATAACTTCATCGGCCGCATCGTTCCTTCGATCAATTTCACCAACATCAGCGCCCTGGTGAGCCTCTTCCAGGGCAACAATCTCGGCGAAGTGCTCTCGAGTCCGTCGGTCGTCGTGAGTTCGGGCAAGGAAGGCAACATCCTCATCGGCCAGAAGTTCTATACGACGGTGAAGGACTTTGCCGGCAACACGGTGCAGCAGGAGCAGTCGGCCGGCATCTCGATCAAGGTGACGCCGACGGTCTACGAGGAAAACGGACTGAAATTCATCAACCTCGACATCGCCGCCTCGCGCTCGACATTGGGAGGCTCGGTGGGCAATCAGATCATCAACACTTCCGAAGTCAAGACATATTCGGTGCTCTACGACGGCGAAGAGCTCGTGCTGGGCGGCCTCTACAACAACACCGAATCGAACGAGCGCGGCGGCATACCCATACTGAAGGATCTGCCGTGGTGGGTGTTCGGCCTGAAGTATCTGTTCGGCTACGACAAGCTCACGACCTCGAAGCAGGAACTCATCATCCTGCTCAAGGCCGAAGTCGTGCCGACCATCGAGGAGCGCGTGGCCTCGAAGGCGAAGGAATACGAAAACATCCTACAGCGCCAGCTCGACATGAACGCCCGCGATATCGAAAGCAAGCGGATCAACAAGGATAAGTGATCACCGATCAGCAAATGAACTCTGTACGGGGTTGTCAATGAAAAATTGGAAAGTCTATGCCGCGGTCCTCATCGGTGCGGCCATGATATTTTATTCGTGCGCGAAGCAGACGACCGAATCGACCGAGACGTATACGGTGAAGGTCTCGGGCAAGGTCGAGCGGAAAAACCATACAGCGCTCGATTCGGTGGTCGTGATCACCGAGAATCCGTACCGGCGCGATACGCTTCGGGCATCGGACGGATCGTTCGCGATTTCGTTTTCGGCCGAGGGAAAATCCGAAGCGACCACGAAGATGACGTTCGTGCGTCCCCGCTTCAGGGACACGGTCATCACGGTTGCCTACAGCCCGACCGTCAAAGAGGTGAGCGCCGGCACGATCACGATGAGCGCCTACGATCCGGTGGAAGACAATCTGGTCAGCGGCAAGACATCGTATGCGGCGGCATCGCTCGTCTTCATCGGCTCGGGCGAAAAATTCCTTTCGATCGCAGGAAGCGGCGGAGTGGATGTGACCACGCTGACATTCGAAGTGCGCGATTCACTGGGCACGCCTGTCGATCTCTCCAATCAGACGAGCGTCGGATTCCGCTTCATCAGCCGTCCCGATCCGGCCGTCGCTTTCAACCGCGACACGGTCTACACGAACGCCGCCGGACGCGTCAGCGTGCTTCTGGCAGCGGGGCAGAAGGCCGGCATCGTGCAGGTGCAGGCGTATGCGAAGATCCGGCGCGCCACCGGCGTCGCGGATTCCATCAAGTCGGCGATCGTCTCACTTCCCGTCTACGGAGGCATGGCCGACAGCACGCACTTCTCGCTTGGAACGACGAAATACAACATTCCCGGGGCCGTCAAATTCAATCTGCGTGCTCCGATCACGGCGATTGTGGGCGACAAGTTCGGCAATCCGGCCCAGCCCGGAACCGTTGTCTATTTTACGACGACCGGCGGCGTGATCCAGTCCTCTTCGACATCGGATGACAACGGCCAGGTGAACGTCGATCTTATTACGGGCAACCCGATTCCTCCGGACGGCATCGCGACCATTACGGCGCAGATCGCCACGGGAAATCCGAACGGCGCCATGGGAAGCGCCGGTCTCGCCTCCGTCTCTTCGGGCAAAGACGGCGCCTATGAAGCCGAGGCGATTCCCCAGCCTCTGAAAGCGTATGTGTCAGCATCGACAGGCGGCGGTGCGCCGTCAAAAAAGACGAACGCCATTTTCTCGCGCTCGATCAACATTCTCTTTTCCGGCAGGACGGTGATTGAAACCGCCGATACCAACTTTGTGATCACCGCCGGCACCGAAAAGAAGATCGACTTCTTCGTCGGCGATGCCAACGGCAATCCTCTTGCCGAAGGAACCAGTGTGAAGGTCTCGGGCGCGGGACTCGATACGGCGGGCGTGGTGCTCTCGGGCGACATCGACAAGACCATTCCCGATACGCAGGATAAGGCGTGGACGCATTTCAGCCTCATCCTCACAGACAAGCGCACGACGAACCTGAGTTTCGGCAAACGCATCGCGCTGACATTCGAGGTGACCAGTCCGAACGGCAACACCAAGCGCACGATTTCCGGTTATCTTCCTCCGGTCGGTTCGGACTCGGGCAAGACCGGGCTGGCCGACACGACGCACTTCACGATTTTCGCCGACAGGACGAATTATCCGTGGTATGGTGACGGAGGCGCGCCGATCGGAAAGATCATCGTGCAGCTCGGAGATAAAAACGGCAATCCCGTCGCGCTTGCTCCCGTCACGTTGACAACCAATGCGGGACGCGTCACCGGTTCGGTGCAGACCGATGTGTACGGCCGCGCCGAAGCGTCGCTGCTCGGCGGACTCCCGCTTCCGCCCAACGGCATCGGCACGGTCACGGCGACGGCGCTCGGCGTCAACGGCGCGATCTCGAAGTCGGTGAGCTTCTATTATACGGGTTCTCCCATCCTGACGACGCCCGAATCCGCGAAGGATTCCATTCCCGCGATCGTCGACGGCGGCTATGTCGATGTGCCGTTCACGATCATGGATAACAACGGCAATCCGATCGCGGCCGGCAGCAAGATCAGCGTCTCGGTCATCGGCGCTGCGGCTTCCGATATCGTTCTGTCGCAGGATGCCGCCACGACCACAGACGGCGTGAGGAAGAATTTCAAATTCCGCGCGACAGACCGCATCACCGACGGAGGATTGGACGGCGCGCTTGCGTTCATGATTACGGTGGACGGCGTCACGGGCAAGGCGGTCAAGACGCTCTATGGCACGCTGCTCAGTGCGAACAACATCGTCGTTCCGCCGTCCGTGCGCCAGCCGGCGAAGATCGCCTTCATCGGCACATCGGCCGCCGACATTTACGTGTCCGGCGTCGGCGCGCTCGAAAATTCCGTCGTGACATACGAAGTGCAGGATTCGCTCGGACAGCCGATCGACAAGACGAAGAGGACATTCGCCACGTATTCGCTCCAGTTCTTCCCGAATTCGACGGTCAACGGCGGTACAGCGCCGCGCGTGATTCCGGGATCGGACAGCACGAACGACCAGGGCCGGCTCATGGCTTCGATCATCAGCGGCACGCAGTCGGGAACGATCCAGCTTGTGGTCAACGTCTCTGTCGGCGGCAGAACAATCACATCGCAGCCGGTCAAGATCACGATTCATTCGGGCTTCCCCGATCAGGATCATTTCTCCATCATGCCCGTGCTCTTCACGGTGCTGAGGGATGACATGATCAGCCAGAAGTACACCGTCGCTGTGGGCGATACGTTCAGCAACCCGGTGGCGTCAGGGACGGCCATCTACTTCCATTCGCAGGCGGGCATCGTCGCGACGGGACAGGCCGGCTTCAACGCCTACACCGACATCAACGGCAATGCGACCGTTCCGTTCCAGATGGTCAATCCCCATGCCGAGCGGCTGCCGTTCTATTACGTTCCTCCGACGGGAAGCGTGTATGATCCGCTGATCGGCGGCCGGATCGGATATTTCTGGGCGTATGCGCAGACGCAGGGCCGGTTCAACAAGATGGTGATCGACAGCGTGCTGATTCTCGAATCGATGCTGCCGGCAAGCATCAACGGCGTGCCGACAAGTGTGGTGACGCTGCCCTCGGGCGGACAAAGCCAGCCCATCACCATTCACATTTATGATGCGAACGGCAATCCGCTTCCTGCCGGGACGAAGATCACGGTCGCGGCCGATTATGCCACGACGGCAGACGGCACGCTGAAGTTCGGCATCACGGGAGACGCCAAGGCGACGATACCGAATAACGGCGGAGCACGCTTCCGCGGTCACGGAGTGACGGACTTTACATTCTCGGTGGTCGATCAGACGGTAGGCGGTGCGGTGCCGGGCCAGTCGCTGATTGTGAATATCACGGTCCAGGTGAATGCAACGACCGTGTATGAGACGAGTTTCCCGGCGCGCGTGCAGTAAGGGTTCGAACGACAGACAGGATGTGACGCAAATACCGAAACGCCTGTTCTTCAGAGTGAAGAACAGGCGTTTCGTCGTTTTAAAGAAGACGGTTCGACCGGTACCACTCGTATGTCATGCGGAGGGCGTCGCGGTACGGCGTGATCGTATAGCCGAGATCGCGCTGCGCCTTCTCGGACGAGTACCAATTGAAGAGTCCGGCGCCGGAGACGAGCTCCGTGGTAATGAGCGGCTCCCGGCGCGAGATGATGCCCCAGCAATCGAAGAGCGCGGCCGCGATTTTCACGGCGCCAGTGGGAACGGGAATGAAGGGAGGGCGCCGGCCGGTCAGTTCCGCCGCGGCGGTGAAGGCGTCGCGGTGCGACACATTGTCGCCGCCCAGGATGTAGCGTTCGCCTTTTCTGCCTTGGAGCACGGCGGCGATCATGCCGCGCGCCACATCGTCCACATACACGATATTCATGCCGCCTTCGGGATAAAAGAGCATGAGTCCCCGGGCGGCGGTCTTGAGGATTTTCCCGCCGTTGAACGACGTGTCGCCGGGTCCGATCACCACGCCGGGATTGACGATCACGGCATCGAGTTCTCCATCCTGGACCGCCTTCATGACGTGCTCTTCGGCTCTCCGCTTCGATTCCTTATAGCCGTTCGTGCGCGTGTTCCAGTTGAACGTGGAGCGCTCGTCGGCCGTGCCGCCCGCCTCGGCCGGATGACCGATCGCGGCGATCGAGCTGGTATGCATGAGGCGGCTGACGCCTTCCATGCGGCATGCATGCACGACGGCGCGCGTTCCATTGACGTTGATGTCGAACATGCGCGCGTGGTTGGGTTTCCAGAACGAGATCACGGCCGCCGTGTGGAAGACCGTGTCGTGTCCGCGTACATGGCGCCGGAGCGTTTCCTCATCGCGCACATCGCCGATGCAGTGGCGCACATCGAGGCCCTCAAGGCGCGAAGTGTCGGACGATGCGCGTCGGAGAATGGAAACGGAGCAGCCGTGCTGGAGAAGCAGGGAAGCGAGGCGGGAGCCGATGAATCCGGTCCCGCCCGTGACGAGAACATTTTTCATGAATGCGAGATGATGGAAGCCGGCTTACGAATTGCGGCGGATGAACCCGATCAGGTGCTTGTTGAATTCCTCGGGATTTTCGACGTTGCTCATGTGTCCCGCCTTCGGAATGAGCGCGAGCTCGGCGTTCGGGATTTTTTCCTTCATCGCTTTCGCCTCGGCCGGAGTGGCAAGCGCGTCCTTCTCGCCGCTCATGACGAGCACCGGGCACTGGATGGAGGCGAGCGCGGGGGTCGTATCGGTCCGCGCCGCCAGGGCCACGAGCGCGCCCGAGAGCGTAATGGGAGAGGTGCGCTCGATCATGCTTTGGAGCGAGCGCACGACTTCGGGCTTGGTCTCGAACGTTTCGGGCGCAACGACGCCCTTGATGAATTCCTCGGCGAACGCGCGCGTGCCGTCCTGCCTGATCATCCGGATGTGCGCCGAGCGCTTGATCTTCGCCTCATTCGAGTCGGGCCCCGCTTTCGTGTCGCAGAGAACGAGCGCCTTGACGCGGTTCGGGTGGCGTTCCACGGCCCGAAGCGCGATATATCCTCCCATCGAAAGGCCCACAAGGATCGCCTGGCGGATCTTCAGATGGTCCATCAGGGCGATCAGATCGTCCACCAGGAATTCTACGGTGAAGATGCCCTGGCCGATCTCGCTGTCGCCGTGACCGCGCACGTCGTATGCGACGAGACGGTTGGAGCCCGAAAGCGCTTCGGTCTGCCCGCCGGCAAACATCCACATCTTGTGCGTGAAGGGAAAGCCGTGTATGAAGATCACCGCCTGGGCCGTGGAGATGCCGATATCGATGTAATGCGTAAGCGAATTGTTGATGACTGCTTTCATAGCGTCCCTGTAGAAAAATTATCGTTCATTCATGGGAATGAAATCGCGCTTGTCTTCGCCCGTATAGATCTGCCGCGGACGCGCGATCTTCTGCTCCGGATCGGTCAGCATTTCCTGCCAGTGCGCCAGCCAGCCCGCCGTGCGCGGAATGGCGAAGAGCACCGGGAAGATGTCGACGGGGAATCCCATTGCCTGATAGATCAGTCCCGAATAAAAATCGACGTTCGGATACAGCTTGCGCGAGACGAAGTAATCGTCTTCCAGCGCGATGCGTTCAAGCTCCAAAGCGATCTTGAGCTTCGGATTCGTGCCGGTGATGTCGAAGACCTCGTCGGCCAGGCGCTTGATCACCGTCGCCCGCGGATCGTAATTCTTGTAGACGCGGTGCCCGAATCCCATGAGCTTGCCTTCACCGGCCTTGACTTTCTGTATGAAGCCGGGCACGTTCTTCACGTCGGCGATCTGGTCGAGCATGCGCAGCACCGCCTCGTTGGCGCCGCCATGCAGCGGACCGTAGAGCGCCGCCGCGGCGGCGGCTGTGGCCGAATAGGGATCGGAGTGCGAACTTCCGACATTGCGCATGGCGCTGGTCGAGCAGTTCTGCTCATGGTCCGCATGGAGGATGAAAAGCGTGTCGAGCGCGCGGATCAGCGTCTGCGGCGGATTGAATTTCTTCGTGCCGCGCTTGAACATCATGCTCGAAAAATTCTCGATGAAGCCGAGGTCATCCTCCGGATAGACATAGGGCATGCCCAGACGATGGCGATAGGCGAAGGCCGCGATCGTCGGCACCTTGCCGATGAGGCGCCGGATCTGCTTCTTGCGGACTTCGGGATCGAGCACCTTCGACGACTCCGGATAGAACGTGGAGAGCGCGGCGACCGTGCTGATGAAGATGCCCATCGGGTGCGCATCGTAGCGGAATCCCTCGATGAGCTGTTCGATGTTTTTGTGTATGAACTGGTGCTGCTTGATCTGCGCTTCCCATTCGTGCAGCTGCTGCTCGTTGGGAAGCTCGTTCCTGAAGAGCAGATGGGCGACCTCAAGGTACGTGCACGTGTCGGCCAATTGCTCGATCGGGTATCCTCTGTAGCGCAGGATGCCCTTATCGCCGTCGATGTAGGTGATCGAACTCTTGCATGCCGCCGTGTTCATGAATGACGGATCGTATGTCATCAATCCGAAATCATTGTCCGAGACTTTGACTTTGCGGAGGTCTGTGGCATTGATCGTGCCATCCGTGATCGGAAGTTCGTACTGTTTGCCAGTGCGATTGTCGGTAACCGTGAGCGTCTGTTGTGCCATAATCACCTGTGTATGAAGTTGCTGGAAATTGTATCAGTGAATAAGCTCAAGTCCGTTCGATCATTGCAGGCAGGGCGGAGAGTGCAATCCGCGATGCCTGCAACGATGCAACATGCAAAAAGAGAAAACACGCGATCAACCTCAGACGGCGGCTTCGACAAATCCGGCAAGCTTCGCCGCCGAATCCTTTTCCACTTCGGCATGGAGGCTGCCGCCGTGCGAATCCATGGTGACGATGGCAGGGAAATTTTTCACCTGCAGATGCCACATGGCCTCGGGCACGCCGAATTCCATGAAGTCGACTCCCGTCACATCGGTGATGCATTCGGCGTAATACTGCGCCGCGCCGCCGATGGCGTTCAAATAGACGCATCCGTGTTCCTTCAGCGCGGCAAGCGTCTTGGCGCCCATGCCGCCTTTGCCGATGATGGCGCGGATGCCGAACTTGCGGATGACATCCGCTTCATACGGCTCTTCGCGTCCGCTGGTGGTGGGGCCGGCCGCCTTGACCTTCCATTTGCCGTCTTCCTGAATCATGACCGGGCCGCAGTGGTAGAGCGCCTGCCCGCGCAGATCGACCGGGGATTCGTTGTGTATGAGATGTGCGTGTATCGCATCGCGGCCGGTGAACATGGGACCGTTCAAAAGAACCACATCGCCGACTTTCAGGTTCCTGACCTGCTCTTCGGTGAAGGGGGCGGTAAGCACGATTTCCTTGCCGGTGAGCGTCAGGCCGCCCGCTTTTCCCATCGGAATCGGGGCTTCCTTTTCATCCTTATAGAGCCAGCGCCTGATCGCGCCCGTTGCGGCATCCAGCACGACGCCCTGGCGGCGGAACGCCCAGCAGTTGTACGCGACCGAGACGAAGAAGCTTGCCGGCAGGCGGTTCAGGGCGCCGATCTTGCAGCCGATGAGTGTCGCCTTGCCGCCGAAGCCCATCGAGCCGATGTTGAGCGCATTGGCGTCCTTCATGATCGTCTCTTCGAGCGCGGCGAGTTCTGGTACGGGATTCGTATCGTCGAGCGCGCGGAAGAGCTGCGCCTTGGCGTGTTCGTAGCTCGTGGTGCGGTCGCCGCCGATGGCGACGCCGATGGCGCCGACGGCGCAGCCGTGTCCCTGCGCCTGCCACACGGCGTGCATGATGCACTTGCGGACGCCCTCGAGCGTGCGGCCGGCCTTGCCGAGATGTTCGATCTCGGCGGGAAGCGAGTATTGGATGTTCTTGTTCTCGCATCCTCCGCCCTTGAGAATCATCTTCACTTCGATCTCGTCCGACGTTTCCCACTGTTCGAAATGAATCACCGGCGTGCCTTCGCCGAGATTGTTGCCGCTGTTCTTTCCGGTGAGCGAATCGACCGAGTTCGGACGGAGCCTGCCGGCTTTGGTCACTTCCGCGATGGCCTCTCGGATCATCTTCTTCATCTCGATCTGGTTCGCGCCGACAGGGGTATGCACATAAAACGTGGGCATGCCGGTATCCTGGCAGATGGGGCCGACGTTCGTGTTGGCCATATCGATGTTCGTCGCGATGGTCTCGAGCGCGAGCGCAGCGCGCGTGTCGGGCGTCTCGATCGACTGCGCCTTTTTGATGGCGCGCCGCACATCCGGCGGCAGATTCGTCGACGTATCGGTGATGAGTTCAACAATGCTCTGCTTGAAATTATTCATGTGAATGATCCTTCAGTATAGAAGCGTTAACGGGAGATGTTTTCGGTCCAATACACAGTATTGCTGCCTGAGTTGATGAGTGCGATCTTGACGGGGACGATGGACAGGCGGGCCGTCGTGTTGACGATCGGCTGCGTGATGTCCAGCTTGAACCACACCTTAAAATGGATGTTCGATTCGGCGCTCTTCGCCGCGCGCGCCACATCGGGCTCGACATGCCAGATGAATTCCGGTTCGGTGTTCATGACGATATGGGCGTAGCGGTATCCTTTGCGCTTCGATTCGCGGATGAATGTGAACGCATTGGAAGGGAGCGTGACAGACACGCGCTCGCCGCTCGGAGGCACGATGATGGATGAGGTCGACTTGAGCGAATACGTGCGGCGGTCGGCATTGTATGTCCGCAGCTGCACATTCATCAGGACGGGGAATGTGTGCTCGGAGAGCTTCTGTTCGGTGTTGAACTTGACGATCTTGCCCCAGTAGGCGTCGCGCTCGCGCGCCATGCGCGCCTGAAATTCCTGCGTCGACTCGAATTCGTTCTTCGATTTCAGCTGCGCGTCGTATTCATCGGCGGCTTTTTTGAGCTCATCCCAGGCCGCTTTCACCACATCGGCGAACTGCTCGGGCGTGAGCGATTCGGCGCCGGCGTATTTCTCCAGCGGAGACTGGGCGTGCACTGATGTGATCACGAACACGAAGGCAAGCAGCAGCGGCATCAACAGTTTCATACAGGCTCCTGATTTCGATAAGATGATGATCAATATACGAACAAAATAGAAGACTAAAAAGTCTTCCTGAATGGCGCCATGCCGGGCATCACAGAGAATGAGAAATGCTATTCCTTCCGAAAAAGGGCGATGCGGTTGGTGTTGGTTCCATGATTGTTGTTGCGGACGCCCCAGATGTTCGATGTCTTGCTGAACTGCTGCTGGTTGATCAGGAGCGAAACGCAGCGGAAGCCCGCGGCTTCGCCCAGCGGGATGACGGCTTCCTCGAGCCGGAGCGTGCCCTTGCGGATCTCGCCCACTTCGAAGGCCACATAGCCCGCTGGCCGCGTCACGCGGAAAAGCTCGCGCATCACGTCACCCATCACATCCGACCATTCGCCGATCGTGCGCGACATCGTGATGGCGCGGCCCACGTCCTTGTCGTCGATGGCGTTGAACCAGCAGCGCAGCCAGTTGTCCGCCGAGTACTGGACGATATCCAGAAACGGAGGAGAGGTGACCGTGAGCTGCACCGTCTCATCCGGAATGCTCTTCGTTTGTCTGGCATCGGCTTCTGTGAAGAGCGCCGCCTCGCCGATAGCGCGCACGCGATCCGCGTCCTCTTCAGAAAGGCCGGCCAGCAGCGAGCGCGACTTCTTCAGGATCAGCGTCTTCACATCACGGTATTCGGGCGTCTGGCCGCGCTTTGCGTTGATGAGCCGCTGACGCTCCCGGCTTGTGGCCTGGTTGGGAGGAAGCGTGTAGACGGAAAAAAATCCGGGTGAATGTCCCGTGAGCCGGTTGGTCGCCGCCATGCGGATCCATTTGTCGGCGGCATCTTCCCGGCCCGAGGCTTTCCGCGCTGCCAGATACCGGCGCAGTGCCGCGAGGGCGCGTTCGGTCTCGGGATGGAAGAACATGGAAAGATCGTGACACTCCATGTCATCGTGCCGGTCGGGAATTTCGTCAAGCCGCGCTTCAATCGCATCGAGTGAAGGAAGCAGAAGGCGCGGCTCGGTTAAAATGCGGCTGAGCGGATTCACATCGTTGCTGATCACGCGCCGTCCCATGAGCGCGGCCTCGACGATCGTCGTTCCCCGTCCGGTGAACGGATCGTACACCGTGTCGCCCGGCTGCGAATAGCGCTCGATGAAGTAGCGCGGCAACTGGGGCTTGAAGCAGGCCCGGTAGGAGATCTCATGCAGCGCGGATGCCTGCCGCTGCTTCGAGGTCCAGAGTTCGCCGGTGGTGACCGGAGGGGCGGAGGCCTGTGTATGTTCGTGTTCCATATTCGCCGGGATCGTCGGAATCTTGTAAAAAACTGTGAAAAAAAATGTAACGAATGTGCGGTGGAGAAGCAATATTGAGCGGCCTTTTTATTGCAATTCCACGGGATTGTTGGTACTTTATAAGGATTTCGGAAACCAACAGAGAAGGAAGCAGGGCCGTCATGTTCATCGATACACACGCACATCTGTTCTACAAGGATTTTGAAGAAGATATTCACGACGTCATCGCCCGGGCGCGCAGCGCGGGCATGGAATACGTCGTCGTGCCGGCAACGGACATGGAATCGAGCCGCAAGGCGATCGCGCTTGCCGAACGGTTCCCCGAGGTGTATGCGGCCGTCGGCTATCATCCGCTCGACCTGGAGACGTGGAATGAATCGACACTTCAGGAAATCGAAGCGCTTCTGGCGCATCCGAAAGTCGTCGCCGTGGGCGAAATCGGCATCGATTATTATTACGACCGCGCGCCGCGCGATGTGCAGCGCGAACGGTTCCGCGAACAGCTCGCGCTTGCGGCGCGCAGGAACCTTCCGGTCATCATCCACACGCGCGACTCGATGGATGACGCCGTGCGGATCGTCGAAGAACTCGTGCGCGAGTTTCCCCTCTGGCGCAAGGATACGACGAGCGCCGACAGCAGGCATGAGGCGCTCAAGGGCGTCTTTCACTGCTATTCGGGCGATGTGCCGACGGCATACAGGCTCATCAGGATGGGATTTCTCGTATCGTTTCCCGGCACGGTGACGTTCAAAAACAACAGCGCGGCCGATGTCGTGCGCGCGATCGGCTACGATCACATCATGCTCGAGACCGATTCGCCGTATCTGACGCCGGTGCCGCACCGCGGCACGCGCAATGAGCCGTCCTATGTGCCGCTGATCGGCGCGCGCATCGCCGAGCTCACCGGCGCGTCGCTCGCCGACATCGAACGCACTTCATCCTTCAATGCGAAAAAACTCTTCGGCATCGGCTCGCTGCCCGGGCCCGTCATCACATACAGGCTCGGATCGTCGCTCTACATCAATCTGACCAACCGCTGCAACGCCGATTGCGAATTCTGCGACCGCAAGGGCGATGCGGTGATCAAAGGCTACAACCTGAAGATCAGTCGCGAGCCGGAAGCCGAGGAAGTGATCGCCGAGATCGGAGATCCGAACGCGTATCACGACATCGTCTTCTGCGGATACGGCGAGCCGACGATCCGGTTCGAAGTGCTGAAGAAGATCGCCGCCTGGGTGAAGTCGCAGGGCGGACGCGTCCGATTGAACACCGACGGACACGGTTCGATCATCAACAAGCGGAACATCGCGCCCGAACTGGCGGGATTGGTGGATGTCGTCTCGATCAGCCTCAACTCGATCGATCCGGTGCAGTATGGCGAACTGATGCATCTGGACGGTCCGCGCTTCCATGCGGCGATGATCGACTTTGCGCGCGAGGCGAAGAAGCATGTGCCCGAAGTCGTGATGAGCGTCGTGGGGATTCCGGAGATCGATCATGAGGCGGCGAAGAAATTTGTTGAGGAGGAGATCGGCGTGAAATACAGAGTGAGGCCGTACTTTTAAAAAAACAGGGGCGAAGGAACAATAACCACGCTTAACGCGCGTATCATTTCCGGCTTCGCCCCACATACAAGAAAATAAAAAAAGCCGTCTCCTGGGGAAGGAGGCGGCTTCTTTTTTGGTACAGCAGCGGGGTTGTACTGCTTCTTAAAAATTCTGTTCGGTGCCGAAGACGTTCACCTTGCCGTTGATGTGCTTCGTCACATCCAGGAGCTTGCCCGTATTGTCGATGATGCCGAAGTGGCAGCCGGCGCAATTCGTGTTCGTCGGGTGGATGCCGCCGTTGTTGATCGTTCTCGGCATCGCACGCTCGGGCATCGGCTTCGTGACATCGCCGTGGCAGGTGCCGCAGGCGGCGCCCGATCCGGTTTCATCGGTCCATTTCACGACGTTCGTCGGATTGCCGTTCTTGAAATTGCCGTGGCAATAGGTGTTCTGGCAGGTTGCCGCCGGACGCGTATAGCTCGGATTGGGCGTGTATGCGGGAAGTCCCGCATAGTAAAACGATGTGCCGGGTTCGTTGGTCACCGTGCGCGCCACGCTTGCCGTATCGAATGTCACTTCCGCCGGCAGCACGCCGTCCAGGTGACCCGGTGCATACAGCGAGGAGGGCACGATATGGCATGCCGAGCAGCGCAGGTTTGCCGCCAGCGTCGCGCCGGAGACATGCTTCTGGTGCAGACCGACAGTTGCGACGGACACGGACACGTTATCATGCAGATCCTTCGGCGGCGCGGCATTCACGCTTCCGTGGCATGTCGTGCAGTTTTCAGGACCGCGCGATTTCGTGTGGCACGTGTTGCAGGAAACGCCGGTGGTGCCGCCGTTGTAGTCGGTGCCGTGGCATCGTGTGCATTCATGCATGTCCCAGTTGTTGTGCGCGATGGCCTTGCCGTGGAAATTCGCGGTGTCCGCCGGATTGGAGAATCCCGGCGGATGGACTCCGACGCGGTTTGAAACCGGGGAGGGGTTTTCTTCCTTGAGCTGGCTGCATCCGATGAATCCAGCCAGACAGATCGTTGCAAGTGCAAATACGAAATTTTTCATCCTAGCCTCATCTTATTTACTGTGGCAGTAGCCGCAGAATCCTTGACCTTTAATTCCATTGGGACGCGCGTTGGCGTCGGTGTGGCAGACATAGCACGATGCGCCCGGCGAGGAATGCCATTCGCCGTGCGTGTCGTCCATGAAGCCGCTCTTGTGCGTGCGGGGATTGGTGTGTTTCACGCCGTCCACGTCCATATGGCAGCGCACGCAGGCGGGTTCGGAACCCGACACGTCGTGGCATGCCGCGCACTGTTCGATGTCGCGCTTTGCCAGATCGGCGTGGCGTCCGCCGCCCGATGCGTAGCCGCCGACGAGCGCGAAGCCCGGCTGGCGGTGCGATGCCGGCAGCACGCCGCCCTGATTCTCGGCGCCGTTGTTGTGGCAGTCGTTGCAGAACTGCTGCGACTGGTGGCACACCTGGCAGTCGGAGATCCTCTTGCTCTTGGCATCGATCGCATGCGTGAAGCGGTAGTTGAGATCGTGCACCATCTGGCCCGCAAGCGCCTTCGCCTTGTCGTTGTGCAGCGTGCGCGGCGAGATCATGCCGACTTTGAGCGTGGGGGAGAGCGTCGTCAGGTTCGTGCCGTCATGGCACTGCGAGCAGAAGCGTTCTTCATGGCACGACTGGCATTTCGCATCGTAGGTGTTCAGCCGCGTGATGCGTCCGTGATCGCGCATGAAATCGCCGCGCGTGTGCGAACGGGGATAGAGCGTCGCCATGTTGCGGTGGCACGATTCGCATTCGTTGCCGGCCTGCACCTTGTTGTGGCACACGTTGCATGTGGCCATCGTGGGCGCCGCGTGGTTGCCCGCCTCTTCGCTCTCGGCGATGCGCGTATGGCATGTCACGCACGTGACGTTCTGGTCGACATGCTGCTTGTGATTGATGATCAGATCGCGCACCGGAGCGGCCGCTTCCTTCTCGGGCGTGTCGCTGTAGTGGCAGAACTGGCAGTTGCTGCTCAGCTGCTCTTCATGGCAGCTCTGGCATGCATCGTGCCCGGGCGTGAGCTTTTCGTTCAGCTTCTCGTTTGCAGCGACGTCGCCGTGGCATGAGGCGCATTCGGCGCCGGCGTCGGTGTGAAGCTTGTGCGAGAATTTGACGAACTTGTCCGTCTGCGTCTGTTCGGCCGCGGCCGTCGACGACAGGCGGGCCGAGACGAGCAGAGCCGCGGCGCAGAGGAGAAGCGTGAAGACTGTAAGTTTGATTTTCATTGTGAGCCCTCGAAACATTCGTTCTTAGAACCAGTTCAGCAAGCGCTTGCTGAAAATATAGTTGAATTTCAAGAAGACGCGGAAGTCGCTGTTGTAGACCGGATTCTGGATCCATTGCGCCTGTATATCGGCGGCAAGCGACGGCGTGGGACGGTATGTGAGTCCGACATTCGCGTTCATCACGTTGTTCGATTCGGCGTCCTCCGACACTTTGTATTTGGCATAGCCGAATCCCACGGCGGGAACGAAGACGCGGTCCGCGGTGGGATAGACGGCCTGGATCGTGACGCCGTTGAAGTCTCCCGCGTAGCCGAAGTTGTTCGAGTACGAGATGCTGAGGAAATCGTACGTTCCGCCGATGCGGATGCGGCCGCTGTTGTCGTCCGTGTACTTCACGTATCCGTACCGCGCATAGGCGCGCGCCGACGGGGTGAATTCGTATTCAACGCCGCCTTCGATTTCCTGCGTCTCGTTCATCGAGAAGACGGAGAAGATCGAGTTGAACTGAAGCCGGGGCATGCGATAGAGATAATCGGCCGTCACCGCAAGCTGCTGCGGAAGGATTTCAAGACGGCCCGATGCTTCGACGCGGTGCACTCGGTCGTTGTCGAGATCGTAGTCGGTGCGCATGTAGACATCCGTACCCTCGGTGATGCCGTAGCGCAGGTCGAATCCCGCGAGCTCCTCGGTCTGCGGATCGAAGGACATGGTGACCAGCGTCGGATTGAAGAGCGAGTCGAACCGCGTGATCGTGAACGAATTCTGTTCGCGCGATTTCTTCATGTAGCTGAAGCCCACGAGCACATCCTCGAAGGGCGCCGCGCTGATTTGTCCGCCGTAGAAGGCATTGTCGCCGAGCGCGCGCTTGAAGTCGATGGTGCGCGTGTCGATGAGCGAATAGCCGCCGAAGGCCTGGAGTCCGACGGCGCCGTCGAGGAAGGAGAGCTTCATGAGCCCGCCGTCGACGTATCCGGTGCCGACGCCGGCCATGACGAACTGGCGGCCGACGGAGATGTCGGCGACATCGGCGATCTTGCGGGCCTTGAGCGTGAGCTGCGAGAGCCTCAGTTCGGGATCCGTTCCGATCGACGTGCCGAAATCCTTCGAGACCTGCGCGTTCACGTTCAGGCCGAAGCGGCTGCCGAGCACGTCGGCCTGTATGTTTTCATAGAGACGGGCCATCGTCAGTTTCGTGGGCGACTGGGCCTGTCCGTTGACTGGTGCGTTTGTCTCCTGCGCCTGCCATGTATAGAATGAGGTCGTGAAGCGGCCGGAGAAGTACTGTGCCGGACACTGCATGGCGATGAGGAGAAGAGCGAGTATAAGTTTTGTTTTCATAGGGGTTCGTCCTTGCAATATTCCGAAACCGATGAATTCAATTACTATGCCACATTTCAGACGCAGAAATCCGCTGAAAGTGGGTGTTTTTCATGATGGGGTTTTCACAATTGGGAATTACATTACGGACATTCTGAAATTTGAGAAAAGTAACCTCTCAAAGCATGCCTGTAAGAGGGCGCTGCAAAAGAAGATCGATCTGCGGATCGTCGCCCAGCTGGAAGATATGCGAGCCGACCTCGCGGAATTTCCACTTGCGATAAAACTCGCGCGCGCGATCGTTGTGCTCCCACACGCCGAGCCACACGGTGTCGCAGCCCTTCGAGGCGGCCAGATCGAAGCAGCATTGCATGAGGCGTGTGCCGATGCCCTGGCGGAAGTACTGTTTGTCGACGTAGAGCCGCGCGATCTCGATCGGATGGCGGCCGGTGATGCAGGCCGGCGCCAGTCCGTCCACGACCTTGACCGAGCCGGCGATCGTTCCCCCGTCCTCGGCGATGAAGAAGGTGATGGAGGGATCTGTGAGTTCGCGGGCCTGCTTCTCGGGCGAAAACGTCAGCGCCAGGTAGGCGCTCATGTTCTCGGGCGTATTGTCTTTGGCGAATGTATCGTAGAATGTGCGGGCGCCGAATTCGGCGAGCGCGGCGGAGTCCGCCTCGGCGGCGCGTCGGATCGTGATCATCTTATCGTCCCGTCAGCTTCGCCCAATTGGTGGAGACCATGTAGATGCCCATGGCGATCAAGAACACGCCGAATGTGAATTTCAGCACGTACGGGTTCATCCGGTTTGCCAGGAGCGCCGAGAGCCAGGCGCCGAAGAAGAGACAGACGGCGATGACGACGGCCGCGCTGATATCGACGTTGCCGTTGCGGTAATAGGTGATCACTGCCGCAAGTCCGACAGGCGGAAGGAGCACGGCAAGGCTCGTGCCAGTGGCTTTGAGCGGCGTGAATTCGGCGATGTAGATGAGCGCCGGAACGATGATGATGCCGCCGCCGATGCCGAAGAATCCCGAAAGGAGTCCGGCGCCGAGCCCGATGGCGATGAAGAGCCAGAGCGATGAATCGTTTGCCATGGAAGTGATGCGTCTGAGTGTCGTGGACAGATTACCGTGATGGATTGAAACTCTGCACAATCTAACTGTTTCATTGAACAGTTGCAAGATCGCAGCAGTTGATCTTCTTGTTCATAATTGAGTATATTGTCGTTCGACAGTGCGAAGCGCCCATCCATCTCTTTCTCGAAACGCCGAACCATGCCATTGACGGACATCAACAGCAGTGAGATACTCGATTCGATTGCGGAAGGTCTCTTTACGGTCGATCAGGAGTTCAGGATCCAATACTTCAACGCCTCGGCCGAACGCATTACACGGCTCGAACGGTCGGCGGTCATCGGCCGCATCTGCCGGCATGTGTTTCATTCCGAAGCGTGTCTTTTCAACTGTCCGATCGCGCGCGTGCTTGAATCGGGAAAGAGTATTGTGGACTTCAAGACCGTATATGCGTGCAAGGCCGGCGAGACGATTCCGGTGAAAGTCAACGCCGCCGTCATCTGTGCGAAGGATGGGCGTCCCACAGGAGGCGTCGTGTCGTTCCGCGACGCCGCATACGGCGGCCGGTCCGCCGACGATGCGCGCACATGCCAAGAGAGTTTCTTCGGCCTGACGGGAACAAGCCGCGCCATGCAGGAGATCTTCGAGACGATTCGAGAGATCGCCCCGACCGATGCCACGGTGCTGATACAGGGAGAGACCGGCACCGGCAAGGAACTTGCGGCCAATGCCATTCAGGCGCTGAGCCGAAGAAAGAATGAAAAGTTCATCAAGGTCAACTGCTCCGTGCTTCCGCCGCAGCTTCTGGCAAGCGAGCTCTTCGGTCACACGAAGGGTGCGTTTACCGATGCGGTGAGGGACCGCATCGGACGCTTCGAAGCCGCCGACGGCGGAACGATCTTTCTCGATGAAGTGGCCGAGATGCCGATTGCCATGCAGCCCCAGCTGCTGCGCGTCGTGCAGGAGGGAACGTTCGAGCGGGTGGGAGAGTCGTCGACGCGCCGGGCCGATGTGAGAATCATCGCCGCCACGAATGTGAATATCCGCAGGGCGATGGAGGAGGGCCGCTTCCGCGATGACCTCTTCTACCGCCTCAATGTCGTGCCGATCATGATGCCTCCGCTGCGCGAGCGCGCGGACGACATACCGCTGCTGGTGCGTCATTTCATGCAGAAGTTCAACGCCGTCTACGACAAGCACCTGACCGAAATCGATGAGCGCGCGCTCCGCATCCTGACATCCTACGCCTGGCCGGGCAACATACGCGAGCTGGAAAACGCGGTCGAATACGCATACATCCGCACGAGGCACGATCAGGCGCTCACCGCCTGTGCGCTGCCGCCGTCGTTGAAGGGGGCCATTCCGTGCGCGCCCGAACCATCGCTTGTGATCGCTCCGCGCATCGATCGTGAGCGGCTCATCGGTCTGCTCAATGCCCACCAATGGAACAAGACGAAGGTCGCCCGGATTATCGGCGTCGACCGGACGACCATCTGGCGGCATCTGAAAGCCATGGGACTTCACACACGTGATCTGCACGCGCGATGATGCAAATGCATCACACTGCTGCACTCGTATAACTCCTTTATCGATGCGTTTTTAGCCCTAAATGTTGCACTGCTGCATCGCTCCGCCGATGTCCTTCCTCATCCTTCCACCCGAAAAACCGCCCTTTTCGTTGAGAAAGCGGCATCCGGGCCATTCCCTTTCCCTTGGCATGGTAATTGAACATTCACGGGGCACGATGAGTGAAATGCTTGCCAATTATCATTTTCTCACGCGCGACTACGCCAGTGCGCTTACCGAGCTGCAGGCGGTGCTGCGCGAAAATCCGGCCGATGCGAAGGCGAGGAAAAAGCTGGTCATCTGCCTGACGCAGACCGGCCGCATCGGCGAGGCGCTCGATGCCTTTCACCGGCTCATCGCCGACGACATCCGCATCATCACGGATACTGATGCGGCATGGGAAGATTGTCCGTGTCCCGGACTCGTCCGGCGTCTTGAGCAGGGCATGATCGCCCGTGAGAATGCATGCGAGCTCAATGCCGAACTCGGCATGCTCTGGCTGTACTGCGACGCGCGCGCTTCGCTGAACTATTTCCGGCGCGCGCTCGCATGCGCTCCCGATTGTGAAGTGCTTTCAGCTGTCATTCATCTGATCGAATCCCATCTCTATCCACCAAAGGAGCATCATCATGTCGAATGAAATTACCAGGAAAGAGTTCCTCTCCAGCACATCGAAATATGCCCTCGGCGCCGTCACGGGCGCGGCGGCGCTGGGTGCCATCTCGGGCGGAACGTTGTTTGCCGAACCCAAAGCGGCCGTATGGCCCTGGCCGTACCAGACTATCGATCCGGAAGATGTCCGTCTCCGCGCCCATCATCTCTATTATTCGGATAAGGACTGCGCATCGGGCGTCTTCGGATCGTTCACCGAAGCGCTGAAAGAGAAGCTGCCCGATCCGTGGGCGAACATGCCGATGGAAGTGATGCTCTTCGGCCGCGGCGGAGGCAACGGCTGGGGTACGCTCTGCGGAGCCGTCAACGGCGCTGCCGCGATCATCAGCCTGGTCGTGTCGAAGGCCGACTCGGGCAAGCTGATCAATGAAGTGTGGGGATGGGCCGCCGCCGAGAAGCTGCCGAGCGACAAGGCAAACCAGGCATCGATCGACGGGAAGTATGCCGACAAGAAGTACGTGGGCGCGCTGCCGCAGAATATCGCCGGCACCGTGATCTGCCATGCGTCGGTGAGCCAGTGGTGCAATGTTGCGAAGAAAGGCGTCGGCGATACCGAGCGGAAGGAACGCTGCGCTCGCCTGGCCGGCGACGTCGCGGCGAAGACGGCGCAGGTGCTGAACGATTATTTCGCCACGAAGTTCGTGTCGACCTATGTCACCAATCCGAACGTCACGCAGTGCCAGACGTGCCACGGCACCACCGGCACGAACAACGTGATGACGCAGATGGACTGCCAGCCCTGCCACTCGACGGCGCACAAGACCAGTTCCGCCGTCGGAGGACTCGGAGCCGCGGCGGCGACGGAGTTCACGCTCGGGCAGAATTATCCGAATCCCTTCAATCCGGCGACGAACATCGAGTTCTCCGTGCCGAAGTCGGAAAAAGTGTCGGTTGTCATCTACGACATCCAGGGACGCGAAGTCAAAAAGCTCGTCGATCAAGAATCCTTTGAAGCCGGCTCGTATTCCGTTGAGTGGAACGGAACCGACAATTCCGGAGGGAATGTGGTGAGCGGCATCTATTTTGCGCGCATGAATGCGGGACAGTTCGTGCAGACGCGGAAGATGAACCTCATCAAGTAACGATCGCCAGACGATCAGCCGTCTTCAAGGGAACCACAGGCGCCGCCTTCGGGCGGCGCTTGTGTCTTTGCACGGATCTCTGTATGTTGAAGAACAAGATGCCGCAGTGCGGCGATGCTGCCCAGCCAACCGACAACATCGTGTGGAGGCCGACGGATGATGAAAATCACGCTTCGTCTCATTATCGCTCTGTTCTTTGTTGCAACGCTTGTTGCGTTTCTTTCCTCCATCCTGCAGATACAGACCGAACGGGACAGGCTCACGGCCGATCTCACGTCGCGCACCGTCCTGCTCGCCGAAACGTTTGAAGAGTCGATACAGAACCTCCTGTATCACCGATCCATCTCCAGACTCACCCGGTTTGTCGAGCGCTTTGAAAACCGCGAGCGGTTCCTGGGGGTGGTGGTCTACGACACGCTCGGCACGGCGATCGCCGCCAGCCCCACGCTCAGCTCGCTGAGCGCCGCGCCGCCCCAGTTGAAACAATCCATCGAACAGAACAAGCCCGTCTCGAGCTTCGACGACATGGCGGGACGCCAGACGCTCGTGTATGCCGCGCCGGTGATGATCGACAGCGTGCGCGCCGGCTCCTTCGTGATTTTTCAGGACGCCTCGTACATCGATACGCGCATGCTCGGCATCTGGGAGCGCAATCTCGTGCGCCTGTTCGTGCTCATGGCGCTGATCATTGTGACGACGGTGCTCATGGTGCGCTGGAGCATCATCGCTCCGGTCATGCAGATCACCGAATGGATGAAAAATCTCCGTCTGGGCCGGGCGGCAAAAACCGATCTCATTGCGCGCGGCGATATTCTGGAACCCCTGGCAATCGAGGCGTCGCTCATGGCAAAAAGCCTCGCCGTGGCGCGCGCCAGCGCCGAAGAAGAGGCGCGCCTGCGCGTGGAAGGCGATTCGCTCTGGACGGCCGAACGCCTGAAGGGCTTCATCCGCCGCGAACTCGGCACCAGGAATCTCATCGTCGTCTCGAACCGCGAGCCCTACATGCATGTGAAGCAGGGAAAGACGATCGAATGCATCGTCCCGGCCGGCGGACTCGTCACCGCGCTCGATCCGATCCTGCGGGCCTGCGGCGGCACATGGATGGCGCATGGAAGCGGCGATGCCGACCGCGAGATGTGCGACGAACGGGGACACGTGCCGGTGCCTCCGGAGGACCCTTCCTATACGCTCAAGCGCATGTTCCTCACGAAGGAAGAGGAGGAAGGGTATTACTACGGCTTTTCGAATGAAGGCATCTGGCCGCTCTGCCATATCACGCACACGCGTCCCGTCTTCCGTCTGGACGACTGGGTGCAGTATCAGCGCGTCAACGAGCGCTTCGCACAGGAACTGCTCGAGGAGATCCGCGAGGAAACCGATCCGCTCATCCTCATCCAGGACTATCATTTCTCGCTCTTGCCGGCATTGATCAAGGCCGAGCGTCCCGATGCGCGCGTGGCGATCTTCTGGCACATTCCGTGGCCGAATCCCGAGGCGTTCTCCATCTGTCCCTGGAAAAAAGAAATGCTGCTCGGTCTGCTCGGCGCCGATCTGATCGGCTTCCATGTGCAGTTCCATTGCAACAACTTCATGGAAACCGTGGACCGCTCTCTCGAATCGAAGATCAACTGGGACCGGTTTTCGATCGAGCGCCGCGGCGCCACGACAGCGGTCCGCCCGTTCCCGATCAGCGTCGATTTCCCGAGTGCGCCCGCAGGCGGCATCGGCATCGCCAGGCCCCTGGCGGCGGAGAAACAGGAACAGATCAGACGGGAACTCGGCATGAGTTTCGATCTGCTCGGCGTGGGCGTTGACCGCATCGATTATACGAAAGGCATCGTCGAGCGATTCCGCGCCGTCGAGCGGCTGCTGGAGAAGCATCCCGAATTATTGGGACGCTTCACATTCGTCGAGCTCGGCGCGCCGAGCCGGACGCACATCAAGCGCTATCACGATCTGATGGCGGAGCTTGACGAATGCGTCGACAAGATCAACTGGAGATTCCAGACGAAGACATGGCGCCCGATCATCTTCCTGAAGGCGCATCACAACCATGCGACCGTGAACAAGTACTATGAAGCTGCCGATGTCTGCGCGGTGACGTCTCTGCACGACGGCATGAATCTCGTTGCGAAGGAATTCATCGTCTCCAGGAGCGATGAAGACGGCGTGCTGATCCTGAGCGAATTCACCGGCGCGGCGCACGAACTCCACGAGGCGCTCATCGTGAATCCGTATGACATCGAAGGACTCGCCGATTCCATGCATCAGGCGCTGACGATGAGCGTGAACGAGCGCAAGGAAAGGATGCGGGCGCTGCGCCGCATGGTCAGGGAAAGGAATGTCTACCGATGGGCCGCCACGATCATCACGTCGCTGTCGCAGCTCAAGCCCTCGCCGTCGCCGACAGAGGAGAAGGCATGAGCGCGAAGCCGGTCTTTGCGCGCGACGGATCGATCGATGCGGGCATCCGCCGGCGCATCGGGGCCACGAAGCCGGTCTTCGTCTTCCTCGATTACGACGGAACGGTGTCGCCGATCAGAAGGCGGCCGGGCGAGGCCGTGCTTTCGCGCGCGATGGCGTCGCTGCTCGCGCAGCTCAGCCTTCATCCGCGCGTGCGCCTGGGCGTCGTCACGGGCCGCTCGCTTGCCGATATCACGCGCATCGCTCCGGAGCCCTGGCACTTCATAGCCGCCAATCACGGACTGGAAATCAGGCGCGGCCGGACCCTCTGGGCGCATCCGGAGGCGAAGCGCGTCATGCCCATGCTCGATCGTGCGGCGCGCCGTCTGCGCGCGGCGCTTCGAGGCATCCCGGGCGCCGCGGTCGAACACAAAGGCTATTCGCTCACCGTGCATTACCGGCGCGTGCGTTCCGCCGATGCGGCCCGGATCGAAGCGATCGTCCGGCGTGAGGTGGAGCCCTGGCTTCCTTCGCTGCGCATCGGGCACGGGAAAAAAGTGTGGGAAGTGAAGCCCGGTGTTTCGTGGACGAAGGGCGATGCCGTGCTGCGTCTGCTCGATGCGCTCGACCGGACGGGGAATGCCGCAATCATCTACGCCGGCGACGATACGACGGATGAAGATGCCTTCCGTCTGCTGCCGGCGCGCGCCGTCACGGTGAAGGTCGGAAAAGACGCTGCCACGCGCGCGCGCTATCGCGTGCGCACGGTTTCGGACATAAAAAAATTTCTTTTCCGGCTTCTTCTCTCTTGCTAATTTGCATTCCGTGCTGTATGTTTAAGTATGGCCGTTTGACATATGTTCCCTTCACCCACTCCTACCTCCTCTGACCGGGACAGAACCGCAGCAGCAGTTTCCAGACGCGGCCGTTGACAATAACCGACAACCTTTTTTCCCAAGCGCAGCTTGCTGTAGAAGAGTGTATGATTTACAAAGCTATTCTCCTGGCCGTACTCTGGCTGTTTCTGCCGGAGCAACCTTCTGATATTTCCAATATCACCCCCTTTCATCCCCGGGACCAGAAAGAGGAACTCATCGCCGGACGTTTTGATTCTCTCTTTACGATGTTCGCGCACAACCGCGGCTTCAACGGCACCGTGCTTGTTGCGCACAACGGCGAGGTGCTCTATAAGCATGCGTTCGGATATTCCGATATCCGGCATAAGACGCCGCTGTCGGTCTCATCCGAGTTCCAGCTCGCATCGGTGTCGAAGCAGTTCACGGCCGTTGCCATCATGATGCTGCATGACCGCGGCCTGCTTGATTTCGGCGATCCCGTGCAGAAATTTTTCCCCGACTTCCCTTATCGTCACATCACGGTGAAGCATCTGCTGGCGCACCGCTCGGGTCTGCCGAACTACATGTACTTCCCGGCCAAATACTGGAAGAAGAGGAGGATGGCGTACGTGAGCAACGATGACGTGATCGACGTGCTCACGAAATATCACCCGGCTGCGGAGTTCGAACCCGATCAGCAATACCGCTACAGCAACACGGGCTACGCGGTGCTGGCATCGATCGTCGAGAAGGTGACCGGACGGAAGTTCGACGAGTTCATGGGGCACGACGTGTTCATTCCGCTTGGAATGTCCGGGACATTTGTGTATAATCCATATGCGAAGCAGGAGCCGGTCTTCCTGACGATCGGCCACAATTCCAACGCGACGCCCGTGCAGGACGACATCCTGAACGGCGTGTCGGGAGACAAGGGCGTCTATTCGACGGTCGAGGATCTGTTCAAGTGGGATCAGGCGCTCTACACCGAGAAGCTTGTGAGGCAGTCGACGCTGCAGGAAGCGTTCACGCCGCTGTCCTACGATTACAAGCACAACAGCACCTACGGGTACGGATGGCGCATCCGGATGCTCGCCGACGGTTCGAAGCTTGTCTATCACAACGGATGGTGGAAAGGGTACAATTCGATGTTCGTCCGCCGCCTGGAAGACAAGACGTCGATCATCGTGCTGAGCAACAAGGTGAACTGGTGCTTCAAGAATGTCGGAGAGATGTTCGGCTTCATCGATTCGGAACAGGAGAATACCACGATGATGGGCGGCGACTGAGGCCGCGCGCATCATACGCCTACACACTGTGCGGACGGCACAACAGAAGCGATCGTGAAACCACAGAGAACAACAGCAGAAACGATCCGTCGATACTCGGATACATTCTTTCAGAAATTTTCATTCCGCCTCGAAGTGAGGCGGAATGTTATGTTCTTTCTTCCGCTGCTTGCCGCCTCGCTGGCCGTCGGCGCCATGGCGGTCGTCTACGCGCAGCTCTTCGTTTTCGTCGAACAGTACGGCCGCGATCTCTTCGCGCACTGGCCGTACCTTTTTCTCATCCTCACGCCTGTCTGCTTCGTCATTTCCGTCTTCGTCGTCCGCATCTTCGCGCCCTATGCGCGCGGAAGCGGCATACCGCAGGTGATGGCGTCGCTTGAGCTTTCGGAAAAGAAAGAAACGGAAGGCGTCTCGAAACTCCTCGGACTCCGGATCGTCGCCGTCAAGATCGTGAGCAGCCTCATCCTGCTTCTGGGCGGGGGAGCGCTGGGCCGCGAAGGTCCGACGGTCCAGATCGCCGGAGCGATTTTCCGCGGCATCCGTTCCTATATTCCCGAAAAATGGCCCAAGCCATCGGAAGGGATCATGATACTTACCGGAAGCGCGGCGGGACTGGCCGCCGCGTTCAACACGCCGCTCGGCGGCATCGTCTTTGCGATCGAAGAGCTCGGCAAGTCGCATTTCACCGTCTTCCGCACCACGCTGCTCTCGGCCGTGATCATTGCCGGCATGATGGCGCAGATGATTCTCGGTCCCTATCTCTATCTGGGATATCCCGCCGCGGGCACGCCGCTGCTGTCGACCGTCGGCATCGCCGCCATTGTGGCCTTCATCGCCGGCGCATCCGGCGGTCTCTTTTCGAAACTCGTCCTGAAGATTTTTGCATGGAAAAGCGCGATGCGCGCGAAGTGGCAGGGTGTGGCCTTCATACTCGGTGTGGCGCTGCTTCTGTGGCTTTCGGCGTATTTTGTGACGCCGAAGTCGTTCGGATCGGGGAAGGAAGTGATGGTCTCGCTCCTGTTCGGACGCGAGCAGACGCCGGGATACATCCTTGCTCCGGCGCGCTTTCTGGGTCCCATCCTCACATTCACCGCCGGCGGAGCGGCCGGCATCTTTGCGCCCTCGCTCTGCAGCGGCGCCTCGATCGGCGCCTGGCTCGGCTCGTTCTTCACGCTGGCGCCTGATCAGTCGAATATCGTCATCCTTGCCGGCATGGTCGCCTTCCTCACCGCCGTGACGCGCTCGCCCTTCACGTCGTCGATCCTTGTGCTGGAAATGACCGACCGCCATTCGCTCATCTTCGTGCTGATGCTGACGGGACTGGTGAGTCTGCTGGCCGCATGGCTGATCGACAAGCAGTCGCTGTATGAGCGCTTGAAGGAGGGAATTGCCGCCGAACTCGCACCCGGTGACGGGATTGAGAAGACCGGCGCCGATTCGTCAGATCACATCGAAAAAGCCTAAGAGCAGGATCGCGAGCACGATCACCGAGACCGCCGTATAGACCCGGTCCTTTTTGATGGCAAAGCCGATGAGCGCGAAGAGCACGCGTGCAATCGGCGTGAGGATGAGCGTCACGAGACCGAGCATGATGATGCCGCGGCTGCGAAGCTTGAGACATTCCGCCACGATGCCGGAGGGCGTGGTCAGATCGGCCGGCTGTCCCTTGAAGACGGCATAGTTCGGCGTCTGCGAGCCGTGCTCGAACAGGAACATCACCGCACCGGCCAGCACGAGCAGTGCCGCGATGCTGACACCGATGCGCAGAAGATTTCCCATCATTGCTTCGAACCGGCGGTCCCGATCGAGGTCTTTTTCCGCCGATTCCTCACGTCTCTCCCTCATCAGATGCTTCCTTTCAATCCATTATAAATCATTTCGACGGCGAGAATGAATATCACGACGCTGAAGATCCGGCGCAGCCATTTCGTCCTCGCGCGCATCAGCACGCGCGCGCCTGCGAGCGAACCCAGGAGCACGCCGAGCATGACCGGCATGGCGATGCCGGGATCGATGTAGCCGCGGCTGAGATAGATGCCTGCGCTGGCTGCGGCGGTGACGCCGATCATGAAGTTGCTCGTGGTGGTCGAGACCTTGAAGGGAATTTTCATGATGCGGTCCATGGCGAGCACCTTGGCAGCGCCGGAGCCGATGCCGAGCAGTCCGGAAAGCGTGCCTGCCACGAACATCATGCCGAAGCCTCCCGGCACGTGGCTCACGGTGTAGGGCACCTCGCGGCCGCCCGAGGGATAGCTGCCGTTGAGGCGGAGCCGTGCGGCGAGTGTGTCTTCTTTCACGCCGGAGGTCTGTTCGCGCGGCGGCCGGAGCGAGGCGAATGCCGAATAGATGAGAACGGCCCCGAAGATCACGGCAATGCTTCCGGTCGAGATCATGTGTGCGAGCCATGCACCCGCCACGGCGCCGATGGTCGTGGCGACTTCAAGCAGCATGCCGATGCGTATGTTCGAATATCCTTCCCTGATATAGGCCACGGCCGCGCCCGAGGACGTCGCGATGACCGAGACGAGCGATGCGCCGATGGCGTAGCGGATGTCCACGCCGAAGAGCAGCGTGAGCATCGGAATGATGACCACTCCGCCGCCCAGTCCCGTGAGCGCGCCCAGAAACCCCGCCGTAAAGGAGCCGGCGCAGATCACGGCCGTCCATTCAAGGATGTTCATGCGGGATCCTGTGCGATGGGGTCTTCATGCAGACATGTGCTGTGCATCCGTCATTCCCTTCGGTTATTGCGTGATCTTGTAGTTCTTGAGCCCCCAGTTCGTCTCGCGTGCGGTGACGGTGACGATCGTATAGATTGGTACGGCAAGCACCATGCCGAGCACCCCGAGCATCTCGTTGCCGGCAAGGATCACCAGGAACATGACCAGCGGATGAATGCTCATGATCTTGCTGAAGACAGCCGGCTGGACGAAGATCTGGTCGAGCTGCTGGACCACGATGGTGGAGATGATGACCGGGATGAGCAGGTGAAGATCGCCGAACTGCATGATCGTCACGAGCAGCACCGGAATGGCGCCGATGAAGGGTCCCGCAAACGGAATGATGTTCGTGATTCCGCCGACCAGTCCCAGCACGATCGCGTAGTTGATGCCCAGCAGGGAATAGGAGATGATGTAGAGCACGCTGACGATGAGCGACTCGATGACCGTGCCGCGGATGTACTTGCTCAGCTGCTCCTCGAGCGTGCGGATGACCTTGAGCGACATCTCGAAATACTTGTTCGGAATGTTCTCGACAAACTTCTTCTGGAAGACATGATAGTCCTGCAGAAGGAAGAACGCGATGAAGGGGACGATGAGGATCGAGGCGGCGAAGCCCGCCATGCCCGACAGGCTCGCAGCGGCCGTGCTGCCGGCGCTCATGACGACGTCGTTGAACTTTGCGATCACGGCTTCGGAGGTGAGGAACGGGAATTTCTGCGCGATCGAATCGCCGAGCTGGCGGACCATCAGGGACATGTTCGCCGCATCGAACGTGGTCGTCAGCTGCGTCAGCTGCGAGACAAGGATGGGGTAGAGCAGCACGAGCAGGCCCACGACGGCGCCGCCGAAGAGGAGATAGATCGCGAGGATCGAGACGGTGCGCGAGACGCCGAAATTCTCGAACCGGTCGACGACCGGCCGGAGCACGAACATGAGGACGACCGACAGCACCAGAATGAGAAACAGATCGCTGAAGAACGACAGGAAGATGATGGGCGCACTGATCGAGAATGTGACCAGAAAAACCTTCCATGCGCGTGAGGAGAAGAAGTGTTCCATGAGAGTGTTCCCGTGTCTGATTATCATTGCGGGGCGAAGCGGCGCTTCGCCCCACAAAAAACGACAGATGCGTCAGCTGCAGAGTTCCTTGACGACCGTTTGTATGACCGGGCCCGGGAAGCCGCGCCGGGCGAGGTTTTCATATAGCCGCTTTCTGATCGCGAGCTCGTCCAGGTGTTTGCGCGAGGTCGAGAATTTCCGGTAGAGCTTTTCGGCCGTCGATCGAGCCGCCTCGTAATCCGTTTCGGGAGTGATCTGTTCGGCGATCACCTCGTCGATGATCTCGCGCGCGATGCCGCGCTGCATGAGCTTCTGCCGCAGCGCGCGCGCGCCCAGCGGCTTTTTCATCATCGCATCGCGGCAGAACATGCGCGCGAACTCGACGTCGTTGAGCAGCTTGTTCTCTTCCAGGAAGCGCAGAGCGATCTCGATCTCCTCGTCGGCATACTCCTTCCGGCGAAGATAGTCGGTCGTCTCCTTGTATGTGCGGGGGCGGAACGACCGGTAGCGCAGCGCGGCGTTCTTCACGTCGTTGGCCGCCTCATCCTGCCTGATCGCCGCGATCGTGAAGCCGTCGAGCTCGTCGCCGATGGCGAGCCGGTACTTCACGTACGTCATCTCGCTCACGCCGAATGCAAACGCGCCGTCCAGAAACACTGAACGGCGCGTTTTATTCCGCTTCTGCTGCTGGATATCGGTAATGCGCATATGCAGTCCGCGTGCTTACGAACGTGACTTCCGGCTGGATTCGGGCTTCGGCTGCGTGCGCGGCGTCTCGGACGCGGCCGCTTCGCCTGTGTCATCGCCGTCGCCTGCCGGCATCGCCTCGGGAACGACGCCGAGCTTGCGGCGCACGGCCAGCAGCACTTCGTCGTACACATTTTGCGAGGCCGAAAGATACGCCTTCACCGCATCGCGTCCCTGGCCGATCCGTTCTCCGTTGTACGAGAACCACGAGCCGCTCTTCTGTATGATTTCCTTCTCGACGGCCACATCGATCAGATCGCCGATCTTGGAGATGCCTTCGTTGTAGAGAATGTCGAACTGGGCCTCGCGGAAGGGAGGAGCGACCTTGTTCTTGACGACCTTCACCTTCGTGCGGTTGCCGATGATGTTCGTGCCGTCCTTCAACGCCTCGATGCGGCGCACGTCCATGCGGACCGACGCGTAGAACTTCAGCGCGTTGCCGCCCGTGGTCGTCTCGGGATTTCCGAACATGATGCCGATCTTCATGCGCAGCTGGTTGGTGAAGATGACCGTCGTGCGCGACTTGCTGATGGCGCCGGTCAGCTTGCGCAGCGCCTGCGACATGAGGCGCGCCTGCACGCCCATGGTGGCATCGCCCATGTCGCCTTCGATTTCGGCGCGCGGCGTCAGGGCCGCCACCGAGTCGATCACGATCACATCGAGCGCGCCCGAGCGGACAAGCGTCTCGACGATTTCCAGGCCCTGCTCACCGTATTCCGGCTGAGAGAGAAGCAAATTGTTCACGTCGACGCCGAGCCGTTTGGCGTAGTTCGTATCGAGCGCGTGTTCCGCATCGATGAATGCGGCGATGCCGCCCTGTTTCTGTGCTTCAGCGATGATGTGGAGGCAGATGGTCGTCTTGCCGGACGATTCGGGGCCGTAGATTTCGATCACGCGGCCGCGCGGAACGCCGCCCACGCCGAGCGCGGCATCGAGCGAAATGGATCCGGTGGAGATCGCGTCGATCTTCATGATGGGACCGTCGTTCAGCTTCATGATCGATCCCTTGCCGTATTCCTTCTCGATACTGTCGATCGCACTTTTCAGCGCCACGAGTTTTGCATCTTTTTCTTCAGCCATAAAAACCTCCAAAAATTCTTCAGTGAGAGAGCAAAATTTATTCAGAATGTGCGAGTCCCGGGGGCGTATGCTTCATAAGGATGAAAAAATAGAGCGGCCGGTTCTCCCCCGAACTCGAATTGCAGTACACGAAACATACCGTTTTCGGCGCTCGAAAGCAAGTCGACTTCTTCGCGCCTTCTGTTTCCCCATGGGGCCGCTATGTCCGCCCGATGTCGATCTTCAGGAGCTTCCTTCGCAGGAGCTCGAGCGCCGCCTGCGACGTGCGTTCCTTGAAGCGCAGCCGGTGGTCGCCGTAGTTGAATTGGAGCGCGAACGTCGTTTCGACGTCCGAATAGCCGATCCAGACCGTGCCGACGGGCTTTTCCGGACTGCCGCCTGTCGGGCCCGCGATGCCGGTCGTGGAAAGCGCGATATCGGCGCGCGAGATTTCGCGCGCACCGCGCGCCATGGCTTCGGCCGTCTCGCGGCTCACGGCTCCGTATTGCTCGATGAGCGCCGGATCGACGCCGAGCTCTTCGGTTTTCGACAGGTTCGAATACGCGACGAATCCGCGCAGGAAGAATTCCGAAGCGCCGGGCACGTTCGTGATGCGGTCGGCGATCATTCCGCCGGTGCACGATTCGGCCGTCGCCAGCGTGAGCGAACGCTCGCGCATCAGTTCGTTGATCACGTCTTCCAGTCCGCGCTCGTCGCTGGAATAGATGTACTGTTCGGCTTTGGCGCGTATCGCCGCCTCGGCGCGCAGCAGCTTTTCCTCGGCCGCCGATCGGCTCGTCTCGCGCACCGTGATGCGGAGCTTTGTGCCGAGCGGATTGGGGAGGAATGCCAGCGTGACGGAACCGTCGTCGCCGATCACGTCGCGCACATTGCCGATTTTTTCTGCAAGGAGCGATTCGGCGATGCCCGTCGTCTTGAGCGTGCGGTGCAGCACGACCGCTTCGAGGTTCTTCGAGCGGAAGAAGGGGACGATGAAGTCGTCGACCATGCCGCGCATCTCATAGGGCACGCCGGGCATCGAGAAGAAATACTTCCCTTCGGTTTCGAACATCATGCCCGGGGCCGTGCCGTTTTTGTTGCGCATCACGGTGCATGTGCGCGGCACCATCGCCTGGTCGTGCGCCGACTGGCGCCAGGCGATCTTGCGCCGCGAAAGCAGCTCCTTCACATCCGAGAGCACCTCTTCGTTCAAGACGAGGTCGGTCTTGAAGAATTCGCAGACCATCGCCTTCGTGATGTCGTCGTGCGTCGGACCGAGTCCGCCGGTGACGCAGACGCAGTCGGCGCGCGACATCGCCGCCTCGAAGGCTTCGAGGATGTCGCGCTCGTTGTCTCCGATCGTGGTCATTTTCTCGACATACAGGCCGACTGCGTTCAGCTGCTCGGCGATGTACGCCTGATTCGTGTTGACGACCTGGCCGATGAGCAGCTCATCGCCGATCGTGATGATTTCTGCGGTCATGCGTCCGTCATTCCGCCCATTTGGTGAGGAAGGCCTTCATCTTGACGGGATCGTATCCCTGTCCTTTTTCGAGCTCTCCCGTATTCTGCGAATGAATCAGTGTGCCGTCCGATCCGAGCACGAAGAAGTGCGGATAGCCCTGGACCTTCGGATAGCGCGAGAGCACTTCCTTGTTCTCGTTTTCCTTGCTGAAGTTCACTTTGACTACAACGAAATTCCGATTGAGCAGGTTCGCCACATCCGCATTCGTTTCAAAAAAATTATCGAGCATTCGGCACCATTTGCACCAGTTGCCGCCCACATCGAGCAGTACACGGCGGCCGGTCTTTGCGGCTTCCTCGACGGCTGCGGCGATGTCTTTGGCCGCATCACGCTGCGGATCGAATGCCGCATGCTTCGGCGCGTGGGAGGCCGAGTCGGCCGGAAGGGCGAAGGAGGATGCGGTGCATCCGAGGATCAGCGCTGCCATGACAAGATACTTCATACGGGGAGAGTCTCCATTGATTGTACATAGTTGACATCGTACCCAAGTGTATGAAAAGATTTTCCCACTTGCAAGAAATTCCTGAGGCGCAGATGGTGTTATGGAAAACGTGCGCCGTTCATTCCTTCTCTGTTGCTTTTAAGAAACCATCTGAGTAAATTTCGATCATTATCTGAGAGTGTGTATGGCAGAGTTATCACGCGATGAAATCAAGCGGCGTTTTGCGTCCTCGACGACGTTCAACGAGATCTTCGATGCCTTCGAATCCGCCCTGGCCCAGAAGATCGACGATGTTGAACTGTACCGCGTGCTCTTCTGGAACGATTCCCTCGGTCCTGATGAAATCATGCTCTTCGGCGAAAAGCTCGCGAAGGATTTTCCCCACATTGCGTATGACGTCTACATGTGGCTGGCGAATGTCTTCGAGCTCCTCTATTCATCGCGCGACAATTTCGAACAGGCGCTCGAATATTACGAGAAGGCCGCCGCCATCCGGCCGGCGGAACCCGATCCGTACCTCGATGCCTGCGACTGCTACAATCCCGATCTGAACATCCCTCCCGTCAATTCCCTCATCGAATTCCTGAAAGTCGGCCTCGAATGCGTCCACAACAGGAAGAGCCTCTGCAACCGGCTGGCAAGCCTGTACCACATCAGCGGCGATGAGGACCTTGCGGAATATTACCGTCTCAAAGCGGACGAGGCAGGAGAGTAAGTGGGGGAAATGAAGCCGTCTCTCGGGTATGCATGGATTGCCGCGGCCGCCGCGTTGTGGGGCGTCGCCGCCACCGTCGTCAAATATCTCTTCAACAACCAGTACGATCCCCTGATCATCGTTCAGACGCGCGTGACGCTTGCCTGCATCGCGCTGGTGCTCACGTTCCTCGCCTCGAACCGGAAGATGCTCGTGATCGATCTCCGCGATATTCCGCTCTTCCTGTTTGTCGGCATCTGCGGCGTGGCCGGATCGAACTTTTTTTATTATTTCGCCATCAAGGAATCGAACGTCGCCACGTCGATCCTGCTGCAGTACACGGCGCCGATTCTGGTGATGCTCTATGTGACAGTCGTCCAGCACGAGCGCTTCACGCTGTCGAAGTTTCTGGCGCTCTTGTGTGCGACGGCGGGCATCTTCTTCGCCGTCGGCGCCTACGACGAAGGCATCATCCGCGCCAATCTGAAGGGCGTCGTCTTTGCGCTCATCGCAGCGGTGACGTTCGCCATCTTCAATATCGGCGGCAAGCCGCTCACGCGCAAATACAGCGCATGGACCGTGCTCACGTACGTGCTGGCCGGCGCCTCCGCCTTCTGGCTCTTCATCAATCCGCCCTGGACGATCGCCTCGGCGGGGTATTCGGGCCGCGACTGGATGGTGTTCTCGTTCATCTCCGCCATCTCGATCCTTCTTCCGTACGGATTTTATTTTTCCGGACTCAAAAACATACAGGCCAGCAAGGCGATCATCACGAGCATGCTCGAGCCGGTGGTCGCCATCATCTCCGAAGTCCTCTTTCTCGACGGCCGCATGAGCGCGCTGCAGTGCATGGGGGCGGCGCTCGTTGTGGGCGGCATCATTCTTCTTCAGGTGAATTCGGCGGCCGATGCCGTGCCGAATATCGCACAGGAATAATCACATCATGAAATCAGAATCGCGGCGCTCAAAGATCCTCTCCGTTCTTTCACACCGGCAGTGCGATGCCACGGTCGTCATCGAGAACATACACGATCCGCACAACGTGAGCGCGATCTTCCGCTCGGCCGACGCCGTCGGCATTCCGGAAGTGCAGCTCGTCTACACGAACACCGAATTCCCGAAGATCGGCAAGAAGAGCTCGTCGAGCGCCAACAAGTGGGTCGGCAAGCGCCGCTTCCGCTCGGTGAAGGAATGCTACGACCGGCTGCACGAGGAAGGCTATGCGATTTATGCGACGCGGCTCGACGAGAAGGCGCAGTCGCTCTATGACATCGATCTGACGAAGAAGATCGCCATCGTGATGGGGAATGAACATGCCGGCGTCTCGGACGATGCGGCCGGTCTTGCCGACGGAACAATCATGATTCCGATGATGGGAATGATACAGAGCCTGAACGTTTCTGTGGCGACGGCCGTCACGCTCTATGAGATGCTGCGCCAGCGGCGCGCCAAGGGAATGTACGACCGGCCGACGTACGAGAAGGAGGCCTTCGACGCGCTGCATGAAGAATGGCTGAAAAAATGAACGATCGCTACGGCCGG
This sequence comes from Acidobacteriota bacterium, assembly GCA_050258555.1. Classification (GTDB taxonomy): domain Bacteria; phylum Bacteroidota; class Ignavibacteria; order UBA10030; family UBA8401; genus CAISDA01. The sequence continues at coordinate 53,412 of JBLMZA010000052.1, read as the reverse complement.
TGCATTTCCTTCGCGGGCTTGCCCGGCGCCGCATCGGCTTTCGGTTTCGCCGCCTTGTAGACGCCCTTCTTCCGCTCTGTATAGATGTGCCCGGCCATTCCCCCCACAATGAAGATGATGCTCACCGTATACACCCAGATCATCGCCGCCAGCATAAACGCGTAGGCGCCGTAGACCTTTCCGAAAGGCTGATACCGGTTGATGTACCAGGAAAAGATCCGCTTCGAAATTTCCCACAGCACGGCCGAACTCAGCGCCGCGATGAACGATCCCCGGTGCGAGGTCGGATAGGAGGGGATGAACTGGTAGAGGAAATACATCGTCAGCACCGAAAACGCAAAAAGACCGAGCGATGCGAGCACTCCCGGCAGCGCCGGAATGGGGAAATGGGCGCCGGCATCGGCGATGAACCGCGCCAGCGGATAGGTCTGGCTCGCAATGCCCACCAGAAGAAAAAGCACCCCCAGCATGAAGACGATGATGATGTCCTTGACCTGCGAATGGAGCAGATCGGTGGGCGCCGGAGCGCCCACGGCGTGATGCAGTCCCGAGCGCAGCGCGCTGAAGAGCGATGTCGCGGTGTAGAGCAGCAGAACGACGCCCACCATGCCCAGCGACGAACGATTGGCGATCATATCGCCCACGATCGTCACTACTGCGTCTCTGATCGGCCTCCGGTAGGGAAGCGGCGGTATGATCGTGTCCATGAATTTTGCCACGTCGCGCACCGGCACGTCGTACGACAGCAGCATCGTGCCGATGATCGACATCAGCACCATGACCAGCGGGATGAAGCAGAGAAGGATGTTGAAGGCGATGGCCGATGAAATGAACGGCACTTCGCGGCGGAAGAACTCCTTGCCGATGCTCCGCAGATAAAACCGGAGCGTGGAGACGATGCGCTGCGTCTGAGCCGTGAACTGTTCGAGTGTGACGTGCTTCATGGCGCGGCCTCGACGGCCAGGGGAACGGGAGCCGGAGCAAGCTGGGCAGTGAACGATGCCGACACGAGCATGCCCCAGAAGATGAAGAAGGGCCATCCCACGATCAGCGCCATCCATCCGAAGCAGAGGACGATCACAAAGACGCTGAACGCATATCCCGAGAGTTCGAACGCGCGCATGCCGCACGAGGCGGCCAGCCGGGCAAGCGCCCGAAGATTGAAGCATGCGCCGGCGGTCGGATGCTCGAGATAACGGAGAATCACGAACGGTCCGGCGAAGGCATGCACGAGCACGGCCGAGAGGAGCACGACCGGCAGACTTGTCTGGTGCACCATGGCGCCGAGGGCGAGGCTTGCAAGTGCCGTATAGAGCGCGAGCGCCGGCGCGACCGATCGACCGCTTTTCCACAAGGGCGCGATGTCGCTCCAATCCGGCAGCCCGTCTTCGTGCCGGCGGCATCGGCGCACGGTCTCGACCAGGAATCCGATCGCGAAGCAATATCCTGCCGCGACGGGAATGAGCAGAAGCGCAAGCGCACCGAGCGAGACCTTCCAGAACCAGTCGTCGTCCCTGAACATGAATGTGAGTGAATGGGAAAGCGTATGTTGCAGCGTCAGGTTCATGTCTGTGCGCCCCCGGGGGCGCGGCGTCCTTTATTCCGTGTGAGTGGTGACCGATCTCCGTACAGAGAAAATGCGGAACTATAGTAATGAAAACAATCCCGAAAATCAAATAGGCATGGTCTTTCCTTGCTTCGTCTTCGTTCATTTCGTATCTTTAGAGCGATCGGACGCGTCAGCGCCCTCGTAGTTCAACAGGATAGAACGGAGGTTTCCTAAACCTTTAATTGCAGTTCGAGTCTGCACGAGGGTACACCAATCACCCCTGTTTTGCTCTTTTCACATTTAACGACCAAGACGCTTCATGAGAATTTCACAAGGTTTCTTTCCGACCGTCAAGGAAGTCCCTGCCGATGCAGTGATCCCCAGCCACCAGTTGATGCTTCGAGCCGGACTGATGAGGCCGCTCGGCGCGGGCATTTATTCCTTCTATCCGCTCGGGTACCGCGCACTGAAGAAGGTGACCGACATCATCCGCGAGGAAATGGACGCCATCGGCGGACAGGAATTCCATCTGCCCGCATTGAGTCCCATCGAACTCTGGGAAGAGACCGACCGTGTGAAAGCCTTCGGCGATACGATGTTCCATCTGAAGAACCGTCCGCTCGTGCTGGCGCCCACGCATGAGGAAGTGATCACGGCCATCGCCCGCAATCATGTGAAGAGCTACAAGGAGATGCCCCAGATCTGGTATCAGATCCAGACGAAGTTCCGCAACGAGCCCCGGCCGAAGTCGGGCGTGCTCCGCGGCCGCCAGTTCACGATGAAGGACGCCTACAGTTTGGATGCAAGCTGGGAGGGGCTGGATAAGAGCTACGACCTGCATGCCGGTGCCTACCGCAGGATCTACAGCCGCTGCGGATTGAACTTCTTCATCGTCGGCGCCTCGAGCGGCGCGATGGGCGGCACGGGATCGCAGGAATTCATGGTCGAGTCGGATGCGGGCGAAGATACGGTGGCGCTGTGCGATGCATGCGGCTATGCGGCGAATGTGGAAGTTGCCGCTTCCGGCGCGCCGGCGGCCGTGCGCACAGACGTCCCGGCTGCGGTCGAAGAAGTCTCCACGCCGAATGTGAAGACGATCGATGAGGTCTCGGCATTCCTCAATGTCGATCTTGCGCATTGCGCAAAGTCGCTCGTCTATATCGCCGCAGACAACCAGCCGGTCATCATTTTCATGATGGGCAACGATCAGTTGAACGAAGTGAAGCTCCAGGCGGTGCTCGGCGCCGAGGCGCGTCCGGCGCATCCTGAAGAGCTCTTCCATCTGACGGGCGCCGAAGCGGGCTCCATCGGGCCGATCGGACTGCGCGCGGGCAATTTCAGGATCATCGCCGACCGCCGTCTCGAGCATGCCAACGGCATGGTCTGCGGCGCCAACAAGAACGATTTTCACATCAGGAACGTCGATTTCGACCGCGATGTGAAGGCGGAGGGATATTACGACCTGCGCGTGGTCGAGGCGGGCGAGCCCTGCGTGAAGTGCGGCGGCGCGCTGCGCATCGTCAAAGGCATCGAAGTGGGGCATATCTTCAAGCTCGGCACGAAATATTCGGCCAGCATGAAGGCGGTCTTCCTCGATGAGCAGGGAAAGGAAAATCCCATCATCATGGGCAGCTACGGCATCGGCGTCGAACGGATCATCGCCTGCCACATCGAGCAGCATCACGATGAGTTCGGCATCAAATGGCAGAAGTCCATCGCGCCGTACGATGTGCACCTGATTCTCGTGAACGCGAACAGCGAATCGGTCGCCGCCGCCTCCGAAAAGCTCTATGCGGAGCTCCAGGCGAAGAAGATCGATGTGCTCTTCGACGACCGGCAGAACGTGAGTCCCGGATTCAAGTTCAAGGACGCCGATCTGCTGGGCATGCCGCTGCAGGTGATCGTGGGCGAGAAGAACCTGAAGAACGGACAGGTCGAATTGAAAGATCGAAACACAGGCGAACGCCGGCTTGTCGGCGTCGAAACGGTCATGGAGGAGGTTGTGAAGTTCTTCGCTGCCTGAGAGAGAGCGTGATGTGAGCGAAGAGTGAAGTTGTCGTGTGTGTTGCAGCAATCGAGCAATTGTCGACGATCGTTTTTCCTGAAGAGCAGCCCGTGTCCCGATTCATACACTTACATAACCATACCCATTACAGCCTGCTCGACGGCGCCTCGACCGTGCAGACCCTGATCGATGCGGCCGTCGCAAACGACATGCCCGCTGTGGCGCTGACCGATCACGGAGTGATGTTCGGCGCCATCGAATTCTACAAGAAGGCGGAAAAGAAAAAGATCAAGCCGATCATCGGCTGCGAGGTCTACATCGTCACGCGCGGCAGCCGCTTCGACCGTTCGCCCATGACGAAGGACACGGGCAACGACACGATCAAGGGCGAAGGCAAGGCGAAGGGCCGCGGGGTCTACCACCATCTCATTCTGCTGTCGAAGAACGAGCGCGGCTACAAGAACCTCATCAAGCTCGTCACGCTCGGCCACACGGAAGGATTCTATTACAAGCCGCGCATCGATTTCGATCTGCTCTCGAAAAACCATGAGGGCCTCATTGCCCTGACCGCCTGCGCCGGCGGCGTCGTTGCCGCTCCGCTCATCAACGATCAGTACGACGAAGCCCTCGCCGTGGCCAAGATGTACCAGGAGCTCTTCGGCGAGGATTTCTACCTTGAAATCCAGGACCACGGCATTCCGGAAGAGAAGAAGATGCTCGAAGGGATGCCGAGGATCGCGCGCGAAATCGGCGCGAAGCTCGTGGCGACGAACGACGTCCACTACATCAAAAAAGAGCATGCGATCGCGCATAACATCATGCTCCTGATTCCGGATGCGAGCGCGACCAACGCCCCGGATATTTCGAACCTCCGCTACGGCACCGACCAGCTGTATTTCAAGTCGGAAGAGGAGATGACGTCGCTCTTCGCCGAGTTTCCCGAGGCGATCGAAACGACGCTCGAGATCGCCGACAAGTGCGACATCAAGTTCGACATGAAGACGAACTACATGCCGGGCTTTCCGATACCGCCCGATGCGGGGGTGTCGACGCTGGACGATTATTTCGAAAAGCTCGCGTGGGAAGGACTGCACACGCGCTTCACCGAGATCACGCCGGAAATCGAAGCGCGCCAGAAGCATGAAATCGCCGTCATACGCAAGATGGGCTATTCGGGATATTTCCTGATCGTGGCCGATTTCATCCGCGCCGCGCGCCGCCTGGGCTGTCCCGTCGGACCGGGCCGCGGCTCCGCCGCCGGAAGCCTGGTCTCGTATGCGCTCGGCATCACGAACGTCGATCCGCTGAAATACGATCTGCTGTTCGAACGCTTCCTCAATCCCGAGCGCGTCTCGATGCCCGATATCGACGTCGACTTCGCCGACGAAAAGCGCGGATTGGCCATCGAGTATGTGCGCAATCTCTACGGCGCGGACTCGGTGTCGCAGATCGTGACATTTGGCACTCTCTCCTCCAAAGCCGTGTTGAAGGACGTGGGAAGAGTGCTCGGCATTCCGCTGCAGACGATCAACGAGATGACGAAGGCCATTCCCACCTCGGGCGGCAAGGTGATGCACCTGAAGGAGGCCTTCGAGACGCTGGACGATCTGAAGCCGTTCAAGAAAAGCGACGACCCGAAGATCCAGCAGCTCATCGACGTTTCGATGGTGCTCGAGGGCATGAACCGCAACTGCTCGATGCATGCGGCCGGCGTGGTGATCGCCCCGTCGGCGATCCACAATTACGTGCCGATGTACAAGACGCCGTCCTCCGATCTGATGACGCAGTTCACGATGAAGGATCTCGAGGACGCGGGTCTGCTGAAGATGGACTTCCTCGGACTGCGCACGCTGACGGTGCTCGAGAACGCGCTCGAGCTGGTCAAAAAGAATCACGGCATCGAGATCGACCTCGACCATCTGCCCGAAGACGACTGCAAGACGTTCGAGCTCTTCGGCAAGGGACAGACCGTCGCCGTCTTCCAGTTTGAAAGTTCCGGCATGCAGGAATGGCTGCGCAAGCTCAAGCCCACGTGCATCTCGGACCTGGTGGCCATGAACGCGCTGTACCGGCCGGGCCCGATGGACAATATCGGCGACTTCATCAAACGCAAGCACGGGCAGGCGAAGATCGAGTACCTGCATCCGGGCCTCGAGGGATCGCTCAAGGAAACATACGGCGTCATCGTCTATCAGGAACAGGTCATGCGCATCGTGTCGGACCTCGCCGGCTTTTCGCTGGCCAAAGCCGATCTGATGCGCCGCGCCATGGGAAAGAAGGATCCGGCGACGATGCAGGCCCTGAAGGGCGAATTCGTCGAGGGCGCCTTCAAGAAGGACGGCACGCCCGCCGCGGTGGCCGAAGAGATCTTCGAATTGATCCTGAAGTTCGCCGCCTACGGTTTCAACAAGTCGCATTCGGTGGCGTATTCGGTGGTGGCCTATCAGACGGCGTATCTGAAGGCGCATTACCCGGCGGAGTACATGGCGGCGACGCTCACCTCCGAAATCAGCAACACGGATAAGATCGTTCTGTTCATCGACGACTGCCGCAAGCTCGACATCGAAGTGCTGCCGCCGGATGTGAACGAAAGCGACGCGAAGTTCAATGCGTCGAAGGAAGGCATCCGCTTCGGCCTTGCGGGCATCAAGGGCGTCGGATCGACGGCGGTCGAGTCGATCATCGCCGCGCGTGAAGGCAAACACTTCACATCGCTCTACGATTTCTGCCGGCGTGTCGATTTGCGCACGGTGAACAAGAAGACGATCGAGGCGCTCATACAGGCCGGCGCATTCGATTCGTTCACGAAGAACCGCGCACAGCTCATCGCCGCCGTCGAGCAGACCGTGATGGCCGCGCAGCGCGCGCAGATGAACGAGGAAAAAGGGCAGGACAGCCTCTTCGGCGGCCCCTCTGCCGGCGTTGCCGGCGCCGATATCGCCGGCGCCCCGTCGCTTCCGCAGGTGGCGGCGTGGAACGAATCGAAGAAGCTCGCGCTCGAAAAGGAAGTGCTCGGATTCTACGTGTCGGGCCACCCGTTGAGAAAATATCAGGCCGAGATCGACGCGTTTGCCACGGTCCATTTGGGCGATGTGGAAGGCGCGAAAAACGGCGGCGTGCGCGCCGTGGGCATCGTGACATCGATCAAGAAGAAGATCGACAAGCGCAACAACACGATGGCCTTCATCACGATCGAGGATTTCACGGGCAAGGCCGAGGTCATCGTCTTTTCCAGCCTGTACAAGAAGGTGCAGGACATCCTGGTCGACGAAGCCATGGTGATGGTCGACGGCAACGGGGAAGTGAGCGGCGATACGATCAAGATCCTCGCCAACGAGATCACGCCGATGGAGGAGGTGCGCACGAAGCTCGCCAGGAAGATGTTCTTCCGCGTCGATGCCGACCAGGTGAGCGAAGAGGCGATGCTCAGGCTGCGCGACGTCTTCATGCGCTACAAGGGATCGTGCAATTGTTATTTCAATGTCAGCGGCAAGGATTTCCAGGGAGAGCGCGTGTACTATTCGCGAAAGTTCTCCGTCAACCCGACGAACGAGTTTGTCGATGTCGTTCAGTCGATCCTGGGAAAACATTCTATCAAAGTCTCAACGTAAGAAAGGAAACGCCATGAAACCGATCGAAATCACCGATGCAAATTTTGACGCCGAAGTGCTGAAATCCTCCACCCCCGTGCTTGTGGACTTCTGGGCAAGCTGGTGCGGCCCGTGCAAGATGATCGCTCCCTCGATCGAGGAAATCGCCAACGAATATGACGGAAAGCTGAAAGTCGGCAAGATGGACGTCGACGCCAATCCGATGGTTCCCACAAAATTTCATATACAAAGTATCCCGACTTTGCTTATCTTTAGGAATGGCGCCGTGGTGGAGCAGATTGTCGGAGCGGCGCCGAAGCGGAATCTGATCGCCAAAATCACACCCCATCTCTGATATAAAGGCAGCACACTTATGTTTGCAGATTTCTTCAAGTCGTCGGACCTCTACGGAGCATCACCGATCCTCGTGCTTTCGCTGTTTTCGCTCGTGGCGCTGGTCGTCAATGCCGCGGTCAAACACTCGGGCAGGATCCTCTTTGCGCTTTCGGCCGTCGGACTCGTTTCGAGCGGCGCATGCGCCGCATATTTGTTCCCCTCGAACGCCACCGCCTTCTCGACGATGGTGCTTGTGGGAGGCTACGCAAGCATGTTCGATCTCCTGTTTCTCGCCGCGGCGCTCCTGACGCTCATGTTCTCGTATCCCTATCTGGAACGCGAGGACTATCACTTCGGCGAATATTACGTGCTGGTGCTCTTTGCCACCATCGGCATGATGATGATGGGCTCGGCCGCCGATCTCATCACGATCTTCATCGGACTCGAGATCATGTCGGTGAGCTTCTACGTGCTGGCCGGATTCATCCGCGTGAAGCAGGCGGCCAATGAAGCTGCGCTCAAGTATTTCCTGCTCGGCGCGTTCGCGACGGGGTTCCTGCTCTACGGCATCGCGCTCATCTACGGCACCACGGGCACGACGAACCTCTTCAGCATCGCATCGATCTTCCCCATGGCCTTTTCATCGCAGCCTGTGGTGGCGATCGGCTTCGGGCTCATGCTCATCGGCCTGGCCTTCAAGGTGGCCGCCGCGCCCTTCCACATGTGGGTGCCCGATGTGTATGAAGGCTCTCCGACGCCGGTGACGGGATTCATGTCCACCGGCGGCAAGGCGGGCGCATTTGCGGCGCTGCTGTTGGCATTCTCGCTGCCGATGAGCCTGCACGATCCGCGTTTCGTGACGGTGATCGCCGTGCTCTCGGCCGCGTCGATGATCGTGGGCAATCTGCTCGGCGTCGCGCAGACGAACATCAAGCGCATGCTGGCTTATTCGAGCATCGCCCATGCCGGCTATATGCTGGTGGGCATCGCCTCGGGCGCATCGATCGGAAGCCAGGGCGTGTCGTTCTATCTTATCTCATATGCGCTGACGAACCTCGGCGCCTTCGGCGTCGTGTCGGTCTTCGAACGGGAAAACGGCCGCAATCTGTTGAATGAGGATTTTGCGGGATTGGCCGCGCGCCGTCCCGTGCTGGCGGCGCTCTTGGCGATGTTCATGTTCTCGCTCACGGGACTTCCGCCGTTTGCGGGATTCGTCGGCAAATATCTGCTGTTTTCCAGCGCCGTGGGCGCGCATCTCACATGGCTCGCGATTCTGGGCGTAATGACGAGCCTGTTCTCGGCGTATTACTATCTGCGCATCGTGGTGCTCATGTATTTCCGCGATCCGGTGCAGACCGAGCCGATCGCGCTTCCGAAGACGGCCATGGTCTCGCTGGCGCTTTCGGGATTCGGCATTCTGCTTATCGGCATCGTGCCGTCGCTCGTGCTCGATGCGATGAAGGCCATCTTCTAATATCCGTGACCCGCGAAGCGGGTCACGGATATTAGAGAGCGCAGATATTAGGTTGCGATCAGATGATTTAATTATTGATACCGTTCACTTGGGCGCATCGTCCCGGTGAACGGTATGACTTTTTATAGGCAGGAGGCCACGCCGATGCTCCAGATACTTACTCCCGCCGCAATGAAGGCGGCCGATCAGATGGCGTCCGGACAGTGCGCCATGCCGTCGCTGGTGCTCATGGAAAATGCCGGCCGCGCGGTCGTCGACGACATCGAGCGCGCCTATGGGCGGCTTGCGAACCAGCGCATGCTTGTCGTCTGCGGCAAAGGCAACAACGGGGGAGACGGACTCGCAGCGGCGCGCCATGCGCTCATGCGCGGCGCCTCGGTCACCGTTGCGCTCATGGAAGGCCAATCCGCACTCAGCCCCGATGCGCGCACGAATCTCTCGATCCTGAAGGAAGGGAAGTATGGCGCGCTTCAGATCGAACAAACATTCAGCGGCGCGCGTCTAAAGAAATATCCGTTCCGCTTCATCATCGATGCCGTCTTCGGCACGTCCTTCCATGGAGCGGTGAAAGGGAAATACAAGTCCGCCATCGAGTGGATGAATGCGCAGGAGGCCGTCCGCATCTCTGTCGATGTCCCCTCCGGACTCGACGCGCTGACGGGAGAGGTGGAAACCGTCGCCGTCCGCGCCGATCGCACCGTCACGCTGGCGGCGCTGAAGCCGGGATTCTTTTTCGGCCGGGGGCGCGAGACATCGGGTGTTGTGACGGTGGCCGATATTTCGATGCCGCCGGCGGCGCTGGAGTTGAACGGCTGCAGGACCGCGCTCATCGAGCCGGCCGATGTCCTCCGGTCGCTTCCTGTGCGCCCGGTGACGGCGCATAAGTATTCCGTCGGAAAAATCTGCGTCATCGCCGGTTCGCGCGGCCTGACCGGAGCGGCGCTCATGAGCTCGCAGTCGGCCATGAGGGCGGGAGCCGGCGCGGTGATCCTCTGCGTTCCCGGGTCGGAACTCGGCGCCGTCGCGCGCCGTTCACTCGAAGTGATGCCGTATCCCGTTCCGTCGACCGATGAGGGCACGTTCGCGCTCGAGGGGGCCGAGGAACTCCAAAAGAAAATCGACTGGGCCGATGCGGTGGTCATCGGTCCCGGCATCGGCCGGCACCGGCAATCGGACATCCTCGTGCGCGGCATCATCGCCTCGTGCGCCAAGCCGCTGGTGATCGATGCCGGCGGCATCACGGCGCTCGAAGGATCGGCATCCATTCTGAAGGAACGGAAGAAGGCCGCCACCATACTCACGCCGCATGCGGGAGAGTTCTCGCGCCTGAGCGGCATTCCGACTGAGGAGATCGAGCGCCGCCGCATCGATGCGGCGCGAAACTTTGCCGGGGAATACGGCGTTGTGTTAATTCTTAAAGGGGCGCCGACGATCGTCGCGCTTCCTGACGGCACGATCACCGTCAACAGCACCGGCAACGAAGGCATGGCCACTGCCGGCTCGGGAGACGTGCTCTCGGGCATCGTCGCCGCGCTCGCTGGGCAGGGAACGACGCCGGCCGATGCGGCCCGCAACGGCGTCTATCTGCACGGACTTGCCGGCGATCTGGCCGCCGCCGGCCGCTCGAAACCGGGCATGATCGCCTCCGATATCATCCGGTATCTGCCCGATGCGTTCGGCGCGCTGCTTGCGAGGCGCCGCACGATCTGAACCATTGTGAAAGTGTGAAACTATGACTGTCAATTCATTCATGCGATATCAGTTTCCCGTACTGTTCTGGATGGGCCTCATCTTTTTTCTTTCGTCGCGCTCATTCAGCCATCTTCCGCCGCTTCTGCCGGGCACGGACAAAGTCGTGCATATGATCATCTATGCCGTGCTCTGCGGACTCATGCATCGGGCGCTGCGCTTTCAGCCTTTGGACCGCATCGCATCGTTCAGCTTGTTCATCGCCCTGGCCCTGACGCCGCTCTACGGCATTTCCGATGAGCTTCATCAGCTCTTCGTTCCGGGCCGCTCGTGCGACGTCATGGATCTTCTGGCCGATCTCACCGGCGGATGCATCTATGTGGTCACATATCTGAAATTGAAATTCTACGAGCCCGCATGATTCTCATCGCCATTATCGCGCTGCTTGCTGCAAGCGGCATGTTCTCCGGATCGGAGATGTCGTTCGTGTCGGCCAACAAGAGCAAGGCCAACGTCCGCGCCCGGAAGGACGAGCTCGGAGCGCGCCTCGCCGTGCGGTATTTCGACATCCCGGAACATTTCTTCACCGCCGTGCTCGTGGGCAATACTATCGTCAATTCGGCGCTCACATCGCTCATCACGCTGGCGCTTGTCGCCTACGGCTGGAACGACACGGCGATTCTTGCACTGACCACACTTCTGATCCTCGTGATCGGAGAGATGATTCCGAAGGCGCTCTTCCGCGTGCTTGCCGACAGCATGGTCGATGCCGCCGCGGTGTTCATTCAGGGATGCTACTGGCTGTTCTATCCGATCATCCGCGCCACGAAGGGGGCATCGCAATTGATTCTTGCGCTCTTCAACGCCGAGCGTTCGAGCGTCGACACGTTCTTCAACAAGAAGGACTTCGCCATCATTCTTCATGAAAGCGAGGAAAGCGGCATCATGAACCGGCAGGAACGGCGCCAGATCTCGAAGGCCGTATCGCTCAGCGATGTGCTGGTGAAGGATGTGATGGTGCCGCGCACCGAGATCATCGCCCTGAACGAACAGGCGACGGTAGAAGAGGCGGTCGATATCATGCTGCGCCACGGCTATTCGAAGCTGCTCGTCTACAGGGAGAATATCGACAACATCATCGGCGTGATCGTGAGCCGCGATCTCTTCCGCAAGCCGCGTGCGCTCTCCGAAATCATCCGGCCCATCATCGTCGTGCCCACGACCGCGAACTGCTCGGATCTCTTCCGCACATTCCGCCTGAAGAACGTCTCGCTTGCCGTCGCGGTCGACGAATTCGGCGGCACGGCGGGCGTCGTCACTTCGAACGACATTCTCCGGCAGCTCTTGGGCGACATCATCGAGGACAGCGCCGAGGACGAGCAGGCCGTGAAAAAGCTGGCCGATGGAAGCTTCCTCATCGCCGGGTGGATGAGCATCCACGATGTGAAGGAGCGCTGCGGCATCATGATTCCCGAGGGACCCTACGATACGATCGCAGGCTACATCCTCTTTACGGCATCGCGCATTCCGCTCGAGCGCGAAGTGATACGGACCGGCATCGGCACCGTCACCATCGCCAAAGCCACACGAACGAAAATCGAAATTATCAGACTGAAGCCCCTGCATGCAGACAACCCGTCCTGACATCTCCGATGCGTTCTGGAAGAAAGCGGCGCGCGTGCCGACGTTCCGATCGATGCAGCATCGGAATTACCGCCTCTTTTTCTTCGGGCAGATCTTTTCCCTGATCGGCACATGGATGCAGAGCATCGCCATGTCGTGGCTTGTCTATCAGCTGACGTATTCCTCGGTCTGGCTCGGAGTGATCGGCTTTCTCACGTCGATTCCGTCGCTCTTCCTGTCGCTCTTTGCCGGCACGCTTGCCGACCGCATGTCGAAGCGGAAGCTCATCATCATGATGCAGACGGCCGCGCTCATACAGGCGCTGATGCTTGCGATCCTCGTCTTCACAGGCTATGAAAGCATCGCCATTGTCGCCTTTTTCGCGCTCATGCTCGGCATCATCAACGCATTCGATATTCCCTCCAGGCAGTCGTTTCTCATCCATCTGGTGGGGAAGGACGATCTGGCCAACGCGATCGCGCTCAACTCCGCGACGTTCAATGCCGCGCGCATCGTCGGTCCGGCCGTGGGCGGCATCGTCATCGGCATCATCGGCATCGGCTGGTGCTTCATGCTCAACTCGCTCTCGTTTCTGGCCGTGCTCTACGGCCTCTACAAGATGACGGTCGTCGAGCCTCCGCCGCATCTCACACAGGACGCCGGCGTCTTCGATGCGCTGAAGGAGAGCGTCGCCTATATCCGTTCCGATGCCTCGCTCACGGTGCTCATGATGCTTGTGGCGATCGTGACGACGTTCGGATGGTCGTATTCCGTGCTGCTGCCGATCTTCGCCGACCGGGAGCTCAATATCGGAGCCATCGGACTCGGCCGGCTCTCGACCGCCACCGGCATCGGCGCATTCATCAGCGCAATCACGGTCGCCTCGGCGGACAAGAAGATCCATCCCCGGCAGTTCATCTTCCTCGGCATCATGATCTTTTCCGTCTCCATCATCGGCTTCGGCCTGTCGCACGATCCGTTGCTTTCGATGCTCTGCCTGGTGGGTGTGGGCATGGGGCTCATTGCCTGCTTTGCCACGGCCAATGCGACATTGCAGAGCCGTGCGCCCGATGCGCTCCGGGGGCGTGTGATGGGACTCTATTCGCTGGTGTTTCAGGGAATGATGCCGATCGGAAGCCTTGTCTCCGGACTTGTGGCCAAAGGGCTCGGTGTGCGTCTCACCGTCTCGATCGGCGGCATGATCTGCGGCGTGAGCGCGCTGGCAGTGTTCGTCGTCCGCAAGAAACAGCACGGCGCGATGTGAAAGACCTGCGCATGGACGCGCGCTCGTGCGCTCTTCAAAAATGCTCTTCCGCTCTTGGTTTTTCCATTGTGCGCATTATATTATAACAGAGAAGGGCGCGTGTCATCCGCCCCGCAATATTTCCATACAACCATTTTTTAAGGCTGACGTCATGTCCAGGATTTCTACGCTTGCGGCCGCCATTGTGCTTCTGCTCTGTGCCGCGTCCTCCTACGCATCGGAACCATTCACGAAATATTTTAAGGATGAGACATGCAGGTTCGATCTCATCCATTCGGGAACGAAGGGCGAAGAGCGCTTCGCGCTCGATAAGGCCTATGCCGAAGGGGCATGGCCGGGCAGCCTGACGAATCTGATCGACACGCTCAATCTCGGCGAGTACCAGTTCAAGGTGATCGATGCCGCATCGGGTACGGAGCTCTATTCGCGCGGCTATTCCACGATGTTCAATGAATGGCAGACGACCGACGAAGCGCTCAATGGAACCGTGCGCGCCTTCGAGGAGTCGATCCGTTTCCCCATGCCGCTGAAGAACGTGCGCATCGAACTCTACCGGCGCGACAAGCGTATGGCATTCATGAAAGTCTTCGGGACGGAGTTCGATCCCCAGAGCGTCGACATCGTGCGCGATGCGAAGATCCCCGCGGTCCTCGTTGTGCCGGTGGTGTCGAACGGCAATCCGCATGAGAAGGTGGATATCGCCATCCTCGGCGACGGATACACGCGCAAGGAGATGGAGCAGTTTCTGAAGGATGCGCGGCATTACACCAATCAGCTCTTTTCGACGGAGCCGTTCAAGAGCCGCAAGAACGACTTCAACGTGCGCGCGGTCTGCCTTCCGTCCGACGAGTCGGGCATCGACCAGCCGGATAAGAAGCTGTGGAAGCGCACGGCGCTCGGCACGTCCTATAACACGTTCGGATCGGCGCGTTATGTGCTGACCACCGAAAACAAGGCGCTGAGGAATGCGGCCGCTCTTGCGCCGTACGATTTCATCTGCATTCTCGTCAACACCGCACGCTACGGCGGAGGCGGCATCTTCCAGCTCTATGCCACGTGCTACGCGCGCCCCGAATCGAAGGAGACGGCCTGGTACAGCGATTATGTCTTCGTGCATGAATTCGGACATTCGTTCGGAGGGCTGGGCGATGAGTATTACACGTCCGACGTGCCCTATAACGATTTCCTGCAGGCGGGCGTCGAGCCGTGGGAGCCGAATGTGGCCTCCGACGTGTCGCGCGACAAATTGAAGTGGTCCGATCTCGTCGCGGAGTCCACGCCGCTGCCGACCGACTGGAACAAGACGTTCTACGACAGCCTCTCATCGGCTCCGAAATCGCTGCAGAAAAACGCGCCCGATTACAACGAGAAGCGCCGCGCGCTGGCGGCCGAACAGGACCGGTTTCTGGCCTCGCATCCCATGAAGAATCTTGTCGGCGCATTCGAGGGAGCCGGGTATGCGTCGAAGGGACTCTACCGTCCGGCGGTGAACTGCCGCATGTTCTCGAAGAGCCTGATCGACTTCGATCCCGTATGCAGCCGCGCGATACGGCGCATGATCGATTTCTACGCCAAATAAAAATTTTGTAAGTGGGAGCATTTACCATGCATATTGCACGCGTTCTGGAAGAGCATACGCCGTCGTTCAGCTTCGAATTCTTTCCCCCAAAAAGCGAAGAGGCCTCGGCGTCGCTTTTGGAGACGATCAAGGAGCTGACGCCGCTCAAGCCGTCGTATGTCAGCGTCACATACGGCGCCGGCGGCTCGACCCGGCAACTGACGCACGAATTGCTCATGCGGCTGCGCCGGGAGACGCCCTTCAACATCGTCTCGCACCTTACCTGCGTCGGATCGACGCGCGATGAGATCCGCCGCATCCTCACGGCATACCAGGAAAACGGCATCGAGAATGTGCTCGCGCTCAAGGGCGATCCGCCGAAGGGACAGCCTTCGTCTGCGATCGATCCCGAGCGCGGGTTCGCGCATGCCGAGGATCTTGTGGCGTTCATCAAGAAGAACTTTCCGCAGATGGGCATCGGCGTCGCCGGCTTTCCCGAGGGACATCCCGAAATGCCGAACCGGCTCAGGGAGATCGAATATCTGAAGGCGAAGGTCGACGCAGGGGCCGACTACATTTGCACGCAGCTCTTTTTCGACAACCGCGATTTTTATGATTTCTGCGAGCGCTGCGAAATCGCCGGCATCCGCGTGCCGATCATCGCCGGCATCATGCCGGTCACATCGCGCAAGGGATTGGCGCGCATGGCCGAACTCGCGCTCGGCGCGCGCTTTCCCGCAAAGCTTCTGCGCGCTCTTTCGCGTGCCGAAGACGACGAGTATGTGGAAAAGGTCGGCGTGCATTGGGCCACCGAACAGATCCGCGATCTGATCGACCAGCGCGTGCGCGGCGTGCATTTCTATACGCTCAACAAATCGAAGGCGACCAAGCACATCTATGAGGCGCTCGGGGTGCGCTCGAGCGACGCATTGAAGCATCAGCCGGTCGACATGAAATTATTTTAAAGGATCTTCTCCGTCATGAATATTGCAGTCTTTCTCGGCGGCACCTCCGCCGAACGTGAAGTCTCACTGGCATCGGGAAAAGCCGTCACCGCGGCGCTGCGCGAAGCGGGACATTCGGTCACGCCCATCGATCCGGCCTTGGGCGCTATGCAGCCGGCCGATGAGAACGAACTCTACCGCGACATTCTTCGCAGCGCTCCTCCCACGAAGGAAGAGCTTGCGAAACTCTCGTCGCGCAATCTCATCGAGTGCGTGATGTCCCCGCTGCTGGACGGGGTCGACGTCGTGTTCCTTGCGCTGCACGGAGAATGGGGCGAGGACGGCAAGATCCAGTCGCTGCTCGAGATGCGCGGCACGAAGTACACCGCATCGGGCGTGATGGCCAGCGCGCTCACGATGGATAAATCGATGACGAAGATACTGATGCGCCATATCGGCGTGAAGACGGGGAAGTGGGAGATGGTGCGGCGAGGCGTGCCCGATCTTTCGGTGATCGAACGCGCCGCGAAGGAGATCGGCTTTCCGCTTGTCGTGAAGCCGAACGATCAGGGTTCGACCGTGGGGCTCACGATCGTCCAGAAGGCCGAGGAGATCGCCGATGCGGTCGAGCTCGCTTTCCAGTATTCCTCATCGGTGATGCTCGAAGAATTCATACCGGGCCGGGAGCTCACCGTCTCGATCGTGGGAGACCGCGTGCTGCCGGTGATCGAGATCCGTCCGCATGAAGGGTTTTATGATTATGCCCACAAATATACGAAGGGCATGACCGAATACATCTGTCCGGCGGATCTTCCCGAGGATCTTGCACGGCGCATACAGCTCGATTCGAAAAAAGTCTTCGATACCACGCAGTGCCGCGGCTTCGCTCGCGTCGACTTCCGTCTGCGGGAGGACGGGGAATATTTCTGCCTCGAGATCAACACGCTTCCAGGCATGACCGCAACGAGCCTTGTGCCCAAGGCCGCCGCCGCGGCGGGACTCTCATTCCCGGCATTGTGCGATATGATTGTAAAGCTGGCGTGAAAATTTTGAAAGAAAGATGAAGCAGTGGGCGAAATGGCATTTCGCCCTACACGAAAATTGTAGGGCGAAATGCCATTTCGCCCTTTTTATTTGTCGCGGCGGATGACGAACTCCACGAAATCCAGCAGCGACTGCTTCGCATCCGAATCGGGGAAGCGCTCAAGATGCCGAGCCGCTTCCTGCCCGAATTCCTCGGCGCGCCGCGCCGAATATCCCAGTCCGTCGTAGCGCTCGATGAACGACACAATCTCCGAAATCTCGCTCTTCTTCGCTCCCGCTTTCACCAGGCGGATGATCGCCCTGGCTTCTTTCGGCGGCGCCGTCTTCAATGCATGAATCAGGGGAAGCGTGATCTTCTTTTCCTTGATGTCTCCTCCCACGGGCTTTCCGAGCACCGATGAACGGCTCGTATAATCGAGCAGGTCGTCTCGGATCTGGAATGCCATGCCGAGCGCCTCGCCGAACTTCTTCATGGCAAGGCGGATTTCGGGATCTTCCGTCTGGCTTGCCGCCCCGATCTCTGTGCAGGTGGAAAGAAGCGAGGCGGTCTTATTGGCGATGATCGTCAGATACGTCGCTTCGTCGATATCCAGCTCGCGGCTCTTCTGTATCTGCAGAATCTCGCCTTCGGCCATGCGGCGCACGGCGTCGCTGGTGACCTTCAGAAAATAGAAATCGTCCGAACGCAGCGCGACCATCAGTCCCGTGGAAAGAAGATAATCGCCCATCAGGACGGCGATCTTGTTCTTCCAGACGGCATTGATCGAGGCCAGTCCCCGGCGCATCTCGGCATCATCCACCACATCGTCGTGCACGAGCGTCGCGGTGTGAAGTATCTCGACGAGCGTGGCGCCGCGGAACGTGCTGTCGTTGATGCCGCCGCAGGCCTTCGCCGCCAGGAACACGAGGATGGGGCGGATGCGCTTTCCCTTCTGCTTGACGACATAGCGCGCCACCGTGTCCACGAGCTTCACGTTCGAGCGCATGGACTGACGGAAGAAATCGCCGAAGCGGTCGATCTCCGCCGCGACCGGGATTTTAATGTGATCGAGTGTGCGTACGGTTGATGTCATCGGTCTCAGGGTTCGGGAACCGGTTTGGCCGGTTTCTTTTGGGCAAAAGCGGCGATGAAGATGCTGATTTCATACAGGATCATCATCGGCGCGGCAAGCAGCGACTGTGTGACAATGTCGGGCGTCGGCGTGACGACGGCCGAGACGATCAGAATCACGATCACGGCATGGCGCCGGTACTTGCGCATGAACTGCGGCGTGATGATGCCGAATTTCGCGAGAAAGAAGCTGATCATCGGCAGCTCGAAGACGAGTCCCGCGCCGAGTATCATGCTCAAAATGAAACTGATATAGCGGTCGGCCGCGATGTTCAGATCGATGTTCTGCGTGCCGAAACTCGCGAAGAACTTCAGCGCCGTGGGAACGAGCACAAAATAGCCGAAGGCGACGCCGCCGAGAAAGCATACTGAAGTGAAGAACACGATGCGCGATGCATACTGCCGCTCATTCGGCATCAGTCCCGGCGCCACAAAGGCCCATAACTGGTACAGGATCACCGGCATGGCCAGAATGAGCGCCGCAAAGAGCACCACTTCCATATACAAAAGCATGATGCCGTAGGGGGTGAGCACCTGCACCTTCAGATGCACCATGTGCAGCGGCCCGAGCAGCACATCCTGTACGAGAAAATCGGCGAAGAACCCGGCGGCGATCGCCGCCAGAAGCAGCGCGCCCACCGCTTTGATAATCCTCCAGCGAAGCTCCTCGAGATGATCGAGGAACGACATGTCGCGCGGATCGAAATTGGTCGGTTTGAAAAAGGCCATGCGGTTTACAGTTCCTTATAGAGCGGGAAGCCGCCGCAGAGTTCCGCGACCTGCCGCTGGATCTTCGCATGAACGCCGGCATCATCGATGTGCATGAGCACTTCGTCGATGAACGAGGCGACCGTTTCCATCTCGGCTTCCTTCATGCCGCGCGTGGTGAGGGCGGCCGTACCCACGCGGATGCCGCTGGTGATGAGGGGCGACTTGTCGTCGAAGGGGACGGCATTCTTGTTCACCGTGATGCCCGAGAGGTCGAGCGCTTCCTGCGCCGCCTTGCCCGTGAGGTTTTTGTTCCTCAGGTCGATGAGCATCAGGTGGTTATCCGTTCCGCCGGAAATGATATTGTATCCGCGCGATGCGAGATGCGACGCGAGCGCCTGCGCGTTAGCAATGATCTGCGCCGCATACGTCCTGAACGAGGGCTGCAGGGCTTCCCTGAAGGCGACGGCTTTGGCCGCGATCACATGCATCAGGGGACCGCCCTGGATGCCGGGAATGACCATCGAATCGATGAGCTCCGACATCATCTTCGTGCGTCCCGACTTCGGCGCCGTGAGGCCGAACGGATTCTCGAAATCCTTTCCCATCATGATCATGCCGCCTCTGGGACCGCGCAGCGTCTTATGCGTGGTGGTCGTGACGACGTGGCAGTGGGGAATGGGATCGTTCAGAAGCTTCGCGGCGATGAGTCCGGCCGGATGCGCGATATCGGCAAACAGGAACGCGCCGACCGAATCGGCGATCTCGCGGAATTTCTTGTAGTCGATGTTGCGCGAATACGCGCTTGCGCCGACGGTGATGAGCTTCGGGCGTTCGCGCTTTGCGGCCTGCTCGACGTCGCTGTAGTCGATGTATCCGGTTTCCTTGTCGACGCCGTATGCGGTGAAGTTGTACATCTGTCCCGAAAAATTCACGGGCGAGCCATGCGTCAGGTGTCCGCCGTGCGAGAGATTCATGCCGAGCACTTTGTCGCCCGGTTTGATGAACGTGAAATAAACCGCCATGTTGGCCTGAGAGCCCGAATGGGGCTGCACGTTCACATACTCGGCGCCGAAGAGCTCGCGGGCGCGCGCGCGGGCGAGGTCCTCGGCCACGTCGACGAATTCGCATCCGCCGTAGTAGCGCTTGCCGGGATAGCCTTCGGCGTATTTGTTCGTCATCACCGAGCCTGCGGCTTCGAGCACGGCCTGGCTTACGAAATTTTCGGAGGCGATGAGTTCGAGTTTGGTGTTCTGGCGGTGCAGCTCGTTCTTGATCGAGCCGTAGACTTCCGGGTCAAACTGTTCGAGTGGTGTCATGAAAATGAGAGTTGGGTTAGTGAGACAATCAGCATCCGGTGAGGGAATGGATCTTGCCGACGCGGGGCGTATGCCGCCCTTCTTCAAACGGTGTCGTGAGAAATTTCTGTATCATCGCTTCGGCGGTTTCCCAGCTGACCAGACGCTCGCCGAAGCAGAGCACGTTGGCGTCGTTGTGCCTGCGGCTCAGCTCGGCCGCGTATTCGCTTGTGCATTCGGCGGCGCGGACGTTCTTGTGCTTGTTGGCCACGATCGACATGCCGATGCCCGTGCCGCAGACGAGTATCGCCTCGCTGCAGAGTCCGTCGGAGACGGCCTGCGCTGCCTGATGGGCGAAGTCGGGATAGTCGCACGATTCGGGAGAACGCGTCCCGAAATCCTTGTATTCGATCTGGAGCGAATCGAGAAGCGCTTTCGTCTTCTCCTTGTAGGCAAAGCCTGCATGGTCGCTGGCAATGGCGATCATATTATTCCACCTCCGATTGGATGAACCAGACATCGCCCGCGCTGATCGAGAGCGTGAAGCGGATGATGTTGTTTTTGATGAGTGATGAAGAGGTCGTGCCGCGGATGCCGTATTCGAGTCCGAGATTGACTCTCGCATCGTTGCCGAGCGGAAGGCCGATGCCCGCCGTGGCGAAATATTCGTTGATCGATGCACCGTTCAGATACACGTTCGTCTTCTGCGCATAGGCGCCCAGGCGGTAGGCCGTCTGCTGCCAATAGGAGGCCGTGAAATCGCGCGAGGGCATCCACTCGATGCCGGCACCGGCCCGCAGGCTGTTCTGCAATTCCGAGGGATGAACGCCCGAACGCGTGAAATCTCCCCACTGCTGCATCTGGACATCAGCCGTGTAGACCTTGCCCGCATTCTGATAGGCCAGGCCGAAGCCAGCGCCGACCGGAATCTTTACGGTGCCGTCGGGACGAAGCACGGTCGTATCGACAGTCGACAGATGGATGAGATCCTCTTCATTCGTCGACAGGGAGCCGCCGGCCAGCACCGTGAGTCCGAGCGAGAGGTGCTTCGTTGTCGAAAGGCCGAGCGCGCGGTCGATGCCCGTATAGAGCGCGCCGCCGCGGAACGTGAAGCCGTGTATGGATGAGGTGCGCGTGACCTGGCTTGCGAAGAATGTCGAATTCGGATAATTGAGCGCCTGCTCGGCGCGGATCGTGCCGAATGCGTAGTCGGCCGTCATGCCAAAATAGAGATCCGCCGCCGGCGCGTAGCTCAGGCTCATCCGAAGCGCCGAGAGTCCGCCGCGGCCGTCGAATGACTGCTCGATCGTGCCGGCCCGCGGATGCGTCTCCTTCAGATTGAAGTAATAGCCGACATTCGTCACGGGCGAGAAGCCGAGCGCGAAGACGATGCCGTAGGGCTTGTAGACGGGAAAGGCGAACGAGGCATTGAGGAATCCGCCGCTGTTGAGATACGAGGAGGTCGTTCCGTCCGTGGCGCCGTATCCGCGGTACTGGTAGCCGCCGTTGAAGAGCGTGCGCGTCACCGTGCCGAGCGTGGCCGGGTTGTCCTGATTGATGTATCCCTCGGCCGCCAGCGCCAGTCCCGTTGCGCCGAGTGCGGCGGCGCGGCTGGTCGAGAACACGGAAGGTTCGCCGACGCCGTAGCGCGAATACGCGGAGCCGTTAGAGGCCGATGCGGCCTGAAGACAGACAGCGATAAGAAGAAGGCTTTTCAAAAAATTTTTCATTGTATCCACACTCTCTCTGGAGATTGCTCTTGGATGCGTCGGCGTTCGATGTCTCCGGGACGCGCAGTTATTTTTTCGATGTCGTGATCAGCACGCGCGGACGCTTCGTGACATCGGCATCCTTCGATGAATAGAAGACCATATGGTTGACCGACTGCAGATTGTCGGGCGCATGAAGCACGATGCCGTCGTAGACCGAGCCCTGCGCGATCATGAACTGCACATAGGGCGTGATCCTGAATTCATACACGGGATCCGTCGTGCCCGTTCCCGATTTGCGTTTGCCCGGAATGCGGTATGCCGAATCGATGGCCGAGGGCGCGTTTCCTTTTCTGGAAAGATAGGCATAGAGCGAATCGGGCGTGCCCGCGCCCAGGAGCTCCGATTTCTGCGTCAGCTCGAGCGTGGCGTCGTTGATGATCAGCGAGGGCGAAAGTCCGCTCACGTCGAATTTCAATTTGCTCCAGGTCGACACTCCGCCCCTCACTTCCAGCTCCGGTCCCGTCGTGCGGTTGGCCGTGGCGATGAATGTGTCTTCGCCGTATGTGAGGACCGGCATCGTGACGTATGTGCCGTTTTTCGAGAGCCGGATCGTCATCGCGGGACCGCCGAGCGAGTTCACGGCCGAGGCAAAGCCGACCATGCCGGTCGTCGTGCCGGGTTTCGGAACGATCACGAAGCCGTAGAAGGGAGCGGCGCCCGAGGCGGAGGAGAATGTGAGCATGCGCCGGATGGCCGCCGTATCGAGCTGAACGGTGATCGTATCGTGGAGATTCAGCTGCCGCGTGATGCGTCCGAGCACCTGGCTGCCGATCTGCATCTGTGAGAGCGAATCGCGCGTCGCTCCGGCCTGTGTCCATCCCGAGAGGGCCTCGCGGACCTCGAATTCGGCCGGGGCCGAAGGCGGATTCCACGTGTAGGCCACCACGAGGCGCAGCTCGACCGTGTCGATCGCCCAGAGGCCGAGCGTGTCGGAGACGGCGCCGGTTGACATGCGGAGCCACATCTTCGATTCGACATCGGACGTTCTGCCCACCACGTTGACGGCGCCCGATCCGTTCGGCGCGCTCACGTTGAAGACCGTATCCGAAACGGCGCCGATGGTCGTATCGGCGATGGTGAATTTTTCATTGTTCCCGATGAGACTGTTGCCGACTGAATTCGTGTTGTCAGTGCATCCTGTCACAATACCGGCTGCCGCGAAGCAGATAAGGAAAAGAAAATGTCGCATGCTACCTGTGAGATTGACCGCGTTGATGAATAATTGATTGAACAATGTGCACCGCCTCATAAAGATCGTCTGCAAAATGATCGCGCCACGGAGCGCCGGCGTCCTTTTCGGCCCGGCCGTATCCGGTCGCAACCTGTATGCATGTGGCGCCGACGGCGCGTCCGGTCTGCACATCGATGGCCTTGTCGCCGATCACGAACGAGGCGCCAAGATCGATGCCGTGCTTCGCTGCCGCCTCGTGAAGCATGCCGGGCGCCGGCTTCCTGCACTGGCAGTCCTTCCGATACTCGTCCAGGCGGGCCGAAGGATGATGGGGGCAGAAGAAAAAATCGTCGATCCAGGCGCCGTGCTCCTTCAGCTGCGCACGCATGGCCGCATGGACCGCCTGCATGTCCGCCTCGGTCAATAATCCCCGGGCGATGCCGGACTGGTTCGTGATGACATACACGCCGATGCCGGCGCGGTTCAACAGGCCGATCGCATCGATCGAGCGGGGAATGAATGCCAGATCATCGGGGGAGGAGAGGTAATCGACGTCGACGTTGATCGTTCCATCTCTGTCCAGGAACACAGCGGGCTTCAGCGTGCCGTTCACTTGCATAATGTCCTGTAGAGCGCGATGTACTTCTTCGCCGACGATTCCCACGAAAAATCCTTGCTCATGCCGTTTCTCTGTATCTTCTGCCACGTCTTCTGGTCGGCGAACGTCTTGACCGCCCGATGCACCGTCCTGACCAGCTCCTTGCAGTCGTATTTCTTAAATTTGAATCCTGTTCCGTTGGTTCCTTCCACATCCTGGATCGTATCGTCGAGTCCGCCAGTGGCGCGGACGATCGGCACGGTGCCGTATTTGAGGCTGTAGATCTGATTGAGTCCGCACGGCTCATATTGAGACGGCATAAGGAACATATCTGTTCCCGCCTCGATCAGATGCGCGAGCTCGTCGTGGAAGCCGAACTCGATGCCGACCTTCGTCGGATACTTTTTCCGGAGCGCCTCAAGGAACTCATGGTATTTCTTCTCGCCCGAGCCGAGGAAGACCATCTGCACATCGAGTTTCAGAATTTCATCGGCGGCTTGCTTGATCAGATCGAAGCCCTTCTGGTCGGCCAGGCGCGAAATCATGCCGATCACCGGCACGTTTTCCCGGTATTCGAGCTTGAAATGCTCCACGAGCTCCTGCTTGTTGGCCGACTTGCCTTCGAGCGACTTCATGTCGTAACGGTTGGCGATGTGCTCGTCGGTCTCCGGATTCCAGATCGAATAATCGACGCCGTTGAGGATGCCGTGGAGCTGCGCCTTGTGCTTTTGCAGCACGCCTTCGAGACCGGCTCCGAATTCGCTCGTCGTCGAGATCTCCTGGGCGTATTTCTCGCTCACGGTCGTGATGGCGTCGGAATAGACGAGTCCCGCCTTCATGAAGCTCAGTTTTCCGTAAAATTCGAGGCCTTCCAATGTGAACTCGCTTCCCGGAATGCCGGTCTTGTCGAACGACTGGGGAGGGAAAATGCCCTGGTAGGCGAGATTGTGTATCGTGAAGACGGTTTTGATGTTCTTGAAAAAGGGATCGTTCTTATAGACAGTCTTGATATACGCCGGGATCAGTCCGGTCTGCCAGTCGTTGCAGTGGATGATATCGGGCTTCCATCCCAAAAGCTTCAGCGTGTCGAGAACGCCGCGGCAGAAGAAAATGAACCGGTCGTCGTTGTCCTCGTAGTCTTTTTTCGATGTCGGATGGACGTACATGCCCGGACGGTCGTACATTTCCTTGTTGGCAAGGAAATAGACCTGTACCTTCGCCTTGAGATTGGAAATGAACGAGGAATTCACATGTGCAACACGCGTCTGGTTTCCAACCTGAATGGGAATCTCGCGCAGTCTGATCACGTCGTGCAGTTTGAACTTCCGCTCGCTGATCGTCCCGTACCGCGGCATCATAATGCGGATCTCATGGCCGAGTTCCTTGATCATCTGGGGGAGAGCACTCGAGACATCGGCAAGGCCGCCTGTTTTGGCGAACGGATCCGCTTCACTGGTTACAAAGAGGATGTTGAGGGGTTTCGACATGTCGTATTTGCTTTGGTGAAAAAAAAGGAAAGAAGCCTTATAAAAATACGAAAAAATTTGCCGAATATCAATCTGCACGCCCTCCCGGAACGGGAAACGCGGAGGCTATGCGCCGCCTCACCCCGCCGGACCGCCCCGTGCCGCTTTCCCTGCGTTCGCCGGGCATGCTCGCGATAACGGATATAGAAAGGGGGGCTTGCCATAACGGTTATAGGAGGAGAATGTGCCATAACGGACATACGTGCGTGCCGTCACAGGGTCCGATAATCACTCCGTTGATGTCAAGAAAAAACTGTTTTCAGGCGGCGGATTTAAAAAATTTTTGCCTTGACTTCCTTCAAGAATCCGTGTTATATTCTCCTCCATAAAATTCAAACCTTCCCAGGCTATAGTGAATGAAGTAACGAGGTTCCGACCCCTTCTCTATAGCATACTTCAACCAAATTGTTGACATAAAGTCATTCCAGAATGTTACGTCCCTCTCTGTTCGGTACAGGGCGAGACGGCGAACTTAATTGCATAGTATTTGTTGTTATAAATACACAGTATGTGATAAAATCATTGAAGCAGACAATTTTTATCATCAAGACCGTTGTCAAGAGGAGCATGATATGGGCGACAGCAACGTAATAGAGAAAAAAACCTCGGCCAAGGCGCAGGACAAAGGGGAGCGCCGCGGACTTTCATTCCAGCGGAAGTATACGAAGCCGGGAATTCATCCTTTTGATGAGCTCGAGTGGGAGCTTCGCACCGCCGTCATCTCGAACGAGAAGGGGGAGCGGATCTTCGAGCAGAAAAACGTCGAAATTCCGAAAACATGGTCGATGACGGCGACGAACGTTGTGGTCTCGAAGTATTTTCACGGCCAGATCGGCACCGAGGAGCGCGAGCATTCCGTGAAGCAGCTCGTCGAGCGCGTCGCCCGCACGATTACGGACTGGGGCCGCAGCCAGGACTATTTCGCGACGACCGATGACGCGGACGTGTTCTATGCGGAACTCTGCTACCTGCTGGTGAACCAGTACATGGCGTTCAACAGTCCTGTCTGGTTCAATGTCGGCATCGAAGAGAAGCCGCAGTGTTCGGCCTGCTTCATCAACTCGGTCGAGGATACGATGGAGTCGATTCTCGAGCTGGCGAAGACCGAAGGCCGGCTCTTCAAGTGGGGATCGGGCACCGGCTCGAACCTCTCGACGCTGCGCTCGTCGCGCGAGAATCTGGCCGGCGGCGGCACCGCCTCCGGACCCGTTTCGTTCATGCGCGGATACGACGCCTTTGCCGGCGTCATCAAATCGGGCGGCAAAACGCGCCGGGCGGCGAAGATGGTCATTCTCGACATCGAACATCCCGACGTGGTCGACTTCATCAACTGCAAGGCGGTGGAAGAAAAGAAGGCCTGGGCGTTGATCGATGCCGGATACGACGGCGGCTTCAACGTGCCGGGCGGCGCCTACGATTCGGTCTCGTATCAGAATGCGAACCATTCGGTGCGCGTCTCGGACGGCTTCATGAAGGCCGTGCTGGAGGATAAGGAATGGATGACGAAGGCGGTGAAGGACGGACGGCCCATGGACGTCTACCGCGCGCGCGACCTGATGCGCCAGATCTCCGAGGCCGCATGGATCTGCGGAGATCCCGGCATGCAGTACGATACGACGATCAACAACTGGCACACGTCCTCGAACACGGCGCGCATCAACGCCTCGAATCCCTGCAGCGAATACATGTATCTCGACGATTCGGCGTGCAACCTTGCGTCGCTCAATCTCATGAAATACCGCAAGGAAGACGGCGAATTCGACATCGAGGGCTTCCGTCATGCGGTCGCTCTCACGATCACCGCGCAGGAAATCCTGGTCGACAACGCGAGCTATCCGACGCCGCGGATCGAGCAGAACAGCCACGACTACCGTCCGCTCGGGCTCGGATACGCGAACTTGGGCGCGCTGCTGATGTCGCGCGGACTGGCCTACGACAGCGAGGCGGGACGCCATTATGCCGGAGCGATCACCTCGCTCATGTGCGGCGAAGCCTACCGCCAGTCGGCCATGATCGCAAAGGAGAAAGGGACGTTCAAGGGCTATGCGGTCAACCGCGAACCGATGCTCAATGTGATGAACAAGCACAGTCTCTATGCCGAACGCATCGAGAACGATTTCGTGTCCCAGGAAATGTGGGACGCTTCGGTCCAGTCGTGGAAGGAAGCGGTGAAGGCGGGACGCGAGTACGGATACCGCAACGGCCAGGTCACGGTGCTTGCCCCGACCGGCACGATCGGCTTCATGATGGACTGCGACACGACCGGCGTCGAGCCCGATATCGCGCTGGTGAAATACAAGAAGCTCGTGGGCGGCGGATTGATGAAGATCGTCAACCAGACCGTTCCCGAGGCCCTGCGCAAGCTCGGCTACAATCAGGAGCAGATCGAGCGCATCGTCGCCTATATCGACAAGAACGACACGATCGAGGGCGCCCCGTATCTGAGCGATGAGCATCTGCCGGTCTTCGACTGCGCATTCAAGCCGGCCAAGGGCTCGCGCGCGATCCACTACATGGGACACATCAAGATGATGAGCGCCGTGCAGCCGTTCCTTTCGGGCGCCATCTCGAAGACCGTGAACATGCCGCACGAAGTGACGCCGGACGAGATCATGCAGGCCTACATCGAGGCGTGGAAGCTCGGACTGAAGTCGATCGCCGTCTACCGCGACGGATGCAAGCGCACGCAGCCTCTGTCCACATCGCTCGAAGCCAAAGAGAAGAAGACCGCATCGCGTCCCGTCAGGCACCGCCTGCCGGACGAGCGCAAGTCGATCACGCACAAGTTCTCGATCGCCGGCCACGAAGGCTACATCACGGTGGGCATGTATGAGGACGGATCGGCAGGAGAGGTCTTCATCACGATGTCGAAGGAAGGTTCGACCATCTCGGGGCTCATGGACGCGCTTGCCACGGCCGTTTCGCTTGCGCTGCAGTACGGCGTGCCGCTGAAGGTCCTCACAGACAAGTTCAGCCACATGCGCTTCGAGCCGTCGGGCTTCACGAACAATCCGTCCATCCCGATCGCCAAATCGGTCTGCGACTATCTCTTCCGCTGGATGGGCATGAAGTTCCTTCCGCCGGACGACCAGCCGCTCACGACCGGCATCACCGATGCGCCGCAGCTCGAGATCTTCGATCAGAAGTCGGATGCGAAGCGCTCGGCGATCGAATCGAATGAGAAAGTGATCTTCCAGACGCAGGCCGACGCTCCTCCGTGCCCCGAATGCGGAAGCATCATGATCCGTTCCGGAAGCTGCTACAAGTGCCTCCAGTGCGGAAGCACGAGCGGCTGCTCGTAACGATGCATTGTAGGGCGAAATGTTATTTCGCCCCTGCCTTATCTTTCTTTTGTTTTTCATGTGGGGCGAAGCGCTGCTTCGCCCCGTGCTTTATCTTTCTTTTCCTTTATCGTTGCCCGCGCCATTCCCGGCGCGGGCTTTTTTTATGCCGTTGACACTGTCGGCATTCTTTCCGTATATTGGCGCTGAGCACACACAGGAGTCCAGTTTATCCATTCGATTGTCAAGAAGGGAGAAGCACCATGAAGGGACATCCGGCAAGAAAATTCAGCCCCGAAAGCATGATGATGAGCTACGGCTACGATTCATCGCTTTCGGAAGGCGCCATCAAGTCGCCGATCTTTCAGACGTCGACATTCGCATTCAAGACGGCCGAGGAAGGCAAGGCGTTCTTCGAACTCGCCTACGGCCTTCGCACCAAAAAACCCGCCGAACAGCTCGGCCTCATCTACAGCCGCATCAATAATCCCGATCTCGAAATCCTTGAGGACCGCCTGACGCTGTGGGACGAGGGCGAGGAGGCGGCGGTGTTCGAAAGCGGCATGGCCGCGATCACGACCACGCTCTTCGAATTCCTGAAGCCGGGCGATCTGCTGGTGGCCAGCGGACCGCTCTACGGCGGAACGGACCATTTCATCCACCATGTGCTTCCGGCCTGGGGCATCAACGTCCTGCGCTTCAGTCCCGCCCAGACGATGGATGAAGTCTGGGCGATGGTGAAAAAATCGCCGCATGCAAACCGGCTCGCCATGATCTTCCTGGAGACGCCGGCCAATCCGACCAACGCCCTCATCGACATCGAGGGCTGCGTCTCGCTGGCAAAGGAATTCTCGACGCCCGAGCGCACCGTGCACGTCGCCGTCGACAATACGTATATGGGACCGCTCTGGCAGCATCCGCTCAAGCACGGAGCCGATCTCGTCCTGTATTCGGCAACGAAGTACATCGGCGGGCATTCCGATCTGATCGCCGGCGCCGTGATCGGTTCGTTCGAGCTCATCAAGCGCGTCAAGGCGCTCCGCACGTTCTTCGGCAACATGGCCGGACCGTGGACGGGATGGCTGCTCATGCGGAGCCTTGAAACACTGAAAGTCCGCATGGAAGCGCAGGCGCGCGGCGCCGAAAAGGTCGCGCAGTTTCTGAAGACGCATCCGAAGGTGGAGCGTGTCTATTATCCCGGCTTCTTCGAGGAAGGCACGCGCCAGCATGAGATCTTCACGCGCCAATGCCTGAGCGCCGGCGCCATGCTCTCGTTCGATGTGAAGGGCGGGGAAGCGGAGGCCTTCCAGTTCCTGAACAGCCTGAAGATGATTCAGCTTGCCGTGAGTTTGGGCGGCACCGAATCGCTCGCCGAACATCCTTTTACCATGACGCATGCCGATGTGCCGGCATTCGAGAAGGAATCGCTCGGCGTTTCGGAAAAGATGATCCGACTTTCCATCGGCGTCGAGAATCCCGACGACATCATCTGGGATGTCGAGCAGGCGCTCGCCCTCGTCGCCTCCGTGCCGGCAGAGCAGACCGAGAATCACCTGGCATAAATCCGCTTGAAACTCTCTGAAAAATTCCGCATTATTATATATCACCTTTTGATACGGGACGTTCCCCAGGCGGGACGTCCCCATTTTTTTTCTCGAAGAATCATCCTCATTATGCGCACGGCTTCGATTACCCGGACGACGAAAGAAACCGATATCACCGCTTCGCTCACGCTGGAAGGCGATGGAACCGCCGAGATCGCGACGGGAATCGGATTTTTCGACCATATGCTTGAACTCTTCGCCAAACACGGACACTTTACGCTCTCGCTCCGCTGTGCGGGCGATCTGAAGGTGGATGACCATCATTCAATCGAAGATGCCGGCATCGTGCTCGGGCAGGCATTCGCGCAGGCATTGGGCGATAAATCGGGCATTGCGCGCTACGGACATGCGTATGTGCCGATGGATGAAGCGCTGGCCCGCTGCGTGATCGACCTGAGCGGAAGAACATGCGTCGTCTACAAGGCAGTGTTTGCGCGCGAGACGGTCGGCGGCATGTCCACCGAGATGATCGAGCATTTTTTCCGCGCATTCGGCGAGCAGGTCAAGGCCAATATCCATCTTGAAGTGCTCTACGGGTCGAATGCGCACCATATCAGCGAAGCGCTGTTCAAGGCGTTTGCCCGCGCGCTCCGCCTGGCATCCGAGAAGGATCCGCGTGTGTCGGGCGTGCTCTCGACGAAGGGCACATTATAAGGAATTGCTGTTGTGATCGGAATCATCGATTATCATCTGAACAATCTGCGCTCGGTGCAGAAGGCCTTCGAAAAGGTCGGCGCCGAGGCGTTCATCTCGGACGATCCGGCCGCGCTGTCGAAGGCCGACCGCCTGCTTTTGCCCGGCGTCGGCGCATTCGGAGCGGCGATGGAGAATCTGCGCGCGCTCGGACTCGATGCGTTCATCCGGGAGCGGGCCGCAGCGGGCACGCCGCTTCTCGGCATCTGCCTCGGCATGCAATTGCTCTTTACCAGAAGCGAAGAGGGCGGCGACTATGAGGGATTCGACTTCATCCGCGGATCGATCCGGCAGTTTCCGTCCACGGTGAAGGTGCCCCATATCGGATGGAACCAGATCGATATCCGGCGCGAGGCGCCGCTTCTGCGCGATGTGAAGGATCACGGATTCGTCTATTTCGTGCATTCCTATTACGCGCAGCCGGAAGAGGATGTGACGCTCTGCACGACGGACTACGCATTCCCCTATGCATCGGTCGTGCAGAAGGACCGGATCATCGGCATCCAGTTCCATCCTGAAAAGAGCCAGGAAACGGGACTGCGTCTGCTCGCAAATTTCGCCGCCAGGTGACGGAGACTCTGTGTCATCGTAAGAGCGCTCTTTATTGTTTGTCATCCCGAGCGAAGCGAAGGATCTCCATACTGAGTATAAGGAAGCACTGGAAGTTGTTGCGTTGTATTTATGAATGAATCAGGATTGAACACATGCTTTTAATTTTTCCGGCAATTGATTTGAAGGACGGCCGCTGCGTCCGCCTTGTGCAGGGCGAACCCGGCACAGAAAAGATTTATTCGGACGATCCGGGCAAGATGGCGATACTCTGGCGCGGCGAGAATGCGAAGACGCTCCATGTCGTCGACCTGGACGGCGCATTCGAGGGCTCGATGAAGAATCTGTCCTGCATCGAACGGATGGTGCAGGCGATCGATATTCCGATACAGGTCGGTGGCGGCATCCGCTCCTATGAGCAGGTGAAGGAGCTCTTTTCGATCGGCGTGGCGCGCGTGGTGATCGGCACGGCGGCCATCGAGAATCCGGAACTCGTCTTCCAGTGCGTGCGCGACTTCGGGCCGCGCAAGATCGCCGTCGGCATCGATGCCAAGAACGGCATCGTCATGACGAAGGGATGGCAGGAAAGCTCGGGCATCGGCGCCGTGCAGCTGGCGCTGGCGATGAAGAAACTGGGCGTGATGCGCATCGTCTATACGGACATCGAGCGCGACGGCATGATGACCGGACCGAACATCGAGGCCACGAAGGATATCGCGATACAGTCGGGATTGCGCGTGACGGCCTCCGGCGGCATCTCGGGCTACAAGGATCTGCTCAACCTGCAGGAACTCGAAAAATACGGCGTCGATTCGGTGATTGTGGGCAAGGCGCTCTACGAGAACAAATTCCCGTGCCAGGTGTTGTGGCGTATGAACGAAAAGGAACTCGACGATCTCGGTCCCACGCGCCGTATCTGATATCTGCGCCCCCCTTCGGGGGTCGAATAACAACATCTCGATCATGGCCCCGCTATCGCGGGTTGAATCATTTTTTTTATGCTTGCAAAACGAATCATTCCCTGTCTCGATGTGGACAGGGGACGCGTGGTCAAAGGAACGAACTTCGTCGATCTGGTCGATGCGGGAGATCCGATCGAACAGGCGAAATACTATACGGCCGAAGGCGCCGATGAATTGGTGTTTCTCGACATCACGGCGTCCTCCGACAACCGCTCGACGATGATCGATGTGGTGCGCCGCACGGCCGAAGAAGTCTTCATCCCGTTCACCATCGGCGGCGGCATACGCACGACTTCCGACATGCGCGAGATGCTTCGCTCGGGCGCCGACAAGGTTTCGGTCAACACCGCCGCGGTGATGAATCCGCAGCTGGTCAATGAAGGCGCCGAAAAGTTCGGCGTGCAGTGCATTGTCGTGGCGGTCGATGCCAAGCGCACCGCGCCGGGCCAATGGAACGTCTACATCCACGGAGGCCGCACGCGCACAGAGCGCGACGTGGTCGAATGGGTGCAGGAAGTCGAATCGCTCGGAGCGGGAGAAATCCTTCTCACGAGCATGGACCGCGACGGGACGAAGGACGGATACGACGTGGAGCTTCTGCAGCGCGTGACGAGCGCCGTTCGTATACCCGTTATTGCAAGCGGGGGAGCGGGCTCGCTCGAACATCTCTATGCCGCGCTGCATGACGGCAGGGCCGATGCGGTGCTGGCCGCGTCGATCTTCCACTTCCGGCAGTTCTCCATCGCCGAAGCGAAAGACTATCTCCGCTCGAAGCAGATCGTGATGAGATCGTAACGCACATTCACACCCAAAGGAACGACACATGAAACTGATCGATGCACTGAAATTCACCGAAGACGGACTCATTCCCGCGATCGCGCAGGATGACGCCACCGGCGATGTGCTGATGATGGCATGGATGAACGAGGAAAGCCTCCGGCTCACGCTCGAGACCGGCAAAGCCGTTTATTGGAGCCGCTCGCGCAAGAAATTGTGGAAGAAGGGCGAAGAATCGGGCAACGTGCAGGAAGTGAAATCGATCCGCTTCGACTGCGATGCGGACGTGCTGCTGCTGCGCATCAACCAGATCGGCGGCGCCGCCTGCCATACCGGACACCGAAGCTGCTTCTACCGCGAAGTCACCGAGGGCGGGAACGGCTGGCGCGAATCGGACGACATCGTGTTTGATCCCTCAAAGGTCTACCACAAATGAAATTCACGGTCATCGGACATTTCAGCATCGATGTGCGCCACACGGAGGACGGCACGGAGCACCGCTCCTATGCCGGCATTCTCAATGCCGTGCGCGCCATGGCCTCTTGTGCCGCCCCCTCTGATACCGTCTTTCCGGTCTTCGGCGTGGGCGAACGCGATTATTACGGCGTCAAAACGGCGCTCGCTCCGTTTGCGAACATCGACATGGCCGGCGTCTATCAGCATGCGGGCGAGTCGAACGAGGTGCATTACTTTCCGAATAACGGCGGCACGGTCGCCTGCACGAAAAAGATTTCGGCGGCGATTCCGTATGCGAAGATCGAGCCTTTCCTGAATGTGAACGGGGTGCTGATCAACATGATCTCCGGCGCCGATATCACGCTCGATACGCTCGATGAGATCCGCATGGCGGTGCGCGCAAAAGGCACGCCCGTCCACATCGATCTGCACAATCTGACACTGGGCGTCAATGCCGATGCGACTCGCTTTCGCCGTCCGGTATCGGACTGGCGCCGCTGGTGCTTCATGATGAATTCTGTGCAGATGAACGCCGAGGAAGCCGCCGGACTCACGCTCGAATACACCGATATCGATCATCTTGTCCGGCAGATGGTGCCGCTCATGGTCCAGGCATTCTGTGTGACGCACGGTGCGAACGGCGCCGTCGTCTACGAGGCCCAGCACAAGTCCGTCATTGTCCATCCGCTCGAGGGCATTCCGGCGCCGGACGGCGGCGACACGGTCGGACTCGGAGACGTGTTCGGCGCTGCGTTTCTCTTCCGCACGTGCACGGCGAAGAATCTCGCCGAAGCCGGAGCGTTTGCCAACCGCACGGCCGCTGCGGCCGCCTCCGTGCCGCAGGAGGAGCGGTATGCCGCACTTGCACAGATGAGGGGCGCGGAATGAAGCGCGTGCTCGTCTGCGGAAGCAACGGCCTGGTGGGGCAGCGCCTTGCGCTCCTCTTCGGGCAGTCGACCGAGTACGAGGTGCTGCATACGTCGCATCACCGGAACTTCCATCTCGACCGCGAGCTGTTCGATTATACGCAGTTGGACGTCACCTCGCGCAGCGACGTGAAGAGCCTCGTCACGAGCTACCGGCCCGATATCATCGTCAATACGGCGGCGGTCACGAGCGTGGACGACTGCGAAAACCAGCGCGAGAATGCCTGGCGCGTGAACGTCGACGGCGTCGAGAATCTGACCGACGCCTCGCGGCTCATCGGCGCCCGGATGATTCATCTTTCGACCGATTATGTGTTCGACGGCAAAAACGGACCGTACAGGGAAGACGACCGGGTCAATCCGATCAATTATTACGGCAAGACGAAGCTTGCCGGAGAGAACGCCGTCATCACAAGCGGCGTTCCCTCGGCGATACTCCGCGTGATCCTCGTCTATGGAACCGGGATCAACCTGAAGAATAATTTTGCCACGTGGGTGATCAATTCGCTCCGCAGCGGCCGGAAGATCCGTTGCGCCGAAGACCAAGTGAGCAATCCCACATACGTGGGCAGCGTCGCCGATGCGGTGCTCGGCGCCATCGAGCACGAGAGCCGCGGCATCTTCCATATCTGCGGAGCCGACCGCGTGAGCCGCTATGACTTTGCGATGAAGATCGCCGAAGCGTTCGGCCTCGACAAGGAACTGATCGGCAAAATCCGTCTTGCCGAGCTGAACCAGACCGCGCCGAGGCCGCTTTCAACCGGGTTCGTGACGAAGAAGGCGTGCGGGGAATTCGGTTTCGACCCCGTCTCGATCGAAAGCGGCCTGGAAGCGATGCGCCGCGATTTTCATTTCTTCACGCGCAATTAAATTATTTTTCTGTGGACCGATCCGAAGCTATGCAGAAACTCCTTCTTGTTCTTGTGTGCATGTTCATCGTCGCCTCGTGTACGGCGCCGAAAGAGGCCGCGCCGCCCGCGCCCGTTTCCTCGCAGACAGCGCCTATAGCGGCGCCGGAAAATAAGCCGCTGCGCGATTCGCTCACCGTGCTTTCGATCAACACGCTGCATGCGCTCAAGGACGACGCGAGCGTGAAGCGCTTCGCCTCATGGATCAAAACGCTCGGACCCGATGTCGTGGCCGTTCAGCAGATCGAGCGGCCCCAGGAAGGAAAGAAGGACTTCGACGCCGTGCGCGCGCTGGCTCTTGCGCTCGACATGCGCCCGTTTTTCGGCATGGCGCGGTACTACAAGGGATTCGATTCGGGCAATGCCGTCTTCAGCATCTATCCGATCAGGCAGTCGACGGTTGAATCGCTGCCGACGGCAAAAGGAAGGGTGAGGCGCTCGCTTGCCTATGCGGTCGTCGATGCCGGATTGCAGAGCATCGGCTTCGCATCGACGGAGCTCGATGATCAGTCGGCATCCGAGCGCGCCGCACAGGTCCGGCGCCTTGCAGGCCTCGCGCCGGAGTTCAGTGATTTTCCGTTCGTCGTCTGCGGCGATTTCTACGAGAAGCCGTCGGGCGCTGCGCTCGCTTCGTTGAGAGGTGCGTTTGCCGGCGCCTCGGGCGTTTCCGGCGCGCCGCAGACGCTGACGCAGCAGCTGTATTCGGCATCGCGTCTTGTGACGCCGGCTGCGGCCAAAAAAGTATTCAACAGCGATATTCATTCCGATGCGCTTCTGGTCATGCTGCGCGTCGTGTCGCAATAATTCCATCTACTCACTCCATACACTCCTATGCTTGACATCAAACTGATACGGGAAAACCCGGCGGCCGTGAAAGCGGGCATCGCTGCCAAGAATGAAACAGACAATATCGACAAGATCCTCGAACTCGACGAGCAGCGCCGCCGCATGATCGGCGAGGTCGAAGGACTGAAAGCGAAGCGCAACGAAGTCTCGGGCAAGGTCGCCCAGCTCAAGAAATCGGGACAGGATGCCTCGTCGATCATCGAAGAGATGAACGCGGTGAAATTGCGCATACAGGCGCTCGACGAGGAACTGAAGGTGATCGATACGGATCTGAAGTCGCTCCTGCTGACCGTGCCGAACCTTCCGCATCCCTCTGTGCCCGTGGGCCGGACGCCCGAAGACAACCAGGTCGTCTTCGAATGGGGCGACAAACCCGCCGTCGACTTCACGCTCAAACCGCACTGGGAACTGGCCGATGCACTCGGCATCATCGATTTCACGCGCGGCTCGAAAGTGGCCGGTGCGGGATTTCCGTTCTATGTGGGCAAAGGCGCCCAGTTGCAGCGCGCGCTCATCAACTTCTTCCTCGACCAGGCGTCGGAGCGCGGCTACCGCGAGCTCCAGGCGCCGGTCGTCGTCAACGAGGACAGCGCCCGCGGCACCGGTCAGATTCCCGACAAGGAGGATCTGATGTATGTGTGCGACCGCGACGGATTCTTCATGATCCCGACGGCCGAAGTGCCGGTCACGAACTTCCACCGCGACGAGATCCTGCACGAAAAGGATCTGCCGATTCATTATGCGGCCTATACGCCCTGCTTCCGGCGAGAGGCCGGCTCGTATGGCAAGGATGTGCGCGGATTGAACCGCCTGCATCAGTTCGACAAGGTCGAGCTCGTGAAATTCGTGCTGCCTTCGACGTCGTATGAGGCACTGGACGGACTCCGGCAGGATGCGGAACTGCTGTTGCAGCAGCTCGGACTGCCGTATCACACGCTGCTCATGTGCACGGGGGATATGGGCTTCACGCAGTCGAAGAAATTCGACCTCGAGGTGTGGGCAGGCGGGCAGGGCAAATGGCTCGAAGTCTCCTCGTGCAGCAATTTCGAAGCCTTCCAGGCGCGGCGCATGAACATCCGCTTCAAATCGGCGGAGACCGGCAAGACCGAGTTCGTGCATACGATCAACGGATCGGGACTTGCGCTGCCGCGCGTGATGGCGGCGATCCTCGAGAACTATCAGACGCCCGAAGGCAAGGTGATCGTGCCGAAGGTGCTCCAGCCCTACACGAAATTCACGGTGATCGGATAACCTGTCTCAAACAAAAAAAGCCGGTTCGCAATGAACCGGCTTTTTTTTACACTCCCTCGTGCGCTTGCTGCTTACCGCACAAAGATCGAAACGATGTAATAGCTCAGGGCGCCCACGACCGCCGAGGCGGGAATCGTGAGAATCCATGCGATGACGATATTGCCCGCAAGCCCCCAGCGCACGGCCGAGGCGCGCTTCGTCGCGCCGACGCCCATGATCGCTCCGCTGATCGTATGCGTGGTGCTCACGGCGATGCCGCTGAATGCCGTGACCAAAAGCGTGATCGCTCCCGCCGATTCGGCCGCAAAGCCTCCGGAGGGTTTCAGCTTCGTGATCTTCTGACCCATCGTCTTGACGATTCTCCATCCGCCGAAGAGCGTGCCCAGTGCGATGGCAAAATGCGATAAGAGGATGACCCAGTAGGGAACCTGGAATGTGGTCAGATAGCCCGCCGAAACGAGCAGCGTCGTGATGATGCCCATCGTCTTCTGCGCGTCGTTCGTGCCGTGTCCCAGGCTGTAGGCGGCAGCCGAAGCAAGCTGCAGCTTCCGGAAGAGCCCGTTGACGCGCGAGGACGAGCGGCCGTGAAAGATCCACATGAGCACCGCCATGATCGTGAAGCCCATGACCATGCCCATGAGAGGCGCCACGACGATGAAGACGAGCGTGTTGGTCCAGCCGCCGTAGATGATGGCGCCCCATCCTGCGCGGGCGATGGCCGCGCCTCCGAATCCGCCCATCAGGGCGTGCGAGGAGCTGCAGGGGATGCCGTAATACCAGGTGATGAGATTCCATGCGATGGCGCCGACGAGGGCGCTCATGATAACATATTCATTGACTGCGCTCAGTTCGACTAAGCCCTTGCCGATCGTTTTGGCGACGTGCACA
The DNA here is from genome assembly GCA_050258555.1 of Acidobacteriota bacterium. GTDB lineage: Bacteria > Bacteroidota > Ignavibacteria > UBA10030 > UBA8401 > CAISDA01. The sequence goes on along the minus strand of JBLMZA010000052.1, from coordinate 15,011 downwards.
TCAAACATAAAGGCCGCGATCAGGTTGAAGAACGCGGCCCACATGACAGCCTTGCGAGGCGTCAGCACACGGGTGGAAACGATCGTCGCGATCGAATTCGCCGAATCGTGGAACCCGTTCAGGAAGTCGAAGATCAGCGCAATGATGATAATTGCGACTACAAGTGTGAACATAGTTCCTTAGGCGTGTTTGATCAGAATGGTTTCGAAAATGTTGGCGACGTCTTCGCATTTGTCTGTTGCGGTCTCGAGCGCGACGTACATTTCCTTGAGTTTGATGAGATAGATCGGATCCTTTTCGGTCTCGAAGAGGTTGGCGATCGCCTGTCCGAAGATGGCATCGGCAAGGTTCTCATATTCGTTGACCTTCTGGACGATCTTGCGGAGATCGTCGACACGCCGCAGGTCGGCCAGGAGCGAAACGCCGTGCTGCAGCTCGACAACCGATTTGTAGAGGCATTCGATCAATTCGCCCATCTCGGGAGGGCAGTCCTTGATCTTGTAGAGCATGAAGCGGTTGGCGCTTCCGTTGATGAAGTCCGTGACGTCGTCCATCGACGAGGCGAGCAGCTGGATATCCTCGCGGTCGAAGGGCGTGACGAACGTGCTGTTGAGTTCGCCGAAGATCTTATGGGTGACGGTGTCGCCCTGATGCTCGAGCTCTTCGATCTGGCTGACGACCGATTTGCGCACATCGGGATTGTTGGGGGGAAGTTGTTTCATAAGCAGCGCAGCCTCGACCATGATGCGCGACGATTCGTCGAAAAAGGAAAAGAACTTTTCGTCATGGGGGAGGAGCGCTTGAATGATGCGGTCTAGTCTCATACGTAGTCTACCGGAATGTGATTGATGATGGTTGTTTCAAACCATACGCGATGGGTGAAGCGGACCTTGTATCACAGGTCGCAATAAAATACGAAAGAATCCTCTCATTTCCAAGATCGTTCGGCGGGCATTGTGACGCGCGCAGTCGTTCGGCATCGGGCCACGAGCATTTGAATTTCTCGGTGTTAATGCGTATACTTTTTTATTTACACGAAGCAGTCATCCCAACTCTCTTCCATCAATCCGACAGCCATGACACACACCCGACGTTCGTTCTTCAAGGCCGCAGGCGCTGCCGCCGGCGCGGCGATGCTTGCACGGCCGCTCACCGCAATGTCCGCCCCGTTCCTTTCGCAGGGGAAGGGATCCAAAAAACTGACGCTCACCTACCGACCCTACACGCTCGAGCTCAGGCATGTCTTCACCGTGGCGTCCATGTCGCGCAAGACGACGCCGGTCGTGCTGACGGAAATCGAATACGACGGCATGGTCGGGTACGGCGAGGCGTCGATGCCTCCGTATCTCGGCGAATCGCAGGAATCGGTGATGGCGTTCCTGAAGCGCGTCGATCTGAGCAAATACGACAATCCGTTCGAGCTCGAGACGATCCTGGCCGACATCGACGCCATTGCGGCGAACAACACGGCGGCCAAGGCCGCGGTCGACATCGCGCTGCACGATCTGGTGGGCAAGCTGATGGGGCAGCCGTGGTACAACATCTGGGGATACAACAAGAACAACACTCCGACCACGACGTTCACCATCGGCATCGACACGGCCGATGTGGTGAAGCAGAAGACGAAGGAAGCGGACGAATACAAGGTGCTGAAAGTGAAGCTCGGCGGAGCGAACGACAAGCAGATGATCGAAACGATCCGTTCGGTGACCGATAAGCCGATCACGACGGATGTGAACCAGGGCTGGAAGGACAAGCATTACGCGCTCGATATGATCCACTGGCTGAAGGAGAAGGGGGTGGTGTTCGTCGAGCAGCCGATGCCGAAAGAGCGCACGAAGGAACTCGCCTGGCTCACCGAGCAGAGTCCGCTGCCCATCATCGGCGATGAGGGCGTGCAGCGCCTCTCGGACATCAAAAAGGCCGAGGGCGTCTATTCGGGCATCAACATCAAGCTCATGAAGTGCACCGGCATGCGCGAAGCCAACAAGATGGTCTCGATGGCGCGCCAGCTCGGCATGTACGTCATGATCGGCTGCATGACAGAAACCTCCTGCGGCATCTCGGCCGCCTCGCATCTCTCTCCGATGGTCGACTGGGCCGACCTGGACGGCAACCTGCTCATCTCGAACGACTGCTACGACGGCGTGAAGGTCGTCAACGGCAAAGTGACGCTCAGCGACCGCCCCGGTATCGGCGTCAAAAAGGTATAATATGTGATGGTTCTCTTGTATTAGTATATCAAATATGATATATTAACCCATGGGCAATGAAGTTAAATTGATGAAGGAAGCCGCAGAGTTCATCGATGCTCTTCCAATAAAAATGAAGGCTAAAGTTTTACGGACCATCAATTTATTGGAAGAATTCGGACGCTTATTGCCCGGTCCCCACTCCCAAACTGTGAAAGGATACCCGGGATTGAAAGAACTTCGGGTCAAGTTAGGATCTGATATCTGCAGGATATTTTATTTTCATTCCCGGCAGGGCTTATTCATTCTTACTTCAGGATACGTTAAGAAAGAAATGAAATTGAAACACACGGAAATTGATCGGGCAGTGCGGTTGATGAAGTTATATTTGGAGGAACAGAAATGAGATTGATAGATTCAAAATCCTATCTTAAGGGACAGTTGAAGAACGAGGAACTCAAGCGGGCATATGACGGCCTTGAGGATGAGTTTACATTGGCTAAAGAGGTAATACGTCTTCGCATTAAAGCGAAAATGACGCAAAAAGAACTTGCGGAAAAAGCGGGTACTTCACAGCCTGCAATCGCCCGTTTGGAATCGGGGCGATATCATAATGTCTCTCTGGCTTTTCTTAAGAAGATTGGAAAAGTATTGAATGCAGTTCCGGAAATTCGGTTTAAGTCGGTATAAATAATTTTCCGTTCCCGATTGGCTCCTTATTCGGCAACCTGCCGCCGGCGCCGGACCTCGTACATGAGGATGGCGCCGGCGATGGCGACATTGAACGAATCGAATCCCTCGCGCATCGGTATGCGCACCGCTTCGTCGCAGACGCTGAGCACTTCCTCCGAAATTCCCGTCCCTTCGCTTCCCAGCACGAGACAGCACGAATGATCGAACCCGGCTTGGGCCACATCCACCGATTCCGTGTGCGCATCGGCGGCGAACACGGTCACGCCGCGCCGGCGCGCCGTCTCGAGCATGCGGGCGAGCGATGGCTCGCTGCAGATGGGCAGTTGAAAGATCGTGCCCATCGAATTTCTGACCGAGCGCCTGAGATACGGATCGCACGACGAGTCGCTCACCAGGAGCGCGTCGGCGCCGAAGCCTGTGCAGGTGCGAGCGATCACACCCATATTCTCCGCGTTCATGATCCCGTCGACCGCCACAAGAAACGGCGCATGATCGAGGCGAGCCAGAAGATCGTCCAGGGGGTCCGCACGGGGAATGATGCCGACGGCCATCACGCATTTGTGCAGCCGGTGTCCGACGATCGTTTCCATGAGCGATTCCTCGGCAATGTAGACATCGATGAGGTCCTGTTTCGCCTCCAGCTGCGCTTTCAGCGCGTCGAACCACGGCGGAGAGCAGAGAAGCGACATCATCCGCACCGCGCTTTCCAGCAGGCGGATGACGACTTTGTCGCCTTCGGCGATGAAAATGCCCTGCTCGCGGTGTTCAAGCGGGCGCTTGAGCGTGCGGTAGGGGGCGAGGACGGGAAGATCGAGCGTCGTGACGCGTGTAACGGAAAGGATCATGGCTGATGGCGTGAAAAAAATGCAGAGAAAAAATTTGCATTTTCGAATTTTTGGAAGTCAGAGAAAATTGTGGTATCTTTCATTCACTCTTCGCATTGCGCGATTTTTTTTTGTACTATCAACGGTTCGAACAGAAACACGAGACAATGGAAAACGTCAGAGTCCGCTTTGCTCCCAGCCCGACCGGCTATCTGCACGTCGGGGGACTGCGCACGGCGTTATACAATTATCTGCTTGCAAAACGCAACAACGGCGCGTTCATTCTCCGTATAGAAGATACGGATCAGACACGGAAAGTGGAAGGCGCCATGGAAAATTTAATCGCGTCGCTTCAATGGGCCGGCATCGAGTTCGATGAAGGCCCGGGCAAGGGCGGCGCGGTCGGCCCCTATATCCAGTCGCAGCGCCTCGATCTCTACCGGCGCCATGCCGATGATCTTGTCGAAGCGGGCAAGGCGTATTACTGCTTCTGCACGCCCGAGCGGCTCGAGAAGGTCCGCGAACAGGCCGCGGCCGAGAAGCGCTCGCTCACATACGACCGCCATTGCCGCGAGATTCCTCTTTCGGAAGCCAAAGCGCGCGTTGCCGCCGGCGAGCCGCACGTGATACGCATGAAGGTGCCGCTTGCAGGCGAAGTGACATTCGACGATCTGATCCGCAGCAAGGTCACGATCGCCAATTCCATCCTGGACGATCAGGTGCTCATCAAATCCGACGGCTTTCCGACTTACCACATGGCCGTCGTTGTGGACGATCATTCGATGGGCATCACGCATGTGATACGCGGCGAAGAATGGCTCCCGAGCACGCCCAAGCACATTCTGCTCTACCAGTTCTTCGGATGGGACGTGCCGAAATTCGCGCACCTTCCGCTGCTCCTGAATCCCGACGGCAGCAAGCTCTCGAAGCGCCAGGGCGATGTGGCGGTGGAGGATTACCGGGCGAAAGGATTTCTGAAGGAAGCGCTCGTGAATTTCATCGCATTCCTGGGATGGAATCCCGGCGATACGAGGGAGATCTTCACGCTCGACGAACTCGTGAAGGAGTTCTCGATCGAGCGCGTCGGAAAATCGGGCGCCGTCTTCAACATCGAAAAGCTCCAGTGGCTCAATCAGCAGCACATCCGATTGAAGACGGATGACGAGCTGCTCGAACTCGTGCGTCCCGTGTTCGAAGAAAAAGGGTGGACGAAATTTCCCGACGAGTATCTGAAGAAAGTCATCGCGCTGTTGAAGGACCGCGTCACGGTCATTCCGGATTTCGGCACCGAGTGCACGTTCTTCTATCATGATCCCGTGGAATTCGAAGAGAAGGGAAGAACGAAGAACTGGGGAGCCGAGACGCCGAAGCACATGGCGCGGCTCATGGAATGCTATGCGGCGCTCGAGGATTTTTCAGCCGCCGAAACAGAGCGCGTGCTGCGCGAGACGGCCGCGGAGTTCGGCGTCGGCGCAGGCAAGCTCATTCATCCGGTGCGCCTGGCGACAACGGGCGTGTCGCTCGGCCCGAGCCTCTTTCATGTGCTCGAGATCCTGGGCAAGGAAACGACGCTCCGCCGCTTGCGCTACGCGCTCGATACGATAAAACCACAATGAGAAAACTCGACATTATCCGTCTTCACAACGCCGTCTTCTACGCCTATCACGGCGTGCTGCAGGACGAGCAGAATATCGGCGGCAAATTCGAGGTCGACGTCGATCTGCACGCCGACCTCATGGCCGCGCGTACGACCGATGCCCTGCATCACACGGTGAATTACGAAAAGGCATACGGCGTGGTGAAGAAGACGGTCACCGAAAAAAAATTCTACCTGATCGAAGCGCTCGCCCATCAGATCGGCCAGGCGCTCCTGCGCGAGTTTCCGGCGGTCGAGCGCGTGACGGTGCGCGTGCGCAAACCCGGCGCTCCGGTGCACGGCGTATTGGATACGGTGGAAGTTGAAATTGACTCGGCGCGCACGGAATGACCGAGCGCGTCTACATCGGCCTGGGTTCAAACGTCGGCGACCGCTACCGGCACCTGTCCGATGCGGTGCGCGAACTGGCGGCGCTGGACGGCACGACGGTCACGGCCGTGTCGTCGATCTATGAAACGGATCCCGTCGGCGTCGAAGATCAGAGAAAGTTCTACAATGCCGCGGTCTGCATCAGCAGCGTGCTCGATGCGACATCGCTCTATCATCAGCTGAAGCTCATCGAACAGAAGATCGGCCGCCGCGCCACGTACCGCTACGGACCGCGCGAAATCGATCTCGATCTGCTGCTCTATGGAAACGAGCAGATACACAACGAGTGGATCACCGTGCCCCACAAGGAAGTTCAGACGCGCCGGTTCGTTCTGGCGCCGCTGGCCGAGCTTGCGGCCGATGTGCTTCACCCCGTCTTTCACAAGACGATCGGAACGCTCCTTGAAGAATGCAGCGATCCGCATGCAGTCCATAAACAACAGCTCCCATTTACCACAGTTCTGCAGGATCTTTCGTGATTCGTTATCCGTCGGATATCCGTTACATCGCCATCGAAGGCGTGATCGGCGCGGGCAAGACCTCGCTGGTTCAGATGCTCGCCAAACAGTTGAACGCCAAATCGGTGTTCGAGAAATTTGAGGAGAATCCGTTTCTCGAGCGCTTCTATGCAGAACCGGAGCGCTATGCGTTCCAGACGCAGATCTTCTTCCTGTTGAGCCGCTACAAGCAGCAGCAGGAACTGTTCCAGGCCGACCTGTTCCATTCGGTCGTGATCTCGGATTACATCTTCGACAAGGACAAGATCTTCGCCTATCTGAACCTGCAGGACGACGAGCTGAAGCTCTATGACACGCTCGTCACGTCGATCGAGAAGAACGTGCCGCAGCCGGACCTGGTCGTCTACCTGCAGTCGAGCGTCGACCGGCTCATGGCGAACATCAAAAAGCGCGGCCGCTCGTACGAAGAGAACATGTCCGAGGAATACATCAAGGAACTGAACGAGGCATACAATTATTTCTTTTTCCGGTACAAGACGTCTCCGCTGTTGATCGTGAATGCGACGGAGATCGATTTCGTCAACAATCCGGATCATTTCGAAGATCTCTGCGAACAGATCTTCAAACAGGATAAACCGCCGGTCGAGTACTACAATCCGGCCGTTCGCTCGAAGTGAGTTTCAGCCATGCTGCGCATCATTCTTTTCATCATTGCCATTTATATCATCGCGAAGATCGTCGGCGCCGCCCTCCACATCGTACGATTCATGTCCGGTGCGGCCGAGCCGAAACGGACCCCGAAGCCCGAGGGACCCCGTCCCGGATCGAAGATTCCGTACTCGAACGTCGAGGATGTGGACTTCGAGGATCTTCCCGACAAAAAGTAACCACCGCATCCGCCATCCATATCTATGCGTTCGACAGAGAAAGCCATACAGCGCGTCCTTCTATTCCTCATCCGCCGTTTCGCGGCTCCTCCTCCGCGTACGGCCCACGATCTTCGGAACGCATCAGTGAAAAAAATTCTTGTCGTCCGGCAGCATGACCAGCTGGGCGATCTGCTGATTTCGACGCCCGCCATCCGTGCGCTGCGCCGGACGTTTCCCGATGCGCACATCGCCGTCGTCGCGCGCGACTACACGCAGCCGATGATCGCGAACAATCCGAATATCGACCAGCTGATCGTCTTCCACGACAAGCTGAAGGGATGGTCATGGCCGGAGCTGAAAAGATTCTGGCACGAGCTGCGGAAGGACGGGGGATTCGACTGCGCCATTGTCCTGAATACGGTATCGCGCTCGTTTTCGTCGGACCTCATCGCACTGGCAAGCAGGGCGAAGTTCATCGTCGGTCCGGATCATCTCAGGCACGGCGGCATGTCCTCCGAGTGCATCTATAACGTGACGACGCACCGCGACAGCATGAAAAAGACGGAGATCGAGCACAATCTGGACGTCGTGCGCGCGCTCGGCGCCGAGCCCGACACCCTCGAATACGATCTCGTGCCGACGAACGAGGAACGCATCGAAGCGGAGAATATTTTCCTGTCGCTCGGTCTTCCGAAATCGAAGCTCGTGGTCGGTGTGCATTTCGGAACGCTCGCGGTCTTCCGCCGCTATCCTCTCGAGAAGCTCGCTCAGGTGATCGATGCCGTTATCGAGCGATATGATGCAGAGGTGATCCTGATCGTCGGTCCGCATGAAGTTGAAAAACGCAAATATCTTCTTTCCATCCTCAAGCATCCCGTCTACTCGGCGCCGCTCATGCCCATCCGCGTCAGCGCCGCATTCCTGAAGCATCTCGATCTGTTCATCGGGAACGATACGGGCACGCTTCACATCGCATCCTCACAGCGCATTCCGACGGTCGCCTTCTACGGCCCGAATGATCCGGCGGTCTGGAAGCCGCCCCATGCACGGCATTTCGCCGTCTATGCCGAAGACAAGAATATTCCCGGCATTCCGGTCGAACAGACGCTCGACGTCGTGGCGAAGGCGGTCGAATATGTGAAAGCGCAGCATACCGCCTGAAGGCACCTGTTGCGGCATGTAGGACAGCGCAGTGCCGGCCGTCACACGGCGTATTGACAGTGCCGAAGGGACTCATTACATTATAGTATCGATATTTCAGGTCATCTGAATTTTTTTTTGACAGAGCCGATGAGCCGTCTCTGTCCGCATAATGTGAAAGTAAAGCTATGTTGTTGAAGAATACCCAGGCCGTTCCGCAGGATCTCGCGGGTGAAATCCTGCGCCTGAAAAAGGACATGAACGCCGTCATTCTCGCCCATTATTACCAGGAATCCGAAATTCAGGATCTGGCCGACTTCGTGGGCGACAGCCTCGAACTCTCGCGCCGCGCCGCCTCGACCGACGCCGATGTGATCGTCTTTGCCGGCGTGCATTTCATGGCGGAGACCGCCAAGATCCTCAATCCCACGAAGCTCGTGCTCTTGCCTGATCTCGAAGCCGGCTGCTCGCTGGCCGAAGGATGTCCGGGACCGGCATTTAAAGAATTTCGCGAAGCGCATCCCGACCATCTCGCCATCACGTACATCAACTGCTCGGCCGAAGTGAAGGCGCTCTCGGACATCATCTGCACATCGAGCAACGCGGAGAAGCTCATACGCCAGATTCCGGAGAACAAGCCGATCCTGTTTTCGCCGGATAGGAACCTCGGCGCGTATCTGAGCAAGAAGACCGGACGCGACATGCTCTTGTGGAACGGCAGCTGCATCGTGCATGAGACGTTCAGCGAGCGCAAGATGATCGCGCTCCAATTGGAGCATCCCGATGCCGAAATCATCGCGCATCCCGAATGCGAGGAAGCGGTGCTGACCAAGGCGTCCTATATCGGCTCGACGAGCGCGCTCCTGAAGCATGTGCAGGCAAGTCCGAAGCGCGAATTCATCGTCGCCACCGAAGTCGGCATCATCCATCAGATGGAAAAAAGCTGTCCCGAAAAGATGTTCATCCCCGCGCCGCCCGAGGCGAGCTGTTCATGCAACGAGTGTCCCTACATGAAGAAGAACACGATGGAAAAGCTCTGGCTCTGCATGAAGAACCGCACGCCCGAGATCACGATGGAAGAAAGCCTGCGGCTTCGCGCATTGAAGCCGATACAGCGCATGCTCGAGATGAGTTAACATGATTGAAAACGGCGCCGTCCACCCCGATGGCGCCGTTGCTTTTTTCTTCCCGGCGTTTGACAACGATTGTGCTCCACATTTGCTTTTCACACGGAAGGAGATGATCACATGAGAACTGCCGTACTGCTGTGTGCCTGCGCCGTTTTGCTTGCCGTTCAGTCTCTGCACGCCTATACATATCTTCAGGTCAATCAACCTCAGACCGGCCGCTGGGGATCGGGAACGATCGAAGAAGCGACTGTCGCCATGCGGCCGAACGGCGCGTTCATGAAGTACGACGTGACGATGACGTTCTCTGCACGCGGACAACAAGCATTCGCACAGACGGATTCGCTCGAGGTCTCGTATCAGTTCTCACTTCCGACCGATGCCGTCGTCAACGATCTCTATCTCTGGGTGGGCAATGAAATTTCACGCGGACTGATTCTGGACCGCGCCACCGCCTCGGCCACATACGAAGGCATCGTCAAGCGCCGGCGCGACCCCGCATTCCTCCAGAAGACGTCGCAGACGCAGTATCAGCTGCAGATCTATCCGATGGCCGCAACCGGGACGCGCACTGTCCGGTTTACCTGTCTCGTTCCGATCAACCGCTCCGGCGGCCAATGGTATGCAGCCGTACCGCGCGATTTGTTCACCACGTCCGCTGTTCCGCTGCAGTCGCTGCGCATCATCTACTATGCGCCGTCGCAATCGTTCATGCCGAGATTCCTGAACAATCCGTCGCTCTCATTTACCTCGTGGACCGATACAACCCTGCAGGCAAATGCCTGGAAATGTGACATATCGAATGAGGTCTTCAGCAGCACGGACGTGCTGACTACCGTTCCCGCCAACAATTGGGATGACTTTCTCGTCACACGCTATGCGGGAGAGGGAAGCAGCGGGGCGTATCATATGACATTCGATCCGTTCTCCATGCTCGGCATCGGTACGGGACGAAGGCTTCTTGTTGCGTTCGATTACGATTCGATGAAGACGACGATGACGCGTGCGATGTACGTCGACGCGGTCAAGGCGATGCTCCGAACCAATTGCAGTGTGAAGGATTCGTTCAACGTCGTGTTCAACTCATGGCAGAGGGCGGGAGAAAAATGGTTCGCGGCCGATTCTTCCGGCATCCAGTCGGCCTTCAGCCAACTCGGCGCACAGACGATACCGAACAGTTCGGATATTCCCGGACTGTTCATGAACATCATCGAGTTCCTCAACATGCGCGGACCGGCGGCGGGGATTATCCTGATGGCGGCATCGGATAAGCTGAACGCTCCAGCTGCGGCCGATCCGGTGCTGAACTGGCTGAATGTGAAACTGCCCAAAGGAATTCCGGTGCATGTCGTAAATCTTATGAACCGGAATTATGTCTATGAGACATACAAGGTTTCCGGCAGTATGAGATATTCCAGCGCGAACCTCTATTTTTATGATGCGCTCAAGGCCATGACCCTCGGCACGACGCGCGTCCCGAACTACGACGGCACGCTGACCACGCAGTGGACCGAGATCATGAGGCTGATGCGCGGCGGACTGACTTCGCTCGACGTCCAGGTGTATTTCGAGAACGGTTTCACCTATTCGAAGTACTCATACGGCTCTACGCCGTTTCAGACAGTGTATCCCGGCCAAATGTGCGGCCAGATCGGGAAAGTGCTCGGCACGGGACCGGTATCGTTCGATGTCTCGGCTTTCTATGACGGAAGATTGTACCACAAGAAATTCCTCGTCGCCGACGCACAAATTCAGCCGGCGGACAGTTCGCTTCGGTCGGTGTGGGCGGCGAAGTATATTTCGGATATCGAGTGGAGCGTCTCCCAGTATACCAATCCCGACCTTGTGAAGGCCGTGACGGATGCCTGCATCGCGGAGCGCGTGGTCTGCCGCTATACGGCGCTGTTGGCGCTCGAACCCGGAGACACGATCCGCTATGCGAAGAATAACAATACAGGTCCGGTGTTGACGGATGTTGAACGCGGGAAATCCGCCGTGCAAACCTATGAGATCGCCAGCGCGTATCCGAATCCCTTCAATCCCTCGACCACGCTTCGTGTGCATCTGCCCGAAGGCGTGCGGCCGCAGACTGTGACGCTTGCCATCTATAATCTGCTGGGTCAGAAGGTGAAAACATTCGACGCATCGACGCTCAATGCTTCGGGTGCAACGGAATTCCGGTGGGACGGAACGGACGATTCCGGAAGGCGCACGGCTTCGGGCATGTACCTCTTCGTCGTGACGGCGCCGGGCGTGCGGCACACCGTCAAACTGATGCTGCTGAAATGACGCTGCCTCAATAACATCTGCGGAAGGAAATCGGCGACGCGGGGCGGAAGAAATTTCGCCCCGCGCGCGTTTGTAGTTGAAATTCACAATTCGTATATTTTTTGGATTATCGTTGTTGTCTTTCTGCGATTGCTGTCTCTGAAACCAAACATAAGGACATACTGACTCATGAGTTCACGAACCTATATCGAGGATCTTTCCAATCATATCGGCGAGCAGGTGACGCTGGCCGGGTGGCTCTACAACAAACGTTCAAGCGGGAAGATCCGCTTTCTCATTCTCCGCGACGGCACGGGGCTCGTCCAGGGCGTGCTCGTGAAGAACAATCTGCCTGAAGAGATCTTCAACAAATTCGACGAACTCACGCAGGAATCGTCGTTCAAGATGACCGGTACGGTGCGCAAGGAAGACCGGGCGCCGGGCGGCTATGAAATGGACGTGCAGAATGTCGAGATCGTTTCGATCGCGAAGGAATATCCCATCACCCCGAAGGAGCACGGCGTCGACTTTCTGAGCGACCGCCGTCATCTCTGGCTGCGTTCCTCGCGCCAGCATGCGATCATGCGCGTGCGCCATGAGATCATCCGCTCGATCCGCGAATTCTTCGACAGCCGCGGCTTCACGCTGATGGATGCGCCGATTTTCACGCCGGCCGCATGCGAAGGCACGAGCACGCTGTTTGAAACGGAATATTTCGATCTGGGCAAGGCGTATCTCACGCAGTCCGGACAGCTCTACGGCGAAGCCGGAGCGATGGCGTTCGGCAAGACGTACGTCTTCGGTCCCACGTTCCGCGCCGAAAAATCGAAGACGCGCCGGCACCTGACCGAGTTCTGGATGGTCGAGCCCGAAGTGGCGTTCAACGATCTGAACGACAACATGGATCTGGCCGAAGAATTTTTGCAGCACATCGTGGCGAACGTGCTGAAGAACCGCATGCCCGAATTGAAGTCGCTCGAGCGCAACACGGCGTTCCTCGAGAACGTGAAAAAGCCCCTGCCGCGCATCTCCTACGACGAGGCGGTCGACATTCTCCACAAGAAGGGATTGCCGTTCGAGTGGGGCAACGACCTGGGCGGAACGGATGAGACCGTGATCTCCGAGCAGTTCGACCGTCCCGTGATGGTGCACCGCTATCCGGCCGAAGTGAAGGCGTTCTACATGAAGCGCGATCCGGAAAATCCGAAACTGGCGCTGGCGGTCGACGTGCTCGCGCCCGAAGGATACGGAGAAATCATCGGCGGAAGCCAGCGCGAAGAGGATTACGACACGCTCGTGGCGCGGATCAAGGAGCAGAACCTTCCCGTCGAGGCGTTCGACTGGTATCTCGACCTTCGCCGGTTCGGTTCGGTGCCGCATTCGGGCTTCGGACTCGGCGTCGAGCGTACGGTGGCGTGGATCTGCGGATTGGATCACGTGCGCGAAACGATTCCGTTCCCGCGCATGATCTACCGCATCACGCCGTAACGGTTTTTTGTGGGGCGAAGCGTTGCTTCGCCCCTGCGGTATCTTTCTTTTGCTTCATCTTTCTTTACATATTCCATTCCTCTCACCGGTACGCATATGATGCTCACTGCACACCACCTTCGGAAAGAATATGCGACAGTTCTCGCGGTCGACGACGTCTCGCTGGCCGTCAATTCCGGCAGCATATTCGGTCTTATCGGTCCCAACGGCGCAGGCAAATCGACCACCATCCGCATGCTGCTGAACATCACCGCGCCGGATGCGGGCACCATCCTCTTCGACGGCAAGCCGTATTCGCCGCGCATACAGAACTCGATCGGCTATCTTCCGGAAGAGCGCGGGCTCTACAGAAAGAGCAAGCTGCTCGACACGATCGTCTACTTCGCCGGACTCCGCGGCATCGATCCGGCCGAAGGCAGGAAGCGCGCGAAGGAGTGGCTTGCGCGGTTCGATCTGCTCTCGTATGCCGACAAGAAAACAGAGGAGCTCTCGAAAGGCAACCAGCAGAAGATCCAGTTCGTCACGGCGATCCTTCACGATCCAGATCTTGTGGTGCTCGACGAGCCGTTTTCAGGACTCGATCCGGTGAATCAGATCGTGCTCAAGGAAATTTTCCAGGAGCTCAAGCAGCAGAACAAGGCGATCATCTTCTCGACGCATCAGATGGAATCGGCCGAAAAGCTGTGCGACGAGATCTGCCTGATCGATCACGGCCGGATCGTGGTGGAAGGTCCGCTGAAGAATGTGAAGAAGCAGTTCGGCGACAATGCGCTCAGGCTCGAATACAACGGCGACGGTGCCTTCCTGAAGACGCTGCCGTTCGTGAAGAACGCGACCGTGTATGAAAACTACGCCGAGCTCATTCTGGCGGACTCGTGCTCCTCGTCCGAGATCCTGAAGCCGATCATGGACAGAGTCGATCTGAGGAAGTTCGAATTCGTCGAGCCGTCGCTCAATTCCATTTTCCTCACGGTCGTGGGAGCCGAAAAGACGATCGAGCAGAGCGTGCGGCCCGAACACGCCGCCGTTCCGAACAAGCCTGCGATCATGAAGGCCTCAGCCGACCCGCGCGTGAAGAAGGCGCTTCTTTCGCTCGTGTTGACGGCCGTGCTTGCCGTGACGATGACCGTCGCCGCGGTGATGAAGCCGAACCCCGACTGGACGGTGCCTGCCATTCTCTGCGCACTGGCGTTTTATTCACTCTTCCGATACACGAAGGCAAAAAGCGATGCGGAGCGGGACATCCGCTCACGAGAGGAGGCAGCCCATGTCGAATAAGATTTTCCATATCGCGCGCTGGGAATACGTGGAAAAGGTGAAGACGAAGGCCTTCATCATCGGCCTGGTGCTCATGCCGGTCATGATCGGCACGTTCGGCATTCTTCCGGGACTGCTTGCCTCGAAGAGCGACGAGAAGACGAAAACATTCGGCATCATCGACAAGACCGGCACGTATGCCCAGGCGCTGAGCGATCATCTGACGGCAAAGTACCGGCTTCCCAACGGCACTGCAAATTACGAACTCGTTCCGGTCGGCGATCAGGATACGTCGCTGGCGCATCTGATCGCCGTCGGCACCACGAAGATCCGCGAAAATTCGATCGAGGGACTGCTCATCATTCCCTCCGACGTCGAAAAGAAGGGCCGCGTCGAGCTGCGCGCGCAGAACGTGGGCAACATCCGCGACCAGGAACGGTTCTCGAAATCGCTCGAGGACATCATTACGCAGCACCGGCTCGATGCCCCCGTCGGAAACAGCCACTGACGCGCGGCAATGGATCCAGTGCCCCGGCGGCGGTTGGTGCGCAAACGGCGGAACCAGCGAGCTGCTTGACATGACAAAGATCCAATGCAGCAGCTATGTGTATTACGGCTGGGCGGTCGAAAACGAAATGGTCTGGTTGACCCTGGTTTGCGACCTGCTCT
>JBLMZA010000051.1:0-43601 GCA_050258555.1 Acidobacteriota bacterium | reverse complement strand
CCTGCTGGTCAACTCGATCGCGCGGCTGCTTGTGTGGAGCTTCACGCGCGGTTCCGATACGGGAGCGAGATTATAACGCCATGGCCGATTTCCGATTCACATACAGAAAAGCGAAGAGTTTCGTGATGTACGGGCTGTGCATCCTGAGCGCCTTCATCGCACTGGTACCTCTTGTGCTCATTTTCTATCATACGCTCTCGCTCGGCGCCTCGGCGCTGAACTGGAATTTCTTCACCCAACTGCCTACGCCTGTGGACGAACCGGGAGGCGGACTCGCCAATGCCATCACCGGCACGCTCATCCTCGTCGGTCTTGGCAGCCTCATCGGCCTTCCGGTCGGCATCCTGACGGGCATGTATCTTTCGGAATTCGGCGGCAATCCCTTCGGAACCGCCGTGCGCTTCATGACCGATGTGCTCAACGGCGTTCCCTCCATCGTGACGGGCGTGGTCGCCTACTCGATCATCGTGCTGCCCATGAAGCATTTTTCGGCGTATGCCGGCGGCTTCGCACTCGGCATACTGATGATCCCCATCGTCACGCGCACGACCGAGGAAATGATGAAGACCGTTCCCCATTCATTCCGCGAAGCGGGACTGGCGCTCGGCATTTCGCGATGGAAGACGACGCTCCGCATCATCCTTCCTTCGGCGCTCGGAGGCATCGTCACCGGCGTGATGCTCGCCATCGGAAGGGCCGCCGGCGAAACGGCTCCGCTGCTTTTCACGGCGCTCAACAACCGCTTCTGGCATACGACGCTCGATCAGCCGATCGCTTCGCTGACCGTCTTCATCTTCAATTACGGCGTCTCGCCGTTCGAGGACTGGATCGCACAGGCATGGGCCGGCGCCGCCGTACTGATCTTCATGATATTTCTGCTGAGCCTTGCGGTGCGGCTTGCAACACGATCACGATCATAAGACATATACGAAACTATGGAAAACGTGCTGGAAAAAGAACACCAGGCGATGAACACGATGCCGCCCGGAATGCATGAAACAGGTGCGGACGGCCCGGACCGCAGCAACAAAATCACCGCCGAATCGGTAAACTGCTACTTCGGAAAGGTCCATGCGATCAAGAACGTGACAATGGCCATTCCCGAACACAGCGTCGTGGCGATCATCGGTCCTTCGGGCTGCGGCAAGTCCACATTCCTGCGCTCGATCAACCGCATGCATGAGCTGGTACCCGACAGCCGCATCACCGGCACACTCACGCTCGACGGCGAGGACATCTATGCAATGAACGCGGTGGCGGTGCGCAAGCGCATCGGCATGGTGTTCCAGAAGCCGAATCCGTTTCCGACGATGTCGATTTTCGACAATGTCGCGGCGGGTCTGCGCATGAACGGCATGCGCAACAAGGCCGAACTCTCCCGCATCGTCGAAAAAAGCCTGCGCCAGGCGGCGCTCTGGGACGAAGTGAAGGACTCGCTTTCCAAAAGCGGTGTGAGCCTTTCGGGCGGTCAGCAGCAGCGTCTCTGCATCGCGCGCACGCTTGCCGTCGATCCCGAAGTGATCCTGATGGACGAGCCGGCAAGCGCGCTCGATCCGATCTCGACGGCGAAGATCGAGGAAATGATCTACGATCTCAAGAGCCAGTACACGATCGTCATCGTGACGCACAACATGCAGCAGGCGGCGCGCGTGAGCGATTTCACCGCATTCTTTTACATGGGGGAACTGATCGAGTACGATCTCACGAAAACGATCTTCACCATTCCGGGAAAGAAACAGACGGAAGACTACATCACAGGCAGATTCGGATAACAAACCGGAAAGAACACGCCATGCAGAGACATTTCGAACAGATATTGCAGGAACTGAAGTCGGCGCTCATCAAGATGGCATCGCTCGCCGAAGATGCGATCGAAAAATCGATGGAAGCCGTGCTCACCGAAAACAAGGAGCTTGCCGATCAGATCGCCCACGGCGACGAGACCATCAACTCGATGGAAATCCAGATCGACAACCTGATTGTCGAGCTCCTCGCGCTCCAGCAGCCCGTGGCGTCCGATCTGCGGCTGATCCTGGCCGCATCGAAAATCAACAACGACCTGGAGCGCATCGGCGATCATGCGGTGAATCTCGCCGAATCGGCGCTGAATCTCAATACAAAGGGACAGCCGGTGGCGCAGCGCGCGGACATCGAACGCATGACGCAGCTTTCACGGCGCATGCTCTCCGATGCCGTGGACGCCTTCGTCCACCTCGATGCGAATATCGGCGAGGCGGTGGTGCTGATGGATGACTCTGTCGACAATCTGAACCGGAAGGTGACGCACGAGCTCATGGAATTGATGAAAGTGGAGCCGGAGAGCATCGAGCAGGCGATCGAGTTCATCCGCGTGAGCCGGAACCTCGAACGCGTCGCCGATCTGGCCACCAACATTGCGGAGGAAGTCGTCTTCATCGCCCGCGCCAAGGTAATCAAGCATCACGCGGGCGAGCTTCTGAACAAGCCGCGCTAAATTGCCTGGCGAAGCGTCATGTGGGGCGAAGCCGAAAATGATACGCGCGTCAAGCGCGGTTGTTCGCTGCTTCGCCCCCTGCTTCATCTTTCTTTAGAATTTCCCATCATACCGCGCGATGGGATACAGTCCGATCGACGTGTCGTTGTAGGGCGAGCGCTCGTAGAAGAATTTGAGTCGTGCATACGCGTTGTGCGCAAACGCCGTATCGGCGGCAACTTTCGCTTCGAATTCCTTCTTCAGCGCGGGATCATTCGACATCATCTCTCCGGCGATGTGCTCCATCACTCCGTCCTCGAAATATTCCTTCTGTTCAAAGATCGCGTCAAAAAATCCCCAGCTGACGAACGAATCCGACGCCCGCGGCTCGAGCAGATTCGCAATCACTTTCGCCGTGCGCTGCGATGTCGGCACGACGACCGTGCCCGCCGGGAATATGCGTTCCTCCTTCACTAAAGCGGACTTGAACGATGCCGGATGCCGTCCCTCATATGGTGTTTCGCGCCACTTCCCGTCCGAAAATCTGTACGATTCGATCGGCAGTGTTCGCTGCGTCTTCAAACGGCTCATCGAAATGCCGTGCGCCTTCAGCACATCGATGACCGCCGTCCATTCCTCGGGGATCAGATAGTACATCGGCAGCCGGACCGAATCGATGACCGTGGCGCGATCGAAGTACGGAACCGTCACGCTCGCCGTATCGTGCGTGTAGTAGGTCATCATCTGCCCCGTCACCGGACTCAATTTCCGTTCGGTCTTCCATCCGCGGAAGACGATCGGCACCGACTGTTCGAGCGTGCCGAAACGCAGCGGGATGTATGCGCCGAGCGAGGCAGCCTGGGACGTTGCTGCATCGGCCTGACGGTTCAGGCGCTTGAGTTCGCGCGCATTCGTATTGACAAAGCCGATCGTCGATTCGAGCACATGGTAGGTTGCCGTGACGCGGGTCTTATACGGCTTGTAGACGTGCGTTTCGATCAGCAGCGACGGCCTGTTCTGCACGGCGCCGTATCCCGTCGAGAAGCGCGGCGTCGCCGGACCGAACAGGAATCCTTTGGACAAATCGTTCTCCTCGCGCGCGCCCATATAGGGTGCGATCAGGCTGCCGGCGCGTTCGACTTCGGATGTCATCTCGGGCACGAATTTCGAGCGCAGCCATGAACCGATCGCCGGGTCGATATTCTGAAAGAGTTCGATGGCGAATGTGACGCTGTACTGAAAATCGATGCCGTCGGTCACATGACAGTCCACGTAAAAATCCGGCAGCCAGCGCGAGAACAACCCGAGCATCGCACGCATTTCGGGGGCGTCGGCCTTCATATAATCGCGGTTCAGATTGAGGTTGTTCGCGTTGACGCGCCAGCCCATTTCCTCGGGACCGTTCTGGTTGATGCGATTGTATTTCCCGAAGCGCTCATGCCCGTCCACGCTGAAGATGGGCACGATCAGGATGATGGCATGATCGAGCAGATGCGTTTTCGTCTTCGTGATTGCGATATCGCGCATGAGCATGAGCGAGGCGTCCTTCCCGTCGATCTCGCCCGCATGGATGCCGCTTTGGATCAGGATGACCGCCTTGCCGGTTTTGGCCGCCGCCTCGGGCGTGAACGCGCCGTCTTTCGACAGTATCACCAGGGGAAGGTCCCTGCCCTGGGGGCTTTTGCCGAACGATTCATACTTCACCCACGACGAAGCGGCATCGAGCCGCCGGCAATAGTCGATCGTTTCCGCATAGCGCGGCGTTTTCAGATAATTGCTTTGTTCATAGAACGTCTTCCATCGGTCCGAATTCTGTGCCGAAGCCGAAAGTGACAGTAAAAAAATAAAAAGGAGTGCGAGCGTTGTTTTCATATGCTGAGTGGACATGCATCCGGATGATGATTATTTCATTTTAACCAGTTTCGAGATCGTGTCGGTCTGTTTATCCGACTGCTTCACCGTCACCTTGTAGAAATAGACGCCGTTGGCGATCTCATCGCCGTCCTTGTCGCGCCCGTCCCAGGAGAATGAATTGAAGCCGATCCGGCACGGATACGAAAACGTCTGTATCAGGCGGCCGGCCACGGTGAAGATGCGGATGGTGACCTCATCGGGATTGACCGGACTGAGGATGTTGAAAGTGAAATTCGTCCGTCCCGCAAACGGATTCGGCAGATTGTACACATCCTTGAGCGTGAACTCGGAGGAGACATTCACGAAGAGCGTCGTGGTATCGGAGGAGTTGCCCGATATGTCGAGCGCATAGATCTGTATGAAATTTTCGCCGTTCGGAAGTTCAGGCGTCCATTTCAGCTGCGCCTCTCCCGGCGATGTCGACGGCACAAGTTCCGCGACGCCGGGTGCGAAGTAGACAGGATAATTGTTGAGCCTGATCTTGAAATTCGCTGTATCCGCGGCCGTGATCGCTGTGGGATTATTATCGGTGTAGCGCACATTGATTTCGGGATGCTGACGGACATAGTCGCCGTCGAAAACGCGCTGGCCGTCGACGGCGACGATAAGCTGCGGCCGGACGGTATCGGATTGTATGGTGAACGATGCGGAAACCGTATTGTTGCTCTTCGACTGCTCGAGCAGGCTGTCCATCGGATCGACGGTCATTGTGAAGGCATGCGTGCCGCGTTTGCCTTTCGTCTCATACCGATAGGAGAACACCGAAGAATCATTCCCCGCGATAACGGGAATTTTCTGCGACCGGAGCACCGTTGCCAGTCCCCCCTCATTCATCGCCAATTGAACCGTGACGCTCTCGGCGGGTGTCGCACTCACGTTGAAGATCGTCCCGGTGAATGTGACCGGTTCGCCCTCCATCACCGACTGAGGACTGACCGAAGTGCGCTGCGGACTCACGGCGAGTTCCGTAAACGCCTTTGCCGCAAGGTTCCAGCGGAGAATGGAAGGCGTCGATGCGCCCGATGTCTGCAGAGAAAACACGATCCTGCCTTCCTTATAGCGTTCCGTATTCGCTAGATTTGTCGACGCAAGCGCAGTGCCGGAAGTCAACAGCAGCGTATCGATACGGTTATTGAAGCGCGTACCGATGAAGCGCGTCTCCACACTCGAGCCCGCGGGTATCGAACCGGTCATCGAAAAGGCCGACAGGGATGCAAGCGGTCCGAATGACTGCGTTGAAATACTTGCCGCGTATTCCTTCCGGATGAATGTTGTTTCCGCCGATGCCGGACCTCCGAACTGTGGCACATATGATTCGGGCACGCTGCCCGCAGAAGCTCCCTTCCTTCCGATGATCGCCCATGAATCTCTCCGGGCAAGCCTGTCGATCGATGCGCTGCCGATCGTCTTGAGAGCGTCACGCGCCGATTGCGTGAGATTATTGGATCCTTCATCGACGACCACGTCGGCCACGATCGCTCCAAATGGGATCGATGCGATGAACTTTGAGAGCGAATCCGATTCTTCCGGAACGTTCGAGGGATCGAAGCGCCGCCGCTGTGAAAGGGACATTGAACTCGTATCGATTACGACGAGGTTATGCCCCGTACCAAAGACGGGTGCGAGCACGTTGACGCCGTTGATGTCGATGCTGCCGGTGCGGCCGTCGCTGAAACCGGCCGAGACCGCGCGGACGGCCAGCCGCGTGTCGGCGATCTGTGCGCCGGAACCCGCCGCATACGAAGCATGCATGAATGAATTGCCGCTCCATGCCGCCTCATCCGCCTGACCGATCGCATAGGTAGCGGAAGCGCCGAGATAGAATGAGCCGGTGCTCCAGCCTCGGCCGCTGTTCTGTTGGCGAATGCGCCAGAAATATCTGCCCGGTTTCGGCAGCTGGCTGATATCGTAGGAGGTCGTAAACTCCTGCATCGGGATCACGCTTTTTTTTGCGGTGGCAAATGTGTCC
This sequence comes from Acidobacteriota bacterium, assembly GCA_050258555.1. Taxonomy (GTDB): domain Bacteria; phylum Bacteroidota; class Ignavibacteria; order UBA10030; family UBA8401; genus CAISDA01. The sequence goes on along the minus strand of JBLMZA010000051.1, from coordinate 37,266 downwards.
AGTGTGTCGAGCTCGAGTTCCGCCATGCGGGCCGATGCGGCAAGAGCGGTCGTCGGATTCAGGAATATCATGGTCGCATACGAGCCCGTGGTGAACGCCGTCGGCTGAAGCACTTTGAAATCGGTCGTGACGACGGTGAAAAATGCGTTCGCCATGTTGTCCGATTCGGACGATTCGACAATGAGGCCGACCGGATCGAGCTCGACCTGGAGCTGGTGTTCGCCGGCGCGCTTCAGAATCGGCACGGTGAGCACGATCGTATCGGTCTCGGCGGGATATTTCCGGCGCAGCGTCCATGCGGCAACCTGAGATCCCTGGTAGAACTGCCGCACGGCAATCGTGACGCTGTCATTGATGAAGGCGCCGGTATTGCCGTAGACGATCACAAACCGGGCGCTGTCCTTCTCGTCGGTCACGGGCGGATCGATCGGAAAAATATTCTTCCCCGCGATCGAAAGGTTGGGAAGCAGCGGCTTCGAGGTGTCCTTTTTCACATAGATCGGGAACGCATAAATGTTATTGTCCTTGTACAGTTCGCGGACGAGCGTATCGGGATCGACCGCGATGCGGATCGATCTTCTGCCCGAGCCGAGCGACGTATTATACAGTGCAGACGCCTCTGTAAACGATTTCGGCGCCAGAGAATCGATGACGACGCTTCCGATCGGCTCGATGTTGTTATTGCTCCAGACCGCCGCGGCCTGTGCGGAGAATTTCTTCGCCGCCACTCCACCCGCATTGTAAATGCGATACGAAAGAAGGACCTTTTCACCCTGCTGCACCGTATCGCCTTCCGCCAACGCGCGCGCCGGCGCGCCATTTTCCATGACGAACGCCTTCACGGTCTGATAATTGGTGCCCAGTTCGGCAAGTTGGTCATAGTTGACGGCGATCGCGCTGATGGATGGTGATTCCTGTCCTGCGGCTCTCTTCAGTTCTCCTCTCACTCTGATCGAAGGATAGCGCTGAGCATTCACAGCCGACAGATCGATGGTTGAATCGGCAAGAGCTTGTGTCTTCAGCGTATCCGTCGTGTTATCAGACTTGATACCCACGATCTTTACATCGATCGAACCGCCGGCGGATCGTGCGGCTCGGATCACCGCATTTTTCCATGCAGCCACCGGCCCGATCGGCTCCGTCTCGAACGAGCCCTGTGTGTTCGGGATGGTGATTGTCGTATCGACTGTGATCGTATGTCCGCTGTACCGCTTTGCATATTTTTCGGGTGCTGTGCCCGGCTGGGCGCCTTTCCATCCAATCATCGTCCACGAATCTGCCACACCCACATTATCGATGTAACGGCTGCCATATTGTTTCAGCGACGCTTTCAGCGATGCGGGAAAGAAGGCGCCGTTGCTTGCGACATCGTTCGAGATGGCGACAGCTATAAGGTTTCCCGTTTTCAGCGTGTCCAGCAGCGTCTTAAAATTTGTCGAGGCGGTCAATCCCGTCTGTACATCGAAGAGGTAATATCCTTTGTAGCCATACGTGGCGGCATCGAAAATCACGACATGAAATCCGCGCAGGGTATTTTCGGGAATGAAGTTCTGTCCGTTGCGGCTGATCACCGCCGTGTTGCCGTCGTTGAATCCTCCTGAAATCGCGCTGATAACCGTTTTCGTCGTATCAAGATACATTCGGCTTCCATTCATGCCGAGGCCTTCTCTTGCCACGGCCGAAAACGATGTGCTGTCGGCAAGAAGGACATTGTCGCTGCCGCCCACGATGTACGAATATATCAGTCCTTCCGCGCCGGCCGCATCGAGCTTCGTGCGAATCCATACGCGCTTTCCATACAAGGATGTATCCAATTTGAATGTTGTTACGAACGTATCGTAGGGGACCTGATAACTCCTGCTTGGAGAAAAGGCGGAGTTTTCGCTGACATCGATGATGAATGTTGAACCGGCCGGTCTTGCGGAGGGATTCAGGAAACGAATCGTTCCAGCGCTCTGGTTGGCGAGTGCAGCGATGTCCAAATTCCTCAATGTGCTGCTGGCGACAATGAACGGATACGAAAGCGCGTTGTCGTTTTCATAGATTTCGGACACCCTGTTTGCCGGATCAAGAGAAACAGAAAACAGATGCTCCCCCGCTTTTCCTTTTATGGGCAGCACAGCAGTGATTGAATCGATATAATTCGGCATCCTGCGCCGAAGCGTCGAACTGAATGCCGACGCGCCCTGGTACTGATCGCGTATGGCAATATCCACCGAGTCGCCTTCAACGCGCCCGAGATTGTTGTAGCCGAATGTCACCTGGACGCTGTCTGTCTGTTCGGTCACGCGTTGCGGCTGCAGAACCACGGAAGCGGCGCCGAATGAGAGATTCGGCTTTTGAGGAAGAGGAAGCGTGACAATCGGATCGCCGATGAGCGTGTTGGTCAGTATGAAAAGACCGAAGACACCCGAGACGCCGTACTGCTTTGCATAATCGATTTTCGCGAGGCGGTGCGTTTCGCCCACCGATACAGCCGTATCGATGAGAAGCTTGCGGTAGAAAACCTGGGGAAACGAGTACGCGGTCGTCGTGAATCCCAGCGATGAATTGCCGATGTATCCGATCGCCTGTCCTTTGCTATTGTTCACCGCAAGTTCTGAAAAGGAGAATACATCCGGTTCGGCAAACTTTCCGGTCGAGCAGCCGAAGTCTGTGATCAGCGGATTGCGATCGCGGACATTTGCCAGCTGCGAGACGTCGGTGATGCTGTTATCCCATGTCTGCGTGCCCGAATGCCCGATATAGGAGATAAACATGCCGCCTTGATCGATGGCATCACTCACATAGGCTGGACTGTATGGGCCGAAATTGCTGATGGGATTTGCCGTCTTGTAGAAGTTCGCGATAATGCCTCCGACAGGCGGCTTCACGACATAATTGCTGATGATTTGATCATTGACAGCCTTCGTCTGCGTCAGCTGCTCCGGCTCCGTAAAATTACCTCCGGAGAAAAAGATGTAGCGCTTATTCCAATCGTCAAACCCTTTGGTCACATATTTCTGATGGCGGGACGAATACAATTGAAACTCGTCAACCGTTTTCGCAGGCACCCTGCCGATGCTCATCTGCGGAATGAGCGCTCCGGTTGTATCCCAGATTGTAAACCATGTATCGCTCACCGGATTGCCGTAGGACGGGACGAAATTGGGAGTCCTCGGCACGCCGAAGTATTTTGTCTTGTTGCCGTAATAATCATATGTTCCCTTTCCGACCAGGAAGACGTATGAGGGATACGGAGCCTGCCATGCCGTATGCGTCGACCGGAGAAAATCGCGGATCGGCTCGGGTGCGAAGAATCCGTAGTTGAACTCATCGTAGATATCCTGGACGTCAATCAGCTGCGTGGCCATGCGGTATGTCGATTGGATGAACGACAGGTAGCTTGTCACCGCCGGAACGAACGAGGAATGCGTGATGGCGATGTAATCGGCCCTGTGCGAACCGCTCCGAAGATTCGCGAACTTCTTCTTATAGAAAATGATCGGCGCCTTCGCCTTCGAACCGGCAAGCAGAAAGTATGACCGGCCGGAAGAAGCCGTATCGGTGAAGCGCAGCGTATCGGCATTGCGCTGATAGTTCGTGATTTTCACGATGCCGCTGTCGGCCCATGCGAAGCGATAGAGCGAAATCGGCGCCGCCGATAGTCCGCTTACGGCAATGACCGAGAGTTTCGGCGCAACAGGATTGCGATAGGAAAAGCTCAGCGAATCGGAGGAAGCGCGGAGAAAGCGCGGGTATTCAAGTTCATACCAGTCCCGGATGATGACATTGATCGTATTCAATGTCGGATAGGAATTCAGATTGACCGTGTTCGTGCCATTGACCAATGAGGCCGAGGTGAAGTTCGCATTCAGAACGCGTGTTTCGTATTTGTCTGAAAAGCCCGAATCATAGGCCGTCGGATTCGAATTAATGGAAAGCGATAGATTGTGAGCCTTGGCGTCGACATTCGAGGAGAAGTCGCCGTATTTCACGAAGGCGCGCGCCGGTTTTCCCGGATACAGATTGGCGACGGAAAAAGAGACGGGAAGCTTTCCCACTCCCATCGTGCCGTCGTTCCATGTTTCGTTCTCCAGAATTTCGGGAGAATTCTTCCGGACATCTCCTCCGGCTGTCTGAAAATCCCAGTAGTAGTTCGCTTCGCTGTGAACCAGTTCGTCGTAATACCGTACCGTATCAGAGGGCGTTCCTGACGATGCCAGCACCGTGTCGACGCGTTTTCCGAATGCGCCGGCCCAGCTCAGCCAATAGATGGTCGTATCGGAGTACGGGTTGAGATATTCGCGATAATGCGTGCCATAGGGAGCGACCGATCTGTAATCCGGATCGCCGTAATTTCTCCGTCCGAGAAATTCGATGTAATCGCCGGCATCGAACGCGTTGTTTTTTTCTCCGCTGACGTAGAGAGGAAGCTCCTTCCCTTTCAGAAACAGTTTGAATGACCGCGGATCGACCGATCCCACCGGCACGCCGCTCGCAATCAAATCGGCATAGGTCAGGCGGTAGATGCCGTCCTTTGCCACGCCGAGTTTCAGATATTCCTGTGTATAATCGATCCATGCATCGGACGGCGAAGCAGCGTATCCCGCCTTCGGAGCTTTCCATTGCGAGCCATACCGGAGATTCTCGATGAACTCCGGAACGGTCTGCGCGCCGGCATCGCTTCGGATGCCGGCAGTCTGGGAAGGGAGATCGACTTCAACAGCAAACTCCTTCAGTTCCATGACCGTAGCCGATGCGGCATCGTACCAGAACGGCTCGACGGAGATATGCATGCAATAGAACGAGCCGATCCATAAAAATCCTTTCACCGACGAGCGCGGAGCGGCAGCCGGAGGCCGATTTGCAATCGCAGCGACAGCAAGCGCCTGTTGTTTCAGAACCACAAGACGGGCGGCCGGATGGGCATTCGCAGGCAGCGCGATATAAATTTCGCGGACAGGATAGGGATGCTCATCTTCGGGCCTCGAAGCGGGCGTAAAGGAGAGGATGTTCTTGCCTGTCGACTGATCGACCCTCGATGGATATCCGGTGCTGTTGAATGTGAGGCGGTAGGTGCCGGCCGTGATCACTTCGGACTGAAGCGTGATCTGAGCATGCAGCTGCAGAGGCAACAGGAGGCAGGCCAGGAATATCCATGCGGTCGCAGTAGGCTTCATCATTTTTTTTCTCCCCGTCCAACAATATAAAAAAAATGCGGAATGCCGACAACATATCTTTTCCATAGTCTTCGCGGCTCAAGAAGCAGGCGATGCAGCCATTCCAGGCGCAGCCGGCGCATGAAGAGCGGAGCCCGCGCATGGCGGCCTGAAAAGAAGTCGAAGAATCCTCCCACAGCGATCACCAGGGCCGCCTGAAGGGCGCCGGAGTGGGCTTGTATCCACAATTCCTGCACGGGGTGTCCCATGCCGACCAGAACAAGCTGGGGCCCGGCAGCATTGATGCGGTCAATCACCGATGGATCCGCCGGATCGAAATAGCCGTTCTGCACGCCGGCCAGGAGGATTCCCGGATAGCGTGCTGCGACAAGTTCGACAGATCTGCCGATGACTTCATCCGTTCCTCCCACCAGAAACAGTCTGAGACGGCGGGCATCGGCGTATTCCAGAATGCGCTCATTGAAATCAGTCGCATTCTGCGTCGGCTGATGCCGCATGCCCGCACGGTTGATGTGCGATGCGGCGGCATAGACGCCGGCGCCGTCGGCAAATACGATTGAGAGGCAGGAAAGCGCAGCGCGGAATCGGCCGTCTTTGCAGGCGGAAACGATCGTATGCGCATTCGCATATCCGATCCGCGTCCGCTCTTCCGGAACGGCCAAGGCAGCATCGACCATGCGAAGCCGTTCCTCATACGAAGCGAATGTGACATCGCAGCCTGCGATCGCTATCGTGCACACGCCTGCATTCGTGTTATCCATATCCGGCCATCCTCAGAAGCTGGGCATACTGTTCACATGCATGGTCAAATGAGAACTTCCGCGCATTGCGGTAATTCGCCTCCCCCATCTCCTTTCGCCGCCTCTCATCAGAGCGGATGAATTCCTGCAGCGCAAGGCGGATTCCCTCTTCATCATTCCGGAACAACAGCGCGCCTGCATTCCCATGCAGTTCGCGCAGCACCGGAATGTCGCTGCAGAGAAGAGGCTTCTTTGCCGCGGCGGCTTCAAAGGCGACATAGCCGAACGATTCCCACGACGTGGGAAAGACCACTGCCGCCGCGTCTGCAATGAGCCGCTTCTTTTCCTCCTCGTCCACATATCCCAGCAGACTGATCCGTTTGTCGTTCATCACGGCATCGCGCAGGCTGCCGTCGACGTCACACGGCCGGAGCGTCAGGGTAAGAGTGAGCGAAGCATCCGGAATGCCGAGAAATGCCTTCAGCAGGAGATCGGTTTTCTTGTTCACCCCCGCCCTGCCGACATAGAGCAGAGAACGGGAAGATGCAGTCCCGGCGCGCTCCGGCGATTCGGGCGCCGGAGCGACGAAGGGCGGAATGACGACGACCTTATTTTCATCGACGTGAAACCGTTCTATCCAGAAGCGGCGTTCGCACTGGGTCAATGCGACAAGGACATCCACTCTACTGAGCAGCACGGGAAAAGCGAACGATTCGAACAGCTGTTTCATGAAACGGAAGCGTTCCGTATGGAATGCAAAATACGGCGTGAGCATGATCTTCTGTCTTCGGGAAGCGTAGCGGAGGATTGCATAATCGCTGTAGTAGCGTCCGAGCAGATTCACGCTGATGAGATCGTATTCGTCCGTAAGGCGGGAGCCAAGGCCGGGCACAATGGTGTATGGCGTATACTCTCGCAGCCGGATCACATCGCCGTCCGGTTCCGATTGCGACTGCTTCTCGGTCGACGCCGTCGTCGTCAATACCGTACAATCCGCGCCCAGCGCCCGATAGATCCGCGTCCGGTCGCGGACGAACCGTTCCATTCCGCCGACGGAGGGTTGATACAGGCGCGTGAGTTCGAGGATCTTCATTTATGCCTGTGCACGGATGAGTTCTGAAAATTCACGGCGAATGGTTTTCGATTCCGCCGAAAAATACGTAAACAGATATGCGAGTCTGAAGCGGATTCTCGCCTCCTTGAATCGGACGAACACGGGTTCTGGAAATAACGTGACGAGCCAGGCCATGACGATTCTGGGCGACTTCACGATCGAACATCCAAGTCCCTTCCAGTACCTTCGCGCCAACGCTTTCTTCCCGTAAAAGTACTCACGCCATCCCCGATACTGGATTTCTTCCTCTGGAGCAATCACAAAATGCCGTCTGATGTCGTCATAGTACGGCTGCTGAATCGCATACATGACTTTCTGTTTATAGGCGAGATTATTCGAAAGAGATTCTTTCCGGTAGCGCTGGAATACGAGCACCTCGGGAATAACATGGAAGACGATATCATCTTTCAATTTCAGCCATGTTGCATAATCCTCGAATGCATCGATCTCCGCTTTGTTGCAATACCCGCCATGCTTCAGCAGCGTCTCCTTGTAACACATCAGTCCGGGATGAGAGATGTAGCTGTGGAGCAACAGTCCTTTGCGGATCTCATCGGAGGATGAAGGCGATTTCAAATAAAATCCGATAGAGGAATTGGTGAACACGCATGACCATGATGAAAGAAGCGTATTTCTTGGCAGCGACTGAAGGGCGCGCAATTGGCGTTCGAACCTCCATGGCACGCAGAGGTCGTCGGCATCCATGCGTGCGATGATATCGTACCGGGCCTCTCGCAGTCCCGCGTTGAGCGTCGCCGTCAACCCGCGGTGCGGGTAGCGGATGTAGCGGATCCTCTCATCATGGAACGAGGCAACGACGTCCGGCGTATGATCCTCCGATCCGTCATCGAGAATGAGGAGTTCGAATTCTGTCCATGTCTGCGCGAGCATGCTGCGGACTGAGGGACCGAGCATGTGTGCGGAATTATATGTGGGAAGCAGGATGCTGAGTGACATGACGAATGAATGATGCGTCCTTTGTGCAACAACCTTTTTTTATAGCGAACAGAAGACGGTATGATAGTGCAATGCCACAGTCGATATTTCGCACGCCGCGACAAGACTGAGGGCATTCTCCGTCAAGCTGGCAGTCTTCAGCGTCCCCGTGGCGATTGCCAGCATCGCCTGTGCAAGTTGTCTTTCATTTTCATTTTCTACCAGGACGGCATTGCAGTCAGAAAGAATATTTTCATATCCGATAAACCGAGTCGAGATGATCGTTTTTTTCAGCGCCATTGCCTCGAGGATCGCAAGTGAGTATCCCTCATATCGCGATGAGAATACGAATGCCCGAGCGTTCTTCAGATATGGATAGGGATTAACGGGGGTCCCCAAATAGAAAATTCTGTCTGTCAATCCCTCCCTCTCGATCATTTGTGTCACTTCCCGGTAATATGCCTCATTGGATATTGTCCCGAGAACAACCAAATTCCAATCGGTCTGGGTTTTGATCGCGTTAAAAGCTCTGACAAGGCACAGTTGGTTCTTTTGATGCGAAATGCGTGCGATATTGATAAAGTACGCCTGTTTAAGCACGCCTTCGTTCAGAGGCATCACTGCCAGGTTCCTGACGAGTTCGCTGTCAACAGGATTGGGAATCACTGAGATACGATCATGCACGGATGCAGGACATTCATTCAGCATGCTTGGAGCAACAACGATAATTTTATGGAACAGCCTCCATCGGAGAAATTCGATCAGATGCAGGATATGAAGATTTCTTCGGCTGCCATGCTTCTGATGGATGCCTTTCATTGACGCTTGGAGGACGGACACATACCGAATCGTTTTCTTGCGGAACAGCAGAACATTCGCGAGAATCACTTCAATGATCGGAAGTTCCGCATCGATTTCATATCCTGAAACGACAATATCATATTGCTGCCGGGATAACTGTTTCTTCAAATAAATTGCACATCGAATGTACGTGCTTATGATCGATTGAATGCGGCTTTTATTTTTATAGAGGTTGTGAGTAATGAGCCTGACGCGTGAATCGAGTAATTCACGATAGTACAGATCATCTGAAAAAACCAGAATTGACACAGAATATCCGTACTGACGCGTCAATGCATTCGCCACCAATATTAAGGTTTTTTCGGCGCCGCCGGCGCCGAGGCTTGGTATGACATACAAGATCTTTTTCATAGCTGCCGTACTGGGAATGTCATGTCTCCGGTCAATCCGCAATACACGGCACGGATGTTCATTCTGAACGCACGGTATGAAAATGTTCCGCGCAGCATTTCCCAGAGCATGCGGCGCAGCAGTGAAAGGAAAAAGCCCGCCAACAGCCGCTTATTCCATTTCCTGTAAAAGTGGCAGAAATTCCGAAGTCCGTAATACTGATGAATTCCGGCCTCGGCATTGAATGCGCCGATGCCTGTACCGCCGTTCCTTTTCGTGGCATGGAGGACGATGCTCGAGGGAACGAAAAAATTGCAGAATCCGCGGAATCGGACGGTGTACTCGAGATCGTCGTACCAGATGAAGTAACCGCACTCAGGCAGTCCGACAGACTCGACTGCTTCTCTGCTGAATAAACAACTCACAAATGAAGCGGCGTCGATCCTGCACGCGGGCTCTTTGTAGCGATCCCACCCGATAAAGTTCCACCGATTTCTATTGAAGAAAAATCCGGGAAGATTCATTACATGATCCGAACCGTCTGTCCACAGCACCCGACTGGATAAAAATCCGATCGGGGAGGCATTGTACCGGCGTACGATGCAGTGCAACTCCTCCAGAGCGGATGCCTGGGGCATACAATCGTCATCCATGCACCAGATCCAGTCGTATCCCCGCCTGCATGCTTCACCGATACCAGAGTGCTGGCCGCCGGAGCTACCAGTGTTCTGCTGTGTAATGACGATGATGTCGCGCTGCTCGCTCAGCCACTCAGCGGTTCCGTCTGTGCTGCCGTTATTGACGACGATGATCGCATCGGGGATACGGGTCTGGTTCCGGAGACAGAGCAGGCATTCGCGGAGCAGCGAAAGCCGGTTGTGAGTAACGACGACCGCCGCCGTATGCAATCTTGTGTCATCCGTCATCGATGTGCCATCCGGTTGAATGTGGACAGGCTGTGCGCCACCACCTGGTCCATGTTATAATATCGATAGGCGGCGAGTCGTCCGGCAAAATAGACATGGTTCAGATGCCTGGCCGCCTTTGCATACCGGTCGTACAGCCGCGCGTTTTCCGGATTCGGAACGGGATAATACGGCTCGCCGGCTTCCGCGGAATATTCACGCGCGATCGTGGTCTTCGAAGACGTCTGACCCGTGATGTGCTTGAACTCGGTGATTCGTGTATAGTCGAATTCGTTCGGATAGTTCAGCTGCGCAACAGGCTGCACACGCTCTGCATCGACGGTCTCGAATTCGAATCGCAGCGACCTGTAGGGAAGCCGGCCGTACTCGAAGCCGAAGAATTCATCGATCGGCCCGGTGTAGATCACTTCATTGAACGCGCCGGACGGCACATCGGCAAAGGCCGTGTTCAGTTCGACGTCGATGCCTGCCTGCGCCGTCATCCGCTTGAACATAGCCGTATAGCCCTCGCGCGGCATCGCCTGATAACGGTCATCGAAATACCGGTCATCCTCATTCATCCGGACAGGCAAACGACCGCATACGGACGGCGACAGCGCGGCCGGCTCGCATCCCCAATGCTTCTTCGTATACCCCCGGTACAGCAGTTCATACAGCCTTCTTCCGACCTTCGAAAGCACGAATTCTTCCGAATTGATGATCTCGGCGAAACATTCCCTCTCCTGCTCCAGAAATGCACGCACTTCTTCTTCTGTGCTGAAATGATACCCTAAAAGCCGATTGATCGTCGTCCTGTTCACCGGCATCGGAACAAGGATTCCGTTCACCGAAGCAAGCACCCGATGCTCATAGGGATGCCATTCGGTGAACTGCGATAAATAGGAAAATACTTCGCTGCTGTTCGTATGAAACAGATGAGGCCCATAATGGTGAATGCGAATGCCGTGCTCGTTCGTCGAATCAAAGGCGTTGCCGCCGATATGGGACCGTCGGTCGATCAATAATATTTTCTTGTCGCATTGCGAAGCCAGACGCTCCGCCAGCACGCAGCCGGCAAAGCCTGCCCCCACTATGAGGTAGTCGTATGTCATAAAGAAGAATGCCGATCACGCTTGGTGCGCTCGTATAACGATAAACCGAGCACCGCCGCCTCTGCGGCTAATGTCGCCGCAGCAGCACCGGTCATACCGAACTGAGGAATAAGAATGATATTCAGCACAATATTGGTTGCAGCTCCCATTCCCACTATAAAAAGATATTCTTTTTCCTTCCCCCACGCAAGAAGAGGATTGGCGATTGCGACATTGTAATAGATTACGGTTACCGTGACAAGCAGAATACGGAATGGAACCACACCGACACTGTAGGCCGGTCCGAAAAGCAGAATCAGCACAGGTTCGGCCAGAAAATACCCTATAAGGAATATTGGCGTCCCGGCGATGACGAGCAGGGACTGGTATTTCCGGAGTTCAGCATCAACGCCGCCGTTTTTCGGAAGCCGTGATAGCAGCGGAAGCCAGGACTGGAAGATGAGGGGCGGCACCAATGTGAGGATCGTGATGATCTTATAGACAGCCGCATAGATGCCTACTTCCTGGGGCGTTCGAAGGTATCCCAGCATGATCGTGTCGAATGATATATAGACCTGGACAAGCAGCGCCGCTCCGCCGACCCTAAGCGTATGCGTCCCGATTTTCCTGACGGCCGTCCTGTCGATGCGGAATGAAGAAAGGGGGAATTCCTTCAGGATGCGGGCGTTCAGAGGCAGGAGTCCCGCAAGCGTCGACACGACGAAGAACGCCGGTATGCGGAGCAGATCGTCCGCCGAAGCGACGAAACCGAGAACCAGCCCAAGGTAGACGCCGCTTTGCAACGCCCGGCTGTACGCGACGGCTGCTGTATCGTTTGTACCGCGAAAGAAGAATTGGAACATGAATGGTACCAGCAGAAGGTGACATCCCTGGATGATCACCATCATCTGCAGGATCCAGGAAAAGTGCGAGAGAAAAACAATCAGCGCAAGCACGGCAAAGGCGAAAAACGACAAGCCACACCGGATAAAAAAAATAGAACTCACGATTTGCAGCGGACTCAATTCCCCTTTCGCGATCTCACGCGTTCCGACAGTTTCAAATCCGGGATTTGCCACCAGCGCGAGATAGCCCGTCAGCGCGGCTGTAAAGCCGACCATTCCGTAGCCCTCGGCGCCGAGAATCCGGGCAAGATAGACGGTCGTCACGAATCCGAAAGCTTTAGACAGGCCTTCGCCGGCGGCAAGAAAAGAAAAGTTTTTGAGCGGAATGTTCAATGAGCCTCGGGCATACCTGTTTAAAACAACAGCGGCGCACTCTCTTGCTAAAGCGAATGCGCCGCTGTGCTTTGCGAACGTGTTATTCCTCCCCGCTGCGCGATTTTTCGTACTCGGCGACGATCTTCTCCGTCACTTCGCGCGGCACTTCGTCGTAATACGAGAACTTCTGCCGGTGTATGCCGCGGCCCTGCGTCATCGACCGCAGCGTGGTCGAATAGCGGTAGAGCTCCTTCAGCGGCACCATCGCGCGGATGATCTGGTGCGATCCGTCCGAATCCATGCCCGAAATCTTGCCGCGGCGACTCGAAAGATCGCCCATCACGTCGCCCATGTACTCTTCGGGCACGATCACCTCGACCTCGTAGATCGGCTCGAGCAGGATCGGCTTGGCTTCGCGGAATCCCTTCTTGAAGGCCTGGCTCGCGGCGATCTTGAAGGACATATCGTCCGAATCCACATCGTGATACGATCCGAAATGCAGCGTCGCCTTCACGTCGATCACATTGTAGCCGGCGATGACGCCGTGCTCCAGAACGTCGCGGATGCCTTTCTCGATCGCCGGAACGAAGCGGCCGGGAACGACGCCGCCCACGATCGCATCGACGAATTCGAAGCCTTCGCCGCGGGGCTTCGGCTCGATCTTCAGCACCACATGCCCGTACTGGCCGCGGCCGCCGGACTGCTTCTTGTGCTTGAACTCGGCCGTCGGAACGACGCCGCGGATCGTTTCCTTGAACGGAATGCGCGGCTCGATCATGTCGACTTCCACGCCGAATTTTTCCTTGAGACGCTTGATGATGATCGCCAGGTGCAGCTCGCCCTGCCCGGCAATGACCGTCTGCTTGATCTCGGGATCGACCTTCACCAGGAATGTCGGATCCTCCTCATGCAGCGAATGCAGACCCTGACCGATCTTGTCCTCCTCGCCCTTCACTTTGGCCAGGATGGCGGCGTTGATGACGGGATCGGGAAACACGATCGGCGGATACAGCACGGGGAACGTCTTCGAGCTGAGCGTGTTGTTCGTGTGCGTATCCTTCAGCTTCACCGTCGCGCCGATATCGCCGGCGGCGATCTTCGTCATTTCCTTGCGCTCCTTGCCGTTCATCATGAAAAGCTGCCCCAGACGCTCGGCCTTGCCGTTCGAATCGTTCACCATGTCCATGCCGGATGTGATCGTGCCGGTGATCACCTTGAAGAACGACAGCTCGCCCACATGCGCTTCGGACAGCGTCTTGAAGACAAACAGCGAAGGCTGAGCCGACGCGTCGACATTCACTACCACTTCCTTCTTCGTTCCGGGATCGGTCGCCGGGACCGCCGGACGTTCACTCGGCGCCGGACAGTACACCTTCACAAACTGCATCACATTCAAGACGCCCACATTCGTCGCGGGCGACGCGCAGAAAATCGGGAAGATCTTGCGGTCCCGGATCGCCTCATGGAGTCCCTTCCGGATCTCTTCGTCGGACAGCGTGCCGCTTTCAAAGAACTTGTCCAGCAGCGCCTCATCGGACTCGGCGATCTTTTCAATGAGCTCCTCATGCAGCTTGGTCGCATGCTCGAGCTCGCCCGAGGGGATCTCCTCTTCGGTATAGGCGCCTTTGGCGCCGGGCGAGAATTTGAGCAGCTTCATCTTCACGATGTCGATGATGCCCGCAAAGGCCGCGCCCTTTGCTTCCGGATACGCCACGACGGCGGCATCGGCGCTGAAGCGGTCCTTGATCATGCCGACGGCACGGTCGAAATCCGCATTCTCATTGTCCATCTTCGTCACGACAAAGAGGGCGGGAGTCTTGTATTCATCGACGTATTTCCAGACGATTTCCGTGCCCACTTCGACGCCCTCGAAGGCCTTCACACAGAGGACGGCCGTATCGGCCACGCGCAGACAGGCTTTGACTTCGCCTGTGAAGTCGCTGTAGCCCGGCGTATCGAACATGTTGATTTTTGTGCCGTCGAGGTCGGTGACGAGAAGTGAGGAGTTGATCGAGATCTTGCGCTCGATTTCATCGGGATGGTAGTCGGAAACGGTGCTGCCGTCTTCAGGCTTGCCCTGTCGGTTGGTGACGCCCGTCGCATACAACGCGGCTTCGGAGAACGACGTTTTCCCCGAGCCGCCGTGTCCAATGAGAGCAATGGTGCGAACGTTCGCTGAGCTGTATTCTTTCTGTAATTGACCCACAGTACACTCCTTTACATTCGATAAAATAAAAGAAATGAACCGTCGTGGAAAGCTCTTTCTCGCGGCGGCAGTGATAATTCAATGAAAAAAATATCTTCACACCGGAGGATCTCTGCGCTGTGTTAGGGTAGTGATGGACCTCGGCGAGTGAATTTATTGAGGAAACCGGCGACACCGCGGATGAACCCGCCGACGACCGTCGCAACTTCCATGATCGGTCCTTCGATGTGGTCCTGCACCTTGCGTTCAAAGCGGGAAATATTATCCGTTACGTCGCGCAGCGTTTTGAGCGAATTCCGGATGAGCGACATCTGGTCGTCGATGCTGTCGGTAACCGAGCGGAGCTTTGCGGTGAGCGCTTCCATATTCTCGAGAACCGGAATGGCCCTCGCGCTCACATCCTTGATATTCTGCTCAACGGTGTTGAGCATGTCTTTCACTTTGCTGAGCACAACCACCAGGTAGATCGCAAGCGCCGACAGCGACAGCAGCACGAGGATCTGTGCGATCAATAAAAACGATTCCACGAATCTCTCCTTCAGTTTGGAGTCAGGAAGGACGGCGGCGCAACAGCCTTATACAACGCGCCGCCGTCCGGAAGGCGGCAGGCCGCCTTGTGACAATGGATGAAAAAATTATTTTTCGCTGTTGCGTTTCTTCGTCTCTCCCACGCGCTCTTTGGCGTCGGACAGGATCTGCTCTGCATCGCCCAGAAGCGATTCGGCGCGTTTCTTCGCCTCGTCGATCAGCGTCTCGGAGCGGCGTTTCCCTTCATTGATGATGTCGACGGCTTTCGTGCGCGCTTCGCTCACGTATTCTTCCGCTTCATCGATCAGTTCTCCGGCCTTGTTCTTGATATCAGCGCGCAGTTCCTTGCCCGGTTTCGGCGCATACAGCAGCGCAATGACCGCTCCGACAACGCTTCCGGCCAGGAAACCGACCAGCAATCCTTTTCTCACTCCGTCTTCATTGTTTTCCATTACGTCCTCCGCATTAACAAGTAAATGATGGCTTCTTTCTTCCGAGTCACTCTCGGAGATTACAGAGATTTTCGGCAAAAAGCAAGATATGAATACCGGGCGCACAAAAAAAAACTGCTCGATCCGGTGATGGCGAGCAGCTCTTTTGTTATCTGTTCTTCTTCTTGTGGCGCAGCTTCCGCAAGCGCTTCTTGCGCTTGTGGGTCGCCATTTTATGACGTTTGCGTTTTTTTCCGCTCGGCATTGGCGTGACACCTCCTTACTATGGATTTTTGTTCGTTGATGAATGTTGCGTTAAGAGCTGCTTCGCACGCGCGGCCAGAGGCGTAGCGGGATCGACCGCCGCACAGCGAGAAAACCAGTCGTTTGATTCCTTCATATTCTGCTGATTCAGATAGACCACGCCCAGGTTGAACATCGCCGGCTGATGCTTCGGCTCGTATTCAAGGGCCTTTTTCAGCTCCGTGATCGCCGCCTTCGCATCGCCCGATTCGAACTGGCAGATCGCCATATCGACGCGCGCGTCGGCATTCTTCGGAACGGCCTTCAGGTAGTCCTGATAAGCCGCAATGGCCTTCGGGAACTGCCGCGCGTCATGAAGCGTGTTGGCATAGGCAAGCTTCGCCTCATTGTCGCCCGGATGCGAACGAAGATATTCTTCCATCGAACGGATGCGCTCCCCGGTCGAATCGGTCTGCGCAAGCGACGTATGCTGCGGAACATCCGGCATCGCAGGCTGATCGTCCTTCAGCAGCAGATATCCCACAATGGCGATCGCGGCAATGGCCGCATAGACATACCCGGGCCGGATCTCTCCCGAGCCGCCCTTCTTCTTCGGCGATGCTGCGGCGGATTTTTGGGCGGCCGGTCGTTTCGGCGACGGAGCAGCAGGCTTCGCCTTTTCCTCTTCGGACTTCGGCGCCGGTTCAGCAGCGGCCGGACGAGGCGATTCGACCGACGATGCGGGAGCGGCATTCAGATCGCTTCCGCACCCGATGCATTGTTCCGCATCCTCGGGGTTGGCGATGCCGCACCAGGGACAAATATTCTTTTTGGCTGCCACGCGTTTGCTCTTTCGCCCTTCTTCCTCAATATGCGCTTATTCGGCGCTGCTTTCAGTCACATCCTTCTTCACAGGCTTCTCGGCCGGCGGATGCTGCTTCATGCTCTCATTCACCTTCGCCTTCAGCTCTTTCGAAACCTTGAACAGAGGCACGTAATGATCTTCAACCGGCACCTGCGCTCCCGTGCGCGGGTTGCGCGCCATGCGCCCCTTGCGCTCCTTCACTTTGAAGCTTCCGAATCCGCGGATCTCGATGTTCCTGCCGTCACACAGCGAGTTGATCACCGTGTGTATGAACCCGTCCACCACAGCTTCGGTTTCGACTTTCGTCAGACCGGTGCCCGACGCGATCGTATCGACGATATCTGCTTTCGTCACAGCGAGTCTCCTGGTTTGTTAAGGTTGCGTAAGAGAATATTGAAGCAGAGGCTGATTGACAAGCTCGTTCTTCAGCGACGTCACCTCGTTCTTGACGGTACCAAACAGGATATCCGACAGCCGTTCCTTCTTCCTCTCGCGCACCGTCGCAGGAACGCCTTTGATGTTCGCCAGCCTGCCGGCAAGCGCGATCGCATCCTCATAGGTGCCCAGCGTATCGACAAGCTTGAGTTCGTACGCCCTCTTCCCCGTGTACACTCTTCCGTCGGCAATGCTCTTCACAACATCGACGTCGAGCTTGCGCTCGGCGGCGACGACGCCGACGAACTGTCCGTAGACGTCGTCGATCATCTCCTGAAAATATTTCTTGTCTTCTTCCGTCGGCGGACGCATCGGCGATCCGGCGTCCTTCAACTTGCCGCTCTTGATCGTCGTCGAACTCACGCCGATTTTTTCCATCAGTCCGTTCACATGAATGAACTGCGTGATGACGCCGATGCTTCCTGTCACCGTGCCGGGATTGGCGACGATCTTGCTTGCGCCGCACGACACATAATAGCCGCCGCTCGCGGCCACCGATCCCATCGAGACGACCACGGGCTTTCCTCCGTCGCGCGTCTTCTTCACTTCCTCGTAAATCTCCTGGCTCGCGGCCACTCCGCCTCCGGGCGATTCGACGCGAAAGACGATCGCCTTCACCGACGGATTCTCGCGATACTTCTTAAAAAGCCGCACCGTGTTGTCCGATGAAACAATCGTCTCTTTCAGTTCAATCAAGGCGACGGTGCCGTTCGATCCGGCGCCCTGTTCCTCATTCTCATCCCCCTGCAGGAGATAGTACATGAATGAAAAGACGATGACAACAAATGCGATCAGCAGCGCTGTCAGGATGCCAAACACCCATTTTGCGGTTCGTGTCATGAAAAGCCCCGGTTACGGCAGGGTAACTTATTGAAATGATTATAATTATAAGAAAAAGGAATCCTAATGTCAAATGAATTGTTCCGACGAAGGCCCGACGCCTGCGTCCCCGGCTCCGGAGGAATAAAAATGAACGATCCCGTCCGCCGCACGGCACAGGCCATGCGCGGCAGACGGGATCGTTGCAATAACGGAACAATCATTCGTGCGCTCGTCAGACGGCGCGGCCGTAGACCATCGCTTCAAGCCGGGCCACACGCTCTTCCATGGGCGGATGCGTGCTGAAGAGCGTCATCAAACCGCGTCCGCTCAGCGGATTCACAATGAACATGTGCGCGGTAGCCGGATTGGCATCCATCGGGATTGCATGCACCCGGGCATCGAGCTTGCGGAGCGCTCCGGCAAGCAGCAGCGGATTGCCCGCCAGTTCGGCGCCAGCTTCATCGGCCAGGTATTCGCGCGAGCGCGAGATCGCCATCTGTATGAGCATGGCCGCAATCGGCGCCACAATGATCATGACCAGGCTTGCGATCGGACTGCCGTCGTCGTCATCCGAACGGCGTCCGCCGCCGAAGATCATTGCCCACTGCGCCATATGCGCCAGCATCGAAATCGCGCCGGCAAACGTGGCGGCGATCGTGCCGATGAGAATGTCGCGGTGTTTCACATGGCCGAGTTCGTGGCCGATCACGCCTTTGAGCTCATCGATCGTGAGCAGACGCATGATGCTCTCGGTGACCGCCACCGCCGCATGCTCGGGATTGCGTCCTGTCGCAAAGGCGTTGGGCTGGTCGCTCGGAATAATATAGACCTTTGGCATCGGAATTGCCGCGCGCGCCGCCAACTCGCGCGTGATGCGGTAGAGTTCCGGCGCTTCCTGCTCGGTCACCTCCTGTGCGCCGTACATGCGCAGAACGATCTTGTCGCTGAACCAGTAACTGCCGAAATTCATCACCACGGCGAACATGAAGGCCATCACCATGCCGCCGTTGCCGCCCAGGAAATATCCCACGCCCACGACAAGCGCCGTCATCATCGCCATCAACATCGCTGTTTTCATCGAATTCATCGCATCGTCTCCTGTAATTTCACCTTACTGACTGTAGACGGATGAAAGCCGTTTTTGTTCCATTCCGCCTTCTCTGCAGAGGATGAAATATGCCGATTCTTTCGTTTAAACACAAACAACCGAAAGATCCGTTCCAGGCGGGCCCAAAACAGCCCTTTTTACGTGAGATACCGCTGAAGATCGGCATGGGCGATCTTTCCGCCCAGCACGACGCTGTCGGCGCCGGCATAAGGGAAATACAGGTCTCCCTTGTGGAAATAGGCGCCGCAGACGAATACGACGTCATCCACGCCGAGTTCCATATCGCCGATGGTCTCCGATGCCGACATGGGCCGCAGAAGCGGTTCATCGCGCCGAACGACGGGGTCGGGCATCAGGGGGTCGATCAGGGCGATGCCCAGCACATATTCACGGCGCATGTCGGCGCGCCGGTTGCCGATATGATAGAGCATCAGGAAGCGGCCGTCCGGCAGCCCGATGGGCGGAGCGCCTCCGCCGATCCATGTGTCGATGAACTTCGGATTCGGCCGCACCTGCATCAACACGCCGCGCGATTTCCATTCTCCGAGCACGGCATCGGCCTCGGCCCAATGAATCTGCATCGCCCCTTCTCCCTTCATCGGACGATGCAGCATGAGATGCCGCCCGTTCACCATGGTATCGAAGAGCACGCCGTTCTTGTTGTCGATCTCGTTGAAGTCCCCTTTGATGAGTCCGTGCTTTTCCCACTCGACAAAGTTGACCGTCGAGGCGGCGGCGATGCGCACCTGATTATCCGGCGCGCCCGAGGAGAACGCGGTGTAGATGAGATAGTACCGATCGTTCACTTTCGTCAGCCTGCCGTCCTCGACGCCCAGATTTTCATACGGCTCGGTCGGCCGCACGACCGGCTCACGGGTGCGGGCAAGCAGACGCAGATCGGGCGACAGCACCGCAAGCCCCATGCTCGAACGCGTATGATCGTAGATCTGTGTTTTCCTTCCCTGCGCCCGGTACAGAAGAAAGCACAGCGCCTCTTCCTTCAGCAGCGCGCGGCGCGTCTCGTCGCCGAAGGGCAGCGACGCCACGATGGCATGCAGTTCTTCCTTGTCTTCGACAAGGATGCATCCCGGATTGAATGTCACTTTATTTTCCCACGGGTGTTCTTCGATCTTCGTCAGGATCGGTGCACCCCCGTGCAGGCGCTCCACTCCCGGTATCGTTGTCTGTACAGTGATCATGTGAAGTGCTCCAGATAGATTCCCTACGAACGCAGAGCATCAGTGCAGGCTGCTCAGGCGGAGCCGCTTTTTGACCCACGCCTTCGTTTCATTGGTTGTAATCCTGATGTGTTTTTTTTCTCCGGCATCGAGATCGAAATAGTTGTCGCTGAACTCTGCCGTTCCCTCTTCCATTTCAAGACGCACATTCTTCGCGAACTTCGAGGATGAAACGCTGAGCGTCAGCACGCCGTCCTCTTCGGCAAGCTTCCATTTCAGCTTCGCCTTCGGAAGGTGAAGATGCTTCGGCTCGCGGAAGTACAGCCGGTTTTCGGCGGCCAGTCCATTCGACGTCTCGAAGCGCACGCGAAGATAATGCGACGCCGGATCGAACGCGTCGATCGCTTCCCTGTGCACACGCGCCGCGGCATAGGACGAATCGGCATCGCATTTGAGCGGCTTCGAACGCTTCCATCGCACGCCTCCGTTCATCGACAGCAGTTCGATCACGGCGTTGCCCCGTATCGGCATCGTGGCATCGTTCGTCACCCAGAGCTCGATCGTCCGGTCTGCGGATTTGAATGAGAACAAGAGAGGCGCGTAGAATCGTTTCGCGTAATAGTACGCGGCTTTTGGAGCAAGCGCGCTGTCGATCACCGACCAGCTCGTGGCCGGCCAGCAGTCGTTCAACTGCCAGAAGAGCGTTCCCGCCGTCTTGAATTTTCGGCGGCGCCAGTGCTCGACCGCGATCTTGAGCGCCTCGGCCTGCACGAGCTGCCCGTGGTAGACGAACTCGTCGAACGATGCAGGCATCCGCTCATGCGCCGCGATGAAGCGGAAGAGCCGCGCCGTTCCTTCCATCTGCTTGTTGTGATGCTCCATGACGGCGCTCTGCGGCGCGCGGTCCTCCGGCTCGGTAACGCCTTCGAACGCTTTTCTGCCTGCCGGCGACTGGAATCCGAATTCGCTCACGAAGCGCGCCGTGTTGTGTGCGTATGCGGAAAAATCCTTCCATGAGCTCCAGACTTCCCACTGGTGATGTGTGCCGTCGGACTCCGCATTCGGATCTCCGCTGCCGAAGGGAGAACTTCTCCAATAGAGGCGCGTGCCGTCTTCGTGCTCACAGACCGAAGGAAGAAGGGAAGAGAAAATCTGCGCCCCCTTCATCTCGTCCGCTCCCTTGCCGGGATTGGCGGAGCAGAAGAGCCATTCCGATTCGTTATTGCCGCACCAGAGCACGATCGAGGGATGGTTTCTCAGGCGTTTCACGACATCGACCGCCTCGTCGCGCACCTGGGATGTGAACCACTCCCCATCAGGATATTCGCCGCAGGCGAACATGAAATCCTGCCACACCATCAGCCCGAGCCTGTCGCAAAGATCATAGAACCTCTCCTGCTCGTAGATGCCCCCGCCCCACACACGGATCATATTCATGTGCGCATCGCGCGCGGCACTGAGCAGCCGTTCGTATGTCGAATACGGGACGCGCGGAATGAAGGAATCCGGCGGGATCCAGTTCGCGCCTTTGCAGAAGATCTTCCGACCGTTCACTTCGAAGATGAAGGATCGTCCGTCCGCATCGTCCTCCTGTATGAGCTTCACGGTCCGGAGCGCAAACGATGTTTCGACGGCATCGACGTCTTCCGTACTTGTCCGCAGCGTGAGTACGGCCGTATACATCGGCTGCTCTCCATACTCGTTCGGCCACCACAGCCGCGGTTCCGGAATCCGCACATCGAAGCGCGCCTTGCCGTCGACGATCTCCGTATCGTACTCATGAGCCACCATTCCGCCGCCCACAAAGGCATGCACGGTTAGCGGATGCGCTCCGGCGGTTGTCTGCACCTCGACCGTTAGTTCCACCGCCGCTTCCTTCTCCGAAACCGACGCCACCCTGGCAAAAGGATGGGCAAGCCGGCCGTGCGAATAGGCCTGCAGCCTGATCGATCTCCATATGCCCGATGTGACCAGCCGCGGCCCCCAGTCCCAGCCGAATGCATACTGCGCTTTGCGGACGTAGAGCCGGGTGGCATCGTGCGCCGCCGCCAGAGGGCCGTGCTCTTCCTCGAGCATCGCCGCACGACGCGCGGGCGAGTCGAAGATGATTTCGATCTCGTTCGTACCGACGTTCAGGAATTCCTTCACGGGAAACCGGTGCCCGATGAACATATTCGAGGTCTCGGCGACCTTTTTTCCATTGACCAGGATGAGCGCGTACGTGTCGAGCCCCCGGGCATCGAGATCGATCTGCTCTTCCGACATGAAGTTCTCGGGAACGATGAACCGCTTGCGGTATGCCCATTTCATCGATTCGACCCATTGCACGTCGGCCTCATTCATGCGCGAGAAAGGATCCTTGATCAGATAGCGCCGCATCAGATCCGTGTGCACGGTCCCGGGCACTTCCGCCTTCATCCACTTTACGGCACCGCGCTTATCGCGCGGAAGCGCCTGATAGGCATCGATCGCCTTGAATTCCCACTGGCCGTCCAAGAGAATGTCTTTCATCATGTTCGCTCCTTCCTTCGCACCGCGCTGAAGCGCCCGCCGTTCATCCATCCTCACGCGACCAGTTCGGGATGCTTCCGCACAAAGGCGTCGGCATTTTTGCCTTCAAGAAACTGCAGCGTTTTCTTCTCGATATCCATCACGAACACGCCGGCATTGCCGTCTGTGTGGCGGAACACGGCGATGCGGTCGGATCCGACCGAATAGGAATCAATGCGCCGATAGTGCAGATATTTGCGGAATCCCGGATAGCGTGAGAGTTCGACGATCACTGCGAGGGCTTCGATCGTCGACTCGGCACCGGAATTTTTGTTGAGCACGCCCTTTGCGGTGATGCCGTCGAAACAGCGGCCGGTCTTCGGATCATACATCTGCTCCTCGGCGCTGTTGTTGCCGAAGAGCCACGATGAAGCGAGCGCCGCCATCTTCAGATACATGGTGTCGTCCGTCGCCTCGAAGATGCGGATCAGGCCGAGCGCCATGGGCCGGATGCCGGAGGCGGTCTGTTCGTAATCCCTCTTGTTGTCCGGCTTTGTGACATCCATTTCCTTCATCATGCCGTGGATGATCAGGCGGCTGTAGAACGCATTCGCTTCAAGCACCGCCGAACGCAGAAAATCCTTTTCATCAAGATAGAGCGCCGCCGAGGCAAGCGCCTGCGTCTGGCTGTTTCCCCGGGCGCGCCAGGTCGTTTCCCATGAGCGGTGCAGAGCGTGCGGAAACTTCCTCCAGTCTCCTTCCTGCATCAGCACCAGCCCTTCGCCCATCTTGCGGATCTGTGTGCGGATGCGTTCATCGCCCGAGGCGCGGGCGAACTCGATGAGTCCCAGCATCAATTCCGATGAGACATCGGCTCCGGTCTGATAGAGCAGATACTCGGGCATCCTGAAGCCCTTTTTCACGGTCATGCGGTTGTAGGGTGCAAGGGCGCTGTCGACATGGGGCAGCGAGCGCACGATGGCTTTCCGGCAGCGCTCGGCAAACGAATGGTCCTTCTCTTTCAAAATCCTGTATGCCGTCGAAAGGCACACGATGGCGCGGCTTGCCCACCATCCGAACGACTTATAGGAATTCTTTCCGGTGCGATTGATCGTGTGGTCGGCAAAAATGAAATTGTAGAACCGTCCGTCCTCCGCCTGCATCTTCATCACGAACTCGCAGAGCGGACGGGCGCGCCGGAGACTCGAGTCATCCTTCGTCAGTTCATAGTGACGCAAAAGGACCACCGCGGCGCGGGCCGCGTCCTCGACGCCGGCGATTCCATCGGCTTCAGACTCTTTCGCATCGACCCATTTGTACGCCGGAGCGGTTGCATGCGCATGGACGATGCTTACCGACTCGCCTTCGAAGGGGATCTTCTCCGTGAGTGCGTGGAGATGTGAGAAATTTGTCAGTGGTGTCATGCTGCCCTCGATTTTCCCGGTCAATAGAAAACGCGAAGCATCTGTCTGCCGGCCGAGGCGGTATAGGAAATATCCACCGTCATCGCGCCGTTTTCCTTTCGCTCTACCGCGGAAACTTCCCGCCCGTCAACCACGATCTTTTTCGGCGCCTCGGGACAGATGAAGCGCGCCTGTGTCTTATGACCCTCGAACGATGAAACAGAAAATTCAGCGTACTCGTTCTTCATTTCGGCCCGATGCAGCACCGCATTGACGCGCTCGAGATAAGGCGAACGGCACGATCCGTAGCGGATGCGGATCGTGTCGCGCTCCGCGGCCGCATCGAGCGGCAGGACGGCCGACGGGCACAGGCGTTCTCCCATCTGCAGATGCTCCAGAAACCGGCCTCTGCCCCGTGCAATCACCCATGAAGCCGGTGTCGTAATGAGGGACACGTGCGGGGGGCCTCCTTTCCCCTCATCACCATTGGTGAATGTCAATGGAAAATGAACTTCCTCCGCGCCTTCCCTTGGCATGCCCGTCAGCGAGATATTCCATTCATTGTCCTGGATGCCGTAGATCCGGTAGAGCGACTGCAGAAAGATTCCCGCCACAGATGTCCGCAAACCGAATCCGGAATCGACGATCGCTTTGCCGGCCGTTTCCGCCATTTTCAGGCTCATCTCCCGATCGAGCACGCCATATGCCCCTGCAACAAGCGAACGTGCATAAATGTGCCGGTGCCTGGCCGATCCATCGATGTTGATGAGATAGCGGATCTCGGGATCCCACAGCCGTTCGGTGAGCGTTTTCCGCAGTGAATCGGCCTCTTCCTCCATCCTTTGCAGGGCTGCAGCCGGCTCACCAAGGCGCGATGCCAGATAGCAGTATTCGCCGATCGCCCGGAGCGTCAGCGCCGCTGTGGACGCCTGCATTCCGTCGGCCGTGATGCGCGAGCGGATGAAGGAGATGCTTTTTCTCATAAAGGGGAATAACCGGAGCGCCGCGGAATCATCCTGTGTGTGCCGGATGTATGACGCCGAGGCAAGAATGAACCAGAAGTGGCTCCAGTCACCGGGCTCGCACACATCGGTCTTCATGCCGTCATCGCGCCAGTAGTACGCATGCGGAATCACCGAATCGCGTGCCAGCGACACGATATACGAAAGGTCACGCTTCACGCGCTCGGTATCGAACTGCACCGCTCCGAGATCCGCGCGCAGCGCCTCCTCGGTGAGGAAGAAATTGTCCGAGGCAGGACATGGCATCGGCATGATGGCGCCGTTGATGTAGTGGCGATTGGCGGCAAGCACCGCCGCCGCCCATGCGGCCGACCGGTCGAGCACGCTGTCGCCTGTGATGAACCGGCATTGACAGATCTTCAGATGGACAAATGTGTCATAGGATTCGACGTCCGCTTTCCACTGCATCCTCACCTGTTCAAGCATCACCTCGTCTTCGCGGCTGCGGCAGCTCCCGATCACCTGCACCGCCCTCAGCGAATCGCCGGGCCCGAGATCCTTGACATACCGGAAGGCGCACATGGGACCACGCGTCTGCGGCGAACCGTGTGCTCCGGCAATCACGACCGTGTCGACCATTACCGATGAGGGCGCGTCGCCCGCGTTCATCACGAAGAGCGACGACGAATCGGCGTCCGCAGCATTGAATCGTGCGACAACGGCGCCAAGCGGCCTGATGATCCTCATGACGGCGCGCGTCTTCCTGGCGTATGTCCGGCTCGTACGGAGCGTCAGCGCTGCCTGCGTCAGCACTTCATAGCGCCCGGCTTTCTTCGATGTGTTCGTAATGGTGTAGGTGACAACCATCGCCGGCTGCGTCACGCAGAACTGGTACCGGATTGAATACGACGCGCCGGCCGTGTCCTTCGAAAAGAGTACCGTGTGCGGGGACAGAACGTAATTCCATCCCTCCGTGCCGAGCCGCATGAAGGGTGAGTCCGTCTTCTTCACGCCCAATGCGAAGAGCGCCTCTGCATGCCCGTCGGTTTCTTCATCGTTCAGGTCGACAGAGTTGGCAACAGGATAAAAGAAACTGATGCGCGTAGGAAGCGGGCGGCTCTCATGGAACGCTGCGCCGGCGAAGGATCCGCCGACTTCGACCGGCCCGTATCTGTTCGCGAAGACGGCACGGAGTTCCGCATCGGCGCCGGATACGAAGACGAAAAGCAGAAGCAGGATCGAGAGCAGGAACACTTCCGCCGAATGAGCCTTGAGAGAGACATGCCGCGTGCTCCGTTCCTTCGCCGTTTCAATCTCCACATCCGCTTCGGTATCGGCATCGGCATGCGCAAACAGCGCCGTGCCCTCGTCGAGTTCGATGGCAATAACGGTCATAGAAGGATCGCTGCATCCGGCACGGACTTCGCCGCCTTTCCGCACGGGATACGTGCTTTTCACTTCCCCCGTTGTATAAAGAACCCCCTGATGCACGAACATTGAAAGAGATGCTCCCTGCATCCGAAGGTCTTTGATGGCAAGCCACTCCCATCCTTCCGGCATCGCCGGTTCGACCTCGAGTCCGGTGAACTTCGGCGCGATGCCGAAGAGTCCTTCAATGCCGAGCCAGAGATAGAGCGGCGGCATCCAGGGACTCATGGCCGCTCCCCGGCTCTCCGACGTCTCGCCTGGGAGCCGCTCCGGGAATTCACCCGGCACGACATTCCCGTATTTTTTCGGGTGCCCGCTGTCGCTCAGCCGGTAGATGGTGCGCATGCCTTCCACGAGCCTCCCCGGATCCTCCTCCCTGACGCAGTACGCCGCCCATGCCGCCAGATTCGGCGCGAGCTCGTCGGCGGTGACGCGATCAAGGATCCTTCTTCGCGTCTTTTCATCGGGCACATCGAAGAGTACAGCGGAGAGAAGGTCTGTCCGGCTGCCCGTGTTCAGCGAACCGGCGCCGGCCGGTGGAGATGCCAGATGCGCGTTGACGGATTCTTTCAGCGCTTCCGATTCCCGGCTGTAATACGCGGCATCCGGTTCAAATCCGAGCACCCGCGCCGCGCGGGATGTCACATCCAGGGCGCGGACGCATTCTGAATTGATCTGAATGACCGCTTCGGTCTGTGAGTACACAACCAGTCCGTCGCGCTTCCGGGCGATTATCCGGTCGCACACCTGCTTCATCGTGTCGTAGACGCCCGCCAGGAACGCTCTGTCTCCTTGCGTGAGCGCATAATGGTAGAGCCCGCAGATGAATATCGGTGCGGCATCGCCGGCTGCAAATTCTTCTTCAGGGCTGGTGCAGACCAGGCAGCAGTCGATCAGTCGCCGGGAGAATGCCGGCGTGCACCAGTCCGATCCGAACAGGTACCATGCGCAGCTGCGAAGCACGGCGCTCTCCTGCGGCAGACTGTTCGAGACGGTCCAGCCCTTTCGGCTCCGGCGCTGGACGCGCGCCGTGTTCACAACCGCCCACTGGAGTCCGCGGTTGATCACGTCATCGGGGGTCACAAGCTGCGCCCGGCCAAGAAGCCGGCGGTACGAGGCGCTGCTCCGCTCGAGCAGTTCCGCGGCATCGGGGAGCTCTTCAGGCAGCGCCGCCTTTCCTTCCGGCGAAAAGAAAAAGAAGAAGGAAAAAGAAGCCTCCCCGTGCGCAGCAAGGCGCTCTTCATATTCAGCCGTGACGGCGTGTCCATCCTCGCTGACCCGGCACTGCTTCCATCGTATCGCAGAAGTGAAAAGGGAGGCTTCGGTTCCGGCTGCCGCGTTTTCTATCTCGCAGCGGTTCTGAAACAATCGGATGAGGAATCGCTTTTTCGCCCGCTCATCGGGAAGGGAGAGATCGTGCACGATGGTGAAGAGGCGCTCATCATTCGACAGGTTCGAGCACTGCAGGAGCATCACGGCCGCGTTGAGTTCATCGGTGTCGGCATCGAAGGCGGGAATGAACAGCCGCTTCCGCATCTGTACGCCGCGGTGCTCGAACAGCGTCATCTGCGACTCGGGCAGGAATTCGGTTTCAACCGGCCGCAGCGTTTCACCGTCCACGCTGCATTCACAATTCCAGGCGCCGAGGTAGCATTGGTTGTCGAGCGAGCACCAGAGTCCGACGGCATTGGTCAGCGCATCGAGCTGCATGAAGGCATGGGGACTGCCGAGGCCTGATCCCATATTCAATGCGCCGACAGGATATGTGTATGAGGGAAAGCGCATCATCTCTGCTTGTATCGGCGGGCGTAAAAAATCGTGACCGCTTCCGGTGCATGTACCGTTCTCGCTGCAGCGGCATTATTTTTGGAGAAGAATCGTCCGCGACGCGGCCGATTCGCCGGCCGTCAGCCGGCAGGTATAAACCCCGCTTGAGGCATGCGACGCGTTCCATCGCAGCACATGCTCGCCGGCCGAGAAGAAGCGGTCGGCAAGCGTCTCCACTTTTCTTCCGATCATATCATAGATCGCCACAACAGCATGCGATGCCCGGGCCAGCGTAAATGGAATGACCGTCTCGCCGTTGAAAGGATTGGGATAATTCGGGCCGAGATTGAATCGGACCGGCACTCCCTGCTCCTGATTCACCGGGGCGGCTTCTTTGTCGAACCTGAAGATCTTTCCATCATACGTGCACAGGTAGAGTTCGCCGTCCTGATCGAGTCCGAATGTCGTCACGCCTCCGGCCTTCTCGAACAGCAGATCGGGATGCACGGTCCCCTGCGCGTCGCGCGACAGCGCCCAGACATGCTGCGTGATGAAATCGGCATAGATGTATTTTCCGACAAGCGACGGCAGCTTCTTTCCGCGATAGACAAAGCCTCCCGTGATGCACCATCCCCCGCTCTGCTCATGGGCATAATCGAGAATGGGCAGCGTGAGCCCCGTCTGATCGCATCCTGCGGCCGGATTGTAACAGTGCGATCCCTCCATCGTCCTCCAGCCGTAATTCTTTCCGCTCTCGACGATGTTGATTTCTTCATACTTGTCCTGCCCCACATCGGCCACCCACAATTCCTTCGTCACCGGGTCGAAACTGAAGCGCCAGGGATTCCTCATCCCGTACGCATACACTTCCGGCGCGGCATCCGCGCTGTTACGGAATGGATTGGCAGCAGGAATGCCGTAATTTTTCCCTCCCGACGGAGCGTCCACGTCGATGCGGAGAATCTTGCCCAGAAGCGACTTTTTATTTTGCGCGTTGTTCTGGGGATCGCCGGCCGAGCCTCCGTCGCCCATTCCGATATAGAGGTAGCCGTCCGGACCGAACTCGAGGCATCCGCCGTTGTGGTTTTCATACGGCTGTGGAATTTCAAGCAGGATCTGCCGGCTTGCAGGATTCACCGCATCCGAACCCGGCGAGGTCATTGCATAGCGTGCGATCACCGTGCGGAGAGGATTGTCCGCCGTGTAATCGACGTAAAAGTATCCGTTGTCTTTGAATCGGGGATGGAAGGCGATGCCGAGCAGTCCGAGCTCGCTCGACTTGTTTGTCACTTCGCTCGTCAGGTCGAGCAGCACCTGCATGGCGGGCACGGCGCCGTTTTGAATGACGTAGATGCGTCCCGGCTGGGAGATCACCATGATGCGGTTGGAACCGTCGGGAGGAGCCTGGAAATCGACCGGGCGGTCGATCGTGAAATCCTTGTAGACCTGTGTCAACTTCACCTGGCCTTCTGCGGCGGCGTCCCCCCCTCCGCTTTTGCGGCAGCCGGGCAGTACAATCAACAGAATGGAAACAACAAGCAGTTTCTTGAAGATCATCATCCCTCCCCCTCGTCCGTGCCCCGCTTGCCTGTGATGCGCGCGCATCGGCGCCGCATCAGGCGCCCTTACTTCGGCATTCCTATCAGCACATAAAAGATCTTCTTCTTCAGGTCGCGCCATCGAGCGATCACCTTCACGTCGTACAGCACCGTGCTGAATTCGTCGTGGCGGACGTCCTGCCCTTCAATCTCGGTAAGCTTTTGAAGGCCGGACACAGTGGTGCCCATCTGCCTTCCCAAGGATAAACGAGCGATCCTCTCGGCGAGTTCCCATGAGCTTGTTTCGTAGAAATATTCTTCGGCTTGGCCGACAGCATACTGCATCGTCGGCGATGAGGGGAGCTTCTCGACCCATTCGGGTTTGCGTACAGAGGCCACCGGCACGGGCGCTTTGAGCGCCTGATCGATCTCCATGCCCGACTCGCCGGCAAGGACGATCGTCTTGACTCTGTCTGTGTAGCAATCGAGCACGCGAAACTCGCGTTGCGCATTGTCGGCGGCGGCGCTGTCGTAGCTCAGGCTGATGTCCGAGCCCATCCATGCCGTTCCGCCTTCGGTCGCCCAGAACGCCTCGCGGCCCGTGATCGAGAGCCGCCGGTTGATGCCGTAGCTTGTGCATCCCGCCTTGAACGCATAGGAGATGGAACTGTCTCTGTAGAGCGACGGGCGGACGAAGCCGACGGTGATGCGGCTCGAGGGGATCTCGCCCTGAAAGAGAAACCAGCGCGGATAGATCTGGCTTGCCGCATCGGCGCCCCAGCAGGCATTGAACAGGCAGAGAGAAATGATGAATCGTCCGATTTTCATGGCGTCAGTAGGAAAGAAAAAAACCCCGGAACATGCTGCATGTCCCGGGGTTTGTCTGCTCACGCAGCATTACTTGTTCTGATCCTTCTTCCACTGCTCATACTTCTGCACTTCATCGTCGAGTTCCTTGAACGTCTGTGTCGCGCGGAAGCGTGTGTATGCCTGCTCGTTCTTCTGCAGCTGGGCCTTGAAGGCTTCCTGGGCCGCGCCGAGAGGATACTGCACGAGCACATAGGCGCGCCACATCTTGCCGTCCTTGATGATCTTCTTGTTGATTTCCTTCGAGCCGGTCAGGCTTGTCGACACGACGGTCTTCGATGCCTGCGTCATCTGATCGAGAAGCTGGGCATCTTCGCCGACGCCTGTTTCTTCCTGGAAGCGTTTCTGCAGCGCCTGGATCTTCGTCTCGACCTGGCGGCCGATGCCGGTCCGGCCGGCCTGCACGGCCTTATCGACCGCAAGCTGCATGTCCTGCGATGTCGCGGTGGCAGGCTCATAGAGGAAGTTCGGATCTTCGGGTTTATTCAGATACCAATCCGGAATGTCGCCTTCCGTCGTCGTCTGCATCGTCTGCTGGCTTCCGCCTCCGCAGGACATCACCAGGAGCATGAGAAGCGCCGCGGCCAGATATTGTGTCATTGTGCGCATAGAACCTCCGAGAATGTGTTAAAAAACAGTGTGAGTTAGACTGCAATTGTCTTCGTGTGGCGTCTCGAGAATTGAACGGGAGAATATATAAACATTTCCGTCAAAAAGAAAGCGCTCAAACCGGCTGTTCTTCTTTCACCGCCTCTTCCTCTTTCACCGGCTGTTCATGCACCTCATGCGCGCCGAGCATTTTCAGCACGCGCATCGGATCGGTTTCCAGCAGCCGCTGTATCGCCTTGAACGAGAGATAGATGCCGAGACCGAGCGAAATAACGGCTCCCCCGCCGATCAGCGGAATATTCTCGATGGACAAACAGAAGTCGTACGTGCCGTGAAAGAGCGTCGCCGTGACGATGCCCATCGTGATCATGCGCCCGCTGTGGTTGCGGAATTTCGACAGCCCGACGAAGTATCCCATGAGCACGGCGAAGATCCAGTGCGCGGGCATCGTCGTCACCAGGCGCAGGAGCGCGGTCTTCAACCCTGATTCAAGCACGACAGCGATATTCTCCGAGGTGGCGAACCCCATGCCGACCATGACGCCGTAGAGAATGCCGTCGTAGGGCTGGCTGAATTCCCTCCGGTTGTAGACGACCGCCCAGAGAATGAAGAACTTCACCACCTCCTCGGTGAAGCCGATCACGATGTAGTTGTCGATGAAAAGATGAAAGATATTCCTTGTCGACAGATTCCACGCATCGCGCAACCCGGCTTCCGCCAGAGAGACAGGCGCAACGATGATGAAGCCGATCAAAAACGCGCGCAGGAGAAGGCGGATCGGCTCCTTCTCCTGATTGTCTCGATACGAGATGTACATCGCAAAAGCAACACCCGGCGCCACCGCGAGCGCCACAAGCACCAGCGTCATCATATTCCGCGCGTCTCTCCGTCCATGCTCCCGTTTATCACGCTTATTTCCTGTATTTTTCGAGCAGCAGCGGGATCACTTCGTTCTTCATCACCGTTGCCGCCTCGTCGAATGCCTTCATCCCCGCCTTGTCGTAGGTATCGCTGATGCCCTTGATGTTCGACACCGAGTTCTTGTAGATCTCCTCGCCTGTGTTCATGTCGATCACCGAAATGGTCGCATCGGCATATGCCACGCACAGGCCCATCGTGTTCGAACCCTGACGCGAATCGGCCCGGATGTCGATCGTGATCGATGCGGCGCCCTGCTGCTTCACGAACGAGAAACCCTCGTCCGAAAGCATGCCCTTGAGCACCGGCTCGATGCGCGGCAGGCGCATCGGGTTGCCGAACTGCGTCTCCTGCGTCTTGAAGTAGACCGACACGCCCGAGACGTTGACGATCGTCTTGCCGCCGGGCACGTTGAATCCCTTCACGAGCGCGCTCAGCACCGAATCTCCGGGCTGCAGGATGGAGAGATCCACTTCCGCGCCGATCATCTGCAGCTTGTCCGTGGCCGTCATCTTGGCGACGCGCGTGGAAGCGATGCCGTTCGCATCGGTCGTCGCCGTATGGATGATCTCGCCGGCGCCGCGGATGAACCAGAAACGCAGCGGAAGCATCGATGCGGGCTTCGAAGCGCCGGAGGCATTCGTGTACTTCACGGCGTATTGGACCGGCGCCTTCACCGGACGGCCGATCTGCGCCTCGACCGGCGTGTTCTTCGGCTCGACCTCGATGGCGTTGAGCATGAACTGCAGCGACTGCACGATCTCGTTGACGAGATAGACGTTCCTGCCGTTATAGGATGCCTGCACGGGCTCGGTGATGAACTTCCCCACGGCCGAAAGCGCCTGCAGATAGAGCTGTATCGCCTCCGCCACACGGTCCGCCTTCTCGCTCGATTTCGCCTTCGTGAAATAATCGAGCGCCAGCGCCGCGGCGCGCTGGCGCTTCTCGGCTCGCAGCGCGTTGTAATGATCGATGTTCAGCCGCATGTAGATCCACGTCTGCGCATCGTCCTCGTATGTGGCGACGGTCTCGACGCCTTCGAGCTCGGCCGATGTGGTCGAGCGAAGCTGCGCCTGGTAGTCGTCCGTGATCTTGCCCATCTGCTCCGAGATGCGGCTGATCTGCTCGCCCGAGACGGCGACCGTGATCTGCGAGGCGATCTCGTTGAGCGCATTGTGCTTCGCACGCATCAGATAGTCTTCCGGAGACCCGCGCTTTTCGGCGACGCCGATGCCGATGTACCACCCGGGCGCGATCGGACGCTTCTCGACCCATGATGGAACGCCCGCCTGCAGGACGGATGCCCCAAGCAGAAGACATGAAAGAACAGCGGCAACACTGCATGTGAAGGATGTACGCATGGTTTACATTCCGGTCGTGTATTTTTTGAACCTGTCTGAGAATTGTTTTTTCGGATCCGGTTTCCAACGCTCCGACTGTATGGTCTGCTTCACCTTTGCGATGCGCTCCCGGATGTCGTCCTTCTTCATGTAATTCGACGAGAAGATGTCGTCGTTCTTCTCCAGCGGCTCCTGAAGACGCGAAAGGATGCTCAGTTCGGCGGTCTGATCGTATCCGGCGCGCCGGAGGTACGTCATGGCAAGCTGGTCCGATTCGAGCTCATACTCGATCAGCCGGGGACGCACCACATTGTCGTAGGCTTCGTCGGCAAACTGGTCGAGCTCCTTTTCGTCCTCCGTCGGCTCTCCCGTGTCCTCTTCGAGCTCGGCAAAGGCGGCTTCGGCGTGGATCTTCGGCTGGCGGATGTTGAGTTCGCGCAGTCCGTGGCGCTGGATGACATGGCCCATCTCATGTCCGATCACCGCCGCCAGTTCGGCCTCGTTGGTGCAGCGCTTCAGCAGGCCTTCGGTAATGAAGATATATCCGCCCGGACACGAGAGCGCGTTCACTTTCTGGTCGGCAAGAATCGCCACGCGGAATGTCACATCGTAGGCGCGCGTGTATTTGGCGAGATAATTTGCGATCATGTTGACATAGGCCGTCGACACGCGGTCCGTGGTCAGTCCGTTGGCCGCGATGCGCTGGGCGATGCCGAGGCCGATCGCATCTTCATGAAATGTCAGGTCGAACGGCTTCTCGACGGCCATGTAGCCCCTGAACTGCTGCACCTGGAAGCCGTTTTCGAACCGGTCCATTTCATCCTGATCGAACGAGCGCGACTCGTATTTGTTGAGCGCCTCTTCCTCTTTCTCGCCTTCGGGCACGTATTTCTTTGCAAACCCTTTCACCGCCGCGGCAAGCTCCGCGCGCGAGGCGCGCGACGTGGCCTTGCCCTGTGTCAGCGCCTCATTCTTCGACTCCGCGCGCTTTGCAAAGCTGTTCTCGGAGAGCCATCCTGTTTCCTTCGCTTCGGTGCGGACCTTCACCCAGCTGCCCTTGCGCTCGAGCACCTCCACCGGCACCGATCCTTCGATCATCGCCACAACGTCGTAATAGGAAGCGGGCCCTTCGCGAAGATAATTGACCGGCTGCGTCGTCTTCAGGCGCTCGGCAGCGGCGAGCGTTGCCGCGCAGAGCATGCAGACGAGTAGAATTTTTTTCATCGGCTTCCTCCTCCATGTGATGTGTTCATTTATTTCGCTTTCATGACATAGACTCCATCCCAGTCGGGCTCGAGCGTCAGCTCCTGGTACTCACAGCAGCGCCCGATGTACGTGTTCGAGGGCGGATCGTCCGGCAGAATGGCCGTGACCTTCTTAAACAGCGCGATCGCCGTTTCCCATTCCTGCTTCCTGTAGGCGCAGAGCGCTTCATGAAAGAGCGCGAGCCCCTCGTGTAGCTCGGGCGTCTCCTCCCCGATCCTGCAGACAATCTCATAAATCTTGATCGGATGCTGCTTTCCCTTCACGCGGATCAGATCGAGCTCGCGCAGAATGAACTCCCTGGCCGCATGCACGGCCGTGTATTCGCTGACCATGAGCGAGGTGCCGTAAAACTTGTTCACGCCTTCCAGACGCGAAGCGAGATTCACCGTATCGCCGATGGCCGTGTATTCCATCCGGAGGCTGCTGCCGATCGAACCCACGATCATCTTCCCCGAATTGATGCCGATGCGCGTCGAGAAGACCGGCTCGCCCCGTTCCTTCGCCGCCTTCATCGCCTGCTGCAGGCCGCGGTAAAACTCGTAGGCGCTGCGGCATGCCTGCAGCGCATGCTCCTCGCTTCTGACCGGCGCGCCGAAGAGGACCATCACGGCATCGCCGATGAACTTGTCGATCGTGCCGTTATGGGCAAGATAAATGCGCGTCGCTTCGGCAAAATACGAGTTCAGAAACGAGACAAGCTCTCTCGGCGTCTTGGTTTCGGAAATCGACGTGAAGCCTTCGATATCGGAAAAGAGCACGGTCGCTTCGACCTCGACGCCGCTCACGCCGGCATCGTCGGGATTCGAGGCAAGCTGCGTGACAATGTGCGGATTCACATACCGGCCGAACATCTTCTGCATCTGCCGCTTGGCGCGTCCCTCCGTCGCATAATTCCACCCGAGCGCGATCACGAATGTCGCCACAAGCGCGCTCAGCGGAAAGACGATCGGCAGCCAGATGAGCGTGCGGGCAAAGAGCTCGAACGAAACCGCCCAGTAGACGATCGTGATGCCGAGAGCGTAGAGCGACACGACCCAGACGTGCAGATCGTATGTCGCAACAAGCGCGATGATGAGCGCCAGACAGACGGCCGTGATCCAGACTGCGGGCTCGGGCGTCGTCGTGATGATGTGCCCCTGAAGGAAATTGCTCAGCGCGCTGGCATGGATTTCAACGCCGGGATACGGCTCTTCGGACGTATACGGCGTGCTGCGCAGGTCAAAAAGTCCCGGCGCATTGGCGCCCACAAAGACGATCTTGTTCCTGAAGGCCGACGGCGGAAGATCGGGCGCCGAGCCCTGCGCCTGCCGTATGGCGCTCACGATGACCGAATGGATCGAATAATACCGGAAGACGCCGTCGGGTCCGCCTTTGCCGTAATAATAGATGAGAAACGGCGACACAAGCGCCGGAGACGCCGAAGGCCGCATGTCTTTGAAGACCTGATACGAAAGCGTGTACAAGGGGCGGCCCGCATACTCATAGGCAAGAGGAATGCGGCGGCAGATGCCGTCCTCATCCGGAAAGAAGTTCACGATGCCGATGCCGGCTGCCGACTGCTGGAATTCCATGATGGGCGCGTACGTCTTGTCGAAGACATACCGTTCCGTCAGGCGCAGAGGCGCCTGTGCGGGCGCAAACAGGATCGTATCGCCCGCCAGATCCTCGTCCACGCTCGATGTCAGTTGTGCGCCCAGGTACACGCGTCCTCCCGCTTTCATCGCTTCGGCGAATTGTCTGTCGTTATCGGCGCCAGAGGACGTCACACGATCCTCGTCGGGCTCTGTGAAATGAAAGTCGAAGATGAGTTCTTTCGCCCCCGCCTGCATCACATACTGCGTGACCATCGCGTAGAAATCGCGCGGCCACGGCCAGCCGACATGCCGCTTCTTGAAATACTGGAGACTGTTCTGATCGATGGTAAGAATGACGATGGACGTATCAGGCTGTCGGTAGTGGCGGGAGTATTTCAGCCTCAGGTCATATGCCGAAAATTCCGTCTTCGTTCCGAACGACGATGTGCTGAAGAGCCATGCACAAAGAATTCCGGCCGCCGCCGAGACCGGGAAGCGCACTCTTCTGGTGAAGACGTATCGCCGAATTGTGTCGTTAATTGCGCGCGGCATAATGGAATGGGTTGTGAATTAACGCTGAACGGAAGTACGGAATATTTTTGCTGAAAATCAACTGAGGCTACGGGAGAGCCTCCGGAGACAGCTCTTCGAGCTGCCGGACGCGGAACG
Organism: Acidobacteriota bacterium; assembly: GCA_050258555.1. Taxonomy (GTDB): domain Bacteria; phylum Bacteroidota; class Ignavibacteria; order UBA10030; family UBA8401; genus CAISDA01. Next base: position 260 of record JBLMZA010000051.1, on the reverse strand, counting down.
ATTTCCGGTGCACGGGCGAGAAGCCGTGCTTCAGGATGGCATCGATGTGCGCGCTGGTGCCGTAGCCCTTGTGCTGCGCAAAGAGGTATTGCGGATATCGGGCATCGAGCTCGAGCATGATGCGATCCCGCGTCACTTTGGCCACGATCGATGCGGCGGCGATCGAATGCGAAAGCGCATCGCCTTTGACGATATTCAGAACCGGACACGTTTCATGTTTGAAGAAGTTGCCGTCCACCAGCAGCTGCTCCGGCTCGACC
>JBLMZA010000050.1:0-17968 GCA_050258555.1 Acidobacteriota bacterium | reverse complement strand
TCACGGACGGCCATCACTGCGTGTGTTACGCCTGGGACTGGAACTTTTCGACTTCTTCGACGATGGTCTGGACGATCTCGTCTTCCTTCACGCGGCGGATCATCTCGCCCTTGCGGTAGAGGATGCCCACGCCCTTGCCTGCGGCGATGCCGATATCGGCCTCGCTCGCCTCTCCGGGACCGTTGACGACGCATCCCAAAACGGCGATCTTAATGGGCTTTTTGATCCCCGAAAGACGCTCATCGAGCTCGCGCATGATCGAGAAGAGATCGACCTCCAACCTTCCGCAGGTCGGACAGGCGATCAGCTCCACATTGCGCGTGGCAAGCCCGAGCGCCCGGAGGATCTCCTTTCCCACTTCGACTTCCTTCACCGGATCATCGGTCAATGAGACGCGGATCGTGTCGCCGATGCCTTCGGCAAGAAGCGTGCCGATGCCGACGGCGGACTTGATCGTGCCGATTTTCATCAGTCCGGCCTCGGTCACGCCCAGATGCAGGGGGATGTCGGTGCGCGCAGCCACAAGCCTATAGGCTTCGATCATGAGACGCACATCGGTCGACTTCACCGAGATCACCACATCCTTGAATCCGTATTCGTCGCAGATGGCCACATGGCGCATCGCGCTTTCATACAGGGCTTCGGCCGTCGGATAGCCGTGCTTCTGCAAAATGTCCTCTTCAAGCGAACCGGAGTTGACGCCGATTCTAATCGGGATGCCCTTGTCCTTGGCCGCCGTGAGCACCTGACGGATGCGGTCCTTCGAGCCGATATTGCCGGGATTGATGCGGACCTTGGCCACGCCGGCTTCGATCGCCTTCAAGGCAAAGACGTGATTGAAGTGGATGTCGGCCACAATGGGAAGGGGCGACTGCCGGACGATCTCCGCCATCGCCTCGGCGGCTTCCTTGTCGTTCACCGTGACGCGCACGATGTCGCAACCTGCCTCGTGCGCCTGGATGATCTGACGGACCGTTCCCGCGACATCGTCCGTCTTCGTTTTCGTCATCGTCTGCACCGAGATCGGGGCGCCTCCGCCCACCTTGATGCCGCCGATCGACACCTGCCGCGTTTTGCGGCGCACTCCCACTTTATACTCCGCCGGCGACACGGTCACCGGCTGCAACACATGAAGAAGATTATCCATTTGCTTTCGTTGTCTCTCTCAAAAAAATGCGGTTAATTCAATTTCTTGCTTGCTTCAAATAACAATCGCTTCTCTTCGTCGGTGAGGCTCTGGTACCCGCCCTTGCTGATTTTATCGAGGATCTCGTCGATCCGTTTCTGCAGCTCTGTTTCCTCGCTCGAGGCCTGATGCTCGCGGATGTCGTAGACCTGCGCATCGCTCACGTTCGTGTAGCGCTCGGAGGATGAAGACGACCGGCGCGAAAACGGAGAGGAGAACACCGCGGGCCGGGGTCTTCGGAAGCTCGTGCCGAACGAATACCCGTCTGCAAGAAGAAAGATGAATCCCACCAGCGCGCCGCCCAGATGCGCGAAGTGCGCCACGCCGTCCATGCTGCCCACCGAGATGAACTCGAGCGCCATATAGAGAATGACGAAATACTTCGCCTTGATCGGTATGAAGAAATAAATGAAAATGAGCCTGTCGGGAAACATCATGCCGAAGGCCAGGAGCACGCCGTAGATCGCGCCCGATGCGCCGACGGTCGGCCCCACCGATGTGAAGAGCGGCGCAATGAGCAGATTGGCCAGTCCGCCGCCGAGACCGCATAATATATAAAAGAGCAGGAAGCGGCGGGAGCCCATCGTGTTTTCAAGCTCCATGCCGAACATCCACAGGGCAAGCATGTTGAAGAGCAGATGCGTGAAGCCGGCATGTATGAACATGTACGTGAAGAGCTGCCAGGGCATGAATCCGGTGCCCAACGGAAGCAGCGCGAAATAGCGATAGAAGAATTCACCGAGATAATAATCGCCGATGTGGAAGTTCCCCAAAAACCACATGCCGAGGAAGACCGCCACATTCGCAATGAGCAGCGCCTTGATCACCGGAGGGAAGAAGCTGAAGCCGCCGATGGGGCTGGGGCGATAATAATTACCGCTGTTGTTGTATGCCATAGAAAGAGTGAAAAAAAGAAACGAGCCGGTCCATCAGCAGAACAGAGGAATGTGCGTGTGGTGCCGGCTCGCTTCGAAATATGTGAACTTACTTTTTATCGTTCAACGCCTCGACGCCCGGAAGCACCTTTCCTTCCAGAAATTCGAGCGATGCGCCGCCGCCGGTCGAGACGTGCGACACCTGCTTCGAGAGGCCCGCCTGCGCAATCGCCGCCGCGGAATCGCCGCCGCCGATGATGGTCTTTGCCCCCGCCTTCGTTGCTTCCACTAACGCCTGCGCGACGGCATTGGTTCCGACGGCAAACGAGGGCATTTCAAAGACGCCCATCGGACCGTTCCACACGACCGTCTTCGCCTTCTTTACAACATCGGAGAACAGCCTGATGGTTTCAGGTCCGATGTCCAATGCCTGCCAGTCGCCGGGAATCTCTTCCTTCACGGCCACTTTCTTCTCGGCATCGTTCCGGAAGTCGTCCGCCACCACGCAGTCGACCGGAAGCATGAGGTTGATCTTCCTGTGCGCGGCTTCCTCCAGGATCTTCTTGGCCAGATCGACCTTGTCGGCTTCCAGAAGCGACTGGCCGATTTCGAGTCCCTGCGCCTTGAAGAACGTGTAGGCCATGCCTCCGCCGATGATGAGCGTGTCGACCTTGCCCATGAGGCTCTGGATCACGTCGATCTTGCCCGAAATCTTCGCGCCGCCCAAAATGGCCACGAACGGCCGGACGGGATTTTCGACGGCATTGCCCAAAAATTCCAATTCCTTTTCCATCAGATAGCCCGCCACGCACACCGGGATGAATTTCGTGACGCCTTCCGTCGAGGCATGCGCGCGGTGCGCCGTGCCGAACGCATCGTTCACGTACACATCGCCGTGTTTGGCAAGCGCCTTCGCAAATTCGGGATCGTTGGCCTCTTCCTCGTTGCGGTAGCGCAGATTTTCCAGGAGCAGGCACTGGCCGTTTTCCAGCTTCGCCACGGCAGCATCGGCCACGTCTCCGATGCAGTCACTGGCGAACGCCACCGGTTTCCCCAGGAGCGAGGCCAGGCGCTCGGCCGCGGGCTTCAGGCTGAACTCGGGCTTCACTTTTCCCTTGGGGCGTCCCAAATGGCTCATGAGAATCGCCTTGCCGCCGTCGGCAAGGATCTTTTTGATGGTCGGGAGCGACTCGACGATGCGCGTGTCGTCGGTGATGTTCTGATGTTCATCCAGCGGCACATTGAAGTCGACGCGCACCAGCACGCGCTTGCCCGCAAGCTCTATATCGTTGATCGTCAGTTTGTTCATAGTATGTGTGTGTTCGATTTTGGATAGTGCGGTGGATAAAAAAACGGCTGAGCCCGCGGTCTAGACTAACGCGGGATCAGCCGTTCCTCTCTGATTACGTGACCGTCCCGTTCTTACTTCAGCATCGAGCCGATTTTCTTCGCGAGGTCGACCACACGGCAGGAATAGCCCCACTCGTTGTCGTACCATCCGAACACTTTCACGGTCGAACCCATCACCATCGTGAGCTTGGAGTCGATGATGACCGAATGCGGATCGCCCACGATATCCTGCAGCACGATCTCTTCATCGGTATAGGCCATGATGCCCTTGAGGCGGCCTTCGGCGGCTTCCTTCAATGCGGCATTGACTTCTTCCTTCGTCGTTTCGCGTCCGACTTCGGCCACGAAATCGGTGATCGATCCGTCCGGCGTCGGCACGCGCAGCGAGAAGCCGTCGAGCTTGCCGTTGAGTTCGGGAATCACCTTGCCGACGGTCTTTGCCGCTCCGGTCGTCGTGGGGATGATGTTGAGCGCTGCGGCGCGGGCGCGGCGCATATCCGAGTGCGGAAGGTCGAGCACGCGCTGATCGTTCGTATACGAATGGATCGTCGTCATCAAACCCTTCTTCACCGTGAATGTCTTGTGCAGCACGTCCACCATCGGCGCGAGGCAGTTCGTCGTGCACGATGCGTTCGAGATGATCGTGTGCTTGCTCATATCAAGCAGGTTGTCGTTCACGCCGAGCACGACCGTGATATCGACCTGCTTTGCGGGAGCCGAAAGAATGACCTTCTTGGCGCCGTTTTTAATGTGATCCTTGGCGGCTTCGCCGTCCGTGAAATGCTTCAAACCGGTCGATTCGACGACGATATCGACGCCGAGCTCGCCCCACTTCAGATTATTGTGATCCTTTTCCGCAAATACCTTGATTGATTTTCCGTTGACAACCAGCGTCGAATCGTCCTTCAATTCGACCGTGCCGTTGAACTTTCCCAGCACCGAATCATACTTTAAGAGATGCGCGAGTGTTTTGGGACTGGTAATATCGTTGACGGCAACGATTTCAATGCCGGGTTCGTTGATCGCGGCACGAAGCACATTGCGTCCGATGCGGCCAAATCCGTTGATAGCAACCTTTAAAGCCATGAAGTCCTCCGAATGAGAATAAAATGGAACGTGCGTTTTTATGCAATGTATGGATTAGAAGATATGTAAAATTAGCAAGAATTTGCGGGAAAGTCAACCGGCGGGGGCGTGAAGGGCTTTTCAGGCGCCCGATTTCTCCTTCATTTTCGAGCGGAGTTCCGCGCTGTAGCGGCGGCTCATCACGAGCGGATCGGGGACGTCCTTTAAAAAGACGCGGTAGGAATGGTTTTCCCACTTTTCCATCTTCACGACATAGTTCAGATTGATCAGGAACGAACGGTGGATGCGCAGGAACGATTCCGCAGGCAGCGCGCTCTCCCATTCCTTGAGCAGACGGCGCACGACATGCTTTTTGCCGTCCTTGGTGAAAACGACCGAATATTCCTCTTCGGCGCGGATGTGTGTGATATCGGCAATCCGGAAGAGCTCGGGCGTGCTGCCGGCTAAAAACAGCTCGTGCTCCGGCACCGGACGCGGTGCGGGCTTCGATGCACCAGGGGCGGCGGCCGGAGCCGGCGCCATTCCCGCCCCCGCCTTCTTCTTCAGCTGCGTCTGGATGGCCAGAAGCACCTCTTCGGCCTTATAGGGCTTCAGGATGAAATCGTCGGCGCCAAGCTGCATGCCGCGCCGCATATCCATCAGCTCCGATTTTGCGGTGAGAAAAACGAAGGGGATCCGCGCAGTCTCGGGCGATGATCGCACGTGCTCGAGCACCTGGTAGCCGTCCATCTGCGGCATCATGATGTCGCAGACGATCATATCGGGGAGCCTCCGCCCGACAAGCGAGATGCCCTCCCTGCCGTCGGCGGCCGTGACGACGTCGTAGCCCGACTCCTCGAGCAGAAACTGCATGTTCTCGCGGACGGCGGGATCGTCCTCCATGATCATGATCGTTTTCATCGGCGCATCGCCCCTGTGTGTACAGACTCTATTCCGTCAATGCGGCGTACCGCTTGATCTTCTGCGTCGTGGTCTTCTGGAATTCCTGTTCGTGTATGTAGAACTTCTTGATCTGCTTGAAGGAGGTCAGTTCCTTGTTCGTGCGCTGCACTTCATCGTTGATCACCGTACGGATGAGCTCCGGGGTGATCGCAACGCCTTTCTTCGCCGAGAGTTCGATGAAGGCCTCGGCGTCGGCGACGATCTTCGCCGCGATGATCTCGCCCTGCTTCGGATCGTGCTCGCCGAAGACGAGCGATTCGAGGATGAAGGGACTGTGGTTGAGCGCATCTTCGATCTCTTCGGGAAAGACGTTCTTTCCGCTTTTCGAGATGATGACGTTTTTCTTGCGGCCGCTGATGTGCAGAAAGCCGTCGTCGTCGAAATACCCGTAGTCGCCCGTCCTGAACCATCCGGAGTCGAAGGTGTCGCGCGTCGCATCGGGATTCTTGTAATAGCCGAGCATGACGTTGCCGCCCTTGGCGTACACCTCTCCGATGCCGTCGTCATCCGGATCGTGGATCATGAGCTCGACGCCCGGCAGCGGGAGTCCGGCCGCGTCATCCTTCGCCCAGACCATCGGATTTAAGGCGAGGATGGGGCTTGTCTCCGTCAGTCCGTAGCCCTGTATGTAGGTGAATCCGAAATCGCGCAGCCCTTTGGCCACGGTGGGATCGGAGGCGGCGCCGCCGGCGATGAAGACGCGGATCGAGCCGCCGAATTTTTCATGCAGTTCCTTGAAGACCAGCTTCTTGAAATTCTTCCAGCCGATCTTCTCGAACACGTTCGAGACCTGTATGAGGGGCGGCACGAGCATCGCGCTCGAGCGCTTCTCGCGCACGGTCTTGTAGATGCGCTTGAACATCTTCTCGTACAGAAGCGGCACGCCCAGAAGCACGGTGGCGCGCACGGCCTGCATGTCGTCGGTCACGGTCTTGAGCGAGCGCGCATAATGGACCGATGAACCGGCCATGAGCGGGCAGAGCATGCCGCAGTTGCACTCGTACGTGTGGTGCATCGGCAGCACCGACAGGAAGCGGTCTTCGGGCAGCATCTGCATCGCCGTGAGCATGCTCATCAGATTCGTGGCGATGTTCTTCTGCGAGAGCATGACGCCCTTGGCGCGCCCGAGCGTGCCGGAGGTGAAGATGATCACGGCCATGGCCTCGGGATCGATCACGGGGAGCTGCGCCGGAGAGGCCGGAGCCGTGGGCATCGCCGCGGCGATCATCTCCGTCATCGAATGCGCGAACGGCGTGCCCTTCGGAAGATCCATGCCGATGTACTGCTTCAGCTTTTTGAACGTGGCGCGCTTTTCCATCAGCATTTCGCCGAATGCCTCCGAAAAGACGATCGCGCTTGCATCCGACTCGTGGATCACATTGAGGATCTCGTTGGCGCTCAGGTTCTTGTCGATCGGGACGATGACGTAGTTGAAGCACATCGCCGTCAGATACGTGACGGCCCATTGCACGCGGTTTTCGCCGACAACGGCGATGTGGCTGCGCTCCGGAATATCGAGCGCGCGGAGCGCGGCTCCGAATGCCATCACGTGACCGAGGAGCCCCGAATAGGTCAGACGGGGTACGGGCGTCGATGCGCAGTCTTCCAGCGCCAGCTTGTCGCCGAAGGCGCGCGCCGACTGCACGAGCATGTCCTGAACGGATGTGATGCGGGGAACCGGATAGGATGGTATCTCTTTTTTCATAGGCATCGCCCTAATGTACACGAGAATTTCACAAGATTCAAGCGCGCGCAGTCTGCGGCAGATCGATCTTGCGCCGGAAATATTCAAGCGTGCGCGCCAGGCCTTCGGCCCGGTGCACTTTGGGCTCCCATCCCAGAATGGTGCGCGCCTTCGTGATGTCGGGCTGGCGCACCTTCGGATCGTCCGTCGGCAGTTCCCTGAAGACGATCTTGCTCGTGCTGTTGGTGAGCGAGACGATCTCCTGGGCGAGCCTGAGCATCGTGAGCTCCTCGGGATTGCCGATATTCATCGGCAGCGCGTAATCGCTCATCATGAGCCGGTAAATGCCCTCGATCAGATCCGACACATAGCAGACGCTCCTGGTCTGCAACCCGTCTCCGAAGACCGTCACATCTTCGCCCCGGAGCGCCTGGCTGGCGAATGCCGGAATGGCGCGGCCGTCCTCGACGCGCATGCGCTCGCCGTATGTGTTGAAGATCCGCACGATCCTGGTCTGAAGTCCGTGATAGCGGTGGTAGGCCATCGTCATGGCCTCGGCGAAGCGCTTGGCCTCGTCGTAGACGCCGCGCGGGCCGACCGGATTGACATTGCCCCAGTATTCCTCCACCTGCGGATGCACTTCGGGATCGCCGTAGGTTTCGCTTGTCGAGGCAAGCAGGAAGCGCGCATTCTTCGCCTTGGTGAAGCCCAAGGCCTTATGCGTGCCGAGCGAGCCGACTTTGAGCGTCTGTATGGGAAGTTTCAGATAATCGATGGGGCTGGCCGGAGAGGCGAAATGGTACACAAAATCCACATCGCCCGGCACATGGATGAAGTTCGTGACGTCGTACTGCAGGAAGCGGAAGCGCTTGTTGGCGAACAGATGCTCGATGTTCTCGAGCGATCCGGTGATGAGATTGTCGATGCAGGTGACCGCATGCCCTTCATCGAGCAGACGCTCGCACAGATGCGAGCCAAGGAATCCGGCGCCGCCGGTGACAACCGATGTGATCATGAATCCGTCCCCTCTTCATGGATTGTATGTGTGTGTATGAATGGAATCCCGTTTGCGCGCGCACTCTCTCACTGAGCGCGCGCCCTTTCCCTTCAGTCTCTGTGCTGTATGACGGCGCGCCGGCCGATGCTGAAATACGTGAAGCCGAGCTGCTGCATTTTTTCGGGCGAGAAGATGTTCCGTCCGTCGAAGACGATCGGCTCCTTGAGCGCGGAGCGCAGGCGCTCGAAATCCGGGTTGCGGAATTCGTTCCATTCGGTGAGCACCAGCAGCGCGTCGGCGCCTTCGAGCGCCGCGAATTCGCTTTGGGCGTATGTGATCGCGTCTCCCAGGTAGAACCGCGTCGTTTCCATCGCGGCCGGATCGTATGCGCTCACGGTGGCTCCGAGCGAGAGAAGCGCGCGGATGATGACCACGGACGGCGCTTCGCGCATGTCGTCGGTGTTGGGCTTGAAGGCGAGTCCCCAGAGGGCGAAATGCCTGCCGGCGATCGATCCCCCGAAATGGTCCAGCACCTTGTTCACGAGCACGAGCTTCTGCTCCTTGTTCACGCGGTCGACCACCTTCAACAGCTGCATGGGAGAGCCGGATTCCTCGCTCGTTTTGATGAGCGCGTTGACATCCTTCGGGAAGCAGCTGCCTCCGTAGCCGATGCCCGCAAAGAGGAAGCGTTTGCCGATGCGGCCGTCGGTGCCCATGCCCCGGCGCACGGTATCGACGTCGGCGCCGACGCGCTCGCAGAAGTTCGCGAGCTCGTTCATGTACGTGATGCGCATGGCAAGATAGGAATTCGCGGCGTACTTCGTCACCTCCGCGCTCGGCACATCCATCTCGATGATCGGGTTGCCCTGGCGCACGAACGGCTCGTAGAGCATCTTCATCTTTTCCATCGCGCGGGCGGTCGAGGCGCCGAGCACGATGCGGTCGGGCTTCATGAAATCCTCGACGGCATAGCCTTCGCGCAAAAACTCCGGATTCGAGACGACGTCGACCATCGAGGCCTTCTTCGACTGGAAGATCGCGGCCACTTTCTGCGCGGTCCCCACAGGCACGGTGCTTTTATTGACGACGATCTTGTACTCGCTTGTGCCGGCTTCGGTGAAGATGCGCGCCAGATCGTCGGCCACGCCCATGATGTACTTCAGATCGGCGGAGCCGTCCTCTCCCTGCGGCGTGGGAAGGCAGAGGAAGATGATCTCGGCGCCGAGCGCCGCCGCGCGGAGATTGTCCGTGAACTGGAGCCGCTGCTGCGCGATGTTGCGCTGAAACAGAATCTCGAGCCCCGGCTCATAAATCGTGACTTCCTTGTTCTGAAGCTTCTTCAGCTTCTCCTTATCCACATCTACGCAGACCACGTTGTTGCCTGTTTCCGCAAAACATGTTCCCGTCACCAGTCCGACATATCCTGTGCCAACCACTGCGATTTTCATGAATCACTCCCCGGTTTGTATGTGTGTGTGTTGGGTTGAATGGATGCGCTTATGTGTGTGTGTGCCGGCGGCACATCAGGCATCGGCAGGAACGTGCTGCCTGTACCATGCGATCGTGCGTTCGATGCCTTCCCCCAGCGGCGTGCGCGCCTTCCATCCGAGCGCGGAAAGCTTCGAGACATCGAGCAGCTTCTTCGGCGTGCCGTCGGGCTTCGTGCGGTCGAATTCGAGCGCGCCCGTGAAACCGACTTTCTCGGCGATCAGATGGGCCACATCGAGGATCGTCGCGTCCTCTCCGGTGCCGATATTGACGATCGAAGGATCATCGTACGTCTTCATCAGATAGATGCAGGCGTCGGCCATGTCGTCGACATAGAGGAATTCCCGGCGCGGCGTGCCGCTTCCCCACAGTACGACAGAGGAAAGCTCTCGGTCCTTCGCATCGACGAACTTGCGGATCAATGCCGGCAGCACATGCGAATTCTGCAGGTCGAAGTTGTCGTTGGGCCCATAGAGGTTCGTCGGCATGACCGAGATGAAATTCGCGCCGTACTGCCGGGCATAGGCCTGGCACATGATGATGCCCGCGATCTTGGCCACCGCATACGGCTCGTTCGTCGGCTCCAGGGGACCCGTGAGAAGGTATTCCTCCTTCATCGGCTGCGGGGCATGCTTCGGATAGATGCACGAGGAGCCGAGGAAGCAGAGCTTTTTGACGCCCGATGTGTAGCTCGTATGGATCAGGCTGTTCTGTATCTGGAGATTCCTGTAGATGAAGTCCGCCGGATACGTGTTGTTGGCGTGTATGCCGCCGACTTTGGCCGCGGCCAGGAACACATACTCGGGCTTCTCGGCGGCAAAGAAGGCTTCCACCTCGCGCACGTCTTCCAGGTTCAGTTCCTGGCGCGTGCGCGTGATGATCTGCGTATAGCCGCCCGCTTCGAGTGCGCGCACGATCGCCGATCCGACGAGTCCCCGGTGTCCCGCGACGTAAATTTTCGATTTTTTTTCCATACGATACTTTTTCAATCCCGCATTCTCTGGCGAAGCGTCATGTGGGGCGAAGCGGTAAATGACCCACGCGCCAGCGTGGATGTGGGTGCTTCGCCCCTTGCTTCACCTTCCTTTTTAATATCCCCGCTTCTTCACCTTCTCAAAATCGGCGCGCGCCATGAGCCGCGCCAGATCGGAGAACGTCGTCTGTGCTTTCCATCCGAGCTTCTCCTTCGCCTTGGTGGCGTCGCCGATCAGGAGTTCGACCTCGGTCGGACGATAATATCTGGGATCGACCGCAACGAGCACCGAGCCGTCCTTTTTCGAGATGCCTTTTTCATTCGGGCCTTCGCCCGTCCATTCCAGTTCGATGTCGAGTTCGTTGAAGGCGGCGTTGACGAACTCCCTCACTTCATGCGTCTCGCCGGTGGCCAGCACATAGTCCTCGGGCACGTCCTGCTGGAGCATGCGCCACATGCCCTCGACGTATTCGGGAGCATAACCCCAGTCGCGCTTCGCATTCAGATTGCCCAGAAGCAGATCCTTCTGCATGCCGAGCTTGATGCGCGCGGCGGCAAGCGTGATTTTGCGCGTGACGAATGTCTCGCCGCGCCTGGGCGATTCGTGGTTGAAGAGGATGCCGTTGCAGGCGAAGATATTGTACGCCTCGCGGTAGTTGACGATGATCCAATATCCGTAGAGCTTGGCCACGCCGTAGGGCGAGCGCGGATAGAAGGGCGTCTTTTCGGTCTGCGGAATTTCCTGCACCTTGCCGTAGAGTTCGCTTGTCGAGGCCTGATAGAATTTCACCTTCACGCCCGTCTCGCGGATCGCATCGAGGAAGCGGAGCGTGCCCACGGCGTCGACTTCGGCCGTGTATTCCGGAACCTCGAACGACACCTTCACGTGGCTCTGCGCGGCGAGGTTGTAGATCTCATCGGGAGCGACTTTCTCGAGCAGCCGGTTCAGGTTGCTCGTATCGGTCACGTCGCCGTAGTGGAGGAAGAGGCGCTTGCCGGAGATTTCCGGATTGTTGTAGAGGTGATCGATGCGGCCGGTGTTGAACGAACTCGAGCGGCGGATGATGCCGTGCACGGTGTAGCCCTTGTCGAGCAAAAGTTCGGTCAGATACGATCCGTCCTGCCCGGTGATGCCGGTGATGAGCGCTGTTTTTGCCATAATCAGTTATCCTTTTTCATCCAGAAATCGTAGAGGTCAGACAATGTTTGGTGGAATTCGATCTGCGGTTTCCATCCGACGGAGTTCATGATTGCAGAATGGTTTCCGGCAAGAAGCTGTATATCGTATCCGCGTAAACGCTTGGCGTCGACAAAAAGTTCGAACTTTTGGCCGACGATCTCCTCATACATCGAAATAATTTCCTCGATCGAGAAGATGCGTCCCGAGCAGAGATTGAAAATGAAGTTGGAGCGGTTGTCGATCTGCGAGAGCATCCAATAGCCGCGCACGATGTCGCGCACGTCGGTGAAATCGCGCCGCGCCTTGATGTTGCCGACTTTCAATGTCAGGGGCGCGCCCTCCTTGACGAGCGTCGTGATCTGTCTGGCGAGCGACGAGCAGACGAAGTTCGGCTTCTGCCGCGGTCCCGTATGGTTGAAGGGGCGGGCGATCACGATGTTGAGTCCCTCGTAATTTTTGTATGTCTGCGCGATGTAGTCGACGCTTGTCTTCGAGGCCGCATAGGGGTTCACCGGGCGCGGCACGCTCTGTTCGGAGTGCAGCGCGGGAAGGCCGAATGTTTCGCCGTAGACTTCGCCGGAGGTGACGACGACGATCCTGGGGTTGATGTCGCAGGCTTTGACCGCCTCGAAGATGTTGATCGTGCCGATCACATTCACCTTGAACGTATCGGCCGTGAACTCGAAGGAGCTCGGCACGAAGGCCTGTCCGGCCGTATGGAAGATGATATCGGGCTTGATTTCCTTGATCACGCGGAAGACCGACTGGAACTCGGTGATGTCGCAGGCATAGAGAGCGATCTGCGGCAGGAGCGCTTTGATGTTTTCGGTCTTTTCGAGATCGCGGACGACGCCGCTGATCTCGGCGTTGTGCGTGCGGATGATGTAATCGGCCAGATGGCTGCCGGCGAAGCCGCCGATGCCGGTGATGAGGATTTTCATGGGTCTTGATGTGTCTCCGTTCTATGAGCTTTGCATATGAAGCCGGAGTAGGCGAGTCAATATATAAAAAAAAATCCCGTCCCGCAATTGTTGAGAAAGCGGAACGGGATCAAAAAATAAACCAGGCATCGACCTACTCTCCCATGCCGTCACCAGCATAGTACCATCGGCTCTGCGGGGCTTAACTTCTCTGTTCGGAATGGGAAGAGGTGTAACACCCGCGACATAGACACCTGGAATTTACAATCAAAAAGAATGAATCGTTTTACGATCAAGCTGCGTAAGTAAGCAGCCCGTCCACGATCGGCAAAAGTTTATTGATGCACAGTGTATGTGTCTAATAAAAATATTTGGCAAGTCTCACGGATTATTAGTACTACTCGACTCACGCGTTGCCGCGTTTATATCTGTAGCCTATCAACCAAGTCATCTCCTTGGATCCTTTAGGGGATTAAATCCCGGGAAGCCTAATCTTGAGGCGGGTTTCGCACTTAGATGCTTTCAGTGCTTATCCCATCCGGACGTGGCTACTGAGCAATGCCACTGGCGTGACAACTCATTCACCGTCGGTCCGTTCATTCCGGTCCTCTCGTACTAAGAACGACACCTCTCAAGCTTCCTGCGCCCGCATAGGATAGGGACCGAACTGTCTCACGACGTTCTGAACCCAGTTCACGTACCGCTTTAATTGGCGAACAGCCAAACCCTTGGGACCTTCTCCAGCCCCAGGATGCGATGAACCGACATCGAGGTGCCAAACCTTGCCGTCGATATGAACTCTTGGGCAAGATCAGCCTGTTATCCCTAGCGTACCTTTTATCCTTTGAGCGATGGCGTTTCCACACACAACCATCGGATCACTAAATCCTACTTTCGTACCTGCTCGACTTGTCCGTCTCGCAGTCAAGCTCCCTTGTGCTTTTACACTCGACGCATGATTACCAACCATGCTGAGGGAACCATTGAGAGCCTCCGTTACTCTTTAGGAGGCGACCGCCCCAGTCAAACTACCCGCCTACCACTGTTCCTACACCGGATAACGGTGCGAGGTTAGAATTCCAACACAACAAGGGTGGTATTTCACTGGTGGCTCCACCGAAGCTAGCGCCCCGGCTTCAAAGCCTCCCACCTATTCTACACATGTTATGTCCGAACCCAATAGTAGGGTGCAGTAAAGGTGCATAGGGTCTTTCCGTCCATATGCGGGTATCCGGCGTCTTCACCGGAACCACAAGTTCACCGAGCCCGTGGTTGAGACAGTGACCAAATCGTTACACCATTCGTGCAGGTCGGAACTTACCCGACAAGGAATTTCGCTACCTTAGGACCGTTATAGTTACGGCCGCCGTTTACTGGGGCTTCGGTCGAAAGCTTCGGCTTGCGCCTAACCTCCTTCCTTAACCTTCCAGCACCGGGCAGGTGTCAGTCCCTATACATCGACTTAAAGTCTTAGCAGAGACATGTGTTTTTGTTAAACAGTCGCTTGGCCCGTTTCACTGCGATCACACACAGCTTCGAGGAGCAAGTCCTCTGACCGTGCATGACACCCCTTATCCCGAAGTTACGGGGTCAGTTTGCCGAGTTCCTTAACCACGGCTCACTCGAGCACCTTAGTATATTCAACTCATCTACCTGTGTCGGTTTGCGGTACGATCTGTCTGCATTCTCCTCTACGAAGTTTTTCTTGGCAGCCTGATTAGCTTCAGTTGTGGCCCTTGCGGGCGCCCTATTCCGGTCTCGGCTTAAGAAAGCGCGGATTTGCCAACGCTTTCAACCTACGCCGTTAAACCACCTAAGCCAGCAGGTGGCTGAAGTTCACTTCTGCGTCACTCCTTAGAGTCAAACGACTGCAAACAGGTACAGGAATATTAAACCTGTTTTCCATCGGTTACGCCTTTCGGCCTCACCTTAGGGTTCGACTAACCCTGAGACGATTAACGTTGCTCAGGAAACCTTAGATTTTCGGTGGAAATGTTTTCCACATTTCTTATCGTTACTTATGCCTACATCTGCGTTTCCATACGCTCCAGCATCGGTTATCCGACACCTTCGCAGCAGTATGGAATGCTCCCCTACCACATCCATCGCAGTGATGGAGTCCGTAGCTTCGGTATACAGTTTGAGTCCCGAGAATTGTCGACGCTTTGTCGCTTGACTAGTGAGCTATTACGCACTCTTTAAATGATTGCTGCTTCTAAGCAAACATCCTAGTTGTCTAAGCAACGAAACATCCTTTCTCTGTTAACTGTAATTTGGGGACCTTAGCTGACGGTCTGGGTTCTTTCCCTTTTGGCAACGAAACTTATCTCACGCCGCCTGACTCCCATGAAACATATCAGCGCCATTCGGAGTTTGTCTGGGGTTGGTATCGTTGTGACGACCCTAGCCCAATCAGTGCTCTACCTGCGCGATACTATAACATGAGGCTAGCCCTAGAGCTATTTCGGGGAGTACGAGCTATCTCCGAGTTTGATTGGTCTTTCGCTCCTACCCTCAGTTCATCTGAGCGGTTTTCAACCCACACCAGTTCGGACCTCCATGTCGTTTTACCGACACTTCATCCTGACCAAGGGTAGATCACACGGGTTCGCGTCTACCGCACGATACTAAGTCGCCCTATTAGGACTTGCTTTCGCTGCGGCTTCGTTTCTGAGAAACTTAGCCTCGCATCGTACGAGTAACTCGTAGGCTCATTAAGCAAAAGGCACGCTGTCACTCAGCAGCATCCGAAGACACTGCCTTGCTCCAACCGTTTGTAAGCGCGCGGTTTCAGGTACTATTTCACTCCCTTCTTAAGGGTTCTTTTCACCTTTCCCTCACGGTACTAGTTCACTATCGGTCACAAGAGAGTATTTAGCCTTATGAGATGGTTCTCACAGATTCGTACAGGATTTCACTCACCCCGTACTACTTGGGATACTTTCCAGAGTCAATTCGTTTTTGCTTACAGGGCTGTCACCTTCTATGGCTTAGCTTTCCAGAAAATTCAGCTAACAAATTGATTTCTTACTCTGTGGTTCGTATGCGATAGAACCAGAAAGTCCCGCAACACCGGTAATACAACGGTCGCACCCTTTACTGTATCACACGGTTTAGGCTGTTTCCTTTTCGCTCGCCGCTACTAGGGAAATCGAATTTCTTTCTCTTCCAGGGGGTACTTAGATGTTTCAGTTCTCCCCGTTTGCTCTGCCATGACTATGGATTCATCATGGAGTTACCAGACATTACTCTGGTAGGGTTGCCCCATTCGGAAATCTCCGGGTCACAGGCTGTTACCGCCTATCCGAAGCTTATCGCAGGTAGCCGCGTCCTTCATCGCCTTCTTGTGCCAAGGCATCCTCCGCACGCTCTTAGTAACTTAACCAAAAATCTTTATTGAACACACACAGTTGAGCATCACGCGTTCTTGTGAAACGCATGACTCTAGGTGCATCAATAAACTTTTACTGATTGTTACGTTTGAAACTTACTTACTATGCTTTGCATTTTTGCTCGTGTTGTATCAATAGAAGATTTTGTTCATTCCGCGCTATCGCGAGCGCGGCGAAGTACTTTCTTCTACCACAACCTCATTCTTTTTAATTGTCAAAGAACATCTTTACAGCTTGGCGGAATTATCGGGTAATGCTCCCGATGCGTATGCGAACTTTCGAATTCCTCGATCTCTATATTTTGTATGTCGTGTGGAGCTAACCGGGATCGAACCGGTAACCCCCAGCTTGCAAAGCTGGTGCTCTCCCAATTGAGCTATAGCCCCGGTGTGTTGCTTTGCGTGATCCGAGCGGCCTGCTTGAATCGTGGGCCTAAGTGGAGTTGAACCACTGACCTCACGCTTATCAGGCGTGCGCTCTAACCAACTGAGCTATAGGCCCAAGTTGTCCATTGGACTGAAAATCGTAATAAAAAAATGTATGCACAGACACTTAAGTTCAAAACCGTTGACAAGGAAATGTTCTCTAATTTGATTCGAATCAGCTTACGCTGACCAATCTCCTTAGAAAGGAGGTGATCCAGCCGCACCTTCCGATACGGCTACCTTGTTACGACTTAGCCCCAGTCACTGATTTTACCTTAGACGCCTGCTCCCCTTGCGGGTTGGCTCAGCGGCTTCGGGTACCCTCAGCTTCCATGGCTTGACGGGCGGTGTGTACAAGGCCCGGGAACGTATTCACCGCAGCGTTCTGATCTGCGATTACTAGCAATTCCAGCTTCATGAGGGCGAGTTTCAGCCCTCAATCTGAACTGAGATAACTTTTTTGGGATTGGCTCCACCTTGCGGTATTGCTGCCCTCTGTAGTTACCATTGTAGCACGTGTGTGGCCCAGGGTGTAAGGGCCATGAGGACTTGACGTCATCCCCACCTTCCTCTCTACTTGCGTAGGCAGTCCATTTAGAGTGCTCAGCATTACCTGGTAGCAACTAAATGTAGGGGTTGCGCTCGTTGCAGGACTTAACCTAACACCTCACGGCACGAGCTGACGACAGCCATGCAGCACCTGTACAAGACCCCTTGCGGGTAACCGACTTTCATCGGCTGAAATCTTGCCTTTCAAACCCTGGTAAGGTTCTTCGCGTTGCATCGAATTAAACCACATGCTCCACTGCTTGTGCGGGCCCCCGTCAATTCCTTTGAGTTTCAACCTTGCGATCGTACTCCCCAGGTGGAATACTTAATGCGTTTGCTGCGACACTGAACATTTCTGCCCAACATCTAGTATTCATCGTTTACAGCGTGGACTACCAGGGTATCTAATCCTGTTTGCTACCCACGCTTTCGCGCCTCAGCGTCAGTTACAGACCAAGAGACCGCCTTCGCCACTGGTGTTCTTCCAGATATCTACGTATTTCACCACTACACCTGGAATTCCATCTCTCTCTTCTGAACTCAAGATTTGCAGTATCAAAGGCAGCTCTGCAGTTAAGCTGCAGGATTTCACCTCTGACTTACAAACCCGCCTACGCGCCCTTTACACCCAGTAAATCCGGACAACGCTAACCCCCTACGTATTACCGCGGCTGCTGGCACGTAGTTAGCCGGGGTTTCCTCTGAAGGTACAGTCAAAGCGGAATTCGATTCCGCACTTTCTTCCCTTCTCACAGGAGTTTACAACCTTACGGCATTCATCCTCCACGCGGCGTTGCTGGGTCACCCTTGCGGGCATTGCCCAATATTCCTCACTGCTGCCTCCCGTAGGAGTCTGGACCGTGTCTCAGTTCCAGTGTGGCTGATCATCCTCTCAGACCAGCTACTGATCGTTGCCTTGGT
>JBLMZA010000049.1:0-12065 GCA_050258555.1 Acidobacteriota bacterium | reverse complement strand
CGCGCCCAGGAATCGATCATGCAGGCGCGTCCGTACGCACGGACGATGGCCGACATGCTCCGGCATCTGGCCTCGACGGTCGATACGGCGCGCTTTCCGGAACTGGCGGCGCGCACCGAAGAGCCCGAGAAGGTGGCGATCATTGTGGTGACGGCCGACCGCGGCATGTGCGGCGCCTTCAATTCGAATATCATCAAGGCGGCCATCGCCCACATCGAAACCCAGTACAAGGATCTCAATGCCCAGGGCAAGGTCCGGCTGATCCTCGTGGGAAAAAAAGGCGCCGAATTCTTCTCGAAACGCTCGTATTCGATCTATGCGAAGCACATCGGCATTTTCCAGGGATTGAACTTCAGTGCGGCCCGGGAGATCGCTTCCGAAGCGGTCACGGGCTTCCAGAAGGGCGAATTCGACCGGGTCGACATCGTCTACAACGAGTTCAAGAACGCCGCCCAGCAGCGGCTGGTTGTGGAACAATTTTTGCCTGTACCGCCTTTGCAAGAAAAAAATCAAGCATCTCACAAAAAAATTGATTATATTTACGAACCTACGGGTGACCAGATTGTCGAGGCGCTCGTGCCGAAGCATCTGAATTTTCAGATCTGGCGCGTATTGCTCGAATCGAATGCGGCCGAACAGGGCGCGCGGATGACGGCGATGGAAAACGCCAGTACGAACGCCCGCGACCTGATTCGTGTTCTTGAATTAAACTACAACAAGGCGCGCCAGGCCGCCATCACCAAGGAATTGCTGGAAATTGTCAGCGGCGCCGAAGCGTTGCGCAAGGCGGGCTAGGGAAAAAAAAGAATTTATTCATATCATGTGAGGGATTGTCCGGGAGCATCACAACCGTACACAAATGATCCCCTGAACGTTGTCACGGCGAAGCGGATGGAAGAAAAAGCGGCTCGGCGCGACGGCAGGGATGTGTACACCTCGGGCGACCCCATGTTTTCGTTTATCATATGTTCGATGCGTTATCACAAAAGTTAGACGACGCGCTCCGGCGTCTGCGCGGCCAGGGACGTATTTCTCCCGAGAATATCGCCGAGAGCCTCCGCGAGGTCCGGCGTGTGCTGCTCGATGCCGACGTCAATTTCAAAGTCGTCAAGGATTTCATCGAGAAGGTCCAGCAAAAGAGCGTCGGCCAGGAGGTCATCTCCAGCCTCTCTCCGGGACAGCTCATCATCAAGATCATCTATGATGAGCTGGTCGCACTCATGGGCTCGGAGAAGGCGGATATCACGCTGTCGAATACGCCGCCCTCGATCATTCTGATCGCCGGTCTTCAGGGCTCGGGCAAGACGACCTTCTCCGGAAAGCTGGCCAATCATCTGAAGGCCAAGGGCCGCCAGCCGCTGTTGGTCGCCGCCGACGTCTACCGTCCCGCGGCTATCGATCAGTTGGAACTCCTGGCCGGACAGATCGGCGTGCCGGTCTTCACGAGCCGGCAGGATTCGGCGCTCACGATCGCGAAGAACGCCATTGACTTCGCCAAAAAGAACGCCCGCGACACGGTCATCATCGATACGGCAGGACGCCTGGCGATCGATGAAGAGATGATGCGCGAGGTGGAGAATATCAAGACGGCCGTTCAGCCGCAGGAGATTCTCTTCGTCGTCGATGCGATGACCGGCCAGGATGCCGTCACGACGGCAAAGGCCTTCCATGACAGGCTCGATTTCGACGGCGTCGTCCTGACGAAGCTCGACGGCGACACCAGAGGCGGCGCCGCGCTCTCGATCCGTTCGGTGGTCGAGAAGCCGATCAAGTTCGTGGGAACCGGCGAGAAGCTCGATGCCCTCGAGCCGTTCTATCCCGACCGCATGGCCAGCCGCATCCTCGGCATGGGCGACATCGTGTCGTTCGTCGAGAAGGCGCAGGAGACATTCGATCAGCAGAAGGCCGAGAAGCTCGAGCAGAAGCTCCGCAAGTCGCAGTTCACGCTCGAGGACTTCTACGATCAGCTGCAGGAGATCAAGAAGATGGGCCCGCTCTCGCAGGTGCTCTCGATGATCCCCGGCGTGAGCCGTCTGGGCAAGATCGACGACGTGGACGAGAAGGAGCTGAAGTATGTGGAGGCGATCATCCTCTCGATGACGAAGGAGGAGCGCGAACATCCGCACATCATCAACGGATCGCGCCGGAAGCGCATCGCATCGGGCAGCGGCACCACGATTCAGGAAGTCAACCGTCTGCTGAAGCAGTTTTCCGACATGCAGAAGCTGATGAAGAATTTCTCGAAAGGAAAATCGATCAGCCGGGTCCTGTCGCAGCGGTTCGGATAACGTGACGATGACGTGAAAAAGAGTTGAAGAAAAAATAAATTCCCTTATACATCATAAAAGAAATACAAGAACAAAGGAGCAGTACAGTGGCAGTACGATTACGCCTTCAGCGAATGGGAAAGAAAAAACAGCCCATCTACAAAATTGTGGCAGCCGATTCACGCGCCCGCCGCGACGGTGCATTCCTTGAATCCGTCGGACTCTACAACCCGCTGACCAACCCGATGACGGTTGACCTGAAAGAGGAAAAAATCCTGAAGTGGCTGAAAAACG
This sequence comes from Acidobacteriota bacterium, assembly GCA_050258555.1. GTDB lineage: Bacteria > Bacteroidota > Ignavibacteria > UBA10030 > UBA8401 > CAISDA01. The sequence continues at coordinate 9,504 of JBLMZA010000049.1, read as the reverse complement.
GCGCGCTTCCGACGGACACCGTGCGCAATCTCTTCAGCCGCAAGGGACTCTGGCTGAAGTGGCATCTCATCCGCAAAAAGAAGGATGAGGCGACGATCGCCACCGAGATGGAGAAATGGCAGGCGCTGCAGGCAATGAAGCTCCAGCACGAAGCCGAGCGCAAGGCGCGCCGCAAGACGGCCAAGAAGAAGGCCGCCGAAACGGCTCCCGAGCAGGCGTAAGCCTCGCTTCTATTCAGAGGGGACGGAACGCGCGGGATAACCGATGCACTCTGTATGTGTGAAAAAATTCCAATGTGCGGTTGGGTGAATGATGTCGAACTAATTGAACTGAGAATACGTTCATAGTACTCTGAACGGATTAATTCACGGTCGAACATCTTCCAAGAGGGAGGCGGAAATGAAGGAATTCATCGAGTTTATCGCGAAACAGCTGGTCGACAGCCCGGATAAGGTCACGATCAGCGAGGAGGAGAAGGAAGGAAAGATCGTTCTGAAGTTACGAGTAGCAGATCCGGATGTTGGAAAGATCATCGGCCGTAAGGGCCGTTCAGCTCAGGCTATGCGTGTGTTGTTGAGCGCGATCGCCGCGAAGAACGGAAAGCGCGCCATTCTTGAAGTAGACGATTGAATTCAGACCATCGACAGACTCTCTATGCCGCAGGCCGCATCCTGAAGGCCTTCGGCATCAAAGGTGAAGTAAAGATCCATTCGTACGCCCGCACCGCCCATGAATATGAACGGCTGCGGAGAGTGAAAGTCGGTGCGGATGAGCAGACGGCGCAAAGCCGGATGATTGAAAGCGCCCGCGACCGCGGCGGCGATGTGTATATCAAGTTCGAAGGCGTCTCCGACCGGAATGAGGCCGAGACGCTGGTGAATGCGTATCTCTACGTCGAGGAAGGGGAGCGCAAGCTCCCCGACGCCGGACGGCATTACATACACGACCTTCTGGGCTGCCGCGTCGTCTCGGAAAGCGGCCGATTCCTGGGCACGCTTTCGGATGTGATGAACGTCGCGGGCCGGTCGATGTATGTCGTGGCGACCACCCACGGCGACGTGCTGATGCCGGTGGTCGAGGAATTCATCGCCGGCGTCGATATCGAATCGAAGCTCATCACCGTCCGGCCCCCGGAAGGGTTGTTCGAGGGGGAGGCGCTGTGAGCATGCGCATCGATATCCTTTCGGCGTTGCCGAAGCTTCTGGAAAGCCCGCTGCGCGAATCGATCCTCAAGCGCGCACAGGCTTCCGGCCTCGCCGAGATCGTGGTCCATGATCTGCGCGCCTATACGCACGACAGGCATCACACGCTCGACGAGCCTCCCTATGGCGGAGGAGCCGGCATGATCCTGAAGCCGGAGCCGATCTTCGAATGCATCGAAGCGCTCCAGGCCGAACGGACGTACGACGAGATCATTTATATGACGGCCGACGGCGCGCGCTTCACGCAATCGGTCGCCAACGAACTGTCGCTGAAAAAGAATCTCATTCTTCTGTGCGGACACTATAAGGGCATCGACGAGCGCGTCCGCATGGCGCTCATCACGCGCGAACTCTCGATCGGCGATTTTGTGCTGACAGGAGGAGAGCTTCCCGCGCTCGTGGTGGCCGACGCGGTCGTGCGCCTGATTCCCGGCGCCATCGGAGACGGAGAGTCGGCATTGACCGATTCGTTTCAGGACGGACTGCTTGACTGTCCGCACTATACCAGGCCGCCCGAATACCGCGGCATGGGCGTGCCGGAGGTGCTGCTCTCGGGCGACCATAAAAAGATCGCCCAGTGGCGCGATGAACAGCGCCGGGAAAAAACCGAACGGCGCAGAACGGACCTCTTCGAGCGGCACTGAAGACGAAAAAGACCATGAGGCGGCGCAATCGATCCTGCGCGCGCAAAAGAGAGTGAAATCGAAAGAGAAAAAAAGACACATCTACTTTATCACGAAGGAATACACCAATGGATAAGATTCAACTTGTGGAAGCAGCACAGCTGAGATCCGACATCCCGGAGTTCAACAGCGGCGATACGATCAACGTACATGTCCGCGTTGTCGAAGGCGATAAGGAACGCATTCAGCAATTTCAAGGCGTCGTGATCGGCAAGCGCGGCTCCGGCATCGGCGCGACGTTCCGCGTGCGCAAGATCTCCGACGGCGTCGGCGTCGAGCGCATCTTCCCCCTGCATTCGCCCCGCATCGCGAAGATCGAAAAGGTGAGAGAAGGCAACGTCCGCCGCTCGAAGCTCTATTACCTGCGCGGCCTGGCGGCGAAGCAGATCCGCCAGAAGACCAGCAGCTGAGTTTGGCTGACTCTATCGGTTCACTTAGACACCATCATACACGATCCATATGTCGTCACCGTCATTTCGTATCGGCGCGCTCAAAGAATTCTACTGCGCGCCGCTGACGCACAGCCTGGAAAAAAGTCCCGCCGTTGCGGGACTTTTTGTTGATACCCCGGGCGTGCTCATCGACAAGCTGATGTCGCGCGAGCTCGATGCCGCCTACATCACGCCGATCGACTACGCCCGCATGAGCTCCGACCTCCAGCTCCTGCCTTCGCTCGGCGTGGCCTCGATTATCGAGAGCCGCACGGTGCTCCTGTGCATCCGCCGCGATATCAGGGACCTCTCGACCGTGGCGCTCGGCGCGGCCACCGCCACCGATGTCGTGCTGGCGAAGATCATCCTTGAAGAGCAGTTCAAAAGCCACGTCTCGTTCGTGCCCGTGTCAGGCTCCATCGACTCGATGCTCGAGAAGGCCGATGCCGCGCTCCTGTGCGGCGATGCCGTGCTCGATGCGGAGTGGGACGGTCCCACGATCGATCTGATCGAAGAGTGGACCGAGATGACCGGCCTTCCCTTCGTTCACACCATCTGCGCCACGCTCTCGCATGCAGAGCATGCCGAAGCAATCGAACGCGTGCTCTCCTCGGCAAGCGCCCAGGGCCGCGAGTCGCTTCGGGCCTGCGCGGCGCGAACAGCGGCCGAACTCCACATCGCGCCCGAGCGCGTCGAGGAGCAGCTCGAACTCTACCAGTACGAGCTGAAGCCGACGCACCGCGAATCGATCGACGAGTTTTTCCGGCTCGCATACTTCCACGGCATTCTGCAGGATGTGCCCGAAATTCACATGAGCACGGACAGCGATTCCGAGGGTTGAATCTCTCCCAAATTCGAATTACTTTTCCTTCATGCTGACATCTCTTTCCATCAAAAATTACGCCCTCATCGAATCGATCGATCTGACGTTCGAGAGCGGCCTGACGGTGATCACGGGCGAAACCGGCGCCGGGAAATCCATCCTCATCGATGCATTGGGGCTCCTGTTGGGCGACAGGGCGAGCACCGAGGCCGTGCGCGCCGGCACCGACAAGGCGGTGGTCGAAGGCATCTTCGCCATCGGGCATCTGGAAACGCAATTAGGCGACTGGTTCCGCGCCAATGAGACGGAATTTTCAAGCGAACTCATCCTGCGCCGCGAAGTCTCGGCCAAAGGCACCAGCCGCTGCTTCGTCAACGATTCGCCGGTCACATTGGCGCAGCTCAAGGACCTGGGTGAGATGCTCGTCGATATGCACGGGCAGCACGAGCACCAGTCGCTTCTCAGGGCCGAGACGCATTGCGGATTCCTGGATGATTTCGGAACGTACGACAAGGAACTCGATGCCTACCGCGAGGCCTATCACCAGCTGGGATCGCTTTCGGCGCGCAAGAAGCATCTGAAGGAGCGCGAGCAGCAATTGAAGGAAAAAAAGGCGCTCTATGATTTTCAGATCCGTGAAATCGATGCGGTCTCGCCGAAAGAAGGCGAGGAGGAGGAACTGGAATCCGAGCTGAAGCTTCTGGAAAATTCCGAGACATTGTCCATGACGACCTCCCAGCTCTTCGACCTTCTGTACGAGGGCGAAGGCTCGATCCGCGACAATCTCATCCGCGTGAAGGAAAGCCTCGAAGATCTGTGCGAGATCGATACCGCCTTCACCGACTCGCTCGGCGAGACGCGCTCGGCGGCGGTCATCATCGAAGAGCTCGCAAAATTCGTCCAGCATTACCAGTCGCATATCGAGTTCAATCCCGAGCGCCTGGATGAGATCCGCGACCGCCTGGGATCGTTCACGCTCCTGAAGAAGAAATACGGCGGCACGATCGAATCGGTGATCGCGCACAGGAAACGCATCGGCGAGGAATACGCGCTGGCCGAAAATTTCGAGGAGGAAATCCGGAAGATCGACACCGAGATCGAAGAGGCGCGCGCCGTGTGCGCGGACCGCGCGCAGGTGCTCACCGCGCGAAGGCGCGAAACCGGCAAGAAGATCGAGAAGGACATTCTTGCGGCGCTGTCCGAACTCGGCATCGCCAAGGCGAAGTTCTCCGTGGCCCTGGAGCGACGCGTGCTCGATCATGACGCGCCGCACGCGCTCTATGTGCATGTGGGAAACAAAAAGATTGCGGCGCTTCCGCACGGCATCGACGACGTCGAATTCTTCATCTCGACCAATGTGGGCGAGGAGGTGAAGCCGCTGGCCAAGGTGGCCTCCGGAGGCGAGGTCTCGCGCATCATGCTCGCCCTGAAATCCGCCCTGGCGCATTCGGACAAGACGCCCGTCCTGATCTTCGATGAGATCGACACGGGCGTCTCGGGTCGCGTCGGACAGGCAGTCGGCATGAGCCTGAAAAAGCTCTCGCGCTTCCATCAGATCATCGCCATCACGCACCTTCCGCAGATCGCGGCCCTGGGCGATACGCACCTGGCCGTCGAGAAAAGCGAACAGAACAAGCGCACCGTCACACGGCTGCGCAAGCTCTCGGGCGAAGAGCGCGTGCGCGAAGTGGCCAAGCTCTTGAGCGGAGCCGAAGTGACCGACGCCGGACTCAATACGGCGCGCGAATTGATGCGCGCTTCATAAGTATTTTCATGTTGTGGGGCGAAGCGGTGCTTCGCCCCACATTGATCGATCCCAATTATATCTCATATGCCTCTTCACATCTATAATACGCTTACACGCAAGAAAGAACTCTTCACGCCCATCCATGAAGGCCATGTGGGAATGTATGTCTGCGGACCGACGGTCTACGGACTCTCGCATCTGGGGCACGCCAAAAGCTATGTCTCGTTCGATGTCGTCGTGCGCTACCTGCGGCATCTCAAATATGATGTGCTCTATGTGCAGAATGTGACCGATGTGGGCCATCTGACAGACGACGCCGACGAGGGCGAAGACAAGATCCAGAAGCAGTCGCGCAAGGAGAAGATCCATCCGATGCAGGTGGCCGAAACCTTCACGCGCGAATACTTCCGCGACATGGATGCGCTCAATGTGCTCAGGCCCGACATCTCGCCGCGCGCCACAGGCCACATCACAGAGCAGATCGAATTGATCACCCGGCTCATCGAAGCCGGAGTGGCCTATGAAGTGAACGGCTCGGTCTATTTCGACGTCCATACGTTCGCCTCGTACGGCAGGCTCTCCGGGCGCTCGCTCGAGGAAGCCGAATCGGGGACGCGTGTGGATGTGAAGTCGGAAAAGCGGCACCCGGCCGACTTCGCGCTCTGGAAGAAGGCCGAGGTGGGACACATCATGCGCTGGCCTTCGCCCTGGGGTGAAGGCTTCCCGGGATGGCATCTTGAATGCTCGGCCATGAGCATGAAGTATCTCGGCGAATCCTTCGACATACACGGCGGCGGCATGGATAATCAGTTCCCGCATCACGAATGCGAGATCGCCCAGTCCGAATCGGTGACGCACCATCAGTTCGTCCGCTACTGGATGCACAACAATCTGGTGACGGTCAACGGACAGAAAATGGGCAAGAGTCTCGGCAACTTCATCACGCTCAAGGACGCCTTCAAAAAGCATCCGCCCATGGTCGTGCGCTTCTTCATCATGCAGAGCCATTATCGCAGCACGCTCGACTTCAGCGAAGCGGCGCTCGACGCCTCGGGCAAGGGACTGGAAAAGCTCCTGGGGACCGTCTCGCGATTGAAGGCGGAAATCGGGCGCAACAGGGACGGCGCATTCGTCTTTGAGGGACTCGAGGACTACCGCCGCCAGTTCTTCGAGGCGATGGACGACGATTTCAACGCCCCGGCCGCGATCGGCGTGCTTTTCGATCTGGCGCGCGCTGTCAACGACATGCTTGCAAAGCCCGAAGGCGCCGCCAAGGACTCGCTTGCCGCAATCGAGGCGTTTTTCCGAGAAACCTGCGAAGAGATTCTGGGCATTGTGCCCGCCGAATCGGCACAGGCTGGCATGCTTCCCTCGGGCGCCGAATCGCTCGAGCCGAAACTCATGGATGTGATCATCGCCGTCCGCAAGGATATCCGCACGCAGAAACTCTGGGCGCTTTCCGACAAAATACGCGATGAATTGAAGGCTGCCGGCGTCATGCTCGAAGATGGGAAAGACGGCACACACTGGAAGCGCATGCTTTCATAACATTCCGCGGCCCCCTCCGCTAAACCTTTTTTCGTCTCATGCGTCTAACAAGTAATGGAAGGAACAGGGATATCCCCATGAAAAAACTCTCGGCTGCGCTCCTCCTCCTCTTCATGCTGTTCCCTGCGGCGCTCCCGGCGCAGACGTCCGCCGGCGATGCCTCCACAGTCGAACCCCGCCAGCTCATCGACCTTCCGACGGCGGGCATCCTGAAGCGCGGCGCCTTTGCGATGGATGTCGATTTCTTCCAGAACGGCGGCCTCGGGCTTGCGCTCTCGGCCGGCGCGCTCGACCGCTTGAGTTTCGGCATCTCCTACGGTGGCACCGGCGTGATCGGCAACGGCAGCGTAAAGATGCAGAAGCTCCCCGGCGTCATGATCCGGTTCCGGCTCATCGAGGAGTCGGCGGCCGTCCCGGCGATCGCCGTCGGATTTGACTCGCAGGGAAAAGAAGCGTATATAGATAGTACGGAGCGCTTCCTGATTAAAAGCCGCGGCGTCTATGCCGTCGCCAGCAAAAATTACGCCTTCTTCGGCAATTTCAGCGTGCATGGCGGCGTGAATTTCAGCATGGAACGCGGCGACGGCGACAAGGACATGGATGTGTTTCTCGGCGCGGAAAAATCATTCGGAAGCGATATCTCGGTCCTCGGGGAATACGATTTCGGATTCAACGACAACGCTCCCCGTTCGGTGGGGCAGGGCAAGGGATATTTCAATCTGGGATTCCGGTGGTCATTCGGCCAAGGGTTCACGCTCGGATTCGATCTGAAGAATATTTTCAAGAATCAGGACAATGTCGTTGCCATCGGGAACCGGACGATGAAAGTGGAATACATCCGTATGTTTTAATGGTTGTGGAATTCTTGTGGAAATATAGTGTGCGGAATTTTTCGGAAAGAGGAGGTGGAATATCATGAAATACAAATTCATGGTGACTGCGGCGGCATTCGCGCTTGCGGTGCTTTCAGCGGGATGCTATACGCAGCTTTCGACACGCGAACCGTCCGACGACAGAGCGTATGCCGATGAGGAGGAATACACTCAATCGAGCGATACGACGGACGGAACGGTGATCAACAATTATTATTTCGGAGACGATGCCTATCGGCATGCGCGTTTCCGCACGTCCTTCCACTATTATTATCCGGGCGGATGGGGCGGATACCTCTCCGTGTATGATCCGTGGTTCGACGATCCGTGGTACTGGACCGTCGGTTGGAGGCCCTATGTGCTCTATCCGTATCCGACGTGGTATCCGGGGTACTATGACCCGTACTACTACAATCAGTGGGGCTATCATCATTATTACGACCCGTGGTATTATCCCGGCTGGGTCGGCGGTGTTGACCGGGGCAATCCGCACCGCACGCGCACGGCCGGCATGATGCGCGACAACGGCCGACTGAGGCCGAATGCGGGACTGCCTCTTGCCTCGCCGGCATCGGGCACGGCGGCTCCTTCGGGCACGCGCATGAGGGATAACGGAGCGGAGCGCGGCACTGTGAATGCACAGCCGTCGCGGTCCGGCAGCACAACGCGCACGCGGGGCGGCGACACGCCGTGGTGGGAACGCGTGAAGCAGGAAGATCAGCGCACGCAGCAGAGCGCACCGGCTTCCGCCACGCAGCCCGGCGCCGAGCGCAGGCGCACGCGCCAGACAGAGCAGTCGCCGAATTCGGGTACGGGCTCGATGGAAAAAGGCGGGCAGCAGCAGCCCCAGGGAACGACCAGTGACCGTCCGAAGCGCGAACGCCGTGAACGCTCGGGAGAAAGCGGATCGCGTCAGGTTGCGCCGCAGTCGCATCCGCACTATGCTCCTCCTCCGTCGTCATCGCACGGCGGCGGCGGTCGTGAACGCTCAGGCGGCGGATCATCATCAGGCGGTTCATCTTCAGGCAGGTCTTCATCAGGCGGATCATCCTCAGGCGGCAGCTCACGCACCAGAAGCGGAAGGTAATTTCTATGACCTCACGATCGATTTCAAACGCAATCGTCATTGCGGCCGTGGCCGCCGTGGGATTTGCCGGATGCTATACGCAGCTCATGCCGATCCGAGAAGCGGTGGCGATTCGCAAGGCGTCGAAAGAAGCCGTGCACACCAGGACGGGCGGAGGAGGCTCGGACCTCGACTACCGGGGCAACTGCCTTTCCTGCCATACGCAGGCCGAGCTGAACGACCGCGCTTTCGACATGGACTATGCCGGACTCTATACGGTGCACGGCATCTCCTACGATCCCTACGGGTGGCAGAATCCGTATGCGCAGCCGCCCTGGTGGAATCCGTTCCCGGAAGTGTATTACGCTCCGTCGGATGACGGGGTTGTGCCGGTGATCATTACCGGCGGCGGCGCATCCTCCGGCAGCGGCTCCGCACCGGCAACACGAGCCACGCGGACGCGTTCGAATGCGGGATCGTCGCGCGACAACGGGCGCACGCGCTCGGCCAGTCCGACCACGACGTCGGCCAGTCCGACGCCATCCGGCTCGACAAACAGTTCAGGCAGTTCATCATCGTCCGCACCGGTCCAGACACCGACCGTGTCTACTCCTCCGGCGCAAACGCAGTCGACTCCGCCGAGCCAGCAGACGGAAACACGCACGAACTCCGGCGGATCGGAGCAGTCGCATACGCGCCACAGCGGTTCGGGACGCTGATCCACACACACACACATAACACTTTTTTATGAAAACGACCACTCTTCTTACGGCTGCTTCGCTGGCGCTCATTCTGAGTGCTTCTGTTGCACGGGCGCAGACATCGGTCGATGCGGCGCGTCTTGCCACGCAGGATCGCGGCGTCGGTTCGCGCGCGCTCGGCATGGGCAACGCTTTTATCGGCGTCTCGGATGATTTCACGGCAACATACTGGAATCCGGCCGGCCTTGCACAGATGCGCCGCATCGAGATCACCGGCGGCATCACCAATTTCCATTACAAGAACTCGGCTTCCTTCATGGACGCCACGACCGACGATTCGAAATCGGCCACCAAGCTCGACAATATCGGCTTTGCCTTCCCGTTCCCGACGCGCCAGGGAAGCTTCGTCGTCGCCTTCGGCTACAACCGCG
>JBLMZA010000048.1:0-8823 GCA_050258555.1 Acidobacteriota bacterium | reverse complement strand
GCATCGCGCTGGCGGTGATGAAGGGATGGCTCGGGAGGGAGAGCGCGCTTGTCTGCGACATGCTCTGCCGGGAGCTCGAGAAAAAATCGGGCGTGCGTCTTCCTGCCTCCGAGCGCACGGCGGCGCGCGAGAGGCTTGCCGGGCTTGGCGCATATTTCGAGGCCCATCCGCTCAAGGTCGCCGTCGTCACCTCTTCGATTTTCTATGAGGCCGATATCGTGATGACGGAAGTATGCCGCGTGATCCGCAGCGGGATCGATGACTGGCCGCTGTCCGATGAAAAGAAGGCGCTGCTGCGTGAAAAATTTTCCTCCTACCATGCGATCTACGATGCCTTCGTGACGGCCAACGATTCAAGCGAGATCCGGCTCAAGCCCCACCGCGATCTCTACAGCATGGCGCTCCATGCGCTCGGCATCGGCAAAGAGGATTTCGGGCGGGTGGCGGGCTTCGAGGATTCGGAGTCCGGCACATTCGCCATACGTGCCGCCGGCATCGGATTGTGCGTGGCGGTGCCGTTCGAGCATTCGAAGGGGCACAATCTCGATGCCGCCTCGCTCATCCTGCCCGGAGGCGCGCCCGAGGCGATGCTCGTGCACGGACTCTTCATGCATGCCGGGGATGCGGAATAACACGACGATCACAATTTATTTTTAAAGGAACGATAACGACCATGGAATTAAAAGACAGAATATTTCACGTCATCTCGAATACGCACTGGGACAGGGAGTGGCGCTTTCCGTTCGAGAAGAACCGGCAGATGCTGGTCGAGATGATCGATCAGGTGCTGGAGATTCTGCGGAGTGATCCGACATACCGGGCCTTCCACCTGGACAGCCAGTCGATCGTGCTCGATGATTACCTGGAGATCCGGCCGGAAAAGCGCGAGCTCATCAGAAAGTTCGTCGAAGACCGACGGTTGTTGATCGGTCCCTGGTATGTGCTGCCCGATGAATTCCTGGTGGGCGGCGAAAATCTGATCCGCAATCTTCTGCTCGGGCACGAGACCTGCGCCGGGTTCGGGCATGTGATGAAAGTCGGCTACTCGCCCTTTTCCTGGGGGCAGATCTCGCAGCTGCCGCAGCTCTATTCCGGTTTCGGCGTGAGCATGATCATGTTCTACCGCGGCGTTAATTCGCTGGACAGTCCGCAGGCCGAATTTTTGTGGGAGGGCGCCGACGGCACGCGCACGATCACCTCGAGATTTTCGACGATGCCGCGCTACAATTTTTACTTCTACATCTACCGCCCCGTGATCCACAACGAGGCGATCGCCGATGTCGAATACAAATGGACCAGAGGCGGCACGCCCTTCCACTTCATCGACCGCGCCATGGAGGGCGAGGATTACTATCTGCTCAATCCCGTCGACGGCTACTATAAGGACAATATCGTCCCGTCTGTGGAAGCGATCATCGAGCAGCAGCTGCAGGATTTCACGACCGAGCATGTCTTCTGGGCCGAGGGGCACGATTCGAGCGGACCCAATCCGAAGACGCCGAAGCTGATCCGGGATATCCGGCAGCTTATGCCGGAGGTCAACGTGCAGCATTCGACGCTCGAAGACTACGCCGAAGGACTGCTCGAGCGCGTGCAGCGCGACGCGCTTCCTGTGGTGAAGGGCGAGCGGCGCAGCAGCCAGTACGACAGAAGAAGCGGCAACATGTACGCCTACACGACATCGGCGCGCATGTACCTGAAGCAGAAGAATTTCGAGGCGGAAAAATGGCTCCAGTTCTATGCCGAGCCCTTCAACGCCTTTGCCGGCATGCTCGGGCTTTCGATCCGGGACCAGTATCTGCCGATCGCCTGGAAGACGCTCATCGCCAATTCGGCGCACGATTCGATCGGGGGCTGCTCGCTCGACGGCATCCACGAGGACATGATGAACCGCTCGAAGCGCGTGATCGAGATCTCAAAGGGCGTCTTCGACCGGGCTGTGAAATATTTCGTGAAGCGGATCGATTTGTCCGCATACGAGCCCGAGAGCGTGCACGTGGTGGCGATCAATCCGACGCAGTTCGTGCGCAGCGAAGTGGTCGAGGCGTCGGTCGATCTTCCTGTGGAGCTTGACGGGCAGGGCGCGATCGATATCGTCAATGACGAGGGAGAGCGCATGCGTCTCCAGGTGCTCGAGGAGAGCACGGCCGATCATGCGCTCGAGCAGATGATCGACCGGCCGATGTATATGAAATTCCACCGGACGAAATGCCTGATCGAGCTGAAGGATCTTCCCTCCTACGGCTACAAGACATTCCATGTCGCATCGGCCAAGCCGTCGATCGTGCAGTCGAAAGAGCCGAAGCTGGCGAAGATGGTGAAGGGCCTGCCGGTGATGGAAAACGAATTCTTGAAAGTGCTGGTGCAGAAAAACGGCGCCCTCACCGTGATCGAAAAGGAGACGGAAAAGAAATTCAAGGACATCGCCTATTTCTATGATGAAGGAGAGGCGGGGCACGCCTGGACGCACGAGGCGGTGAAGCCCCTGGTGACGACGCTCGATGCGAAGCCGGAAGTGACGCTCGAGCGCAACGGACCGCTCTCGGCCCGGGTGCGCATACGGCATGAGATGAAGCTGCCGGTTGATCTTGCGGCGCGCACGGTCAAGCGCGGCGTGCGCACGGTCCTGATGCCCGTCGAGCTGACGGTGACGCTGAACGAAGGCGCGCGAAGGCTCGAGCTGCATGTCGATCTTACGAACACGGCCGAAAGCCACCGGCTCCGGCTCATGTTTCCCACCGGGCTCGATGCGCCGTATTCGTACGGCGAGGGAGGCTTCGATGTCGTGAAGCGCTCGACGCTCAGGCCCGATACCAGCTCGTGGATCGAGCAGCCGATGTATGATTATCCGATGCACCACTTCGTCGATGTGAGCGACGGAGAAACAGGGGCGGCCGTGCTCGTGTCGGGACTGAAGGAGTATGAGGTGATGGAGGACAAGGCAGGCACGCTTGCCGTCACGCTCTTCCGCGCGTTCCGCTACATCATACAGCCGAGCTCGCTCCAGGATTATTCCGACCAGAAAGGCTCGCAGTGCCTGGGAGCACAGTCCTATGATCTGGCGTTCTATCCTCATAAGGGTCTCTGGAACGAGGCCGGCGTGTACGAAGAGGCGCTGCGCTTCAATAACGAGATCCGGGTGTGCGAGACCGGCCGCACCGAAGGCGCGCTTCCTTCAGAGCTTTCGCTGCTGAACGTGACGCCGGGCACGGTCATCGTCAGCGCCGTCAAGGAAACGCAGTCGCGCGAGGAGAACGCCTGGATCGTCCGGTTCTACAATCCGACCGAGCGCGCCGAAAAAGCGGAGGCCGAGTTCTATGCGCCGTTGAAGAAGGCTGAAGTCGTCTCGCTTGAAGAGCTCGTGATCAAGGATCTGGCGCTTCTGTCCACATACAGCATCGAGGTCGACCTGCCGCCGAAGAAGATCGTGACCGTGAAGATCACGACGGGAGCCGTTCAATAACAAGGAGGATGTGAGGCATCATGGAAGAGAACATCGAGAAATACAAAGGCCACTATTCGGAATCGTCGTTCTGGGAAAAGGTGAAGACGGCGGCCGTGGCCGCCGGACGCGAGCTGATCGAGAAGGCGCTCTGGCTCTATTACGCGCTCATGGACAAGGATACGCCGAGGAAGGCGCGCCTCATCATCCTGGGCGCGCTCGGATATTTCATTCTCCCGATCGATCTCGTGCCCGACTTCATCCCCTTTGTCGGCTATACGGATGACCTGACGGTGCTGGCCGGCGCGATTATGACCGTGGCAAGCAACATCAAGGAAGAGCACAAGGAGAAGGCCGCCGGGCGTCTGAAGGAGTGGTTCGGATAGAAAGGGCAGAGGCCTGCGCGTTTTCTGTCACATGCTGCGGTCTCTGAGCACATAGCGCGAGAGATGATCGGGCGTGGCATGCGCGCCGCCGCCTGCGATCGATGCGAGCGCATGGATCATGATGCGCGCGCAGGCCAATGTGTCGCTTCCCGCATCGTGGTGGTTGAGTCCGATGCCGAAATGTTCGCACACATTGGGAAGCGCGGCCGGCTTCAATTGCCAGAGCGAGCGGCTCAGACGGACCGTGCACAGAAACGGCTTCGAAGGCGGCATGACGCCGGCTGCGAGGCAGCAGGCGCGGAGCACGCCGCGGTCGAAGGGAGCGTTGTGAGCCACGAGAAAATCGGCCTCCTCGAACCATCGGGCAAGCTCCTCCCAGTGCTCGGCGAATGTCGGCTTGTCCTTCACGTCCTCCCAGGTGATGCCGTGGATGTAGGTGAATTGAAAATAGCGGCGCGGCGGTCGGATGAGGATGGTGTGCGTGCGGGTGATCGTGCCGTCTTCAATCATGGCCAGGCCGAGGGCGCAGGCGCTGTCGGCCTGATAATCGGCCGTTTCAAAATCAAGAGCTAAGATCTTCATATACCGGTAATATACAAAAACGGACGGGCGCGCGAAAGTCCCAGCATGCCGAAAGAAAAAGTAGTATATTCACGCAATGCTCTTTATTCACTTTACCGAAAGGAAGGATAATAGATGCAGCTCGAAAAATACTCCATCGGCATCGGCGACCGCTTCGGACATGAGGGACCCGCGCAGATGCAGGCCTTCATTGCGGCCAGAGAGCGCGGCATTGCCATCACGCCCGTCTGGAACAAATCGAACCGCGAGCACACCATCGTGGGCACAGAGCCGATGGATGTGCGGCGCGAAGCAGACCGCGCCGTCCGTACGGTCGGCTGGACGGGTCCCTACCGCGTCGATGCCGATCATATCGGCGTCAAAACCGTCGACCGCTTCATTCCCGCATCGGACTTCTTCACGCTCGATGTGGCCGATTACATCGGCACCTCCGCCTCGGAAGAGGAGCTCGACAGCTTCCAGCGCTCGATGGCCGGCTTCCTGGGCGATCTTGCAATACCGGGCATAGAACAATCGTTTGCCGTGACGGACGAGACCATCCGTGAGATCGCGAAAAAATATCTCGCCGCGGCCAAAGAAGCCGGCGCGATCTACCGCCGCATCGCCTCCGAAAAAGGCGAAGACAATTTCATCGTGGAAGTCTCGATGGACGAGACCGATTCATCGCAGACGCCGCTCGAGCTCTTCTTCATTCTTGCGGCGCTGGCACAGGAAAAAATTCCGCTGCAGACGGTGGCGCCGAAGTTCGTCGGAGAGTTCCACAAGGGCGTCGATTACATCGGCGATGTGCGCGCATTCGAACGCGAGTTCGAAGAGGATCTGCTCGTCCTGAAGCACGCCTCGCAGGTCTTTTCGCTTCCCCATTCCCTGAAGCTCTCTGTGCATTCGGGCTCGGACAAGTTCTCGCTCTATCCCGTCATCCGCCGGCTGATGGCGAAGCACGATGCGGGCATTCATCTGAAGACCGCCGGCACCACCTGGCTCGAGGAACTGATCGGCCTTGCCGCGGCAGGCGGAGACGGTCTGGCCATCGCCCGCGAGATCTACCGCGAGGCGTATGAGCGGATCGACGAGCTCTGCAAGCCGTATGCCACGGTCGTGCGCATCGACAAGGCGAGCCTGCCGCTGCCCGAAGTGGTTTCGGCCTGGGGTTCGGAGGAATTCGTGGGCGCGCTGAAGCACAATCAGAAAAATCCCGCCTACAGCGTGCATGTGCGGCAGATGCTTCATGTCGCCTTCCGCATCGCGGCCGAGATGGGCACGCGCTATACGCATGCCTTGGAGCGCTATGAGAAGATTGTCGGCGCCAATGTGGCCGAAAATATTCTCGATCGGCACATCGCGCCGCTCTTTTTCTGAAAAATTCCGTACATTGGAGACAAGAGGCATCACCGGGTGTGGGCCTGTGTGCCCCCTTACTTAAACGGTAACTTTCACGGCACGTGACCAATATTTATCGCGGAGGATGATTCATATGAATCTTCAGGAACTGATGCACCAGTATGATTTCTCGGGACGCACCATTGCCGTCACCGGCGGCACGGGCGTGCTGTGCGCCGAGATGGCGCGGGCCCTGGCCGGATGCAACGCCAATCTCGCCATTCTCGTGCGCGATACGGACAAGGCCCGCATGCTTGTCGAGACGTTCGAATTGGGGCGGGAGCGCACGGCGATCATGAAAGTCGACGTGCTGGAAAAGCCGACACTGGAGCGCGCCGCAGCCGAAATCATCGAACGCTTCGGCCGCATCGACGGGCTCGTCAACGGCGCCGGCGGCAACAATCCGCAGGCCACCACCAATGCCTCGCAGACGTTCTTCGACATCCCGGCAAGCGCGCTCGATTTCGTGACCGCGTTGAATTTCAATGGCACGCTCCTGCCTTCACAGGTGTTCGGCAGGTACATGGTCGAGCAGAAGGAGGGCGTGATCCTGAATATCTCCTCGATGAGCGCATTCCATCCTTTGACGCGCGTGCCGGCGTACTCGGCCGCGAAGGCCGCGGTGAGCAACTTCACCGAATGGCTCGCCGTGCACATGGCGCAGGAATACACGCCCGCAATACGCGTCAACGCGATCGCGCCGGGATTCTTCCTGACGGAACAGAACCGGTTCCTCCTGACCGACAAGGAGACGGGGGAGCTCACGGCGCGCGGCAAAAAGATTCTGGATCATACGCCGATGGCGCGCTTCGGCGTTCCCGAAGATCTGATCGGCGCGGTGCTCTGGCTTCTGTCGCCGGCATCGAAGTTCGTCACCGGCATCGTGCTTCCGGTCGACGGCGGCTTTGCGGCCTATGCCGGAGTCTAGGAGGGAAGCGTGAGAACGCGCGCGTCGCACGCGAACATTTTCGATATCCTGTTCCATCGATAACAAAGGAGTGATGGTATGGCAGAGCATTTACAGATCCCGAATGAAGGAGCCTTCGATTTCATTTCGCTCGGCGCGTTGGTGCACCGGCTCGATCCGGGCGTGGTGCCGTTCCGCAAGGCCTCGGAATGCACGATCCACGTCTCGGGCGGCGAGTTCAACGTGGCGGCGAATCTTTCGGACTGCTTCCGCATGAAGACCGGCGTGGTCTCGGCGATGGTCGATTATCCGATCGGCGATATGATCGCCGAGCGTGTGCGTGCGATGGGCGTCACGCCCTTCTACAAGCACTTCGCGCACAACGGCGTCAACGGACCCAATATGGCGACCGTGTATTCGGACCGGGGCCAGGGGTTGCGTGCGCCCGTGGTGTTTTATAACCGTTCGAACGAAGCCGGCGCTCAGCTCAAGCCGGGCGACTTCGACTGGGAGGAAATCTTCCGCGGCGGCGTGCGCTGGTTCCATTCCGGCGGCATCTTCGCCGCGCTTTCGGAAACGACAGGAGAGCTCATCATCGAAGGCATGAAGGCCGCAAAGAAGGCGGGCGCCGTCACGAGCTTCGATCTCAACTTTCGGCAGAAACTCTGGAACATCTGGGGCGGACAGAAAAAAGCGGTCGATGTGATCAGCCGCATCGTGCAGAACGTCGATGTGCTCGTGGGCAACGAGGAGGATCTGCAGAAAGGCCTCGGCTTCGAAGGTCCCGAGGTGCACACGCAGAAATCGCAGCTCGACCCCGAGACGTTCTTCGCGATCATCGACAAGGTCGTGGTGCGCCATCCGAACGTGAAGGCCGTGGCCACGACGCTGCGCGAAGTGCACTCGACCAACCGGCATTCCTGGAGCGCGGTGGCATGGATGGAAGGCAAGACGTATGCGGCGCCCACGGCGGAACTCGATGTGTACGACAGAGTGGGCGGCGGGGACGGCTTTGCCGCGGGATTCTTCTACGCCCTGCTTTCCGGGCTTGCGCCCGAAGAGGCGGTGAAAATCGGCTGGGCGCACGGCGCGCTGTTGACGACGACGCCGGGCGATACGACGATGGTGACCGTGGAGCAGGTGCGCCAGCTGGCCCTTGGAGGCTCGGCGCGCATACAGCGCTGAGACGATCGATCAATGTGAAAGGTGCGTGAGATGCTGTACTATGCAAACGGGTCCGAGACGACCGATATGACGGTAGAGGAACTTCGGCGGGCATTATCCGAAGCCGTTGAACGACTCGGCGCGAAAAAGAAGGTGCTGGCCATTCCGCCCGATTTCACGCGCTTCCATTCGCAGGCGGGCATCCTGACGCGCCTTGCATGGGAATTGTACGGAAGCGCGCTTTCGGATATACTTCCCGCGCTCGGCACGCATTCGGCCATGACGCGCGCGCAGATCGAGCGCATGTTCGGAAATGTGCCCTTGTCGCTCTTCCGCGTGCACGACTGGAGAAACGACATCGTGACATTGGGCGAAGTGCCGGGCGCGTTCATCCGCGAGCAGTCCGAAGGGAAGCTCGAGTACGGATGGCATGCCCAGGTGAACCGTCTTCTTGTGGAAGGAGGATTCGATCTCATCCTCTCGATCGGACAGGTCGTGCCCCATGAAGTGATCGGCATGGCCAACTACAACAAGAACATCTTCGTCGGCACGGGGGGCAGTGAAGGCATCAATAAGAGCCACTTTCTCGGCGCCGTTTACGGCATGGAACGCATCATGGGCAGGGCCGATACGCCCGTGCGCCGCGTGCTCAATTACGCATCGGAGCATTTCGCTTCGGGGCTTCCGATCGTCTACGTGCTCACCGTGGTCGGCACCGACTCGGAAGGAAAGCTCTGCGTGCGCGGCCTCTATATCGGCGACGATGAGGAATGCTTCCGGAAGGCATCAGCCCTGTCGCTCGCGGTGAATTTTCGGATGCTGGATGCGCCGCTCAAGAAAGTCGTCGTCTTTCTCGATCCGTCGGAATTCAAGAGCACCTGGCTCGGCAACAAATCGATCTACCGCACGCGCATGGCGCTGGCCGACGGCGGAGAGCTCATCGTGCTCGCGCCGGGACTGAA
>JBLMZA010000047.1:0-31700 GCA_050258555.1 Acidobacteriota bacterium | reverse complement strand
ATATACCAGAAAACGATCACCGCTCCCGCCACGCCGCCGTTTGCCGCCACCTGTCCCGCATCCCTTCTTCCCGATTTTTCAAACAGCAGTTCCGCTTCCCTCTTCGTTCTCCCGGAAAGTTTCGAGAGCATGCTCGAGAGAATGAAGAATGTCACGATGGGAACGGTCCACATCCATCCGCCGATGCCGAAGATGATCGTTGCGAGGATAAACGTCGCCGCCGCGCCACTGGCGCTCAGGAACCGGAACCGGTATGAAAGCAGCACGATTGCCAGAGCCAGCACGAGCCCCGTGACGAACTGGGCGGGAATGTGATGCGGCAGCGGAGTGAGAAAGTAATCGAGTGCATATCCGGCCGAAAGCGGGACGGTCAGGTTGTCGCTGCCCTGCGATGAGATCGCTTCCCATGCCGTCACAAAGAGCGCAATCGATGCGGCGATGACCGCGGAAGGCATCGGCAGCGTGATCTCCGACGGAACCACCCAGTGCAGACCCGCAAGAAGCACGGCGAATGTCACAAGGAACATCGCCGCGGAGCCTTCGACGGATTTCTTATCGCTCGTCAGCGCATACATATGAGGATGGGGACGATGCTCTCCGACAATGGCCGCGGCGGCATCGCCGAGCGCCAGCACAAGAATGGAGATCGTGATGATGTACGGCGCCGAATCCCATGCAAGGAGCACGAGCATGAAGAAGGAAAAGGGGTAATAGACCGTGCCGAAGGAGACGCGGTTCGTGCCGTGCATCCCCTTGAGAAGTCCGAAGCGGATCGCGCCGAAATTGATGACCATGAATGACGCGGCAAGCAGCATCGGGGGAATGCCGGATGTGAAGATGCGGGGAGCAAAGCAGATGAGCACGCCAGTGACGACATGCACGAGTTTGCGTGTGATCTCGGGAGATCCGTTCAGGCGTGCGCGGATGAATTCCGAAGCGGCGACAAAGGAACCGAGTCCGAAAAAAACACAGAAGAACAGCACCCATTCGAACGGCGTCGGCGGAAGAAACAGTGTCATGGGACCCCGTAGATATCTGCTAAGACTGCCTCACGATGATTTCTGAAACGGCGACAGCAATGATGACCTTCTCATCGGACTGCGAGCTTTTCAGCTGCTCGTCGGCGCGCGCGAGCACGCAGAACGCATTCTCGATCTCGCTGCCCGTGTAATGCTGAAGCTGCCGCACATACTGCTGCAGAAAAAACGGCACGATGCCTGAGGCCTGTGCCGCTTCGGCATCCGATTTGCCGAGGCGCCGCGCATCCCACAGCTTCCAGAGCTTGATGAAATGCTGCGTCAGCGCCGCGATCATCGGAATGGGCGATCCGCCCATGTCGAGGATCCGCTCGGCAATCTCGATGGCGCGCTTGATGTTCTTCTCGCCGACCGCCGTGGCGAGTTCGAAGACCGTGTATTCGCGCGACACGCCCACCACACGCTCGACGTCGGCCGCATCGATCGATTCCTTCTCGCCCACGGCGATGAGCAGCTTCTCGATCTCGTTGGCCAGTTCTCTGAGCGAACTGCCGACATACGACTGAAGGAGCGCCGCCGCCTGCGGAGCGATCGTCTTTTTCTGCTTCTTCACATGCGATTCGATCCACGCCGGCACCTGATTGTCGTACAGGCGCGCCGCCTCGCCGCCCGTCGAATGCTTCTTCAGGAGCGAGTACGGCTTCTTGCGCATGTCGGGATTCGAGGCGGTCAGAATCATGACCGTCGTCGGCGACGGCTTTTCGAAATACGGCTCGAGCACTTCCTTCTCCGCCAGACGGTCGAAATCTTTCACCACCACCAGCCGGCGGTCGGCCATCATCGGATAGGCCATCGCCATGGCTCCCACTTTCCGTCCGTCGGTATCCGATCCGTGCACGATGTCGCAGTTGAACTGCTTCGTCGACTCATCGACGCCATAGCGGATGGCGGCGTCGATGATGCCGTCGATGAAATAGTCCTCTTCTCCGTAGAAGAAATACAGGGGCGAGAACGACTTCGCTTTCATGCCGGAAATGATACCGTCGGCATCGAGCTTTTCTTTGGGCGCTTTCGCCACTTACTTCACCGTCACGCTGTTGATCACGACCGGCGTGAGGGGATTGTCGCGCGGATCGCGCTTGACGGCGGCGATCGAATCGACCACGTTCATGCCGTCGATCACCTTGCCGAACACGGAATACTGCCCGTCCAGGTGCGGCGTGGGCACGACGGTGATGTAGAACTGCGAGCCGCTGGACTTGCGCTGCGGATTGACCTGGTCCCCCTGGCGCGCAGCGGCGATCACGCCGCGTTCATGCTTGAGCCCGATTTCGGCGTCGATCTTGTAGCTGGGTCCGCCGATGCCGTGCGTCGAGCGGTCCTCGCTGCGCGAATTCGGATCGCCGCCCTGGATCATGAATCCGGGAATGACGCGATGGAATGTCGTCCCGTCATAATACTTCGATGTGGCGAGCTTCACGAAATTTGCCGCATGCTTCGGCGCATGCTCCGCATCGAGCAGCACGGTAATGGCTCCGAGCGACGTCTCGATGACAACCGTTACGTTTTTTTCTTCCACTGTAGTCCCTTTGTTTTGTGTTTTCTGCGTCCACATCGGCGAACATCCCCCGATGCAGATACATACTAACATGAGAGAAGCGACGGATAGTTTCATCAGAAATAATACATGAGGCCGAAGCGCACTCCGGCCGTGAAATAATTGAGCGAGACGGAGGTGTTTCCGTCCGTCAGCGACATGCCGCGGTCCGACCGCACCCGGCCCAGGGCCTCGAATCCGATCGATCCGCTGATATATCCGAAGAGATGGCTGTCGAAGGCCGTCTGGCCTTCGGCTTCCGCCCTGCCTCCGATGCCGCTCGCCGTATAGATTGTTTCCTCTCCATAGATGGATGTATGTACGCGGATTTTTCCCCAGTGCCAGCCGCCGCCGGCGCCGAACTTGATGAAATAGCCGCGGCCGGGAATGACGTATTGCGCCATGAGCATGGGCGCCTGCACGTCGTACCGGAGCTCTTCGCGGCCGTAGATGGTCGCCTCGAGCGTGTACGATTTGAAGAGCAGCGAATGCTCGGCCTTCAGCGCCCATGCCGGGCTCACCGGCACTTCGATGCCTCCGAAAAATTCGACCGAGGTCGCGATGCTTCCGACTTCGGATGCCGATCGGCTCACGCCGTTCAGATGATCGGCAACAGAGGGAGCAAACGTGCCGTGCACGCCCATGCCTCCATAGATGCCGATGCGGTTGACGCTTTCAGTCTGCACCATGTTCGGCGTGCGCCCCGTCTGCGCCAGGCATGATGCCGCCGACATCAGCATGAAAAGCAGAATGGTTCTCATACGCCGGGCTCCGAGACGATTTCCACCACATGAATCTTGTCGACCGCCAGATAATACAATCCGACGATGGTGGTCGAAATGAATCCGAGAGAATGCGTGTAGAGCGTGTATCCGGCCGCCACCACGGGATCAACATCGAAGAGTTTCGACAGAACCATTGCCATGAGCAGGTGATACGATCCGAAGCCGCTCGGCGTCGGGACGGCAAAGGCGATGCCGGAGACGACCATAAGAATCGTCGCGGAACTGAAATCGAGGCCGTATACGCCGATCAATCCGAACGGAAAGAACGGAATGTACATGAGGACGATGTAGAGTCCCCAGATCATGAGGCTCGTCACGGCGATCATGAGGAAGTTGCCGGAATGCTTCGACGCGCCGAAGCCCGTGAGGAAGGAATCGACAATCCGTTCGGCCTTCTTCCGGATCGCTTCTGGCAGCACGACGATGGCGCGGCGGACGAGAGAGAAGACCAGTTCCGCCTTCAGGAAAATGAACACAAATGCGGCCAGCGATGCGACGGCGATCGCGAGGAAGACCCATTCGATATTCGCGACTCCCGGAAACAGTTTTGCGAACGACGCGGCATACAGCAGCAGCACAAGCAGCAGGAAAAAGACGAACGTGATCAGATCGATGAGCCGTTCGAGGATGACAGTGCCGAAGGCCGCGCTGCGCGAGATTTTTTCGAGTTTGCCGATGGCGACCGGACGGACGACTTCGCCCACGCGCGGCAGGACGTTGTTGACGAGGTAGCCGATCATCACCGCCGAAAAGGAATTGCGCAGGGACACATCGGGCTTGATGGGATACAGGATGTACTGCCATCGCCACGCGCGGATGAGATGACTGATCGTGCCGCCGACGGTCAGAAGCACGAACCAGCCCAGGGACACGTTGGACACCGACGCCCACAACTGGCCCATGTCCTTCCCGCGAAATGCAAGATACATGAACAGCAGCGTCAACCCAAGACTGAGCGAATAATTTATGATCGATTTCAGCTTCACGAGACGGCTCGGACTTTCTGCTATCGGTAACGGGAAATTTATCGCTGGCCCGGCCGGGCGTTTCTCAGATCGACCACCTGGGCGCCGGCAGGAGGAATAAAATGGAAGACCCCATCGGGCACGCCTTCATCGAATTGCAGCGCCGAGAGCGTGTAGACGGTGCGCGTGTCGTTCATGTCCACATATTCGATCTTCCGCACGCTCCAGTCCTTTTCGGCCACCCATACTTTCAGCGATTTGAAGAGCTTCGTCGACTCCGTGTTCGTCTTCGGCGCGAGCTTCAGCACGTAATCGGCGCCGACCGACGACGCATTCTCGTTCAGCAGCGTCGCCTGGAAATTCTTCGGCAGTCCCAGCAGGAAGCGGTCGGGCGAAAACGCGCGCGGATCGCTTTTATAGGAGTCGATGAGCACCTGTTTGGTCGAGGGCGTGTAAAGCCAGACCGTCTTGCCGTCGGTAACGAGCGTCTGCTGCTGCGATTCCACGCGGTAGCGGTTGCCCTTCTTCATCTTCACGGTGCCGTTGAAGGACTGCTCGACCTTCGCATACTTGAAGGAGACTTTTTGCGTGAACTTCGCCTGGGCGTCGTTCACATCGGAATATTTTTTCTGGACGTTTTCGAGCACCTCGGACGGTTCGACGTCCTGCGCGACGGCGATCGACGCCGCGGCAAAGAGCAATGCACAAAGAATTGTTTTCATTCCCTCTCCGAATAAAAAGCATCCCAATTATAAATTGTGGGGCGAAGCGCCATGTGGGGCGAAGCGCTGCTTCGCCCCTGCTTCATCTTAATCTTAGACGTTCGAAATCAAGATTCGGCTTAATCGAGGCTGCCGAGTATGATCTCGAGATCAGATTCGCTTTCGATGATCACATCGCGCGCCTTGCTGCCGTCGAACGGTCCCACGATGCCCGCCGCTTCGAGCTCATCGACGATGCGCGCCGCGCGCGAATATCCGACCTTGAGCCGGCGCTGCAAGAGCGAGACCGATCCCTGCTGATGCCGCACCACGATGCGCGCGGCCTCCTCGAACAGGTCGTCTCTGTCTTCCCCGCTTCCTGTGAGTGATCCCTTCTTCTTCTCGAGCGCCGAAGGCAGCTCGAACGGCTTGGAATATCCCTTCTGCTTCGCGATGAAGTCGACGATGCCTTCCACTTCCTCCGTCGAGATGTACGCGTTCTGCACGCGGATCGGCTTCGGACTCTTCGTCGAAAGATACAGCATGTCTCCGCGGCCGATGAGCTGCTCGGCTCCGTTGCCGTCCATGATCGTGCGGCTGTCGACCTTCGACGAAACGGCATAGGCGATGCGCGCCGGAAAGTTCGCCTTGATCACGCCGGTGATCACGTCGACCGAAGGACGCTGCGTGGCAAGCACGAGATGGATGCCGACGGCGCGCGCCATTTGCGCCAGACGGGCGATCGATTCTTCGACCTCTTTCGCCGTTGTGAGCATGAGATCGGCCAGTTCGTCGATGATGATGACGATGTACGGCAGGAACCGGTGATGCACGGTCTCGGTGTCCTTGTTCTTGAGCTTGCCCGATTTGAAGCGCTCGTTGTAGTCGCGCACGCCGCGCACCCCGGCGCCGGCAAGCAGCGTGTAGCGGTTTTCCATTTCGAGCACGGCGGATTTCAGCGCAAGCACCGCATTCTGCGGCGTGGTGATGATCTTCTCATCCAGCACGTCAGGCGAGACGGCAAGGAAATGCTTCTCCAGCGGCAGGAACGAGCTCAGTTCGATCTTCTTCGGATCGACGAGCACGAACTTCACTTCGGAAGGATGCAGCCTGTAGAGCAGGCTCGCGATGATCGTGTTGATGCCGACGCTCTTGCCCATGCCCGTTGCGCCGGCGATGAGCAGGTGCGGCATCGTCGCCAGATCGTCCACATAGATCTCGCCGGTGATCGTCTTGCCCATCGCGATGGGCAGCGCGGCGTTGAGATTGCGGAATTTTTCGGAGTTCAAAATGCTCCGGATCGTCACGATCGAGGATTTCGTGTTCGGAATCTCGACGCCCACCGTGCCTTTGCCCGGAATCGGCGCCTCGATGCGTATGCCCTTTGCCGCCATCACGAGCGCAAGATCGTTCGAAAGATTGACGATCTTCGAGACCTTCACGCCGGTTGCCGGAACGAGCTCATAGAGCGTCACGACGGGACCCGGCGTCACCGACACGCTCGCCACTTCGACGCCGAAATCGGCGAGCTTTGCCTGGAGGATCGCGGCGTTGGTCTTGAGCTCCTCGTCGCTGATTTTTTCTTCGTATTTCTTGCCGTCCAGCAATTCGACGGACGGAAACGTGTATTCGATCTCCTCATCCTCGACGTCGCGCGTCTCGAGTTCGGCTTCCGCTTCAGCCTGCGTTTCTTTGATCTCGAGCGGTGCCTCCACGTCCAATGCGGGTGCCGCAACGGCGGCGCCGAACGAGCGCTTGAGCGTCGAAACCGGCAGCTCCTCGTCGGGAGTCTTCACCACCGGCTCGGGCCGGGGCGCGACGGGCTTCTTCACCAGGGGCGCGATTTCCGAATCGGGGCGCTTCACCCTGATTTCCTTGACGACAGGACGCGGCTCTTCCCTCTCGTCTTCGTCGCGGGAAGATTTCCACTTCGCCGCCGATGCTCCGAAATAGCCGCCGATGCGCACCATGAAGTCCTTCATGCGCTCGGCCGTCTGATGCAGATCGAGATCGACGCCGAGCATGAGCGCGACGACCAGGAACGACACGACGAGGATGAACGCGCCGGTCAGTCCGACGGTGTGTGAAAGCAATATGCCGAGGAAGGCGCCGATATCGCCGTGCCATTCCTTCTGCAGAAGATCGGAAAATCCCGCCTCACGAAGCAGGCGGAAGAAGACCGAAACGAGCAGCGCAAGCACGACGGCGAAGTTCGTGATGAATGTGAGCCGGCGCAGCTCGCCTTTGCGAAGGACGGTCCATCCCCATGCGATCATCAGGAGCGGAAGAATGATGACCGGGAAGCCGATGGTGGAGTTGATGAGAAAATTGGAAACGACCGCGCCGATGGGACCGATCTTGTTCTCGGAATGCACCGAATCGGAAACGATGGACGAAAGCCCCACTTCGGAGCGCGCTTCGTCTTCGGCCGTGTACGTGGCGAGGCTGATGAACATCAGCACGCCGACGACGATCGCAAAAAAGCACGCGATCTGTTTTGCACGCGGCGAGCGGGATTTCTGTGAAGCGCCGTTCTTTCGTTTGCGGGGCGAGGATGACGCCTGCTGGGTTTCTTCTGATGGCACTGCGGACACTCCTTATTGCGCGGAAACGTCGGTCTCGGGCGACGACGGCTTGGGATTCTCAATTTTCCGCAGCTTGATCGAATTGCCCACAAGAACCGGAAGAACCGGAACGCTGTCGATATCGGTGCAGAGTTTGATGTCGTTCTTGAAGCCGATTTCGGAAAGGAACTTGCCGTGGTCGGTCGCGCGCACCATGCGCTGGAGGTTCTTCCCCATCGACTTGTAGAGAGCAGCCGCAGCCACTGCCGGATCGTTCAGGCCCACGGTGACGGTGTCGTCATTCATGAGCTCGGTGATGATCATGCCGGCGCAGACAGAGTCTTCGATGCAGAAGAGCGAATGCTTGCCGGCGCAGAGGATGTAGAAATCCTCGCCTACTTCCTTCATGAACTCGAGCACGGTCGACATGTTGACGAAACCGGCGATGACGAGGTTCTTCGCATAGCGCGATTTCACGATGGCCGACGACCCGTTTGTCGTGCAGAAAATGATCGACTTTCCCTTCACCGCCTCAACGGTATATTCCGCGGGCGAATTGCCGAGGTTGAATCCTTCAATGATTTTTCCGTTGCGTTCGCCGCCGCGCAGCACGACATCTCCGAACAGATTGCCTGAAATCTTCACGGCGGACTCGACGGTATTCACTGGAATGATCTCGCGCGCGCCGTTGAGCAGCGCGGTCGCGATCGTCGTGCTTGCGCGCAGCACATCGATCACGATCACGTTCTTGTCGCGCAACGACAGCTCGTCTACCTGCGAAGGAGAAAAGAAAACTTCGATATTCATTCTTCCCGGTTCTTTCAACTGCACAGGCGCCGTCGGTGCGACGGCGCCGGATGGAAATTAAATTGATGTTAACGTTTTAAAAATGGAAGCGCGGTGACCACCGCCGTTGTCTTCCTGCCGCGGATATCGACTTCGACCTCGGTGCCGGGCGCAGAAAGGGACGGAACGACGTAGCCCATGGCGATGCCGATGCCGAGCGACGGCGAAAATGTGCCGCTGGTGATGGCGCCGGCCTGCGCACCGTTCTGCACGATCGGATATCCGTGCCGGGGCACGACCTTGTCGGCGAATGTCATGCCGACCAGCTTGCCTTTGAATCCCTCCGCTTTCGACGCGAGAAGCGCCGCTTTGCCGATGAACTCGCCCTTGTTCAGCTTCGTGATCCAGCCCAGTCCGGCTTCCAGCGGATTCGTATTCGCATCGATGTCGTTTCCGTAGAGACAGTATCCCATCTCGAGGCGCAGCGTGTCGCGTGCTCCGAGGCCGATTGGCGCGATGCCGTAGGGCTTGCCCGCCTCGAAGACCGCATTCCACACGAGCTCGGCATGCGCCGGGGCGAAATACAGTTCGAAGCCTTTCTCTCCCGTATAACCGGTGCGCGAGATGATCATCGGCACACCCGCAAGCTCGCCCTGCACGAAGTGGTAATAGGCGATCTCGCCAAGCTTCGCCTTGGTCAGCGTCTGCAGCACGGCTTCGGCATCGGGTCCCTGCACCGCCAAAAGCGCATAGTCGTCGCTCTTGTTCTCGAGCACAACATTGTCGGGCTTGTGCGCGGCGAGCCAGTCGAAATCCTTCTGCGTATTCGACGCGTTGACCACGAGCATGTATTCGTTTTTCGACAGCATGTACACGAGCAGATCGTCGACGATGCCGCCGTTGTCGTAGCACATCGCCGAATACTGCGCGGCGCCGGGCGTGAGCTTCGCCACGTCGTTGACGGTCACCGTCTGCAGGAATGCGCAGGCATCATCGCCTGTCACGAAAAACTCGCCCATATGCGACACGTCGAAGACGCCGACGGTTTCGCGGACACGCTTGTGTTCTTCCATGATGCCCGCGTACTGCACGGGCATTTCAAAACCTCCGAACGGCACTATCTTTGCGCCAGCCTGCTGATGAAGGGAGAAAAACGGAGTGCGTTTCATTGCTGTTTGCCTTTGTTCCAGTCTGCCAGGAATTTTTCAAGACCAAGATCGGTCAACGGGTGCCGAATAAGCTGGTCGATCACCTTGAACGGGATCGTACAGACATGCGCGCCGATGAGCCCGGCTTCGACCACATGAAGCGGATGGCGCACGCTCGCCACGAGTACTTCGGTTTGATAGTCGTAATTGTTGTAGATCGTCACGATCTGCGAGATCAGTTCCATGCCGTGCGACGAGATGTCGTCCAGCCGCCCGACAAACGGGCTGATGTATGTCGCGCCGGCTTTCGCCGCCAGGAGCGCCTGCGTGGCCGAGAAGCACAGCGTCACGTTTGTCCTGATGCCTTCGGAAGACAGCGCCTTGACGGCCTTCAGTCCGTCTTTGATGAGGGGCACTTTGACGACGATGTTCGAATGGATCTTCGAAAGGTCGTGCGCTTCCTTCATCATGCCCGCGAAATCCGTCGCGATGACTTCGGCGCTTACGGGTCCGTCGACGATCGAGCAGATCTCCTTCAGCAGCGGGATGAACTCCTTCCCTTCCTTGGCGACCAGGGACGGATTTGTCGTTACGCCGTCCAGCACGCCAAGTTCGTTGGCTTCGCGGATTTCGGCGATGTTGGCGGAATCAATGAAAAATTTCATTGCAGCGATCCTCAGTTGATGAAGTCCTGTGTGATGTCCTTGTCCTGCTTGCGCGAGATGAAGTGCAGCTCGTCGATCATGAGCGAGCGGTCCTCTTCCGCCTGGATGAAGACGCGGAACCGGAACATGAGCACGGTGAGCCGGCTGAAGATGCCGCCGTCCCTCAGATACTCGAGCATACTCGGATGGGCGCGGAGCACGAGCCGGCGTTCATGCGACTCGGAGCGGAACCGGCGCAGCCAGCGTTCCATGTTGCTCATGATCGTCGTCTTCGACTGGACCATGCCGCTGCCGCCGCAGACCGGACACGGCTCGGTGAAGCTGTGAATGATGCTCTGGCGGATGCGCTGGCGCGTGATCTGCATGAGGCAGAAGTCGGTCAGCGGAAGGATGGTCGCCTTGGCGCGGTCGCGGCGGAATTCCTTCTTCATCTCGTCGTAGATCTTCTTGCGGTTCTTGTCCTCCTCCACATCGATGAAGTCGATCACGATGATGCCGCCCAGATCGCGCAGACGGATCTGCCGGCAGATCTCGCGTGCCGCTTCCATGTTCGTGCGGAGCGAATTGAGCTCCTGCTCCTGCTTGGCCGCATAGCGCCCGCTGTTGACGTCCACCACCGTCATCGCTTCGGTGTGATCGATGATGATGTAGCCGCCGCTCTTGAGCCAGACCTTGCGGGCAAGCGTCGTGGCGATCTCCTTTTCGATGCCTGCCGCGTCAAAAAGCGGCTCGCGCTTGCCGTAGAACTCGATCTTGTCGGCCATCACGGGAGAGAACACGTTGACGTAGGCCTTGATCTCCTTGAAGAGCTTCTTGTTGTCGACCACCACGCGCGAGACATCCTCGCTGAAGAGGTCGCGGATCACGCTCGAGGTCGTGGCCATGTCCTTGTAGAGCAGTGCCGGCGCCTGTTCGGCCTTCACGGTCTTCTCGATCTCGCGCCAGGTGTCGAGCAGCTGCTCGAGATCCTGCAGGAAGAGCTTTTCATCCTGGTTCTCGGCGTTCGTGCGCACGATGACGCCGAATGTCGGAGGCAGGATGCTGCGCACGAGCTTGCGCAGACGGCGCTTTTCCTTGAAACTGGTGATCTTTTTCGAGATGCCCACTTTGCCGTCGAACGGCAGGAGCACGAGGAAACGGCCGGGCAGGGAGACTTCGGAGGTGACGCGGACGCCCTTTTTGCCGACGGGCTCCTTGGTGATCTGAACGATGATCTCCTGTCCTTTGGTGAGATTCACGTCGTACTTGCGGGGTTCCTGATGGCGGGGCTTCCGCTGGCCACCGCGCTGCTGGTCGGATTCGGCGGGACGATCGTCGTGATGCTCGCCTTCTTCCTCATCCTCGTCGGTGTCGACTTCTTCGTCGTTCAGCATCGAATTGTACTGGCCGAGAGAATTGCCGATATCGGAAAAATGAAGGAATGCGTCCTGTTGGAGGCCTATATCGATGAATGCGGCCTGTATGCCTGGCATGACTTTGGCGACCTTGCCGACATAGATGTCCCCGACCATTCGTTCTTTTTCGGGGGTTTCAACAAACAACTCGGCGAGACGGCCTTCTTCGGTGATAGCAATGCGGATCTCGTTCGCTGTTGAGTTGATGACTATTTCTTTTCGCATGAATGAAAATGATGGCTGAATATATCAGATAAAAACTGCGATCCGTCAATTGATCGATTGCGAATCGCCTGTGAATTCTTTCGCCGGGAAGGGTTGATGCTTGCCTCATGGAGCGTGTTTCTTGCTGGGGAAGGCACCTTCGAAACCGAACGGAGAGCTAAACTTACCAGAAGGTACGAAAATATTGAATGGTGTGCAAGAAGTTTTACTGCCCCCCGGCTCCCGTGTCTGTACACAGGATACGGCAAAAAAAATGGTCAAGCGGGCTGTATCACACTTTCAATCACGGGGTGCTGCTTCCTTCCGGACCTGACACGATTGGGCGATTTACGGTTGTACAGTGCTTGACCAAATTTTACGCTATGTGGAGCTGATCGGGATCGAACCGACGACCTATTCGTTGCGAACGAATCGCTCTCCCAAACTGAGCTACAGCCCCATGTGCTTGCACTAATATACAAATGTTTTTTCAATTATCAAATACTTTTTATTCGATTTTGAATCTCATTTTCAGCCATTCGTAGGCGATGTTGAGATCCTTCGTCTTCGATTCGCCCAGCGCCCGGAGTTCCGCCCCCAGATGCTGGATTTTGTCCGGATGGTACTGCGCCACCAATTCCAGATATTTCTTGCGTATCTGCGCCTTCGTGATTCGCCCGTGGAGCCCGAGCACCGTGCCGTAATATTTCATTTTTTCCTGATCGGTCGCCGTCAGGTGGTCGAACCTCTTCTCCTTCCCTTCCGGGTGCGCCTCCTGGCCCTGCTCGTAGCGCTCATACTTTTCATAACGCTCATAGCGCTCATATCGTTCATAGCTCCGGTATTTCTTTTTCGAGCGGAAGGACGAATTGCCCGCAATGGTCTTGAGCGAAACGTAGAGGCTGCTCGTCGTCTGAAATGTGCTCGCCATGTATTCGACGATGAGCGTATTGACCCCCATCCATTCCGTCTGCTTCACTTTTTCCGCCGCGTCGACGATCTGCTTCGAGATCATCGTCTCGAGCAGATTGGGCCGCAGCTTCTTGAGCCGGTTCTGGTCGTCGACCACCGCCGTGCAGATCTTCAGCAGGGGCGCCACGCGGCGTTCTTCGCGGTGGTTCACGATCAGCGTGTAGAGCACGAGATAGTCCGTCATCACCGACGATGCCGAGACCGTGTCGATCAGCTGCTTCGAATAGCAGATGCACTGCAGGCGCCCGTAGATCGTAAATGCGAACTCCTGAAGCGTCAGGTCCGTATCCAGATTGAACCATTTGACGAACGTGGTATTGGCCGCCGGCTCGGTGTAGCGCGACTTGAAGTCGTATTCGGCGGAAATATTATGCGCCAGAAATCCGCTCGAGGTTCTGGACAGACCGGCCTGCACCGATCCGATCGCGCTCCAGACCTGCGTGTAGATCTCGTCGTACAGCACGAAGGCCTGGTCGAATTGCGAATCGGCCAGCAGCGAATCCGCGACATCCCGCAGCTTTGTGATATTGCTCATGACGGAAAGAAAAAACTGAAACAGAAAATTGACGCTCTGATATAATATACCAATTTTTTCCTTCCGCGCATGCACTATTTACACGGTCTCGAGTTTTTTGGCGCTATACACATCGGCCAGCATCTGCAGCACCGCATACAGATTCGCCTGCTCCTCGAACAGGTCGAAGACCTGCCGCACATTCCGCTCGTGCATGGGACTCTTGAAGTAGAACGACAGCCAGTCCTGCACGCCGCTCATGCCCGAACGCCGGGCAAGGTCGGTGAAGAGCACGAGATCGAGCGCCACCGGCGCGGCGAGTATCGAATCGCGGCACAGGAAATCCACCTTGATCTGCATGGGATATCCCATCCATCCGAAGATGTCGATGTTGTCCCATCCCTCCTTGTTGTCGCCTCTGGGCGGATAGTAGTTGATGCGGACCTTGTGCATGTACTTCCCGTAGAGCGACGGATACAGTTCCGAATCGAGAATGCCGTCCAGCACCGAGAGCTTCGATTCCTCCTTCGTGCGGAACGATTCGGGATCGTCGAGCACTTCCCCGTCGCGGTTGCCGAGAAGGTTCGTCGAATACCATCCCGAGAGTCCGAGCATGCGCGCCTTGAGCATCGGGGCGATCACCGTCTTCATCAGCGTCTGACCGGTCTTGAAATCCTTGCCCGCTATGGGCAGCGAGCGTTCGGCGGCCAGCTGCATGAGGGCCGGACAGTCGGTGGTCAGATTCGGCGCGCCGTTGATGAACGGAACGCCCTCCATGAGCGCAGCGTAGGCGTACACCATGCTCGGTGAAACGGATGGATGGTTCTCGCGCATCGCCGCGGTGAATTCGTCCAGACTCTGATGCACGTCGCATTCGGAAACGAACGCCTCCGTGCTTGCGCACCAGAGCACGACAAGCCTCCGGGCTCCTGTCTCCTGCCGGAAGCGCCGGATGTCTTCCCGAAGCATCTCCGCGGCCTCGGCTTTCGTGGAGGCGTCTTTCTCCCACGTGGCGGTAAGATTCTTCACGTAGCGCTGATCGAACACGCCCTTCATGGGCGTGATGGCGGCGAGTTCATCCCTGACGGCGCTCAGATCCTTCGCATCGATCACACGCGCGTCTTCGGCCGCATCGAGCGCGGTGCCTTCGCGGACGTCCCATCCGCCGAAGACGAGATCGTCGAGCGAGGCAAGCGGAAGGGCCTCCTTCAGCGGGACGCGTGTGGCGCTCCCATTGTATCCTCTTTCCATCGTTCCCATCTGCGTGAGCGAGCCCACGGGAAGCGCCCGCTCTTTGCGCACCGCCATGATGCCCGCCATGAGCGTGGTGGCAACCGCGCCGTTGATGCCGACGATGAGAACTCCCAGCGTTCCTTCGGCCGGGCTGATCTGCGTGACTGTGTTCATAGATGGCTCCTTCGTAAGACAGTGTAGTGATTGGATTGTCATTTCATGGTTTCAAGCACCGCCGGCAGTTCGAGCACGGAATGGATGATGAAGTCGGCATCGGCGCGCGAGCCGGGCTTCTTCCATCCTTCTCCTTCAAGCCAGATCGTCCGGCAGCCGATCTGCCGGGCGGGGATGATGTCGTTCTCGTACGAATCGCCGATCATCGCCACATCGTGCGGCTCGTCTCCGAGCGCCTCCATGGCGACGCGGAAGATCCGGTTTCCCGGCTTGCGGCATCCCACACAGTCCGAATCGATCACGCAGTCGAACATGGGAAGAATGCCGAGCTCATCGCAGACGGCCGCGAGATTGCCGTAAAAATTCGAGATCAATCCCAGACGGTAGCGGTCGTGCAGCGCCACCAGCAGCGGGCGGACGGCATGGATGGCCTCTCCGACCTCCCGCAGGCTCCAGCGCGCCACCTTCACTGCCGCATCGCGCAATCGCGCCTTCTCGGCTTCGGTACGGCCTTTAGAGAGCAATTCACTCTGCGCCTTCGTCTGATGCAGGAGCGTGGCAAACAATCCGTCGCTGTGATGGATCCGCCCGTCACAGCACAGCCGCTCTGCTTCGACGTATGCGCGCGCAAATTCCTCATCGCCCAGCCGGATGTCGTTCAGGCAGTATCCCGTCCGGAACATGACGCTCCAGTGCCGGCCGTCGGTGTCGAGCGTGCCTCCGAAATCGAACAGCAGCGACAGGGGTTTCATGCGTTATCCTCCACCTGTGACAGTGAGATGCGTTTCCATCTGTCCAGCTGACCCGGACCGAGCGGCATCAGCGCCAGCCCGATGGCGATCCATACCAGTTCGCGCGCCCGGTTGATGAGTCCCACGAAGATGCCGAGATCGGCCGTATAGCCGATCAGATGCAGCGTCATATAGAGGCTGCCTTCGCGCGCGCCGAGCTCGAAGGGAATGAAAAAGAAAATGTTGAGCACGAGCGACGAGGCTCCGTTGAGCATCAGCGCATCGCGGTACGACGGCGCACCATACACGGCTTCCATAATGAAGACGAATTCCCATGTCGCAATCAGGCGCGACACGGTTTCGATCGCGATGGCCTTCGCAAATCCCGACGGATTTTCCGCATAGACGCTTCTGAGGCGCTCATCAACTTCGCCGAGCGCGAGCGCCTTTGCTTCGAACCAGCGGCTCCGCGCTCCCCGGCCGAAGAGGATGCGGAGACGTCCCCAGGCGCTTTCAAGAAATCCATGCCTCTGCAGCGCCGCCAGAAGAAGAAAGAGCGCCAGCACCACCGCCAGCACGCCGATCATGCTCCACAATCCGGCGGCGCTCATGGGCAGCGCGACGATCGCCACAACGCCGGTGAACAGCCAGAAGAGGCAATGTCCCATCATGCGCACGATGTTGTATGAGACGACGGCCGAAACCGCGCGCCTGCCTCCGATGTACGGCTTCAGCACCGCCGCCCTGTACGGCTCGCCGCCCAGATTCAGGAAGGGCGTGATGTAATTGATCGCAAACGAACTGATGGTCGCCTGCAGCACCGCGCGGAACGATACGGACTCGCGCTGATGATCGATCAGCAGGTAGATCGCCCATGCGTTGCAGGCGTACACGATGCCCCACACCGCGACGATCGGCAGAAAGCGCCAGCTCACCTTCTCCACATTCTCGGCGATCGTCGCGAAGCCCAGATGCATCACCATCAGCACAAGCACCGAAATCCCGATCGCCAGAAGCACGTAGGTGACACGCCTGCTCATACGAGTTCTCCGATGCGGACGATGCTGCCGGTCTCGGCAGACCGGTATGCCGCGTCGGTCACCATCGCGGCATGAAGTGCCGAATCGACGCCCACGCCGTCCGCGTCTCCGCGCTCGATCATCGACAGGAACGAGGTGAACAACTGTTCATAGAGTCCGATATACTGCGTCTTGTCGCTCGGATCGGGCACGCCGATGATCCTGCGGCAGCTGCCGTCCTCGTATTGGAGCGCCTTCATCGATCCGTCGTACACGAACGAGCGGCGCGGCGTGACGGCGTGCAGCATGTTCGCGCGCCTGTCCGCCGCCCAAGTGAGGCTGAACTGAAACACTCCCCCAGGGTGTTTCAGCTCAACCGCCGCCGTGTCTTCGACCACTCCCTCCTTGATCCGGTCAAGGCGGTATGTGCGGCACGAGACGTCGTCCGGCATGCCGAGCATCCACTCATCGAGCGCGATGTAATGCACACCGGTATCGGCCAGGATGCCTCCGCCGCTCACGGCCCAGTTGCGTCTCCACCCCCTGCCGTCGGAGGCGATGCCGGGATCGGCCGCCGTGCGGAAGACGCTCGACTGGATGAAGACCTGCTCCGCCGGCGCGCTTTCGGCGATGAATGCCTTCAGCGCCCGCCACAACGGCGAATACACATACTGATGGCACGGCATGAATACCAGTTCCGGATGCTGCTTCAGCTCGTGCGCGAGCCGCTGCGCCTCGTTCACGTCGGGCGTGAACGGTTTCTCGCACAGGACGTGCGCCTGATGCTCAACGGCCAGCCGGATCATATACGAATGCAGATTCGGCGGCGTGCAGATATCCACAAAGCCGGGCCTCTCGCGCTCGAACAGCTCTTCAGCCGACGCATACAGCCTCAGCCACGGATATTTCACCTTCGCCACATTCCGGATGCGCTCATCCGGCTCGGCGGCGGCGCAGATCGTACAGCGCATGCGAAGCAGCTCGTTGATGAATGCAGGCAGATGCGCCGTCTGGGCGATCTTTCCCAGGCCGATGATGGCACCAGCGATCATGTGTAGACTCCGTCGATGATTTTTTCGTGAAGCGTCCGGTTGATTGCCGACTGGCGCAGAAGGACCGCAGCCAGCAGAAGGTTGAGCACGACGATTTCGAATGCAAAATACAGGGGAATCACATCGGCCAGCACGGCAACAAAGAGCACGGCCATCCTCGTATTGGTCGTGAGGATGTTGTAATACTTGATGAGCGGAAGATTTCTCTCATAGTATTCGGCCGAGAATGAATCGGGCAGCGTCCCGTTCCACCGGTTCGATGCCTCGGTGTTCAGCAGGATGAACGATCGTGACATCATCTCCTGCTGATACGTGTTGTTGAGCCAGAGACGAAGGAACAATTTCTCCAGCGGATGGCGCCTCCATGTGAGCTGCGCATTATTCGTCGAAAGCTCGGCGGTCGTCTTCAGATCCTTGCGCGATTTTTTCAGCGCGAATCCCAGAAACGCCGTCCGGTAATAATCCGCCGCGGCGCTCTGGTATGAATGGCTCACGCCGGCAATGAGCGCCACGGCGAATGCCGGCACCATGCCGACTGCGGCCGAGAAGCGAAGCGCACAATGGACGTAGATGCTCACGAACTTCAGATTGTCTCCGAATCCGTCCAGAAACCGGCCGTACTTCGTGAACTGATTCGTCATGCGCGCCAGCTGTCCGTCCGCGCTGTCGATCATCTCCGCAGCGAGGATGAGCGCAATGCCCATCAGATTCAATGTGACGGAGCGGTAGAAGAGAAAGTGTCCGCCGATAATGCCGACTGCCGCGCCGAACGCCGTGAGCTGATTGGGCGTCATGTGCAGGCGCGCGGCCGCAGAAGCGATGACCGATCCGCAGGGCCGGTAGAACACCACATCGAGTGTCTCTTCCACTTCGCGAGCCTTAAGCCATGATGCGCTCTGCCGCATAGGCGAATGCCTCCTCCATGATGTCGATCCCCTCTTCTGCAATCTCTTCAGTGATAATGAGCGGAGGATTGATGCGGATCTCGGGATTATATCCCATGACGATCAAGCCGCGCTGCAGGCATTCCCGGAAAATCATCTGCGTCCAGCGTTTGTCCAGCCGTTCCTCAGGCCTGCCCGGCATGCACAAGTCCATGCCGATCATGAGACCCTTCCCCTGCACGCGCGAGACGAACGGGAATTTCGATTTGAATGTCGTGAGCCGGTCGAGCATGTAGGCGCCGGTCCGCGCCGAATTCTCGACGAGGCCTTCGTCGATGATCGCCCGCACGGTGGCGAGCGCCGCGGCCGCTCCGAGCGGATTTCCGCCGTAGCTCGAAGAGCTTCCGCTCGGATTGGCGAACGGCTTTGCCTGGATGATTTCCTCTGTCGACATCAGTCCCGTCATCGGGAAGCCCCCTCCGAATCCCTTGCCGATCGTCATGATGTCCGGTTCGACCGGCTCGTGCTCGCATGCGAACATGCGCCCGGTGCGTCCGAAGCCGGTGATCATCTCATCGGCGATGAGCAGCGCGCCGATCTCGTGCGCAAGCCGCCGGAGCTCGGTCATAAATCCCGGCGGGGGCACGATATTGCCGGCTGTGCCCTGTATGGGCTCGACGACGATTGCGGCGATCTGGCCGGTGGTCTCATAGCGGATTTTCTTCCGAAGGAAATCGACGCAGGCCAGGGCGCAATGCTCGCGCGACAGATGGAACGGACAATGGCTGCAGTCGGCGTACGGCGAGGAGTAGACGCCGAAGGGCAGCGGACCGAGCGACTGCTTGAATGTGTCGCCGAGCAGACCGAGCACGCCGAGGGTCTTGCCGTGGAAGCCTCCCCAGAAGCCGATGAATTCATTTTTCTTCGTATGCGATTTCGCAAGACGCAGAGCGGCCTCCACCGCTTCGGCGCCCGAACTGTAATACTGCGTCCGCGTCAGTCCGCCGATGGATATCGACGCGAGCAGTTCTGAAAGCTCGGCGCGCGTGCGCGAGGCGAAGCTGCCGACGTGATTCATCGAGAGCTGGCGTTCGACGGCGCTCACGTAGCGCGGATGGTTGTAGCCGAGGCTCGCCACGCCGACACCGGCGAAGAAATCGATGTAGCGGTTGCCGTCGGCGTCCTCGAGTATGCAGCCTTCGCCGCGCTCGATCGTCAGCTGCGAAAGCGTTGCGATGGTTTGTATGCCGGGAGAGATCCGGCGCTGGTCCTGCTCAAACCACTGGCGCGAAAGCGGACCCGGCACCTCGGTCCGTATCTGCGCAAAGCGCGTCTGCGTGCTAGTATCGGACATAGTCTTTCACCTTTCGGTAGAGGAGCGATGCAATGTTGCGGCTTGCCGGCTCGCGCACCGGCGAGAAGCTCGGCCAGTCGTTGATGTCGATGATCGTGATGCCTCCGTTCGGGGCGATGATCGCATCGCCTCCGAAGACGAAGAGGCCCAGCGTCTGCGCCGACTTCTGGGCGAGCCGGTAGAGCGCTGACTGATCGAACGGCGAATGATAGACTCCGTTCACGTAGTACCAATGAAAGAATTCCGATTCGCGGATGCCGTAGAACTTCACCGTATCCCCGTCGATATGCTCCTGGATCACGGCCGATTCGATGCCGCGCTCGCTGAACTCCCGCATCACATCCAGCTTTTCCGAAGTGCTGTAGGCGAGGATGACATCCTCCTTGTGAATGGCGTGGACGTCGCCGCGCTTGATCCACACTTTTCCCCGGTTGAACTCGATGAACGTCCGTTCTGTGGCGGAGCGTGTGGCGATGATGCGGCTCTTCGGAAACGGAATGCCGTTGTTGAAGAGAAGCGTGATCATCGATGTGCGGTAGCAGTTCATCACGCTCTCAGGCGAATTGATGATGAGCGCTCCCGCCCGCGAATACGGCAGAAGCTTTTCGTTCCCCTCGGGTCCCTGCGCCATCGAAAAGATCGCATCGTAGCGTCCGGCGTCCGGAATATCCTCTCCTTCCTCGCACATGTCGACTTCGGCCCCCATCGCGCGCAGACGCTCGGCGGTCATCGTGATGATCTGCAGGTCGCTCGTGACATGATTCGGCGAATAATCGCGCTTTCGCCGCACTCCCAACAATCGTAATGACGTCATGTGTCAATCCATGATATGAAGCGCAGAACCTGGAATTGTGAATGTGAATTTTCCGGATGTTCAGTGCATCCTCACCCGGTCATCCGCATCGCGGGCATCCTCCGAGGCAAGCGCCTCGGCCGCGGCGATATCGGAGGCATGATCGACATCGATCATCTTCGAAAACCGGAACGTGCGCAGATCGTAACCGCGCGCCACAAGCAGGCGCAGAAAATTCCGGAGCCGTTCCGTGTTCATCCCGATGGCATCGGCCATCACGTCAAAGATCCTCGGCCTGAACCAGTAGAGTCCGCCGGTTGCCGTATCGAAGCACTCCGCCGTATCACTGAACTGCAGCACACGGTCTTCCGTATCCGTGACGACGCAGAGGGGCTTTTCATCCTCGATGAAGTGCGTCACTGCAAGCAGTCCGTCGGCCGCGCAGCGCCCGGCGGCATCGACATATGCCGCGAACTCCGATTCGCGGAAGATCGAATCGACGGTTGCAAGAAGAAAGGGGGATGCGGAAAGGTGCGGGGCCAGTTCGAACAGACTGTGCATCGAACTGGGGGTGGTTTTTACGATCAGATGAATCGGAAGTTCGGTCTGCCGGCGTTTCAGAAATTCACGCACATCGGCCGACTGCTCGTTGATGATCACATGAAACTGCGTCACGCCATGACGCATGCCGACCTGCAGCAGACGCTCGATCATCGGCACGCCGCCGACTTCGACGAGCGGCTTCGCCGTGCCGACGCCTTCATGCCTCAGACGCGAGCCTTCGCCCGCGGCAATGACCGCCATTGTTGCCGTTTGCAGCGCCTTCTCCTCCATCACATTCATCCCTTCCTGTCCGTCCTCTGCCCGTGCAGCAACATCTCAATCGTCAGCAAATGGAATGCCAGGCTTGAAATGGCGATAGTGCATGATATTTTGAGGAATGGAGACAGGATGCTGCGCCCCGCTGCGCACGAATGCTGCGCAGATAGGGAGCGCATGCGCCCCATTCAACGCGGAAACGGTTCTTTGAACTGCGAACATTTTCTGCGCAGCCGTGCGCGTCTAGGCATCCTGCGGGTTATTCTGTGAGGCGTGTTCGCCGCGCGGGATGCGAATGCCGGCTTCTTTCATCATGTTCTGCAGCCTGCGGCGGTCCATGCCGAGTGTCTGGGAGGTCTTGGAGATATTCCACTGTTGTCCGCGCAGCGCCTCGAGCAGAAACTTCGATTGGATCTCGAGAATGTATTTCTGCTTTTCTGATTTTTTGAACTCGAGAAATTCCTGATAGGACGCCGGCCCATCCCCTTCCGCGGAGCCGGATGAAAGATGGAGCTCTGACGGAAGGTCCTCGAGCGTCAGATAGCTGCCGCGCGCCGTGACCATGGCGCGCATGACGACATTTTCGAGTTCGCGCACGTTGCCCGGCCAGTGATAGGCCTCGAGGTACAGCAGTGCGTCCCGGTCGATGCCCATGAAGCGGGAGGGAAATTCCGCGCGGTGCTTTTCCAGGAAG
This sequence comes from Acidobacteriota bacterium, assembly GCA_050258555.1. Classification (GTDB taxonomy): domain Bacteria; phylum Bacteroidota; class Ignavibacteria; order UBA10030; family UBA8401; genus CAISDA01. The sequence goes on along the minus strand of JBLMZA010000047.1, from coordinate 9,675 downwards.
TGATGGACCAGCAGCGGAATGTCTTCCTTGCGATTTCTGAGCGGCGGAAGCGTGAGATGCACGATGTTCAGGCGGTAATAGAGATCACGGCGGAAGCGGCCTTCCTCCACCTCCAGACGGAGCGTGCGGTTTGTGGCCGCAACGATGCGGAGATCGAGCGGAATCGGCGCAGAGCCGCCCACATGCGTCACGCATTGCTCGTCGAAGGCGCGCAGAAGCTTCACCTGCAGTTCCTGCGGGAGCTCGCCGATCTCGTCGAGAAAGAGCGTGCCTTTGTTCGCCTGTTCGAATTTGCCCGGGCGCGTCGAGGTGGCGCCCGTATAGGCGCCCTTCTCGCAGCCGAAGAGCTCGCTCTCGAGCAGCTCTCGCGGAATCGCCCCGCAGTTGACGGCGATGAACGGCTGCTGGGCGCGTGGACTCTCGAAATGAAGCGATCGGGCGATGAGCTCCTTGCCTGTTCCCGTCTCCCCTTCGATGAGAACGGTAAACCCGGTGGCGGCTGTCTGTTTCACGACCCCAAGCAGCTTCTGCATCGATGGATTGGCCGTGATCACGGTCGCCTGTGCCTCGAGCTGTTCGAGCCTCGAGCGAAGGAAACGGTTTTCGCGCGTCAGCCGCACATGATGGGCGGCGCGCTCGAGCGTCAGATCGAGCCGCTCCAGTTCCACCGGCTTGACGATGTAATCGAACGCGCCCTGCTTCATCATTGCGACAGCCTGCTCGATCGAGCCGAAGGCGGTAATGACAATAACGGGCATAGAAGGCTCGCGCGCATGCGCCTCTCTCAGCACGGCCTGTCCGTCGGCATACGGCATCTTCATGTCGGTCAGTACGATATCGATCGGCACTGCGCGGAGCTTCTCGAGTGCCTCCTTGCCGTCCATCGCGGCAACAACTGTATAGTCCGCGCTGAGATTCAGCTCGAATATCCGTCGTGTTTTTTCCTCGTCGTCTGCGACGAGCACCGTCAGTTTAGTCATAGCGGCTCCTTCCGTCAACCGGCAGCGATATCGTAAACGCGGCGCCGCGGTCCGTCGATGAAGCCGAGACCGATGCGCCGATGGTATGAAGAATCATGCGGACAATGGGAAGCCCGAGCCCCGTTCCTTCGCTTTTTGTGGTGAAGAAGGGATCGAAGATTTTCTCCAGAAGCTCTTCGGGAATTCCCCGGCCCGTATCCCGGATCTCGATGGACATGCGCTCCGGCAGATCCCTGCCCGGCCGTGTTTCATCCCTCACCGTGATCGTCAACGCTCCCCCGTCGTCCATCGCCTCGACGGCATTCAGCATGATGTTGCCCAGCGCGTGTTCCAGATGGCGCACGGACGTGACGACGCGCGTGAAGCCCGGCGGAATGTTGATGCAGACAAGGATGCGCATGGCTTCGATTTTCATCTGCACCGAGCGCAGCGCATTGTCGATGATGTTATGAATGTCGTCGTTCTTCCATTCGGGCACGTTCGATTTCGAGAAGCGCAGAAATTCATCGATCGTGCGGCTCATACGGCGCGATTCTTCGGCGATGAATTGCGCCACCTCTGCATGCATGTCGTTGTCATCCGGACGGCGCAGAATCGTCTGCGCCGATGTGGAAATGACATTGAGCGGATTGCGCAGTTCGTGCGCAATGCCGGCGCCGAATGTGCCGAGAACGGCCAGGCGGTCCTCCTGCGCAAAGCGAAGCTCGTCGCGCCTGAGGCGCTCGATCAGGTTCTGCCTGTCGACGATGAACGCGAGCGCACGCACCGCCGGCGTGAATGCATCGCCGAACGATGCCCTCCGATGGAAGATCCGGCCGCTCAGATGCGGACCCGCAAAGAGAAATCCGCGGATCCGCTTTCCGAAGAGAATCGGCACAACCGTGCCCTTTTCATATTCGCGCAGCACGCGCCGCTCCTCCTCAGTGCAGAGCGCGATGCAGTCTGCTGCGGCACGCGGCGACGATGAAGCGGCGAAAAGTTCCGGCAGCGCTCCCGTTGAATGAAATTCCCGCTCGTGCATCTGGACGCACCGGTAGGACGTCCCCGCCTCATCGAGCAGAAACAGCTCGCTGCGCGACACATTGAACGCGTCCTCAAGGCAGCTGCAGAACGCTTCCGCGATCGATTCGATGCTCGTCATGCTTCGCGCCTGATCCATAAACTCCATAAAGAGCGAACGGATTTTCTCGACATCGCTGTAAAACACATGTCTTACCATCTTTTGAACGCGCAGCACAAGCGGCCAGAACACCAGTCCGATGACGACCACGAGGACGGCCTTTCCGACAAGCTCACGGATACCGAAGGCGGTGCCCAGCGCGCTTCCCGCGATATCGATCAGCGCAAAGGCCAGTGCAAAAATGACCGCCGAGGAAAGAGCATAGGTAATTTCCGTCGGCAGCGCCGAGAGCGAGACCGGCAGCGGACGCTCCGCCGCAGCCGCGATCAGCGCGAAGGCCGCAGCGCACGAAAAAACGCTGAGCGAGACGGCATAGGACAGCGGATCGCGGACGAGCAGGCCCGATGCAAGTACGGCGGCGGTCAAGGCCATCGGAGACCATGCGATGATCCCAAGCCGGCGCCTCTCGGCACGCGAACGCGAGCGCCGCAAGGGGCGCATCATCATGACGGCATAGCCGATCATGAAGAGCATGATGAGGAGCGTGATGACGGCGTAGGCTTCCGTACGGAAGGGCACAAACTGCACACGGATGACCGTCTGATGAGGATTCAGAAAAGGATCGAAACAGAGGATGATGCCGCCGAAGGCAAGCACCGATGCCAGCGCGGCATAGGCACGCCGCGTCGCACCCGATTCGGAGGCGGCCGCCGGCCGGTTCATCCAGACAGGCGCCGGAAACAGCAGCGCCAGCAGCATGAGCGTCGACGCCGAGGCCTGGACCACAGGGTGGAGCGCTTCGGTGCGGACCAGTTCTGCGGCCGGTATGACGGCGGACTGTATGACCGCCGCCACAACACTCCATGCCCTGCTGCTTCGCGGCCGGTGCTGTACGGTCGTCATGAGCGCGACAACGATCAGAGTGCATGCTGCCGCATATGGAACGGAAATGAGTGACATGGCTGACTTCCCATCCTGTGGAAGAGCACCGACTGTTCAATCCGTAAAAACGTACCGATTTTTTTCAAAAGAAGAAAGTCCGTTCGATCCTGCAGCGCGCTGTCTTGAACGCATGTTTCCCCAAATTAGTGCCGGCGTCGATCGAGGCCGGAAATTTTACGGCACAAGTCCGTGTTCCTATCTTCACATGAAAGGAGCTCGCATGCTGATCGATATTGCAACGGCTTCCCCCCCATATCTCGTCGACCAATCGACCGCCGCCGCGGAACTTGCCAAACGGATGGGCCAGCGTTCCATAACAGGCCGCCTGATTGAAGCGGCAGCGCTGCTCTCGGGCATCGAAACTCGGCACATCGTCATTCCTGACGGAGACAGTTCGGCGCAGCAGAAATTTTATTCTGAAAACGGCGCCTACCGCACTCCGGGCACAAAGGCGCGCATGCAGGAATACGAAACATGGTCGAAGCGTCTTTCCTGCGAAGCCGTGCAGTCGCTGCTGTCCGGGACCGGATGCGATCCGGCATCGGTCAGCAGGCTCATTGTGGTCTCCTGCACGGGGTTCTTCGCTCCGGGCATCGATTATCACCTGATCGGCTCGTGCGGTATTCCCGCCACAGTGAAGCGCACGGCCATCGGCTTCATGGGCTGCGCCGCTTCGATCATCGGCTTCACCTCGGCGCTTGAAGCCCTCGCAGCTGCCGAAAGACGCGATGAAACCGTGCTGCTGGTTTCGGTCGAACTCTGCAGCCTTCATCTGCAGACAGAGCCGACCCGAGACAATATTCTGGCCAACATGATCTTCGCCGACGGCGCGGCGGCGGCGCTTTTTTCCCGCTCTGAAACGCTCAGGCCCAAAGCCCGTCTCGAACTCATCGGTACGAAGTCGGTCGTCTTTGCGGACTCCTCTCAGCTGATGGGATGGCATATAGGCGATGCGGGATTCGAAATGCAGCTCTCGTCCGATCTTCCCGCTGCGATCCTGCACCGCGCCGTTCCCGCTCTTCATGGCATGCTTCAGGAGATGGGACTCTCCGTGGCAGAGATCGCACACTGGGCATTGCATCCGGGAGGACGGGCCATCCTCGACGCTCTGCAGCAGGGGCTGCACCTGGATGCGCGCGCGATGGAACCGTCTCGCACGGTGCTGAGGCAGTACGGCAACATGTCGTCGGCATCGATCCTCTTCGTGCTCAGCGAACTGCTGCATTCGCGCCCGATCGCGCCGGAAGAATGGTGCTGCGCAGTCGCCTTCGGTCCGGGACTTTCGATGGAAGTCGCGGTGATGAGAGGAATCGCATAGGCGATGGAACGCCGGCATGACAAAGAGATCATGGATGACATGTCGATCACCGACAGCCGTATCGACCGCGCGCTGGATGAACTTCGCATCATCAACATGCTGCTGGGGGGACGAAGCGTCAGCAAAGACGGCATTCTCCATATTACGGAAGGAAAGCACCGGCCGCTGACGATCCTCGATGTCGGTTCCGGCGCGTCGGATACGCTTGCGAACCTGCCCAATGCAAAAGAGACGACCGTCATCAGCATGGATCTGAATACGGGTGTCTGCCGGTATGTGCGCGAGCGGAATGCCGATGCTCCGATCGTGTGCGCCGATGCCTTCCGGCTTCCCGTGCGCGACAATAGCGTCGACATCGTGCATCTCTCCCTGTTCCTTCATCATTTCACCGAACATGACATGGTCCGCCTGCTCTCGTCATTCCTTGCCGCGGCGCGCCTCGGCGTCGTGATCAACGATCTGCGCCGTTCCGCGATCGCTCACGCGGCCATCTGGATGCTGACGCGCCTGCTCCCGGCGAGTCCGATGGTGCGTCACGACGGTCCTCTTTCGGTGCAGCGGGCGTTTTCCCGCCGTGATCTCGAGTCGGTAATCGCCCGTCTGCGTGTCGCTCACGTGACCATCCGCCGGCGCTGGGCGTTCCGGTGGCTTGTGGTGCTGCGAAAATGACGCAATCACAGAAGAAGGCCGGACATGGAAACATTCGATACAGTCATCATCGGCGGCGGCCCCGCCGGAAGCGCATGCGCCCTCTATCTGCGCAGCATGGATGAGGAAGTCTGCGTGATTGAAAAGTCGGCGTTTCCGCGCGAGACAGTCTGCGGGGAATTTCTCTCGAATGAAGTGAGCATGTGCCTGAAGGAACTGGGACTGTTCGATGCCTTTCTCGAGGCTTCGCCGAATGAGATCGGCGCGCTCCGCATTCATTCCGAACAGGGACAGACCGTCCATGCCCGTCTCGGGTTTCCCGCCTTCGCCATGAAGCGCGGTGCCTTCGATCGCCTGCTGCTGGAAAGGGCGCGCCGGCAGGGAGCCTTTGTGCTCCAGCCGGCCGAAGTGACGGAGATCATCCCGAAGGACGACCGCTACCTGGTACGCATCACGGACGCATCGGGTCCGCACGCATGCATGGCGCGCCGCCTTGTCGGCGCATACGGACGGCACAGCATGCTGGACAAACAGCTCGGCCGGCGTTTCGTCTCCGAGCGTTCGCATCTGAATGGAATCAAGCTTCATGTGGACCGTGCGCTCTGCCCCGCGCTCGATACCGGGGCGATCCATTTATTCACCGGCTCGCATCTCTACTGCGGAGTGAACGCCGTGAACAGCGGCGCCGTCACGGTCTGTTTTCTTGAGAAGCGGCAGCCGGACGACGAGCCTCCGCGCCGGCAGCTTGCGAGGCTGGCAGCGGGCAATCGTGCATTCCGCGAGTCGTTCACCGACGCGTTCGAGGAATCGTGCGCACATGCGCCGCTCTATGGAACAGGAAATATTTTTTTCGGAAGGAAGGAGCCCGTGGTCGACGGCATTTTCATGGCGGGAGACGCTGCGGATGTCATCGCGCCGCTGGCGGGCGATGGCATCGGTATTGCGATGCAGGGAGGACGGCTTGTGGCGGAAGTGTTATACGCCCAGCGCCGTCATGGACTCGCACGCCGCGCCGCAGAAGCGCTCTACCGGCAGAGAAAGGCCGAGCTGTTCCGGAAGCGGATCAGGATCGCCCGAATCATCCAGACGATCCTGCTGTCTCCGCCGCTTTGCACCATCGGACTCTCCGCCGCAGAGGCGATTCCCGGCCTTCTGCCCCGCATCGTTGCACTCACGCGGGGATTCGAGACACATGATCGGCTCAGAGCTTGAAGAGCAGTTCAATCCTCGCCCAGTTGCTGACATCGGCATTGTCGAAATAGTAATTGCCGGGAATGAAATGCTCGATGATCACGTGCCCTGAAACGGTTTTCGACATCGTGAACAGCAGCTTTGCAATGAAGAGGTCGCCGCGCACATCGCCCTTTCCGCTGAGCAATGCTGTTGCCGTGCCGGCCTGCGGCGCCGTGAGATGATGATAGGCTGCGCTCACATCGAACTGATCGTCGAGCGAGAACAGCATCGACGCATAGAGCGACATCATGTTCGACCAATACGCCGGCTTGCCGAACTCCTTCACCTGCGTATAGACGTACGAATCGCTCCACTTCGGCCATCGCGAAAACAGCGGATCCCATCCCTCATCATCCTTCGTTGAACGGTCGTCGCCGCTCAGATAGACGGCGCCGATGGAGATTTTTTTCGGAATGATTCCCGGCTCTGCCAGCGAAGCGTATGTGCCGTAGGCGTATCCTCCGAATGCGTTCTTGCGGATGTGCTGCGACGTGCCGAACTGCCATGCACCCTCGGCCGTGGCGCTGAAGTGCCGGTCGAATGCCGCGCTGACTCTGCCGCCGGCCGTGTTGACGCCGTGCGTCGTCTGGCCGGCTTTCACATCGGGATCGAGATAATCCTTCCGAAGCACATAGGCCTGAAGATTGACGTCGGCAAGTTTACCCGTGTAATACAGTCCGCCTCCCGATTCCGTCTGCTCGGCAAGATTCCACGATCCGTCGCCCTGATTGGAGGGATCGATATCCCTGCCGTTGAGCACGGGCAGCTTGTCGATCTTCGGCTGATAGGTGTAGAAGAACGTGAGCTGATGAATGGGAGAAGCGTTCCAGTCGAACCGTGCGGCGTTGAAATAAATGGAGCGAGAGCCGTCCAGCGGCGTTCCTTCCATCACCAGGAAGCCTTCGCCGAGCGTGATATTCTGACGCCCCAGCGTGAGTTCGCCGTCGGCCAGCCCCGCGGTCTTCACCTTCACATACAGCTGATCGAAGTAGACCTCGTTCATGTGGAAGCTGTTTGTGGAAGGAGAAAAATAATTCCTGAACTCGTTCGAGACCATCGCGGCGAGTTCGACCGACGGATCGGGATACCACTGCGCCATGACATTGATGCGGTTGCGGGCATAGGAGCTTGCCGCCTTTGCCGCCTTCGAGAGCGTCACGGTGTTGTCGTACGTCTCGATCCGGAATCGTTCCGTGATGCTCAGCTTGAATGCCGCCGGCTGATGGCCGGATGTGCCGGTGGTCTGCGCGCCTGCCGGTGCTGCGACGATGAGACACATCCAGAGGGCCAGAAGCGGCATGGTCGTGATCGAAAATCTTTTCATCGGTTCCTCATCTTCCTGTCAATTGCCGTCCGGCGGCAATGATGTTGTTGTGTGTGCCTGCAGCACGGTTTGCGCTGATCGTGAAATGCGCGATCAGGTTCTGTAGATTTTCCGTCAGGTTGTTGAGATCGGCCGCCGCCCGTGCGATCTGCTGCACGCCCGCCGCACTTTCGTGCGTGACGCTGCTGATCATCTCGATGTTCTTCGTGATCTGCTCGGAAGCGCTGGTCTGTTCCTGGCTCGCTTTGGCGACCTGCGTGACGATGCCCACCACCTGTTCGGCGCCGTCGATGATCTCTTTCAGCGACACGCCCGCCTTCTCGGCCATCATCTTTCCCTGTTCCACTTCCGCGGGTCCCTGCTGCATCGACTCGACGGCGCCGGCGGTCTCGTGCTGTATCTGCTTGATCATGCCGGCGATTTCCTTCGTGGCCTTCGTCGTGCGTTCGGCAAGCTTTCTCACTTCATCGGCTACGACCGCGAAGCCCCTTCCCTGCTCGCCTGCCCGCGCGGCTTCGATCGCCGCGTTCAATGCCAGCAGGTTCGTCTGGTCGGCAATATCGTCGATCACCTGTATGATCTCTCCGATCTGGTCCGAGGATTTGCCGAGTTCGAGAACGGTTTCCGCGGATTTCTTGACCACGGCTTCGATGCGCACCATGCCCGCCACTGTCTCATTGACGACTTTCCCGCCTTCCTTCGCGATCGACCCTGCGTTGAGCGCGGCGCGCGAGGCATGGTCGGCATTGCGTGTCGTCTCGATGATCGTCCTCGACATCTCCTCGATGGCCGATGCCACTTCCGCGGTCTGCGAACTCTGCTCCTGCGTTCCAGATGCCATCTCCTCGCTGCTCGACGAGATCTGCGCGCTGGCGCTCGCGGTTGCTGCCACGGCATCCGATATTTCGCCGACCAGCTTTTCAAGCGAGGCGCCGAGCGAATTGATGCTGTCCTGAAACGCCTTGAAGTCATTCCGGTATTCGCCGGTCATGCGCGCCGTGAGATTGCCTTCTCCGAGTTCCCTCATCACGCTGTTGCCGTTCTGCACAACCGTCACGATCGTATTGACCGATGCGTTGAATCCCTCGACGATGGAACGGTATCCGCCCTTGAACTTCGCCTCGTCTCCCTTATACGAAATGTTGCCTTCCCCGTACTGATGAATCATAAGTTCGGTTTCGTTTTGCAGTTCCTTCAGCGTGTTGACGATCGTCTCGAGCGCAGGCGCAAGCTCGTTCCGCGTGTCGTTGACCTTGCGGACGTATGTGAACTTTCCCTCGGCCGTGTCGTAGATCGAGCCGACGTAGCGCGTGAGCGTTCCTGTAAAGCTGTTGATCATGCGCGCCATATCGCCCAACTCGTCCTTCGTGTCCCAGTCCATTTTCGCCTGAAGGCTGCCCAGGTTCAGCGTCGCCATGCACTCGGTCGCCTGACGGATCGGCCGGCCGATGAGCCGCGAAATATAGATCCCGATGGCGATGGCGGCGCCCAACCCCGCAAGCGTGATGAGCAGGATACCGGTCACCGCGTAGAGTTCGGTCTTTTCGATTTCTTCATTGGCCGCGGCAATCTGTTCCGAATTGCTGTTTGTCAGCGCCACCGCAAGATCGGACAGCTTGACGAACGGCTCGCGCTCCTTCAGATACGCCGTCAGCATCCGGTCATTGAGGCTTGCGGCCTTCGGATCCTTCATCGAGACGCCCTGCGCGACCAGCCCGTCCATCTCCCTGGAGAGCGCCGCAAAATCCTGCTGGAACACGCTCCACTGCCGGTAGACGTTCTTGAACTCCTGCCACAATTTCTCGTCGCGGTCATTCTTCGGACTCTGATCGTAGAGGTCGATGTTTTTCTTCAGGCCGGCCATCTTCGATGAGAATGCCAGGTTCTGAGCGTTCCGGATCTTCCGTTCGGTGAATCCCGGATTGACGAGTCCCCGTTCCACCGCGGCCATCGAGTTCAGATAGGTGCCGATGTTGCCGACATAGAGAATCGCCGGCGCGTTCTGCTTTGCAACGCGATGTCCGAACGCGGTAATCCGCATGATGGTGACATAGCCGTAGATGCCGACAACCGCAGTCAGCCCCGCAACCACGAGGAAGCCTGTCAGGAG